>CAWKNH010000001.1:0-10017 GCA_963850855.1 uncultured Alphaproteobacteria bacterium
TGGTAGCGGAGGACGGATTTGAACCGCCGACACACGGATTATGATTCCGCTGCTCTAACCAACTGAGCTACTCCGCCACAAGCGTCCAGGACTTTCGCGCCGGACCGGCGAGATTTAGGGCAGTTCGCCGATTTTTCCAAGGGGCCGGTCCCGCCCGGCAATACCGCCAATCACCCTGTCAGTACGCGAACGCCGGACGTTTCGATATCACGGTATTACGCCGGCGGTCGCCAATTGGCCTCTGCCGAGGCGGCCGAGACGGGCGACGCGGATCAGCGAGAATTGCCCGAGCGGCGGCATCGCGCGCCGCTCGACCACGCGGACGCCGCCGTGCCGCGCCGCCCATTGCGCGAGCCGCTCCCAGCGGAATTCCGGGCGCCAGCCGAGGCGGCGCGCGAGCGGCGCGAAGCGTCGTTCGACGGCCTGACGCACACCGGTATCGGCGCTGACGTAATTCACCAGGACGATCTCGCCGCCGGGTTTGAGCACGCGCGCGAACTCATCGAGCGTCGCTTCCGGATTCGGCACCGTGGTAATGACATATTGCGCGACCACGGCGTCGAACACGCCGTCCTGAAAGCCGAGATGCTGCGCGTCCATCACCGCCAGTCCGTCGACATTGGTCAGGCGGTGCTCGGCGACGCGCGCCTTGGCCTTGCGCAGCATCGGCGCGGATAGGTCGATGCCGGTGACCCGATTGCTCCAGGCATATTCCGGCAGTGACAACCCCGTGCCGATGCCGACTTCAAGAATGCGGCCGCCGCAGCGCTCGGCCGCGGCGATCGAAGCCTTGCGCCCATGCTCGAACACGGCGCCAAAGACGAGATCATAGATCGGCGCCCAGCGGGCGTACGCCTTGGTGATCCCAACCTTGTCGAGTTCCGGCGCCATCACTCTTGACCGTCGCTCCCGCTTCCGGCGTTCTTAATGCGCCGCCGCCAACTCGGCGACTGCGTCCTTCGCCGCCGCGGCAATCGTGCCGGCGATGATGCCACCGCCGAGCACCCGCGCCTGACCCTCGGCCGCGTCATAGAACGCGCAAGCCTGACCGGGCGACACGCCGTCTTCGCCGGCGATCAACTCGACCTCGACGCCGCCATCGGCTGTGGAACGCAGCCACGCGGATTGTGGCGGCCGGGTCGAGCGAACCTTAACGCAAACCGCGGACCGCCGTTCCAAGGCTTCCTCAATGGTGCCGTCGCCGAGCCAATTCACCTCGCGCAGCCGGATGCGGCTCGTGCGCAGTGCTTCGCGCGGGCCGACGATGACGCGACGGGAAGGAGCGTCGAGCCGGATCACGTAAAGCGGCGTCCCGGCGGCGATGCCGAGACCGCGCCGCTGCCCGACGGTGAAGTGGATGATGCCGTCATGCCGGCCGAGGACGCGACCTTCGAGGTCGACGATCTCGCCCGGCGCGGCCGCCCCCGGCCGCAGCCGTTCGATCACGTCGCCGTAGTGTCCGCTCGGCACGAAGCAGATGTCCTGGCTGTCGTGCTTGTCGGCGACAGGAAGCCCGAAGCGGCGCGCGAGGTCGCGCGTCTCCGCCTTGGTCCGATCGCCGAGCGGGAAACGCAGGAAATCGAGCTGGGCGCGCGTGGTGGCGAACAGGAAATAGCTCTGGTCGCGCTCGGCCTCGCGGGCGCGATAGAGCGCGCGGGCGCCCCCCGGCAGCGCGCGCGAGGCGACGTAGTGGCCGGTCGCCAGGACGCTGGCGCCGAGATCGCGCGCAGTCTCGAGCAGATCGCGGAACTTGATCGATTGGTTGCATTCGACACAGGGGACCGGAGTCTCGCCGGCCACGTAGCTTTCCGCAAACCGGTCGATCACCGCCGCCTTGAAGCGGCTCTCATAGTCGAGCACGTAATGCGGAATGCCGATGCGCTCGGCGACCGCGCGCGCGTCATGGATATCGCGGCCGGCGCAACAGGCGCCCTTGCGGTGGGTCGCGCCGCCGTGGTCGTAAAGCTGAAGGGTGATGCCGACGACATCGTAGCCCGCCTCGGCGAGCAGCGCGGCGGTGACGGAGGAATCGACGCCGCCGGACATGGCGACGACGACGCGCGTATCCGACGGCCGTCCCTCTATATCGAAGCCGTTCAGCATGGCGGTGTGGCCGTTTTCCCTGCGAGGCTCGGGGCGCTCGGCGGCAACAGCGCCGGCCGTTCGCTCCTCGCTCAGCCCTTTACTATAGGCGCCAGCCCGGCGCTGCGCCACGGCTGGGCCCGCCCCTGCCGGAGGCGCGGGCCGCGCGGGGTGCGGCAAAATTTGCCGGACGAACGCAAGAGCTGCCGCGTCCGATGGCCGGTGACTGAGCCTAACGCCTTGAATTCACGAAAGTTGCCGCTCGCGCCGCACTGGCCCGGCGGTTGCAAGCAGGCTTACGCCTCATCTCGACGGCCGGGGTTCCGCAGTGCCGAGTATAGCGTCAGACGTCAGCGCCACGCCCTCCTTCGCGGCCTTGCAGCGAGCGCAGGCGTCCAGTGCGAGCCAAGCGAGCGCGCCTCAGCCCTTCGCGGCCCTCCTTGACGCCACGGCATCAATGCCGGCCCCGACGAATGTTCCGCAAAATGCGCCAATGGCGACGCCGCCGCCGCCCGCGCCGGCGAATAGCCCTTCAGCCGGCAGCGGAAGCCCCGAATCCAGCACGAGCGATGCGGCGAACTCCAACCAAAACACCGCGCCCGGGCCGAACGCGGGCCCGGACACCACGAGCGCAACGACGACAGCGCCGAGTTCGGCAAGCTCTGCCGGCTCGACCGGGAATGCGAATGGCGGCCCGCCGACGGCGCCGAATACGAGCGGCGGCCTCTTCACCGCGCCTCCGAAGGCCGCAAATGGCGCCGCCGCGATCCTCCAAGCGACCGGCGGCACGAAAGCGCCAACGAATAATGCGAAGGGTGCAAACCCGATCCCGAGCGTAAGCGCCGGGCCGGACGTGGTGCCGAATGCCACCGGCGGCCCGGTCCAGACCTCGGATGCCAATGGTGGCGCGATCAGTGGCGCGATGCCTGGGGCCAAGACAACGAAAGCCTACCGGCGGCCCGAGCAACGCGGCCCCGCAGCCAAGCGCTCCGACGGCCAAGGGCGGAGACGCCACGCAAATTCCGGCGGTAGTGAACGCTCCCGCCGTGGTCGTGCCGCAAGCCGACAGCCAGATCCCGCAGCCGACGACGACAACAAATGCAGGCGGCGCAAAGGACGACAAGGGCAACGACGATGCCGGCGTGAGCGCAATCGCCGCGCCGCCGGCCAGTCCATCGCAGCCGCTGGCGGCCGCTATTGTCGTCAACATCCCTGCCGCGGCGTCAGCCCCGGCGCCGGTTGCGGCGGCTGCGGCTGCCACTGCGCCGGTCGGGTCCGCGGCCGCCACTGCGCCGGTTGGGGCCGCGGCAATCGGCGAGCAGACGAAGGTGCGGGTGCGCGCCGGTCAGCCCGGCGATGCGGACCAAGACGCGGCGCCGGCACAAGACGCGACCCAAGGCCCAACCGACGTCGCAGCCGGCCAGCAGGCGAAATTGGCGGCCAGCGGCGATCCCACGGTCAAGCCCGCGTCCGATCCCTCCCCGGATGCCGCGAACGCCACCCCGCTGCAAGCGACCGACGACACGACCTCCCCGAGCCAGGCTCAGGTCACTGCCGGCAACGGCACCGGACACGCCAGTCCGCCGACGTGCCGGGCTTTCCGCGCTTTCTTCCTCTGAGGCCGGCGCGAGCGGCCCAAGCGGGACCGGCGCGGCGAAGACGACCGCAGACGGAGTGCCGAATTTCGGCTTCTCGCTCGGCGCCACGGCGTCTTCGTCAGCGCCAGCAGCGAACGCAGCCACGACCTCGGCGGCCGCGGTGCCGATCGCTGGCCTTGCCGTCGCCATTGCGGCGCGGGCGCAGGCCGGCTCCAATCAATTCGAGATCCGTCTCGATCCGCCCGAGCTCGGCCGCATCGACGTGCACCTCGACGTCGATCGCGACGGCCAGGTGACGTCGCACGTGACCGCCGACCGCGCCGATACGCTGGCGCTCTTGCAAAGCCAGCAGCCGCAGCTTGAGCGCGCGCTCGAGCAAGCCGGATTGAAGACCGCCGATAACGGCCTGCAGTTCACGCTGCGCGATCAGTCCTTCGCCGGACAGAACAATGGCGGCGGCAACGGCCCGCAGCCGAGAGTGGCGCAGCTTGTCATTCCCGATACCAGCCCTGCTTCCGTCGACCCGACGCAAATCTACACGCGCTCCGGCCTCGGCGGCGGGCTCGACATTCGCGTGTGAGGATGGATCATGAGCACTCTTAGCGACACGCTTTCGCAGGTCGGCACCTCGGCGCTGTCCCAGCTCGGCGCCGCAAGCTCGGCCACGACGCCGACGACCACGCCCGCGACCTCCACGAGCGCCAGCACGGCGACCACCGGCATGCAGTCGCTCGCCGGCAACTTCGACACCTTCCTGCAGCTCCTGACCACCCAGCTGCAGAACCAGGACCCGCTCGACCCGCTCGATACCAATCAGTTCACCCAGCAGCTGGTCGAGTTCGCCTCGGTCGAGCAGCAGGTCAACATGAACACCAACCTGCAAACGCTGATCTCGCTGCAGCAGACCACGGAAGCGACCTCGGCATTGCAATTCCTCGGCAGTACGGTCACCGCCACCGGCAATACCGCGACCCTCTCCAACGCGACCGGCAGTCCGGCGACCTGGAGCCTCAACGCCGCCGCTCCGGCGACGGCCAACATCACGATCACCAATTCGAGTGGGCAGACGGCGTTCACCGGCACAACGACGCTCAACGCCGGAACGCAAACCTTCAGCTGGAGCGGCCAGGGTAACAGCAGCGTGACCTGGCCGGACGGCAACTACACCATGACGATCAGCGCCACCGGAGCCAACGGCCAACCGGTCACCGTCTCGACCCAGGTGCAGGGCGTCGTCACCGGCGTCAATCTGAGCCAGAACCCGCCGCTGCTGACGGTCGGCGGACAGAACATCGCGCTCAGCCAAATCCAGTCGATCAGCCGTTAACTTCTCGCCGCCTCGACTCCCGGTCCCGATCGCCACGCGCCGCCTTCGTCCCAGCGAGGCGCGGCGCACGGTCCGCTCGGCTAAAGACTCCAATCGACCGTTAGGCTTAGGCAAATTTTAAGCCGCGCTGCGTAAGGTCCGAAGCTCGTAGTGTGTCGAGTTCGTGAGAGTTCCTATGAACGAGCCCCATCGCCCGAGGGTCAAGTACGTCATCGGGCCGGACGGTTCCCCTCTGACCATCGCCGATTTGCCGGCGCCGGGAACCAAACGTTGGGTCATTCGCCGTAAGGCGGAAGTCGTAGCCGCTGTTCGCGGCGGGCTTCTTTCGCTCGAAGAGGCGTGCAGCCGCTATACGCTGACGGTCGAGGAGTTCCTCTCCTGGCAATATTCGATCGACCAACACGGCCTGGCGGGCCTGCGCACGACCCGCATTCAGCAATATCGCCAGTAACGAGCGCTTAATCGGTCTTACCGAATTGCCAATGGCCGCCGCCGCGGCCTGTTCTGTCGCGCGCGCGAATCAGTCTGCGTGTTGAATAGCTTCGCCCGCAGCCCGGCGGCCGGGCGCTGGTGGCGTCCGCCCGGCGCTTGGGAACCCGGCGGCGGCGCGGCGCGTTAACGTCGACCCTCCACTCGCACGCGGTGATTTGCACATGCCGGGATATTCGAAGACGCTCCTCGTCGCCCTCGCCGGCGCACTGGGTATCGCGTTCTGCCCGCCAGTGTTGAGCCAAAGCAACCAGGAAATCCGCGGAACCGACGCGCCCGCGGTCGCGCCGGCGCCGCGGACCATCAACCTCACTCAGGAGCAGCGCTTTATCATCAGGGAGATCGTGCTCAAGGATCTCAACGTCGCCAAAGCGCGGGCGGACGCGCCGGAAACGATCGGCGACGCGGTGCCGGAGAACGTCGATCTTCACCCGATGCCGCCCGAGCTTGCAGCGAAGGTGCCGCAAGGCAAGTCCCACACCTTCTTCGTCAAGCAGGACAACGCCATCGTCCTGGTCAGTCCGAGCGACCGCCGCGTGGCTGACGTGATCCACTAAACGGCATCGCCGGCGGCTTTATCGCCCGCCGGCGGCGTCCATTAACGGAGTGCTAACTATAGACCGGGCAAATATTGCCGAGCGAGCCGCGTGGCGCGCTCAGCGAGGGAAACGGCCCGGTGAAAGGTCTCATCGACTTTGTCAGGACGCTCGGCGCCGCACGCATTGCCGCGATGGGCGCTGTCACTATTACCCTCGTCGGCTTTTTTGCCTTCCTGATGCTGCGCGTGACCGCGCCGCAGATGACGCCGCTTTTTACCGACCTCACCTTCGAGGACTCCACCGCGATCGTGAAGGAGCTGGAGCGCCAGGGCGTTCCCTACGAGCTGCGCAATGACAGCAGCATCGTCATGGTCCCGAAGGACCGCGTGGCGCGGCTGCGCATGGGCCTTGCCGAGGGCGGCCTGCCCAAGGGCGGCGGCGTCGGCTACGAGATCTTCGACAAATCCGACGCGCTGGGCACGACCAGTTTCGTGCAAAATATCAATAACTTACGGGCGCTCGAAGGGGAGCTCGCACGCACCATTCGCGGGCTCGACCGGGTGCAGGCCGCGCGCGTGCATCTAGTGATGCCAGAGCGTCCGCTGTTCTCGCGCGACAAGATGGAGCCTTCCGCTTCGATCGTGGTCAAGGTTCGGGGCCCGCTCGAGCCGCAGCAGGTGCGCGCCATCCGCCACCTCGTCGCCTCCGCCGTCAACGGATTGAAGCCGCAGCGGGTATCGATCGTCGACGAAGCCGGGCATCTCTTGGCTGACGGCGCCGGCGACGATCAGAACGGCACCGAGGTCAGCGCCGACGAGAGGCAGGCGGCGTTCGAGAAGCGGCTGCGCGAGCAGATCGAGACGATCGTCTCTTCGGTCGTCGGACCCGGTCGCGCCCGCGTCGAGCTCACCGCCGATTTCGACTTCAACCGGGTCACCCAGACGTCGGACAAATACGATCCGGAAGGCCGCGTCGTGCGTTCGAGCCAGACGCGCGAGGAAACCTCGGCGTCGAACGAGGGCCGGGAGAATCAGGTCACGGTCGGCAACGAAATACCCGGCGGCAACCAGCGCCAAGCGCCGGCGCCCGAGGCCGGCGGCACGCCGCGCGACCAAAGCCGGAAATCCGAGGAGATCATCAACTACGAGATCTCCAAGACCAGCAAGACCGAAGTGATCGAAGGCGGCCGCGTCAACCGCATCTCCGTCGCCGTCCTGGTAGACGGCACCTACGGGAAGAACGACAAGGGCGATGCCACCTATCAGCCGCGCAGCAAGGAGGAAATCGATCAGATCGGAGCGCTCGTGCGCACCGCGATCGGCTTCGACCAGAAGCGCGGCGACCAGGTCCAGGTCATCAATTTGCGCTTTGCCGAGTTGCCCGCCGTCGCTCCGATCACCGAGCCGAGCGGCTGGATGTCCGCGCTGCAATTCACCAAGGACGACCTTATGCGCGGGATCGAGATGGTGGTCATGGGCCTCCTCGGCCTGGTCGTGCTGCTGCTGGTGGTGCGGCCGCTCGTTCGCCGCATCCTCGCTCCGGACGAGCGCGCCGTGGCGACATTGCCCGCCGCCGACGCCTCCGCTGACGCGCCCATAGCGCCGGCGATCGCCGCCCCGGTGGAAAGCGTGGTGGTGAAGGCGGAGCCGAGCCAGACCGCCAAGATGATCGACATCGCCCAGGTCCAGGGCCAGGTGCACGCCCAATCGGTGCAGAAGGTCGGCGACCTTGCCGACAAGAATCCGCGCGAAACCGTTTCCATCATCCGCCAATGGCTCAACGAGAGCGCAGCCGCGTGAACGCTTGACCGATGCCTTCCGCCTACGCCGATAAAAGTGGAGTCGCCGCGCAACTCAGCAACGCGTTGGCGAGCCTTTCCAGCTCCGGCCGTGCGTCGAACGCGCCGACCAGCAAGCGCCAGCTCACCGGCCCCGAGCGCGCCGCCGTGCTCATGCTTGCGCTCGGCGAACAGCACGGCTCCAAGGTCTGGGGCATGCTCGATGACGACGAACTGCGCGAGATCTCGATCGTCATGTCGACCATCGGCACGATCGAGGCGGAGCTGGTCGAGAACCTTCTGCTCGAGTTCGTCTCGCGCATGTCGGCGTCCGGCGCGCTCATGGGCACCTATGACGCGACCGAGCGCCTGCTGCAGCAATATCTCCCGCCGGAGCGGGTCGGCAACATCATGGAGGAGATCCGCGGCCCGGCCGGCCGCAACATGTGGGAGAAGCTCTCCAACGTGCAGGAGGAGGTGCTCGCCAACTATCTCAAGAACGAATATCCGCAGACGGTCGCCGTCGTTCTTTCCAAAATCGGGCCGGAGCACGCCGCCCGCGTGCTCGCCATCCTGCCCGAGGAGCTCGCCCTCGACGTGGTCAACCGCATGCTGCGCATGGAGGCGGTGCAGAAGGAAGTGCTCGAGCGCGTCGAGCTCACGCTGCGCACCGAGTTCATGTCGAACCTTTCGCAGACCCGCCGGCGCGACGCGCACGAAGTGATGGCCGAGATCTTCAACAATTTCGACCGGCAGACAGAAACACGCTTCCTCACCGCGCTCGAGGAAGAGAACCGCGAAAGCGCCGAGCGCATCAAGACGCTGATGTTCACCTTCGACGATCTGACCAAGCTCGATACTGCCTCGGCGCAAACGCTCATGCGCCATATCGAGAAGGACAAGCTCGGGATCGCGCTCAAGGGCGCGGCCGAGCCGGTGCGGCAGTTCTTCCTGTCCAACATGTCGACCCGCGCCGCCAAGATGCTGATGGACGACATGCAGGCGATGGGGCCGGTGCGGTTGCGCGACGTCGACGAAGCGCAGGTGCTGCTCGTCAACCTGGCCAAGGATCTCGCCGCCAAGGGCGAGATCGTCATCTCCAAGTCGCGCGGCGAAGAAGAACTGGTCTACTGATGGGCGCAGCAACAAAATTCCTGTTCGATGTCGACTTCGCCGCGAACGACGGCAAGCCGGAGCGGCAGGCGATCACGCTCGCCGAGCATGCGCTGAAGCTCGCCGAGGCGGAAACCGCAGCGCAGCGCCGCGGCTACGAGGACGCCAGGACCGACGCCGGGATCGAGGCGGAGCGGAGAATGGCCGACGCGCTCGAACACATCGCCGCGGGCCTCGCGCAAGCGAGCGACGCCCTCAAGGCGATCGAGACGCGGCTCGAATGCGAGGCTGTCGAAGTCGCGGTGGCGGTGGCAAGGAAGCTCGCGCCGGCGTTGATCGCATGCGAGCCGTTCGCCGAAATCTCGGCGTTGGCGAGCAGCTGCTTTCGCGAGCTCATCGCCTCGCCGCACATCGCCGTGCGCGTCAACGATGAGCTCTACGCCGCCACCCGCGAAAAGCTCGACGCCATCGCCCGGGCGCGCGGTTTCGAGGGTCGCCTGGTCGTGCTTGCGCAAGAGGATATCGCGCTCGGCGATTGCCGCATCGAATGGGCCGACGGCGGCGTCAACCGCGACAATGCCGCGGCCGAGGCGGCGATCGGCGAGGCGGTGGCGCGTTACGTCAGCGCGCGCCGCGGCGTCGTCGACACAACCCACGCTGAGGAGGTGCCACAATGAGTGAGGACGGCAATGGCAAGGTGCCGCTGCCCAATCTCGAAGCCGGCGCAGCACCGGTCGATGCGCCGCCCGCCGTCGAGCCGGAAGGGCCGACGTCGCGCAGCGCCGCCGACCTAGAAGCGGTATTCGACGTGCCGGTTCAAGTCTCCGCCGTGCTCGGGCGCGCGCGCATGGATATCGGCGACCTGCTCAAGCTCGGCCCCGGTACCGTTCTCGAGCTCGACCGCAAGGTCGGAGAGGCAATCGACATCTACGTCAACAACCGCTTGGTAGCCCGCGGCGAGGTCGTGCTGGTCGAGGAAAAGCTCGGCGTGACGATGACGGAAATCATCAAGGCAGAGCGGGCGTGATGGGCGGAAAGCGGACGGCGAATTGGCGAATGGCGCATAGGGCGGTCAACCAATCGCCGTGCGCT
>CAWKNH010000002.1:0-34468 GCA_963850855.1 uncultured Alphaproteobacteria bacterium
TGCCCCGGGAGTTACGCCCCACAAGCTATTAAACACCATTTTCTCGAAGTTTGTCAGCTAGGTATCCGACATTAAGAAACAAAACGATCATCACTCGTACTTGATCGCCGGCGGCCTGAGCCGGACCGCATTGAATTGAACTTTCCGGCGATCCCCCGGCCACGAGAGTTTCACGAAGGCGTCGTAGCGGCGCCACAGATCGCGGGCAACATCCACGGTATCAGCCGCATCGGGGTGCATGACGGAGCGTCGAGGAGGACCGACGATGAGCAGCCATTGCGCCTACGCCGAGTACGCCCTGACCCATGATCTTGGTCGACCCAAATGCCCGCGTTGCGGCAACGTCCTGCTGGTTGCCGAGGGATCCGAGTTCAGCCCCGCCGGACGTATCCGCCACGTGTGGTCGTGCGACGAGTGCGACCACGAATTTGTGACCTCTATTGCCCTGTGGCCGCGTTAGTTTCCGGCCGGGCTGCGTCAGGGGCCGTCGCGTCTTCATCTTGGTCGCCTAATCCCCAGCGTATCCGGGGGAGGCGGACGCTGCGTCCCCGTGCCGCGGCCCAAAGAGAGTCATTGCGCTTTAACCGCAAGCCGGCCCGGCTTTGCTGTCATCGTTTCGGGACTGGCCAGAAGGAGGAGTTCATGCGCCCAATCATCGCGCTTCCCGTCGGCGTGGCCGCAATTGCCGCCCTCTTGGCATTTGCCTCGCCGACCTACGCCGAAACTGTAAAGTTCAAGGCCGACCTCAAGGGATCAAGCGAAGTGCCGCCGAACCAGAGCGCCGGGACCGGCAGCGTGACCGCGACATACGACACCGCGACGAAGCAGTTCTCGTGGAAGGGGAGCTATTCCGGATTGAGCGGCCCGGCAATGGCAGCGCATTTCCACGGCCCCGCCCCTGCCGGCCAGAACGGCGGCGTCGCCCTCGCGATCAAGCCGGCGACGAGCCCGTTCGAGGGCTCCGCGACGCTGACCGATGCCCAGGCCAACGACCTGATGTCCGGCAACTGGTACGTCAATATCCACACCGACGCGAACAAGGGCGGCGAACTGCGCGGCCAGCTCGGGAAGATGTAGTTTCCCCGGTTGTTGCGTCAGTAGCGGTGCGTTGTGAGTAACCCGCCGGTGCTGCATCCCATGCAGCCGGCGGGTTTTTATTTCCGGTGTCGCCGGAATTCAGGATGAGCGAAGATCGCGCTTTGCGGTCCACTGCTCCTTGGTCTCGCCGACATAGTCGGCAAAACGACCGGCGGCGATCGCGGCGCGGGCGCCGGCCATCAGGTCCTGATAATAGTAGAGATTGACCAGCGAGAGCAGCGTGCCGCCGAGCGCCTCACCACTGCGAAACAGGTGATGCAGGTAGGCACGGGAAAAATCGCGCGCGGCCGGGCAACGGCTCTCCGGGTCGAGCGGGCGCGCGTCCTCGGCGTGATGCGCGTTCTTGATGTTGATCGGCCCGAAGCGGGTAAAGGCGAGGCCGTGGCGGCCGTTGCGCGTCGGCAGCACGCAATCGAACATGTCGATGCCGCGCGCGACGGCTTCGAGGAGATCCTCCGGCGTACCGACGCCCATCAGATAGCGCGGCTGCCCGGCGGGCAGTGCAGCCGCAGTCTCGGTGACGACCTCAAGCATCACGCTTTGCGTCTCACCGACGGCGAGGCCGCCAATGGCGTAGCCGTCGAAGCCGATGCCGACGAGCGCGCGCAGGCTTTCGGCGCGCAGCCTCTGGTCGTCACCGCCTTGCAAGATGCCGAACAACGCGCGGCCGGCGGCGGCGCCTTCGAAGGCGCGCTTCGAGCGTTCGGCCCAACGCAGCGAGAGCACCATCGCGCGCTCGATCTCGCTGCGCGCGGCCGGAAGCTGCACGCACTCGTCGAGCTGCATGGCGATGTCGGAGCCAAGCAGGATCTGGACCTGCATGGCGCGCTCCGGCGTCAATTCGACCGTGGCGCCGTCGAGGTGGGAGCGGAAGATGACGCCCTCCTCGGTGATCTTGCGCAGCGGCGCGAGCGACATGACCTGAAATCCCCCGGAATCGGTGAGGATCGGATAGGGCCAGCGCATGAAGGCGTGCAATCCGCCGAGCGCCGCGATGCGCTCGGCCGAAGGCCGCAGCATCAGGTGGTAGGTGTTGGCGAGGAGAATATCGGCGCCCGCCGCGCGTACGTCGTCGTGATGCACACCCTTTATCGCCGCCTGCGTGCCGACCGGCATGAAAGCCGGCGTAAGCACCACGCCATGCGCCGTCGCCATCTCGCCGGTGCGCGCGGCGCCGTCGGTGGCAATGAGGCGAAACGCGAATGCGTCTGACATGGCGGCTGATGTCACCGAAAAAGCAGACACGCGTCGCCGTAGGAATAGAACCGATACCCGCTGTCGATCGCATGCGCATACGCGCGCTGCATCACCTCGATGCCGCAGAAGGCGCAAACCAGCATGAACAAGGTCGAGCGCGGCAGATGGAAATTGGTGAGCAGCACATCGACCGCGCGGAAGCGGTAGCCCGGCGTGATGAACAGCGCGGTCTCGCCGGAAAATGCCGCGAGCGTGCCGTCCTCGGCTGCCGCGGTTTCGAGGAGCCGCAGCGCCGTCGAGCCGACCGCGACGATGCGGCCGCCGCTGCGCCGCGTCGCGTTGAGCGCCGCGGCGTTTTCGGCGCTGAGGCTGCCCGATTCCGGTTGCATCTTGTGTCCCGACGTGTCGTCCGCCTTCACCGGCAAAAAGGTGCCCGGTCCGACATGCAGTGTCACGTGCCTTAGATCGACGCCCCGTCCGCGCAAAGCCGCGACGGCGGCTTCGGTGAAATGCAGTCCGGCGGTCGGCGCCGCCACCGAACCTTCCTCACGCGCGAACATCGTCTGATAGTCGGTCCGGTCCTGCTCGTCGACGGCGCGCCGGCCGGCGATATAGGGAGGCAGCGGCATGTCGCCGCGTTCGGCGAGCGCCTGGTCGAGCACCGGCCCATGAAACGCGAAGCCGAGCGTCACCTCACCGCCCTCCCCTTTGGCCTCGACCGTCGCGTCGAGCTGCTCGAGGAAGCACACCCGGCCTTCGCTGCCGAAGCGCACGACGTCGCCGACCGCAAGCCGCTTCGCCGGGCGCACCAAGGCGCGCCAGCGCGAGCCGTCGAGCCGTTTGGTCAGCGTCGCAGCGATCGCGGGCTCGCCATCGCCGCGGCCGATGCGGCGGCCGCTGAGACTTGCCGCAATCACCTTGGTGTCGTTGACGACGAGCGCATCGCCGCTCCGCAGCAGGTCGGGCAGGTCACCCATGCTGCGGTCCTCGAACGCATTCGCCTCGCCCGGACGCACCACGAGGAGCCGCGAGGAGCCGCGCGGCGAAGCCGGCCGCAAGGCGATGCGATCTTCCGGCAAGGTGAAATCGAACAGGTCGGTGCGCATCGCTCAGCCGACTCTCAGAAGCGGAACTTGGCCGAGCCGCCGCGCCATACCGGGGCGGTCATTGCAGACTTCCCGCGTCGTCGATCGTGCGCTTGTCGACGAAGCGGATGGCAATCGGACGGCCGGCAATCGCCCCGCCCATGCCCTTGCTGAAATGCAACGGGGTGCAGCGCGAAAGCGCCGCATTGACCGCATCGCGATAGAGATCGCGCACCGCCGCCGGCGCATCATGGCTTGAATAGGTCACGCGCGGTGGGGCGATGATCTCGCCGTCGCGCTTGAGGGCGAAGCGCACGGTGTATTCCATGCCGTGACGAGCTTCATCCTTTGGCGGCGGCACCCAGCAGGCGCGCAACGCAGCGAACATTTCGCGGATCGTGTCGAGGGTCTGCTCCTCGCGCGGCTTGTCGGCATCGCCCGCCGGGGCATCCGCCGGCTCGCGGTCGTCGGTCGAGACGATGGTGAGCTGCAGATCTTCGCCGAGCGGCGGCAGAAATTGCGGGAAGCACGGGCCGCGGTGAAACACGCTGCAAAACGAGGGATGGCAGGGGAGCCCGCTTAGCACGCTGCATGGAGCGCGGGCGGGAGGGATTTCGACCTGCGCCCGCGCCTGGCCTGCGGCCGCCAGTGCGGCGAAAACGATGAGCGCGCAGATCGGGCGCATGTGGTCTCGCTACTTCACGTCGGCAGCCACCTGCATATGGACAATACGATCGGGATTGGCCGGCGGTTCCCCACGCTTGAGCTTGTCCACCACCTCCATGCCGCGCACCACCTCGCCAACCACTGTGTATTGGCCGTTGAGGAACGAGCCATCGGCGAACATGATGAAAAACTGGCTGTTTGCCGAATTGGGATTGTTGGTGCGGGCCATGCCCACGGTTCCGCGCTTGAACGGCACGTTCGAGAACTCGGCCTTCAAGTCGGGATGTTTGGAGCCGCCGGTGCCGTCGCCATGCCCGCCGTCGCCGGTCTGCGCCATGAAGCCGTCGATCACGCGGTGGAACGGCACGTTGTCGTAGAAGTGCTCGCGCGCGAGCAGCTTCAGCCGCTCGGCGTGATTCGGCGCGATGTCGTTGCGCAGCTTGATGATGATTCGGCCCTGCGCGGTGTCGAGGTAGAGCGTGTTCTGCGGGTCGAGGCCGGGCGGCAGGGTTTCAGCGAGGACTGGAGCGGCACACATGATAGCGAACAGTACGGCAAGGATGCGGGTCATGTCATCTCCCGGATGAACGCGTTACGCCGTCGCAAATTTGCGCTTCAGCCGCGCCGCAACCGGCGCGGGTACGAAGGCCGAAACGTCGCCGCCCATGCTGGCTATCTGGCGCACCAACGTGGCGGTGATCGGGCGCACCGCAGGCGAAGCCGGCAGGAACACGGTCTGCACCTCTGGCGCCATGGCGGCATTCATGCCGGCCATCTGCATCTCGTAGTCGAAATCAGCGGCATCCCGCAGGCCGCGGATCAGCATTGTCGCTCCGGCGCGTCGCGCCGCCGAGACCACGAGGTCGGCGAAGGTGGTGCAAGCGATTTCGCAACCGGCCTTGCGCGCCACCGGGCCGCAAATCTCCTCGAGCATGGCCGTCCGTTCTTCGGGAGTGAATAGCGGCGCCTTGCCGGGGTGAATGCCGACGGCGAGGACCAGCCGGTCGGCCAGGCGCACGGCGCTGGCGACGACATCGAGGTGCCCGTTGGTGATGGGATCGAATGATCCGGCAAACAGCGCGGTCCGCGGCATTGCGGCGGTCTAGCCCGCGCTCCAAGGGACCGCAAGCCAAGTTGGCCGAGAGCCACAGGAGAATGGCCGGACCTGGCGTTCTCGCCGATGGGGGTATGCAAATGCTTCGACGAGGAACGCTTTCTTGAAAGATTTCAAAGCTTTGCAGAAAGCAGCGGAATTGTGATGCCCATCAATGTCGGAATCGGCGGTCTACGCCAGATTAACAATCAGTTAACGCGCGACCCCAACGCAAAACCAAGCCGTCAGGCAGCCGGGCGCGAAACGCGACAACAGGGACCGGTGTCATGCTCAAGACATTTTCCGCCATTGCCGCGGCCGCCGTCGTAGCGGCCGCTTTCGTGACCTTCCCCAGCCTGTCGCCGCAAGTCGAAGCGCGTTCGGTGGTTCAGGGCGCGAAAGCCGACCGGGCCGACACGCGACCGCTCGCCAATGAATGCTCACGGCGCGGATGGCCATATTTCGAAGCCGCCTGCCTGCGCGATGCGCGCAATGCATATGGCGAGGCTCGCCCAGTTCGCCTGGTGGGGATGCAAGGAAGGCCGGCTCGCTAAACGGCGCCGGCGGCTTCTCCGGCACAGAGCGCTTCGTCGCCTAGGTCTTCGCCAGGATCGCCTGTTGCCACACGCGCGGCAGCACGGCTCGGGTCAGGCCATGGCGTTGCGGCGTCCGCAACCGGTTCCGCATCCGCGGCCATCGCGGCGACGCATGTGCGCAACTCGGCGATCAGTTCGCCGCTATTGGGAAGGTGCGGCGCTTCGGAGTCCAGGATCTGCATGAAGCCGCGCGCTTTCAGCGCCAGCAGATCGGCCTCGGTGAGAACCCCCGGCCCGACCGAATCGCAGACGATGTCGACCAGCCGGTCCAGCGCATGCAGCCGGCCCAACAGGTAGTCGTTCTCGCGAAACGCCCGCGATAGGAACGCGGCGGAATGCTCGAAGGCGACTCCCTTCAGTTTTTGCGCCCGCTCGCAGTTCCTCAGCGCGCGGGCATCATGGACGCTGATGCGGTCGATGAGCAGCTCGTTGAACTCGCCGATCTCGCGCCAGGTCATGACCGGGAAGGTCAGCACGTCCCAGAACGGGAAGCCGAGATAATTGATCAGGACTTCCCGGCTCGCCTCCCGCGGCCAGCCCTCGCGGAATGCCTCGGCCAGCAGCCCGTCGATGTCGCGGGTGCTCGCGTCGAGATCGGTGGTCGATGCCAATCGCTCGATCAGGTGATCGATCTTGGTGACGTGTCGCGCGGCAATCGAACGGACGTATTGGGCGATGTCCCTGATTTCGTCTGCCGAAGGCGCCTGTGGGAATATGGCAGCGACGAGATCGCGAATGTCGCG
This sequence comes from uncultured Alphaproteobacteria bacterium, assembly GCA_963850855.1. Taxonomy (GTDB): domain Bacteria; phylum Pseudomonadota; class Alphaproteobacteria; order Rhizobiales; family Xanthobacteraceae; genus BOG-931. The sequence continues at coordinate 6,479 of CAWKNH010000002.1, forward strand.
GTCGCACTCGGTGAGCGCCTCGCGTCGATGCAACCCGTCGAGGCTGTCGTAGAATTTGCGCTTGAGCCGATCGACCAGACTCGCGTCGATGCCCTTGAGCGGGGTGGCATCGAGCATCTCATAGAGCCGGTTCTGCCCCTCGATCAGGAAATGCAGCCGGCGTTTGCGATAGTCGATGTCGAAGTTGAGCAGCAGGTTGATCCAGCGCGGCGCCGCCTCGAGGCCCTGCGCCGCGCCGGTGCGGAACGACTCGGTCTGCTGGTCCAGCATCTCGGCCTGGGCGGCCCAGGCGTCAACGACGTCTGCGATCACCCGCGCAAATGGCGAGCCCGGCTGCACGCCGCGCACAGTCATGATCAGCTGGCTGATGAAGGCGCGCGCCGACGCGAGTTTCAAGCCGACATAGCCCTCATAGGCGAAACCGCCGTCGCGCGCGGCGCGGACATTGGCCTGTTCGCGCCATTCGCGAATTTGGGCCTGGCCGATCCCGTCATGGGAACCGATCATCACGTTCTCGACCAAACGGCTGACCTGCGGACGCGCCCGCTCGACGATGCCCTTGAGCCGGCGGGCGCGCTCGTTGAAACTGTTGACCCAGCTGAGTTCGTCGGTCACCGGCTCGGTGCGCGGAATGTCCGACAGCGCGCCCTTCAGTGTGGCGAAGAAGCCGGGCGCCTGATCGCGCGGCCGCGCGGCCCCCGACCTCGGATCGGGGTCGATGTAGACGATCCGCCTGTCCACCTCGCGATAGGCCGGCCGCCCCGGGATGGCCCTGATCGCTTCGCGGAACGGGCGATTGTTGAGAACGCTGCCGTCAATGAATGGCGCCGATGTGGGATCGAGATCGGCCTCCAGATAGTTCGCAAAATTGCGGCGGATGAAATCGTCGCGGCGCGGCCATGCCGCGCCTCTTTCGCGCACCAGCTCGTCCATCTCCACGATCCGCGCCGGCGGAAACGCGCCCGGGATCGACGAAGTCGCCCGCGCGGCGAAAGCAAGCGCCGGCGCGTTGGCAAGATCGAAGTCGCTTTCGACCTCCCCGTTGGCGCGGCGCCGATACTTGAAGTGAAACAGATGCCGATGCACGCGCTCATGGATGATCGCAGGATCATGAATGTGCACGAGCTGCTGACTGCCGTAATAGTCGGTGACGGTGACGAACAGATCGAGCCCATGCCCCGACGGCAACAAGGACGCTTCAGGGCTCTTCGGGCGGCCCATGGCGGTGACGGCGTCGTACATCAGGCCGGCCATGCGCAGGCCGTCGAGCGGCGGCTTGAACCAGCGCGAGCGTACGAACATCGACAGCTTGGCGCGCACCTCGGCATCGCGGGCAAACTCGAGACGCGACGCGCCGACCGCCCAGATCAGCGGGCGCAGGAACCATTTGCTCCATCCGCGCGCCCGTGCCTCGGGAGCAAGGAGCTCGCTGACGTCGGCATGGTCGAGCCACAGGTCGCGCAATCGCACCGTCGGCAGATCGTGGCTGAGCGCGCGCGCGAGCATCGTGCCGTTGATGCCGCCCGCCGACGCTCCGGCGATGATGTCGACGATCACCCGCAGCTCAACCTTGCGGCCGAGTTCGCGCAGCAATTCGAAATAGACTGCTTCGCTGTCGTGTTCCGGGTCGTTGCCGTCGACAAAATCGGCGAAGGAGGCGTTCGACCGCTTGGACCGGTCGGTGATCTTGTGCAGCGTGCTCGAGGCGCGAACGAGCTTGAGGACTTCCTTGGTGATGCCATGCATGTAGATGGCGAGCGAAACGCCGCCAAAGCACACCAGCGCGAACCGAAGCTCTTTCTCCTTCACGGCGGTGTCCTGCCCCTTCGCCCCCAAGGCGGCCACCATGCACCCCAAGGTGTTTAAGCGCGGTTGCCGATTTCTTGGGAATCCGTTACGAACAGCCTCCCTCGGACGGTTCGGCCAGTACGCTATCCCGCATTGCGAAATGGGCGCATCGGCCATTTTCACCCTCGGAGAATCCTGTGAAAATCGCTGTTTGCGCGGAGAGCGAGGGTGGCGAATTGCGGGTATCCGCGACGCCGGACACGGTAAAGCGGATGGTGGCGCTCGGGGCCGAGGTCGCGGTTGAGCCGGGCGCCGGGGTCGAATCGGGCATTTTGGATGCGGACTACGCGGCGGCGGGGGCGAGCCTCGCCGCGGATGCGGCCGCAGGTGCCGACGTGGTGCTCAAGGTCCGTCGGCCTTCGGCGGTCGAGGTCGCCCGCTACAAGAAGGGCGCTTTGGTCCTCGCGGTGATGGACCCTTATGGCCACGAGGCGGCACTCAAGGCGATGGCCGAAGCCGGCGTCGTGGCCTTCGCGATGGAGCTGATGCCGCGGATCACGCGGGCGCAGACGATGGACGTCCTCTCCTCGCAGGCCAACCTTGCCGGCTATCGGGCGGTCATCGAGGCGGCGGAGGAATTCGGCCGCGCCTTTCCGATGATGATGACCGCGGCCGGGACGGTTCCGGCGGCCAAGGTGTTCGTCATGGGCGCGGGCGTTGCCGGCTTGCAGGCGATCGCGACGGCACGGAGGCTCGGCGCGATCGTGACCGCGACCGATGTGCGACCGGCGGCCAAGGAACAGGTGGCGAGCCTCGGCGCCAAGTTCATCGCGGTCGAGGATGAGGAGTTCAAGCAAGCAGAGACCGCCGCGGGCTACGCCAAGGAGATGTCGAAGGACTACCAAGCGAAACAGGCGGCCTTGGTGGCAGACCACGTCAAGAAGCAGGACATCGTCATCACCACCGCTCTCATCCCCGGTCGGCCCGCCCCGCGGCTCATTTCCCGGGCGATGGTCGCATCGATGAAGCCCGGCTCGGTGATCGTGGATCTCGCAGTCGAGCGAGGCGGCAATGTCGAGGGAGTGAAAGCCGACGAGGTCGCGACGGTCGATGGCGTCAAGATCGTCGGCTACGTCAACATGGCGGGCCGGCTTGCCGCTTCCGCCTCCGCGCTCTACGCCAAGAACCTTTTTGCGCTGCTCGAAATCCTGGTCGACAAGAACGCGAAAGCGCTGGCGGTGAAATGGGATGACGACATCGTCAAGGCCACCGTACTCACGCGCGACGGCGCGGTCGTGCATCCAAGCTTTGCTCCGAAGAGTACGGCCTGAGGCCGCAGGAGACCGTTCATGATGACGCTCTCGATCCTCGCTCAGCTCGATATCATTGCGACCGCGCGCGGCCCGCTGCATGAGGTCGGCGGCGCGGTCGATCCGTTCGTCTTCCGGCTTTCGATCTTCGCGCTGGCGGTGTTCGTCGGCTATTACGTGGTGTGGTCGGTGACGCCGGCGCTGCACACACCGCTGATGTCGGTGACCAATGCGATCTCCTCGGTGATCGTGGTCGGCGCGCTGCTCGCGGTCGGAGTGGCGCTCGTTGCCAATGATGAGGGGCCGATCTGGGCGCGCGCGCTCGGCTTCGTCGCCCTCGTCTTCGCTTCCGTCAACATCTTCGGCGGCTTCCTGGTGACCCAGCGCATGCTCGGCATGTACCAGAAGAAAAAGAAGTAGCGCCGATGAACGCCAACCTGGTCGCGCTCCTCTATCTGGTCGCCGGCGTCCTGTTCATTCTTGCGTTGCGCGGGCTGTCCAGTCCGGAGACGAGCCGGCAGGGCAACCGGTTCGGGATGATCGGCATGGCGATCGCGATAGCGACGACGCTTGCCTCGCATCCGCCGGAAGGCGAAATCGCCTGGGGCCTGGTGGTTGTCGGCATGGCGCTCGGCGGCGGCGTCGGCGCTTTCATCGCGCGGCGAGTGCCGATGACGTCAATGCCGCAGCTCGTCGCCGCCTTTCACTCGCTGGTCGGCGTGGCGGCGGTACTGGTGGCGGCGGGAGCGCTCTATTCGCCGGCCGCGTTCGGCATCGGCACGGTCGGCAATATCCACGCGCAAAGCCTGATCGAGATGTCGCTCGGCGTCGCCATCGGCGCCATCACCTTCACCGGCTCGATCATCGCCTTCCTCAAGCTCGACGGACGCATGAGCGGCGCGCCGATCATGCTGCCGGGGCGGCATGCGATCAACATCGCGCTCGCGGTCGCAATCGTTGCGCTGATCGTCTGGTTCGTGCGCAGCGAGCAATATCCGGCGTTCTGGCTGCTGGCGTTCTCGTCGTTTCTGCTCGGGGTGCTGATCATCATCCCGATCGGCGGCGCCGACATGCCGGTCGTGATCTCGATGCTCAACTCCTACTCCGGTTGGGCGGCGGCGGGCATCGGCTTCACGCTGGGAAACTCCGCGCTGATCATCACCGGCGCGCTGGTCGGCTCTTCCGGCGCGATCCTGTCCTACATCATGTGCAAGGGCATGAACCGCTCGTTCATTTCGGTGATCCTCGGCGGCTTCGGCGGCGAGGTGGCGGGCCCGCACGGCGCCGCGGAACAGCGGCCGGTCAAGCAAGGCTCGGCCGACGACGCCGCGTTCATCCTCAAGAATGCCGCCAAGGTCATCATCGTGCCCGGCTACGGCATGGCGGTGGCGCAGGCGCAGCATGCGTTGCGCGAGATGGCCGACAAGCTCAAGGCCGAAGGCGTGGAGGTAAAATACGCGATCCATCCGGTGGCCGGCCGCATGCCCGGCCACATGAACGTGCTGCTCGCGGAGGCGAACGTTCCCTATGACGAGGTGTTCGAGCTCGAGGACATAAATTCGGAATTCGCCCAGGCCGACGTCGCCTTCGTCATTGGCGCGAACGACGTGACCAATCCGGCGGCGAAGGAGGATTCAACGTCGCCGATCTTCGGCATGCCGGTGTTGGAGGTGTGGAAGGCGAATACGGTCATGTTCATCAAGCGCTCGCTCTCTTCCGGCTATGCCGGCATCGACAACACCCTGTTCTACCGCGATAACACCATGATGCTGTTCGGCGACGCCAAGAAGATGACCGAACAGATCGTCAAGGCGCTGTGAGTTCAAGAGTACGCGTATGATCGTCCTGATCGACAATTACGACAGCTTCGCCTTCAACCTGGTGCATTATCTCGGCGAACTCGGGGCGCCGGTGCGCGTCCATCGCAACGACAAGGTCACCAGCGCAGCGGTCGTTGCCGCCGATCCCGATGCGATCGTGCTCTCGCCCGGCCCGTGCACGCCGAACGAGGCCGGCATCTGTCTCGATCTGATCGCCGCGGTCGCCGACAAAATCCCGATCCTCGGCGTCTGCCTCGGTCACCAGGCGATCGGCCAGGTCTTCGGCGGCAAGGTCGTGCGCGCTCCGACGCCGGTACACGGCAAGCTCTCGCAAATCCGCCACCGCAGCGCCGGGATCTTCCGCGGTATCAATGCGCCGTTCCAGGCGACGCGCTATCACTCGCTCGTCGTCGATCGCCAAACCCTGCCGAACGAACTCACCGTGACTGCCGATACTGATGACGGCCTGATCATGGGGCTCGCGCATACGCGCCTGCCGGTGCATGGCGTGCAATTCCATCCCGAGAGCATCGCCTCCGAGCACGGTCACCTGATGCTGCAGAACTTTCTCGACATCGCCGACGCCTGGAATGCGTCGAAGGGGCGCCGCGACACAGCGCCGAAGCGAACCAGGGCCTCCCGGGCGGAGCGCAGCACAGCGCACGCCGCCGCGTCTTGATCCGTGTCGATCATTGACAACAGCGGCCCCCTCGCCACACTGGCCGCCGCGAGACGAACGGCGAATTGCGAGCCATCCCAGTGACCGACGAATTCAGGGCGCTCATCGGCAAAGTCGCGACCGGCGCCACGCTCACGCGCGAGGAAGCAGCCGGCGCGTTCGAGCGGATGATGTCGGGCGAGGCGACGCCTTCGCAGATGGGCGCGCTGCTGATGGCGCTGCGCGTGCGCGGCGAGACGGTTGACGAGATTACCGGCGCGGTCAGCGCCATGCGCGCCAAGATGCTGCGCGTCAACGCGCCGCCCGACGCGATCGACGTCGTCGGTACTGGCGGCGATGCGTCGGGCTCATTCAACATCTCCACCTGCGCCGCCCTCATCGTCGCCGGCGGCGGCGTTCCCGTCGCCAAACACGGCAACCGGGCGCTCTCCTCGCGCTCCGGAGCGGCCGACGTGCTCACCGCGCTCGGCGTCAAGATCGATCTTGCCCCGGAGGCGATCAGCCGCTGCATCCACGAGGCCGGGATCGGTTTCATGTTCGCGCCGGCACACCATCCGGCGATGAAGAACGTCGCGGCGACGCGCGTCGAGCTCGGCACGCGCACGATCTTCAATCTGCTCGGTCCGCTCTCCAATCCGGCGGGCGTGCGGCGGCAGATGATCGGCGTGTTCTCGAAGCAATGGACGCAGCCCTTGGCGCAGGTTCTGAAAAATCTCGGCGCCGAGCGCATCTGGGTGGTGCACGGCTCCGACGGGCTCGACGAGATCACCACCGCCGGGCCGACCAGCGTTTCTGCGCTCGAAAACGGCACGGTGACCAATTTCGAGATTTCGCCCGAAGAGGTCGGCCTGCCCAAGGTCAAGCCGGAATCCTTGCGCGGCGGCGACGCGGCGGCGAACGCCAAAGCCTTGCGCGGCGTTCTCGGCGGCGAGAAGTCCGCCTTTCGCGACGTAGCGCTGTTCAATGCCGCGGCCGCATTCGCCGTTGCCGGCAAGGCCAAGACCGTCAAGGACGGGGTTGCGCTCGCCGCGCACTCGGTCGATTCCGGCGAGGCCGCCAAGCGACTCGATCGCCTGATCATGGTTTCCAATGGCTGACATTCTCGCCACCATCGCCGCCTACAAGCGCGAAGAAATCGCCGCCGCCAAGCGGCAGCGCTCCCTCGCCGCGCTCGAAGGCGACGCCAAAGCCGCGAGCGCGCCGCGCGGCTTCCTCGCCGCGATCGAGCGGCGGCGGGCGGCGGGCGACTACGCGCTCATTGCCGAGATCAAGAAGGCCAGCCCGTCGAAGGGATTGATCCGGGCCGATTTCGATCCGGCGTCGCTCGCCGCCGCCTATCAGGAAGGCGGCGCCGCCTGCCTTTCGGTGTTGACCGATGCGCCTTCCTTCAAAGGCAACATCGATCACCTGCGCGAGGCGCGCGCGGCGTGTGCGTTGCCGGTGCTGCGCAAGGACTTCATGTACGACCCCTACCAGGTGGTGGAGAGCCGCGCCGCCGGCGCCGATTGCATCCTCATCATCATGGCCGCGGTCGACGACAGGTGCGCGGCGGAGCTGGAGACGACGGCGCTTGCGCTCGGCATGGACGTGCTCGCCGAGGTCCACGATGAGCAGGAACTGGCGCGCGCCTTGCGTCTGAAATCCCGGCTCATCGGCATCAACAACCGCAACCTGAAGACCTTCGAGACGACGCTCGCGACCTGCGAAAGGCTGGCGCGCTTGATCCCACCCGGACGGGTCGTCGTCGGCGAGAGCGGCATCTTCACGCCCGACGATCTGGCGCGGCTCGCCGAAGCCGGCATCTCGACCTTCCTGGTCGGCGAAAGCCTGATGCGCCAGGGTGACGTCGCCGCGGCAACGCGCGCCCTCCTCGCGCGCAAGCCAGCGCTCGCCTCCGCCCGGTGAATGCCGTGGCGCGGCGGGCCAAACTCACCCATCTCGGCGCCCGCGGCGAAGCGCATATGGTGGATGTTTCGGCCAAGGCCGCGACCATACGCGAAGCGCGCGCCGAGGGGCGCGTGCTGATGCAAGCCTCGACGCTCGATATCGTGCGCAAGGGCGACGCGAAAAAGGGCGATGTCCTCGGCACCGCCCGCATCGCCGGCATCATGGCGGCCAAGCGCACGCACGAACTGATCCCGCTCTGCCATCCGCTGGCGATCTCGCAGGTCGAGGTGGACATCAAGCCCGACGCCAAGCTGCCCGGCATCGAGGTGAAGGCGCGAGTGAAGGTCGCCGGACCGACCGGGGTCGAGATGGAGGCACTGACCGCGGTCGCGGTCGCCTGCCTGACCATCTACGACATGGTGAAAGCGATCGAGCGCGGCATGCGGATCGAGGGCATCCGGCTCGTCGAAAAGCGTGGCGGCCGCAGCGGCCATTATCGCGCGAGGGAGTAGACAGGTGGCGTTGCTGTCGGTCGCGGAGGCGCTTGAACGCGTGCTCTCCCACGCCGCGCCGCTCCCGGCGGAGCAGACGCCGCTCGCCGAGGCCCATGGCCGGGTGCTCGCGGCCGATCTGAAGGCATTGCGCACCCAGCCGCCGGCCGACGTATCGGCCATGGACGGCTATGCCGTGCGCGCCGACGACGTGGCGAGTGTTCCGGTGCATCTGCGAGTGATCGGCGAGGTCGCCGCCGGCCGGCCCTTTGCGCGGCCGGTCGGCCCCGGCGAGGCGGCGCGCATTTTCACCGGCGGCGTGTTGCCGGAGGGCGCCGATACCATCGTGATCCAGGAACACACGCGGCGCGACGGCGATCGGATCGAGGTCGAGAAGCCGAGCGCACGCGGCCGCCACATCCGCGCGCAGGGGCTCGATTTCAAGCTGGGCGACACGCTCCTTGCCGCCGGGCATCGGCTCACCGCGCGCGATCTTGCGCTCGCTGCCGGCATGAACCACGCGCGCGTTCCCGTGCACCGCCGCCCGAGGATTGCCGTGCTCGCGACCGGCGACGAACTCGTGCCGCCCGGCACGCAACCGGCGCCCGGCCAGATCGTTTCCTCCAACACCTTTGCGCTCGGCGCGCTCGCGCGCGCGGAAGGCGCCGATGTCGAGGACCTCGGTATTGTCGGCGACCGGCTCGACGCCGACGGTCGCCGCAGTCCGGCATGCCCGCGACCTCGGCGTCGACATCCTCCTCACCAGCGGCGGAGCCTCGGTCGGCGATTACGATCTTGTTCAGGCGGCGTTTGCCGCCGAAGGCATGACGCTGTCGTTCTGGAAGCTGGCGCTGCGGCCCGGCCGCCCGCTCATGCACGGCCGCCTCGGCCCGATCCACGTGCTTGGCGTTCCCGGAAATCCGGTCTCGGCCTTCGTCTGCGCGTTCCTGTTCCTCGTGCCGCTCATCCGCCGCCTGGCCGGGCGTGGCGACCTCTCCCCGCCGACGAAATCGGCGGTGCTCGGCTGCGATCTTCCCGAGAACGACGAGCGCGTGGATTATCTGCGCGCGACGCTCAGGCAAAGCACCGATGGAAGCGTGGTAACGGCATTCCCGGTGCAGGACAGCTCGATGATGGCGCCGCTGGCGAAGGCCGACTGTCTTTTGATCCGCGAGCCCTTCGCGCCGCCGACTAAAGCCGGCAGCCGCTGCACGATCATGCGGTTCGAACACTAGACATATTGCTGGTCAGTGCCGCCCGTACGAGCGCGCAAAAAAGCCCGGGACCGAGGTCCCGGGCTCATCCTATCGCCACAAAGCCAACCACGTTCAACACTTTGCCATGACCGGCCAGTTCAGTAGTTGAAGCGCCAGACGAGCGAGGTTGTAACCGTCTGCAGGTACTTCTGTACGTGCTGTCCGCAGCCTGGGGCTGGTGTTTCGTCGCAGCCGGTTACCACCGCCCCTGAGGAGCTGACAAGATACGGAAGATCTTTTGCCTCGAAGCTCGAGAAGCGATATTCGGTGCGCCAGAACAGGCCCCGGATCGGGAGCCACGTGAAAGCATATTCCGTGCCCCCGCCGAGGAACCAACCGTTATAGGTGGTGGCCGGGAGATTAGCGCCAGCAGGGCCAGAAGCGGGCGCCTGACGGCCTGGAGTACCGGAGTTAAAAAGATTCACTTGATCGAAGCGAGTCTGGGTGTAGCCGCCGTCAAAAAACGCCAGCAGCGTAGGGGTGACCAGATAACCGATCCGGGCGCCAACAGCCCAGGCTCCCGACTCGTTTTCTTTGCCTGTCACAGAAATTGAACGGGTCGTCGTAGTTGCCGCTGAGACCCATGAAGTCGTAGTCGCCGAAGGCGCCGATGACGTAGTTCGAGTTGAACGCGCTGAACTGATAGTCGCAGCCGGCGCCGAGCCTGCCAAGCCAGCCTCGACCGCCAGTGGTGCTGCTGAGGTCCAACTGGGTAAAGGGCGGCCCGGGAAAAGTTTCTGCGTAGTGGTCTTGATTCCACATGCCGTAACCGACGCCACCATCGATATAGCAACCGGTCCAGGTCGGAGCGGGTGGCGGCGGAGCTTTGTACATGGGCGGCGGCGGCGACATATCCGCGGCAAATGCCGAGCCCGAAGCCATTGCCAAAGCAAACGCCGAAGCGAGTAAAAATCTCTTCATTGCAACCCCCATACGCGACCAAAACGCTGCGCCAATCTACCTCAGTCGGTGCCATACTCGTGTATCCGAGCCGCAACACTCGCCGAAATTCGGCGGCGAATTTACACCGCCGAATTCAGCGGAGCAGCTGGCCCCGCCATCCGAAGACTTCCGGGCACGAATGCATCGCCTAAGCCGCGTCAGCGACCGGAACCACCCCGCGATGCTTAAATCTCAGCGTTAAAGGGGCCTTGGGCCCGGCGCTCGATTTGTTCACCTCAAATTAAATGCTTGCGGAACACATATGGAACGGATAGTGTCCGTTCATGATTTGTTTCGGCCGCCGAGCGGCCCAGGGGAGGCAGCCCGATGCTCACACGCAAGCAAGCCGAGCTCTTGCGTTTTATCCATGAGCGCCTCAAGGAGGCCGGAGTTCCACCCTCCTTCGACGAGATGAAGGACGCGCTCGACCTGCGCTCGAAATCGGGCATTCACCGCCTGATCACGGCGCTCGAGGAGCGAGGCTTCATCCGCCGCTTGCCCAACAGGGCGCGGGCGATCGAAGTGATCAAGCTGCCCGAATCGATCGCGCACGGAATCTCCTCCGGCCGCACGCGCGGCTTCACGCCGAGCGTGATCGAAGGGAATCTGGGCCGCGTCCGGACCGCCTCCGAAGACGAGGGCGGACGGCCGGTCGCCGTGCCGGTCATGGGCCGCATCGCCGCCGGCACGCCGATCGAGGCGATCCAGACACGCAGCTCCACGATCAACGTGCCGCCGGAGCTGTTGACGACGGGAGAACACTTCGCGCTGGAAGTGCGCGGCGACTCGATGATCGATGCCGGCATCCTCGACGGCGATATTGCGCTCCTCAAGCGCAGTGACGGCGCCGATACCGGCGATATCGTCGTCGCCTTGATCGACGACGAGGAGGCGACCCTTAAGCGCTTCCGGCGGCGCGGCGCCTCGATCGCGCTCGAGCCGGCCAATACCACGCACGAGGTGCGCATCCTGCCGCCCAACCGCGTGCGCATTCAGGGCAAGCTGGTCGGGCTGTTCCGGCGGTATTAATCGTCCGGCTGCAAGTCTTCGGACCGCGGCGTCGGATCGCGCGGTGATGATCGCGATGCGGCCGGCGCATCCGTCGCAGCGTCGGAACTTGCGGCCGCATGCCTCAAAGCTCCGCACTAATGCTACACGAGGCGGGAACGCGCTGGCGAGAGAGTAGCAGTGATGGACGGCTCTCCTCAGCCGCCGCCGGAAACCTTGGCCCAGGTGTCGCGCAAGCCGACCGTGCGGTTGAACACCAGCCGATCGGGCGTCGAATCCGGATCGCGGCAGAAATAGCCCTGCCGCTCGAACTGCACCGCCTCGTCGGAATTTTGCCGGCCAAGGCGGGCTCGACGCGCGCATCGGCGATGACTTCGAGCGAATTGGGATTGAGATCAGCGGCGAAATCGCCGCCGCTCGGATCGGGAGCGCGAGAACAGCGGATTGTAGAGACGCACCTCCGCCGGCACGGCGTCCGTCGGCGGAGACCCAATGCAGCGTCGCCTGCACCTTGCGGCCGTCAGGCGCATTGCCGCCGCGGGTCGCCGGATCGTAGGTGCAGCGCAGCTCGGTCACTTCGCCGGCCGCGTTCTTCACCGCTTCGCGGCAGGTGACGAAATAGGCATAGCGCAACCGCGCCTCGCGACCGGGGGCGAGGCGAAAGAACTTCTTCGGCGGATCCTCCATGAAATCGTCGCGCTCGATGAAAAGCTCGCGGCCGAAACGAATGCGCCGCGTGCCGGCGGCGGGATTCTCGGGATGATTAACCGCCTCGAGTTCCTCGCTGCCGCCTTGCGGGTAATTCTCGATCACGATCTTCAGCGGCCGCAGCACCGCCATGCGCCGCAGCGCGGTTTTGTTGAGGTGCTCGCGGATGGAAAACTCCAGCATCGCCATGTCGACAACGCTGTTCGCCTTGGCGACGCCGATCCGTTTGACGAAGTCGCGGATTGCCGCCGGCGGCACGCCGCGCCGGCGTAGCCCGGCAAGCGTCGGCATGCGCGGATCGTCCCAGCCGCCGACATGTCCACCCCGCACCAGTTCCGTGAGCACGCGCTTCGACAGCACCGTGTAGGTGAGATTGAGCCGCGCGAACTCGTACTGATGCGGTCGCGATGGGACCGGCAGGTTCTCCAGGAACCAGTCATAGAGCGGTCGATGATCCTCGAATTCGAGGGTGCACAGCGAATGGGTGATGCCTTCGATCGAATCCGACTGGCCATGCGCGAAGTCGTAGCTTGGATAAATGCACCATTTCCTGCCGGTGCGCGGATGCTCGGCATGAAGAATCCGGTAGAGCACGGGATCGCGCAGGTTGATGTTGCCGGAGCCCATATCGATCTTTGCGCGCAGCACGCGCGCGCCATTGGGGAACTCGCCGGCGCGCATGCGGCGGAAAAGATCGAGGTTTTCCTCGACGCCGCGCCCGCGGTAAGGGCTTTCGGTGCCGGCCTCGGTCAAGGTGCCGCGCGTCGCCCGCATCTCGTCCTGTGTCTGGTCATCGACATAGGCCTTGCCGGCGCGGATCAAATGCTCCGCCCATTCGTAGAGCCGCTCGAAATAGTCTGAGGCATGATAGAGGTGCTCGCCCCAGTCGAAGCCGAGCCAGCGCACGTCGCGTTCGATGGCGTCGATGTATTCCTGTTCCTCCTTGGTCGGGTTGGTGTCGTCGTAGCGCAGATTGCAGTGGCCGCCGAATTCGTCGGCAACCCCGAAATTGAGGCAGATCGACTTGGCATGACCGATATGCAGATAGCCGTTCGGCTCCGGCGGAAAGCGGGTGACGACAGTGTTGCGCCGGCCTGCGGCAAGATCGTCACGGATGATGTCGCGAATGAAATCCTGCCCGGCTTCTCGTGCCGTCGTCTCAGTGGTCATGACTTGATCACTTCCATATGGCGCGGGCGTTGCCTGCGGCGCGCCCGGATTGAACAAATTGGCCCGCGCGGTCAAGTCCGCCGGCGGCTTAAACTTCCTTTCATTGCCAGCTGTGCTACACGAGCCTGCGCTCGCGCGGACCAGGACCGAGAATGACCGTCGTCACCCGCTTTGCCCCTTCGCCTACCGGCTTCCTGCATATCGGTGGCGCGCGGACCGCGTTGTTCAACTGGCTCTACGCCCGCAGACACGGCGGCAAGATGCTGCTGCGAATCGAGGACACCGATCGCGAGCGTTCGACGCAGGCCGCGATCGAGGCCATTCTCGACGGCCTCGCCTGGCTCGGCATCGCCTGGGATGGCGACGCCATTTATCAATTCTCCCGCTCGGCGCGGCACCGCGAAGTAGCCGAACAGCTCCTGGCCTCGGGACATGCCTATCGCTGCTACGCCAGCCCCGAAGAGCTCGCGCGGATGCGCGAGGCGGCGCGAGCGGAAGGCCGCTCGAAGCTTTACGACGGGCGCTGGCGCGACCGCGATCCAAGTGAAGCGCCGCCAGGGGTCAAGCCCGCGATCCGGCTCAAGGCGCCGCTGAGCGGCGAAACCGTCATCGAGGACCAGGTGCAGGGACGCGTGGTCTGGCAGAACGAGAACCTCGACGACCTCGTGCTGTTGCGCTCCGACGGCACGCCGACCTACATGCTCGCCGTCGTCGTCGACGATCACGACATGGCGGTGACGCACGTCATCCGCGGCGACGATCATCTGACCAATGCCGCGCGGCAGAAGCAGATCTACGACGCGCTCGGCTGGCTGGTGCCGGTGATGGCGCACATTCCGCTCATTCACGGACCCGACGGCTCAAAGCTTTCCAAGCGCCATGGCGCGCTCGGCGTCGACGCCTACCGCGCCATGGGCTTTCTGCCGGCGGCGCTGCGCAACTATCTGGTGCGGCTCGGCTGGAGCCATGGCGATCAGGAGATTTTCTCGACCGAGGAAATGATCGCCGCTTTCGACCTGCCGCAGATCGGCCGCTCGCCGGCGCGCTTCGATTTCGCCAAGCTGGAAAATCTCAACAGCCACTACATCCGCCAGACCTCCGATGCGGCCTTGCTCGATGCGATCGATCAGCTGCTGCCGCATCTGGCGGACGGCAACGCAATTGCCGCGAAAATGACGCCGCAGCTGCGCCAGCAATGGCTGGCGGCGATGCCAAGCCTGAAGGAGCGTGCCAAGACGCTCATCGATCTCATTGACGGGGCACGTTTTTTGTTCGCGGACCGCCCGATCCCGCTGGACGATAAAGCCAGCGCTTTGTTGACGCCGCAAGCGCGAGAGCTGCTGCGCCAGCTCGAGGCCGATCTCGCCGACATCGAGCCGTGGACGACGGAAGCGACCGAACGCGCCGTGCGATTGTTTGCCGAGCGCCGGAGCGCCAAGCTCGGCGCCGTTGCGCAGCCCTTAAGGGCGGCGCTGACCGGCCGCGCGACCTCTCCCGGCATCTTCGAAGTGCTGACCGTGCTCGGCAAGACCGAGAGCCTGGCCCGTGTCGCCGACCAAGCGAAGTTCGCCGGCGCGCAGTAGCGCCGCGGCCGTTCACGCCCTATTTTCTTGCAGTGCACATGGCGTTGAGCTACCCCAGCGCAACCGGAATCGATAGGGCCCTTGGTCTTTCGGTCGATGGACCGCGTGCGGCGCACTAGTCCGGCTGTCACAAATCGAGGATGCGATCATGGACGCGAAAACGGGCGCCAACGTCAAATCCGGCAAGCTGACACTCGGCGACAAGAACTGGTCTTTTCCCCTCTACGAAGGCACGATCGGGCCTTCGGTGATGGACGTCAGCAAGCTCTACAACGAGACCGGCATCTTCACCTACGATCCCGGCTTCACCTCGACCGGTAGCTGCGAATCCAAGATCACCTATATCGATGGGGACGCCGGCGTCCTGCTCTATCGCGGCTATCCGATCGAAGATTTGGCCGAGCACGGCGACTTCCTCGAGACCTGTTATCTCCTTCTCTACGGTGAACTGCCGACTGCCGCACAAAAGGGCGACTTCGACGATCGCGTGGTCCATCACACGATGGTTCACGAGCAGATGAGCCGTTTCTTCCAGGGCTTCCGCCGCGACGCGCACCCGATGGCGGTGATGGTCGGCTGCGTCGGTGCGCTGTCGGCCTTCTATCATGACTCCACCGACATCACCGATCCGACCCAGCGGATGATCGCCTCGATCCGCATGATCGCGAAATCGCCGACGCTCGCCGCGATGGCCTACAAATATTCGATCGGCCAGCCGTTCATGTATCCGAAGAACGATCTCGACTACGCCTCGAATTTCCTGCGCATGTGCTTTGCGGTGCCGTGCGAGGAATACAAGCCCAACCCGGTGCTGGCCCGGGCCATGGACCGGATCTTTATTCTGCACGCCGATCACGAGCAGAACGCCTCGACCTCGACGGTGCGCCTCGCCGGCTCGACCGGGGCCAATCCGTTCGCGTGCATCGCCGCCGGCATTGCCTGCCTGTGGGGTCCCGCGCATGGCGGCGCCAACGAGGCGGCGCTCAAGATGCTGGGCGAGATCGGCACGGTCGACCGCATCCCGGAATACGTCAAGCGCGCCAAGGACCCGAAGGACTCGTTCCGCCTGATGGGCTTCGGCCACCGCGTCTACAAGCACTACGACCCGCGCGCCAAGATCATGCAGAAGACCTGCCACGAGGTCTTGGGCGAGCTCGGCCTGAACGACCCGCTGCTCGACGTCGCCATGGAGCTCGAGCGGATCGCGCTCCACGATGAATACTTCATCGAGAAGCGGCTCTATCCGAATGTCGACTTCTACTCCGGCATCACGCTGCGGGCCATGGGCTTCCCCACCGCGATGTTCACGGTGCTGTTTGCGGTCGCGCGCACCGTCGGCTGGATCGCGCAGTGGAAGGAAATGATCGAGGATCCGCACCAGAAACTCGGCCGCCCGCGCCAGCTCTACACCGGCTCGCCGCGACGCGAGTACCAGCCGATCTCGCGGCGGAAGTAGAAGCTTTTGCTCTTTCCCGCGAAAAACGGAAGCCGATATTTCCCTAGAAATGGCTGAACGAGGGCCGCGCGAAGGCAAGCGTCCTGCCGCCTTGCACGAAGCGAGCGCCCTCCCCGGCTCCCACCCGCCCGATCTCGGCGACCGCGACACCGGCCGCCTCAGCCGCCTTCCGGAACGCGGCGAGTTTTTCCGGTGCGACCGTCGCGACGATTTCATAATCGTCACCGCCGGTGAGCACCGTTTCGACCAGCGCCGGCGCGGCGGCGATCGCCGCGCGTACCGCGTCCGAAAACGGCACGCGCGCAACCTCGATCTCGGCCGCCACGGAAGAAGCGTGACAGAGCTTGCCGAGATCGCCGGCAAGCCCGTCGGAGACATCTATTGCCGCCGTCGCCTGGTGCAGCACCGCCTCGGCGAGCGCGCTACGCGGCTGCGGCAAGAGGTAGCGTTGCGCGAGGTGCGCGCTCATCGCCTGCGTGAGCCGCCATTGCCCGGCGAGACTGCGATCGCGCCGCAGCTTCAGCCCGAGCGCCGCGTCACCGATCGTTCCGGTCACGAGCACATGATCGCCGGCCGCCGCGGTCGAGCGCCGCGTCATCTTTCCCTGCGGCACCACGCCGAACGCCGTAATCGAAACGGACGCCGGCCCGGGAGTGCGATCGGTGTCTCCGCCGAGCAGCGGACAGCCATACTGGGCCGCGTCCTCGCCAAGCCCGCGCGCGAAGCCGGCAAGCCAAGCCTCGTCCGACCCATCCGGCAAGGCGAGCGCCAACAGGAAACCGAGCGGCTTTGCGCCTTTGGCGGCGAGGTCGGAGAGATTCATCCGCAACGCCTTGCGGCCGATCGTGTCGGGCGGATCGTCGGCAAAGAAATGCACGCCGGCGATGACGCCGTCGGTCGTGAGCACAAGATCGCATCCCGGCGGCGGCGTTACCGCCGCCGCGTCATCGTCGAGGCCGAACGCGCCGGGATGGGTCGCCAACGGGCGGAAATAGCGCGCGATCAGGCGATCTTCGGCCGATTCCCCTCTGTCACTTGCATTTGGCATTGCATTGCGCACCGATCGCCATTTGTGTAGCAGCGCCGCGACCGCGAGGAAATGCCGTGGAGCCCTTCGACCTCTACTCGCCCGCAATCGATGCGGATCCGTTTCCCTACTACGCCGCGCTGCGCGACAAATATCCCTGCTATTGGAGCGAAGGCGCGCGGCTCTGGATCCTCTCGCGCTACGACGACATCGTCGAGGCCGCGCGCGACTGGCAGACCTTCTCCTCCTCCCAGGGCAATATGATCGACGAGCTTCCGGGCCGCGCCGGTGCGACGCTCGGAACCACCGACCCGCCGCGCCACGACCGGCTGCGCGCCTTGAGCCAGGCGGCGTTTCTCAGGCGCAACCTCGACCGGCTGGTCGGGCCGACCTTGGAAATCGCCGACCGCGCGCTCGAGCGCATCATCGCGCAAGGCACCTTCGAGTTCATCAACGATTTCTCCAGCCGGATCACGGTCGGGCTTTTGTTCCGCACCATGGGCCTGCCGGAGCGCGACCATGCCGAGATCCGCCGCAAGGCGATCCTTGCCATCTCGACCGACAAGGAGGCGAAAGGCCGCACGCCCGAGCACATCGCCGCATTCCAGGAACTGAGCGACTTCCTGACCGAAGAAGTGGCGGTGCGGCGGGCCAATCCGACCGACGACCTGATCACGCATCTCGCCGAAGCCGAGATCGACGGTGACCGGCTCTCGGAACGCGAGATTGTGCTTACCACGGCGACCTTCGTCATGGCCGGCGTCGAGTCGCTGTCGAGCTTCATGAGCGTGTTCGCTCTCAATCTTCACGACCACCCGGACGCGCGGCGGCGTCTTGTTGCCGATCCGGCGCTGGTCGCGCCGGCGATCGAGGAGTCGCTGCGCTTCAACACCTCGGCGCAACGCTTCAAGCGCGTGGTTATGCGCGAGACAACTCTGCACGGACGGACGCTGCGCGCCGGCGACAAGATCGCGTTGGCGTTCGGGTCGGGAAATCGCGATGAACGCAAGTTTCCCGAGCCCGACAGGTTTGACATCGACCGCCGTCCGCAGGGGCACCTCGGCTTCGGCTCCGGCAAGCATTTTTGCCTGGGCAGCCAGATGGCGCGGCTGGTCACCGAAGTCGCCATGCGCCGCTTCCTCGAGCGCGTCCCCGACTATCACCTCGCGGTGGACAAGGTCGCCTGGAATTCCTCGTCGAACTTCCGCAGTCCGACCGCGCTGCCCTTCGCCTGCGGCTGACCGGTCAGCCCGACGCGCCGCCGAACTCGGCGGCGCGCAGCTGGCGCGCAAGCTGGTCGAGCACGGCATTGACCATGCCGGTCTCGTCTTGATCGACGAAGGAACCGGCGACGTCGACATATTCCGAGGTGACCACGCGCGCCGGTATGTCGCGCCGAAAGGCCAGCTCGTAAGCGCCGGCGCGCAGCACTGCGCGCAGCAGCGCCTCGATACGCTTGAGCGGCCAACCGTGCGCCAGCGCCGCGTCGATCTGCGGATCGAGGCTACCTTGCTCGCGAACGACACCGCCAACGACGTCGCGGAAAAAGGCCGCTTCCGCCGGCCGATACTGCGCGCCCTCGACCTCGCCGCCGAGCCAGTGGCTTTCGAACTCGGCAAAGATCTCGTTCACACCCGTACCGGCAAGGTCCATCTGATAGAGCGCCTGCACGGCGGCAAGGCGGGCCGCGCCACGCTTGTTGGCCTTGCGTGGCTCCTCGGCTCCCGATTTTTCGGCGGCGCGAACCATCTTCATCGCCCCGCGAGCCGGCGCTTGAGGCCGACCAGCGTGAGCGCAGCCCGCGCCGCGTCACCGCCCTTGTCCTGCTCCGCCATGCGGGCGCGAGAGAGAGCTTGCGCCTTATTGTCGACGGTGATGATGCCGTTGCCGACCGGCAGGCTGCGGGTGATCGAGAGGTCCATCAAGCCGCGCGCGGACTGATGCGAGACGATATCGAAGTGGATGGTGTCGCCGCGGATCACGCAGCCGAGCGCAACGACCCCGTCATAAGGGCGGCGCTTCCGTTGCGCCGCGTCGAGGGCGATGGCGATGGCGCCGGGAATTTCCAGCGAGCCCGGCACGCTGATGCGCTCGATATCGGCTTGCGCCTCGGTGAGCGCCTTCATGGCGCCGGCGAGGAGGGCGTCCGCGATGTCATCGTAGAAGCGCGCCTCGACGAGGAGGATGCGCATCCCTTTGCCGTCGCCCTTCTCGCGCTTGCCTTGCCGCGGACCGGCCATCGTCGTTCCACTCCGAATTGAGCGCGGTCGTAGCAAGCGCGGGAAGCGCGAACAAGCCGCGTCAACCGCGTCCGCTAGCGGGCCGCCGCCTTGTCCATCGCCGCGGAGATGGCGGCAAACCGCTCTTCCATCTCGGCGCGCATCTCCGGATGCGTGAACACGTAGAGTTCTTCCTCCCGGATCGCAGTGAGGACGCGCGCTGCGACTTCAGCGGGGTCGAGCCCGGACCGCAAACGTTCGTCAATGTAAGCCGCGAGCGCGGCATCTGGGCTATCCGGGTCCGGCGTCCGGGTTGGACCGTAGCGCACCGGCCGGTTGCGGCCGCTCGCATTGATGCGCGTGCGAACCCAGCCGGGACACAGCACGCTCACGCCGATGCCGAGCGGCTTAAGGTGCATCGCCAGCCCCTCGGACATGGTGACCACCGCGAACTTGCTCGCCGCGTACGGACTGAACCCGAGCCCGCTTAGCATGCCGGCCATGGAGGCGGTGTTGACGAAGTGGCCGCCTTCGCCATGGGCGCGGATGTGCGGCAGGAACGTGCGGATGCCGTGCAGGACGCCCATCAGATTGACCTCGAGCACCCAGCGCCAATCGTCGAGCGAAATGTTGTCGATGCCGCCGCCGGCCGCGACGCCGGCATTGTTACAGACCACATGGACATTGCCGAAGGCCTCGTAGGACGCCTCGGCCGCACGCTCGACGCTACCGGGATCGGTCACGTCACAGGCCACGCCGCGCACGTTCGGTCCAAAATTGTGGAGGCTTTTGACCGCGGCCGTCAGTGCCTCGGTCTCGACGTCGGCGAGCATCACATTCATGCCCGCCTCGGCAAACGCCCCGCCGAGCGCGAGCCCGATGCCGCCGGCCCCGCCGGTCACGAATGCCGTCTTGCCGGCAAGGTCCCGCATGATTGCCTCCGATGCGCCTCAGCGCGACGCGCCTGATTGCGGCGTCTGCAAGAGCCGCGCGGCGTAGCGCGCCATAAGGTCGACTTCAAGGTTCATGCGCGCACCGACGCCGAGCTCGCCGAACGTCGTGACCTTGAGCGTATGCGGAATGATCAGCAGCGAAAACCGGTCGCCTTTCACCTCGTTGACGGTGAGCGAGACACCGTCAAGCGCGACCGAGCCTTTGGGCGCGATGAACCGCGCGAGCTCCGCCGGAGCCTGCAAAAAAAGCCGCGCCATGTCGGGCAAATCCTCGCGCGCGATAAGCTCCGCGACGCCATCGACATGGCCGCTGACCATGTGGCCGCCAAGTTCGTCGCCGACGCGAAGCGGCCGTTCGAGGTTGAGCATGGTCCCGCGTTGCCAGGCCCCGGCGGTGGTTACGCGCAGCGTCTCCGCGCCGGCATCGACGGCAAAGAAACGCCGCTGACGTGTTCGCCCCCGCGCCACGACCGTCAAGCAGATGCCGGAGCAGGCGATGGAGGCGCCGATGTCGATCGTGCCCGGATCGTAGCCGCATTTGACGGTCAGCCGGCGCAAACCCTCGGCCTTCTGGGCGACTTGAAGGACCTCGCCTAAATCATTGACGATGCCGGTGAACATGGCCTCACCTTCGCTCAAGAACGGTGAGCGTGTCGGCCCCGACGGGCTCGTTCCTGATGCATCTCAGCCGCGGCGACTGCGTCAGCGTGGTGAGCGGCAGTCCCTCGAGCGCATCGATGCCGCCAGGCCCGACGCGCTTCGATGAATGGAATAGGTTTGCCGCATCGACCAGATCCGCGGCGACGAAGGCGGCAGCAAGGGTCGGGCCGCCTTCGACCATGAGCCGGGTGATGCCGCGCGCGGCAATCGATTTGAGCACGTCCGCGAGGTCGAGGCGGCCATCGCTCCCTTCCGCGCGCAAGACTTCGACGCCGTGCGCCCGCAAGGCCTCTCCGGCGCGTGGCGCCGCCGCGGACCCGGCAACCACCCACAGCGGCGTTTCCCGCGCGCTGCGCACCAGGCGCGACGCGAGCAGCAGGCGAAGCGAGCTGTCGAGCACGATGCGCACCGGCGAATATCCAGCCATCCCCGGCAGGCGGCAGGTCAGCATCGGATCGTCGGCGAGCGCGGTACCGATGCCGACCATGATCGCGTCGCTCTGCGCGCGCAGCAGATGGACCCGCTCGCGCACCGCCTCACCAGTAATGGCGACCGGCTGCCGCCCGGACGCACCGGCTTTGCCGTCGGCCGAGATCGCGAGCTTGAGCGTCACCTGCGGCCGGCCTTCGCGCATGCGCCGGATATGGCCGGCATGATCGCGCCGCGCCTCTTCCGCGCCGACGCCGGTATCGACCTCGATGCCCGCTGCGCGCAACCGCGCGTGTCCTGCGCCGGCGACCTCCGGGTTCGGGTCTTCGAGCGCGGAGACAACTCGCGACACACCCGCTGCGATGACCGCGTCGGCACAGGGCGGCGATTTGCCGTGATGCGAGCAAGGCTCGAGCGTGACGTAGAGGGTGGCGCCGCGCGCGGCATTTCCGGCCCGACCTATCGCCTCGATCTCGGCGTGCGGGCGGCCGCCGGGCTGGGTCCAGCCGCGGCCGACAATGATCCCTTTTTTCGTGAGCACCGCGCCGACGGCGGGGTTGGGCCAAGTGCGGCCGAGTCCGCGCCGTCCGAGCGTCAGCGCGAGCGCCATGAATCGTCGATCTTCCGCCCCGGTATCGACTCGGCCTCTCACTGCAGCGCTCGCGGCTTCGGCGCTTCGTTGCGCGCTCACTCGGCGGCCTCTTCCCCCGATAGTTCGGCGAGCGCCGCCTCGAAATCCTTGGCCTCGCGGAAATTGCGATAGACCGAGGCGAAGCGCACATAGGCGACATCATCGAGGTCGCGCAAATAGGCCATCACCGTCTCGCCGATCGTCTCCGACGAAACCTCGCTTTCCCCCTGGCTTTCCAGCTCGCGGACGATTTTGGAGACCATCTGGTCGATACGCTCGGGTTCGACCGGGCGTTTGCGCACGGCGATCTGTACCGAACGCAGGAGCTTGTCGCGGTCGAACGGCACGCGCCGGCCGTTGCGCTTGATCACGATCAATTCGCGCAGCTGCACCCGTTCGAAGGTGGTGAAACGGAAATTGCAGGACAAGCAGACACGGCGGCGGCGGATGACGGAGGAGTCTTCCGTCGGCCGCGAATCCTTCACCTGAGTGTCGAGGCTTGCACAACTCGGACAGCGCATTCGTCGCTACCCCTCGTAGATCGGAAACCGGCTGACCAGGCGCTTGACCTTCTCCCGCACGTCGAACTCGGCCTGGGCATCCGCTTCGGCGCCCTTTTGCGAAAGCGCATCGAGCACCTCGGCGATCATGTCGCCGACCTGGCGGAATTCGGCGATGCCGAAACCGCGCGTCGTGCCGGCCGGCGTGCCCAGCCGCACGCCCGAGGTGATCGTCGGCTTTTCCGGATCGAAGGGAATACCGTTCTTGTTGCAGGTGATGTGGGCGCGCCCGAGGGCCGCCTCGGCCACCTTGCCGGTGAGACGCTTGCGGCGCAGGTCGACCAGCATCAGGTGCGTGTCGGTGCCGCCGGAGACGATATCGAGGCCGCGCGACTTCAGCGTTTCCGCAAGCGCCTTGGCGTTCTCGATCACGTTCTTCGCGTAAAGTCTGAAGGAGGGATGGAGCGCCTCGCCGAAGGCCACCGCCTTCGCGGCGATCACATGCATCAGCGGGCCGCCCTGCATGCCGGGAAAGACCGCGGAATTGAGCTTTTTCGCCAGCGCTTCGTCATTGCTCAGGATGGTGCCGCCGCGCGGCCCGCGCAGCGTCTTGTGCGTCGTCGTCGTCACCACATGCGCGTGCGGGAACGGCGAGGGATGCACGCCGCCGGCCACCAGCCCGGCGAAATGCGCCATGTCGACCATAAGGTAGGCTCCGACCTCATCGGCGATGGCGCGGAAGCGGCGGAAATCGATGATCCGTGGATAGGCCGAGCCGCCGGCGATGATCACTTTCGGCCGATGCTGTTTCGCCAGCTTCTCGACTTCCTCCATATCGATCAGGTGGTCGTCGCGCCGCACCCCATAGGGCACGACCTTGAACCAGCGGCCGGACAGGTTGACCGGCGAACCGTGGGTCAGATGCCCGCCGGCGGCAAGGTTGAGCCCCATGAAAGTGTCGCCCGGCTGCATCAGCGCCATGAACACTTCGGCATTCGCCGAGGCGCCGGAATGCGGCTGCACATTGGCGAACGCGCAGCCGAACAATCGCGTCACCCGTTCGATCGCCAGCCGCTCGACAATGTCCACGTATTGGCAGCCGCCGTAGTAGCGGTTGCCCGGCGAGCCTTCGGCATATTTGTTGGTGAGCACCGAGCCCTGCGCCTCGAGCACGGCGCGGCTGACGATATTCTCCGAGGCGATCAGCTCGATCTCGTCGCGCTGGCGTCCGAGTTCGCGTGCGATCGCCTCGGCAATGTCGGGATCGCTGTCGGCGAGCGGGGCGGAGAAGAAGCCTTCGGCTGTTATCGTTGCGCCCTGCGTGACCGACATGCCTTGCTCCTGGACGGAATGACGCCGTTTCCGAAGCGGATAGCACACCGGCGCCTTGGCGCAAGGGCTTGGGATAAGTCCACTGCCCCGTACGCTATATTTGGGGATTTGTGGGATTTGTGGGTCATAGCGCTGGCGAGCGCAGCCCGGTTGAACCGCGCGAAGCCGGAACCGGCGCCCGGAAACCGCCACGGCCGTTCCCGGATCGCGCGTGGCGCAATCCGGGCTACAGGGACTTAGGCGGCGACGCTGGGC
Organism: uncultured Alphaproteobacteria bacterium; assembly: GCA_963850855.1. Lineage (GTDB taxonomy): Bacteria > Pseudomonadota > Alphaproteobacteria > Rhizobiales > Xanthobacteraceae > BOG-931. The sequence continues at coordinate 30,583 of CAWKNH010000002.1, forward strand.
AGGCCGGCGAGCGCCATGGCGAGCTCGCCCTCGTCGTAGTTCTGATCGACCAGCTTGCCCTCGAAGTAGGCGATATAGGCCTGCATGTCGAAATGGCCGTGGCCGGACATGTTGAACAGGATCACCTCGGCCTTGCCTTCCTTCTTGCAGCGCAACGCCTCGTCGACGGCGCAGCGCACCGCGTGCGTCGCCTCCGGCGCCGGCACGATGCCCTCGCAGCGCGCGAACTGCACGCCGGCGTCGAAGCAGGTCTTTTGGTGATAGGCGCGCGCCTCGATCAGCCCGAGATCGTGGATATGCGACACCATCGGCGCCATGCCGTGATAACGCAGGCCGCCGGCGTGGAAGCCGGGCGGGATGAACGTCGAGCCGAGCGTGTGCATTTTGACGAGCGGCGTCAGGTGCGCGGTATCGCCGAAATCGTAGGCGTACTTGCCGCGGGTCAGCGACGGGCAGGCGGCCGGCTCGACCGCGATGAAGCGGCGCTTGCGGCCGCCACGGAGTTGCAGCCCGAGGAACGGAAACGCCAAACCGGCAAAATTCGAGCCGCCGCCGGTGCAGCCGATCACCACGTCGGGATCGTCGCCCGCCATCTCGAACTGCTTGATCGCTTCCTGCCCGTTGACGGTCTGATGCAGCAGCACGTGGTTGAGCACCGAGCCGAGCGAGTATTTCACCGCCGGATCCTTGGCCGCCATTTCCACGGCCTCGGAAATGGCGATGCCGAGCGAGCCTGGACTCTTCGGATCCTTGGCAAGGATCGCCTTGCCGGAATCGGTCTCGTTCGAGGGCGAGGCAATGCAGCGCGCGCCATAGGTTTCCATCAGCGCGCGGCGATACGGCTTCTGATCGTATGACACGCGGACCTGGAACACGGTCACATCGATGCCGAACAGCGAGCCGGCAAAAGCGAGCGAGGAGCCCCACTGCCCGGCGCCGGTCTCGGTCGAGAGCCGCTTGATGCCCTGCTCTTTGTTGTACCAGGCCTGCGGCACGGCGGTGTTCGGCTTGTGCGAGCCGGCCGGCGAGACGCCTTCGTATTTGTAATAGATCTTTGCCGGCGTCCCCAACGCCTGCTCGAGGCGGCGCGCGCGCATCAGCGGCGACGGCCGCCACATGCGGTAAACGTCGCGGATCGGCTCGGGGATATCGATGGTGCGCTCGGCCGATACCTCCTGGAGGATGAGCGCCATCGGGAACAGCGGCTCGAGGTCGCCCGGGCCGACCGGCTGCTTGGTGCCGGGATGCAAGACCGGCGGCAGCGGCTTCGGCAGATCGGCCGCGAGATTGTACCAAGTTTTCGGAATTTGCGTTTCGTCGAGGACGAATTTCACCTGATCACCCACGCCACCCTCCCACGCCAAATTTATTGGTGAGCAAGTGTAGCCCGGATCGAGCGCGAGCGAAATCCGCAGTTCGGCGTTTCGCGGCGGTTGAACCTTCCCGGATTTCGCGTCGCTTGATCCGGGCCGCAGCTAAAGCTTGGTCGTCGGAGGAATCGCCGGCCCGCCGAGGCCGTCGCGGCTGTAAATATCTTCGCGGAATTGCACGACGCCGTCGGACGCCGACCAGGCGGTGACATAGACCCAGTGCAGCGGCACCGGCTTTGTCAGTCTAGCGTCCTTGTGGTCGCCGGACTTGATCACCCGGTCGATCTCCTCGCGCGACCAGCCTTTGGTTTCGGCGAGCAGCCAATAGACCAGTTCGCGCACATTCTGCACGCGCACGCAGCCTGACGAATGGAAACGAAAGTCGTCGCCGAACAGATTCTTCAGCGGCGTGTCGTGCATGTAGACGCCATAGGCACTCGGGAAGTTGATGCGGATCGCGCCGAGCGAATTGAAATCGCCGGGGTCCTGCTTGAAGGAATAATGGGTCGCGTCCTCCGAGTACCAGTTGATCTGCGAGGGCTGCAGCTCGACATGCTTGGCGTCGAAGATGCGGATGTGGTTCGAGGACAGGTAATCGGGCTGATCCTGCATTTTCGGGATCAAATCCTTGCGCACGATCGACGGCGGCACGGTCCAATACGGGTTGAAGTTGATTTCGACGATCTTGCTGTTGATGTCGGGCGAGGCGCGATCGGGCTTGCCGACCACGGCGGTGTGCCGCGATACCGCGACGTCGTTCTCGATCGCCTCGATGCGCGCCGCCGGGATGTTGCAGACCACATAGCGCGGGCCGAGATTGGTGGTCAGCGCCTTGAGCCGTTCGATGTTGACCTTGAGCTGGTCGCGCCGCGTCGCCGCCGGCACGTTCATGGCGAGCAGAGTGGCCGGGCGCAGGATGCCGTCGACGGTGAGGCCGTGGCGCGCCTGGAACCGCCGCACCGCGGCCTCGACATAGGAATCGTAGATGTCGTTGCCGACCGCGCTGCCGATCGAGATCGCCCGAAGCGGACAGCCGCGAACGCAAACTAGCCACGCTCGGATGGCGGTCGCCGAGCCGCAATTGATCGACCTTGGGCACCACCGCCCAGCCGCCGCGGCTGAGGATCGCGTCATAGGTCTCGATGGCCTTCTCGGTGGTCTGCAAGGTCGCGGGCGAGAGCGTCGGCGCCGACGCCTTCGGCATATGGATGGTGCGCGAGCCCTGGTCGAAAGACTGGCCGAACTGGCCTCGTTCGGTGTCGCCGATCAGCGCATCAAGCGCGGCATCCTCGGCCGCCGCGGACCGTACTACTGCTCCCGCAGCGGCGAGCGTCGCACGCCAAGGCGGTCAGAAAGACGCGGCGATCCGGGCGTGCGCCGTCTTGATCACGCGGTTCGCTCATGGAGCGTTACCCAACACAGCATGAAGGCCGAAATTTGCCGCACCGGAATTAGCACAGACGGGGGGTCGGGGGACAGAGCACAGACGACGAAAGGACGGAAGAAGAAGGGCAAGTTCGCCCGCCTTCGTCCGTCCTCAGTCGTGCGTCATCCAAAAAGAGCCCCGGCATTTACGCCGGGGCAAGGTACGCCAGTACGCCGGAAACTCTGGCGCGAGAACCTGCTCCTATCAGAGCCGGTAGAGGATTTGATCGGTCCAGAAACGCTCGAGCCGGTGCAGCGCCTTGTTGAGCACGCCGAACTCGTCGGCATTGATGCCGCCGACCTGCTCGACGGTGCGCACGTGCTTCTGGTAAAGCGTGTCGACGACGTCGCGGACTTCGCGGCCCTTGTCGGTGAGCTTAATGCGCACCGAGCGCCGGTCGACCCGCGAGCGCTGATGGTCGAGGAAGCCCATCTCGACCAGCTTCTTGAGATTGTAGGAGACGTTGGAGCCGAGATAGTAGCCGCGCGTGCGCAGCTCGCCGGCAGTCAGCTCCTTGTCGCCGATATTGTACAGGAGCAACGCCTGCACCGAATTGATGTCGGCGCGCCCGCGGCGGTCGAATTCGTCCTTGATGACGTCGAGCAGACGCCGGTGCAGACGCTCGACCAAGGTCAGCGCCTCCAGATAGTGTGGCCGAATATGGTCGAAACGCGCCTCGCGCTCGGCGGGCTCGACCGTCTTAGCGACGGCTTTCATAGTGACGCCTTTCCCAAGTTCTATTTTTTATCGCGACGGGCCCTGTCTCCCGTCGTGGGGGCACACTATCGGTGAGGGTCTAAGATCAGTTTAAATAACACGCTAAAAATAAGGTTTATTCGCCGCTCTGCAGGGCGCGATTAAGCATTGAATTGCAGACACTTCTTACACGTTTCATTCACCGCGACGCGCCTGGTCGCGGCGTCGCTGCCAGCCGGCGCAACATGCGCGCATCGACCTGGCGTGCGGGGTTGGAGTCCATTTTCGATTGACTGGGTTTTGACAGCCAACCATATAGCGCTCGCGGGCCGTCGGCCGTGCGCGGCGGTTCCGTCTGGGGGAGTGTCCCGAGTGGCAAAGGGGGCGGACTGTA
>CAWKNH010000003.1:0-25050 GCA_963850855.1 uncultured Alphaproteobacteria bacterium
GCCCGCCAGCGGCGTCCGCTCCTCGTCAGAGAAGAAGGAATCTACCGATGCGGCTCCTGATCGTCGGCACGCTCAACGGCCAGCTCACCACCGCCACCAAGCTGGCGATGGACAAGGGCGCGACCGTCACCCACGCGGCCGATATCGCGCAAGCGCTCGCCGTCCTGCGCTCGGGCCGCGGCGCCGACCTGTTGATGGTCGATGTCGCCCTCCCGATCCGCGATCTGGTGAGCGGGCTCGAAGCCGAGCACATCCACGCCCCGATCGTCGCCTGCGGCACCGCCACCGACGCGCGCGCCGCGGTCGCCGCGATCCAGGCCGGCGCCAAGGAATACATCCCGCTGCCGCCGGACGCGGAATTGATCGCCGCCGTGCTCGCCGCCGTCGCCGACGACACCCGCGAATTGATCTACCGCGATGACGCGATGGGTCGCGTCGTCAAGCTCGCGCAGCACGTGGCGCCGAGCGAGGCGTCGGTCCTGATCACCGGCGAATTGGGCACCGGCAAGGAAGTGCTGGCGCGCTACGTCCACGCGCGATCGGGCCGCGCCAGGAAACCGTTCATCTGCGTCAACTGCGCCGCCATTCCAGAATCGCTCCTCGAATCCGAGCTGTTCGGCCACGAGAAGGGCGCCTTTACCGGCGCGGTCGCGCGGCGCGTCGGCAAGTTCGAGGAAGCCAATGGCGGCACGCTGCTCCTCGATGAGATTTCCGAGATGGACGTGCGGCTGCAGGCGAAGCTTCTGCGCGCCATCCAGGAACGCGTGATCGACCGGGTCGGCGGCACGCGGCCGGTGCCGATCGACATCCGCATCCTCGCCACCTCGAACCGCAATCTCGCCGAGGCGGTGCGGGAAAATCGTTTTCGCGAGGACCTGCTGTTCCGGCTCAACGTCGTGAACCTGAAAATCCCGGCACTGCGCGAGCGGCCGGCCGACGTGATCGAGCTGGCGCAATACTTTGTCAAAAAATACGCCGCCGCGAACGGCGTGCCGCCGCGGCCGCTGTCGCAGGAGGCGCGGCGTACGCTGACCGTCAATTACTGGCCGGGAAACGTGCGCGAGCTCGAAAACACGATGCATCGCGCCGTACTGATGGCGACCGGCGCGGAGATCGGCGCCGACGCGATCCTCGCCCCCGACGGCGCACGCCTTGACCAGCCGCGCGGCACGCCCTCGGTCGCCCATGCCGCGCTTGCCGCCGAGCAAGTCTCGCGCGCGCTTGTCGGCCGCACCGTCGCCGAGGTCGAGCGCGACCTCATCCTGGAGACGCTCAAGCACTGCCTCGGCAACCGCACCCACGCCGCCAACGTGCTCGGCATCTCGATCCGCACGCTGCGCAACAAGCTCAACGAATATGCCGCCGACGGCGTGCCGGTGCCGCCGCCCGGCGGCGAGCCGCGCGCCGCGGCGTAGATCGTTATCAATCAGCTACTTCGCCGCCTCAATCGCCTCGACGATCACGGTCTCGACCTCGCCGGCGCCGCCACGGCGGAATGCGGCGGCCTTGTTGTATTCCTCGGAGGTGAAGCAGGCGACGCCCTGCTCGAAGGTCGGAAACTCGATCACCACGTAACGCTGGAATTTCTGCGGGCCTTCCATGACCTGGGCGCGCCCGCCGCGCGCCAAAACCTTGCCGCCGTATTTGGCGAGGATGCCGGGCACCTGATCGGCGTACTTCTTGTACTCGGCCGGATCGTTGACCTTGGCGCGCGCAACCCAGTAGGCCGGCATGGCGCTTTACTCCGCCGCGCGGCGCGCCGCCACGATCTGGTCGGCGGTCCGGCCGGTGAGCTCGGCCATATGGTCGAACTTGAAGGTGAAGGTGCCGGCGCCAGCGGTTGCCGAGCGGATTTCGACGATCAGGTCGCCGATCTCCGCCTCCGGCATCTTGGCGCGCACCACGTCCCAGCCGTCCCATCCCTCACGCGTATCAAAGCCGAGAATATGCCCGCGCCGCCCGGACATCAGCGCGTTGATCTTGGCGGTGGCCTCGTTGGGGCAAACGATCTCGACCAGGTGGATCGGCTCGAGCAGCACCGGCTGGCATTGCGGCAGGCCTTCGACGACGCCGATACGGCCGGCAGTGCGGAACGCCATGTCGGAGGAATCCACGGTGTGATACGAACCGTCGATCAGCGCGACGGAAAGATCGACCACCGGGAAGCCGAGCGGCCCGTGCTTGAGCGCATCGATCACGCCCTCCTCGACCGACGGGATGTAGTTGCGCGGCACCACACCGCCGGTGATCTTCTCCTCGAAAGAGAACCCCGAGCCGCGCGGCATCGGCTTGATGTCGAGCACGACATCGCCGTACTGGCCGTGACCGCCCGACTGTTTCTTATGCCGCCCGCGCTGCACGACGCCCTTGCGGATCGTCTCGCGATAACCGACCGAGGGCTGGCGGCGCTCGATGGCGACGCCGTAACGGTCGCTCAGCCGTTCGGTGGTGACGCGCAGATGCATTTCGCCCTGGCCCCACAGCACCACCTCATGCGTCTCCGGATTGTGCACGATGGTAACCGAGGGGTCCTCCTCGACCAGCTTGTTGAGCGCCTGGCCAAGCTTTACGTCGTCCTTGCGCTCCTTGGCCGAGATGGCGATGGCGAGGACCGGGGGATAGGCGTCGACCTTGGCGAGCGGCGGATGCGGCTGCTTGCCGGCGGTCAGCGTCTCTCCGGTCTTGGCCTTGTCGAGCTTGGCGAAGCCGACCGTCTCGCCGAGCGCGGCAGGTCCGCGCTTTTCCGTGCTCTGGCCGACGAGCTTGAAAACGCCGGCGATGCGGCCGGCCTCGTCGTCGCCCGATAGAAGCGTGGTGCCGTCGCCGGCCTGCCCCGCCAGCATGCGCGCGATCGACATCTTGCCGCCATGCGTCGTGTTCTGGGTCTTGAGCACGTAAGCGACGGCGTCGCCGCCCGCCTTCACGCCGAGGCGCTTGGCCGTTTCCGCGATACCCGGCGATTCATGGCGCAACGCCTTCATCAGCCGCAAAACGCCGTTGGTGCGCGCCGCGGTCCCCATCAGCACCGGGCAAACGAGGCCGTCGCGCAGCTCGCGGGTGAGATCGTCGAACACCTTGTCGCGCGGCGGCTGGATGTCTTCGAGCAGCTGCTCCATCAACTCGTCGTCGTGGTCGGCGAGCGTCTCCAGCATCGAGAAGCGCGCGGTCTTCTCGCGATCGGCGGCGTCGCCTTCGAGCGGAATGACTTCGGACGCAGCCTGCTCCTTGTAGACAAAGGCGCGCTCGAGCGCGAGATCGACAAAGCCGGTGATGAGGTCGCCGGAGAAGGTCGGGATCTGCCGGAGAATGAGCTTGGTGCGCGAGGCGCCCTGCAGCAGCGTGAGCACGTCGTGCACACCCGCAGTGGCCTTGTCGATCTTGTTGAGGAACAGGATGCGGGGGATTTTCTGGTCCTCGAGCTCGCGCAGGATAAGCTGAAGCTGCGGGATCTTCTTCTCGTCCATCTCGCACACGACTACCGCCGCGTCGATCGCCGGCAGCACGGCGCGCATGTCGTGGACGAACTCGACCGAGCCCGGGCAATCGAGGAACGTGTAGGTGTCGCCCATGAAGTTGGTGGTGGCGACCGAGAGCTCGACGCTCATGTGATGATGGCGCGCCTCCTTGCTGGCGTCGCCGACCGTGTTGCCGGCGTCGACCGAGCCCTGTCGCTGGACCACGCCGGTGCGGGCGAGGATCGCCTCGAGGAGCGTGGTCTTGCCGCTTTGGAATGGACCGACCAGCGCGACACAGCGCGGGCCGGTCGTGCGCGCGCTGCCATTTGCGTTTGCTGCCATCGCTGCCTCCCGGCGCGCCCGTCGTTCGCGGGCCGCGCGACGCCATCGTTTCAGGCGTCGCCGGGGCTGGTCAAGGGGCGCGACATTGCGCGCACCCTTGCGCGGTCAATATCCGCCGCCGGACTTCAACGGCCGGCGTGCAGCTCCAGCGCCCCAATGCCGGCGGCGATGTCGAGACCGGTTTGCCCCTGGACCGATACCGGCTGCAGCGCCACGGTGCGATGCGACCCGCCGACGAGGACATTGGCGCCGAGGCCGGCGGCGACCGACACCTCCGCGGAGGCTCCAGCGTAGGTGCCGCTGAGCATCCCGGCGTAGCGATTGGTATCGGCAAAGACCGTCCAGATGATCGCCCCACCGGTGGTGAAACCGACGTCGAGGCCGACCCGCGTCATCGTCCCGGTATAGGACTCGACGACTGCGCCTGCGACCTTGAAATAGCAGCTCACATTGCGTTGCGACCCGACCAGCAAGCCGATGCCGGCCGACATCGAGCATTCGAGCGTGCCGACTTGCACGCGGCTCGGCTGCGCGTCGGCCGCCGTCGTGAACACCGCTGCAAGCGCCCCAGCCGCGATCGCTGCTGCTGCAAAGGCAGTCCGAAACATATGCATTCTCCCCCTCACGCGGCCCGCCACCGGTAGGCCTTTCCGGTTGATTGTAAACGAGAATGCGGTCGGCGTCTTGCCGCCATTTGCACGGAACCGCGCGGCCGGCAGGGCAGTCCCAGGCGCCGGCGAAGCTATTTCAGATTGCCGCAAAAGCGCTGGATGCGCGCGCAGGCTTCCTCGAGCGCCGTGGTCGCGGTCGCATAGGAGATGCGGAACGCCGGACCGAAGCCAAAAGGCGTGCCCTGCACCACGGCGACGCCTTCCGCCTCCAGGAGCTCGGTGACGAAATCCTCGTCGGTCACGAGCTTCCTTCCGGTCGGCGCAACCTTGCCGATCGTGCCCTTGCAGGACGGATAGACGTAGAACGCGCCCTCCGGCTTCGGACAGCGGATGCCGTTCGCCTGGTTGAGCATGGAGACGCAGAGGTCGCGGCGCTCCTTGAAGATCTTGTTGTGCTTGGGGATGAAATCCTGCGGCCCGTCGAGCGCCTCGACCGCGGCCCATTGCGAGACCGCGCTCGGATTCGAGGTCGATTGCGACTGGATCATCGCCATGGTCTTGATGAGCGGCTCCGGACCGCCGGCATAGCCGACGCGCCAGCCGGTCATGCAATAGGCCTTGGACATGCCGTTGACCGTCAGCGTGCGCTCATAGAGCCGCGGCTCGAGCTGCGCCGGCGAGAAAAATTCGAAGTCGTCGTAGACCAGGTGCTCGTACATGTCGTCGGACATGACGTGCACATGCGGATGACGCACCAGCACGTCGGTCACGGCCTTGAGCTCGGCGCGTGCATAGGCGGCGCCGGTCGGGTTCGACGGCGAGTTGAAGATGATCCACTTGGTCTTCGGCGTGATCGCCTTTTCCAGCGCCTCGGGCTTCATCTTGAACCCCGATTCCATCGTGGTCGCGACCACGACCGGCTCGCCGCCGGCAAGCAGCACCATTTCCGGATAGCTGACCCAATAGGGCGCCGGGATGATCACCTCGTCGCCGGGATTGATGGTCGCCATCAGGGCGTTGTAGAGCACCTGCTTGCCGCCGGTGCCGACGATGATCTGCGCGGGCTTGTAGTCGAGCGCATTCTCGCGCTTGAACTTGCGCGCGATCGCCGCCTTGAGTTCGGCGATGCCGTCGACGGCGGTGTACTTCGACGCCCTGCCGTCGCGGATCGCCTTGATCGCGGCCTCCTTGATGTTTGCCGGCGTGTCGAAGTCGGGCTCGCCCGCGCCGAGCCCGATGACGTCGCGGCCGGCCGCTTTGAGCGCACGCGCCTTGTCCGTCACCGCGATGGTGGCCGATGGCTTGATGCGCGAGGTCCGGTCCGCGAGGAAGGCCATTACAATCTCCAGATGCCGAGGCGGGTGCTTCCTAATGCGCCGGTCGCGCGCAGGCAAGGGTCGGAACGCGCAATAACCCGCTTATCCGGCTCAATTCTCCGTTAAGGCTCCGCTGGCCTAATGCCGGCACGGTTTTAGGCATGGGGAAGCTGCCATGGCTCGGGCGCGCGACATATTGAGGAGCGGGACCTGGCTCACGCGCGAGCGCGTCCGGCTGGTCGCGGCCGCGATCCTCATCGCTTCGGTCGCCGGGTTCCTCTATCTCGTCGTCACCGCGAACGGGTTCGTCGACACCCAGGGCCGGCCGCTCGGCACGGATTTCTCCAGCTTCTACGCGGCCGGCACCTACGTGCTCGACGGCGACCCCGAGGCGCCGTTCGACATCGCCCGTCAGCAGGCGCGCGAGCAGGATATTTTCGGCGCGGCGACGCCTCTTTACAGCTGGTTCTATCCGCCGTTCTTTCTCGCGGTCGCCGCCGTCCTGGCGCTGATGCCCTATGGGCTGGCGCTTGCGGTCTGGCAGGCGGTCACGCTGGGCCTTTATCTCCTGGCGATCTGGGCGATCCTCATTCCCGTCCGGCGGCCTTCTGCCGCCGGCCTCGCACCTCCCGGCAGACTGACAGACGATCATCTTTGGCTCCTCGTCGCGCTCGCCTTCCCGGCCGTGCTGATCAATATCGGCCATGGCCAGAACGGCTTCCTCACTGCCGCCCTGCTCGGTGCGGCACTCCTCAAGCTCAACCGCCAGCCGCTCCTCGCCGGCGTCTTGTTCGGTCTCCTGGCGTACAAGCCGCAGTTCGGATTGATGATCCCGATCGCGCTCGCGGCGAGCGGACGATGGCGCACTTTCGCTGCAGCGGCCGCAACGGTCGCCGTCCTCGTGGTCGCGACCACGCTCGCCTTCGGTCCGCAGGTATGGCTGGCATTCTTCGATTCGGCCCGCCTCGCCCGCCTCGCGGTCGAACAGGGCGGCGTCGACTGGTACAAGATGCTGAGCGTCTTCGCCTGGGCGCGGATGTGGCATGCGCCGATCCCGTTCGCCTACGCGCTGCAGAGCGCCGTGATTGTGGCGATGGGCGGCGCGCTCGCCTGGCTGTGGCACGGCCGCGCGTCCTATCCGGTGAAGGCGGCGGCGCTCTGCCTCGCCGCCATTCCGGCAACGCCCTTCGCGGTCGATTACGACATGATGGTGCTGGCGCCGGCCATCGCCTTCCTGGTCGCCGATGGATGCAAGCGCGGGTTCGCACCCTGGGAGAAGACCGCGCTCGCCGGACTTTGGCTCACGCCGCTCGTTGCCCGCAGCATCGCGCAGGCGACGCTCATTCCCTTCGGCGTTCCGGCGATCCTCGTTATGTTCATCCTCTTGTTGCGACGCAGTACAGGTGATTTTGCCCCGGCGATGGCTTTTCCCGACACCACTACTAAAATGGCCGGCAGCACGCGCGGCAGGACGCGCGGCCATGACATCGCCGCGTTCAAGTCTTAGGCCGCAAGCGCTTACGTGGTCCCGCACGGGAACCCTGGGAGCGGCAATGTTCACGCTCTACTCGATGCAGCGTTCAGGCAACAGCTACAAGGCGCGGCTTGCGCTGGCGCAGCTGCGCATTCCTTATCGGCTGGTCGAGGTCGACATCCTCAAGGGTGAAAGTCACACGCCGGAATTCCTGGCCAAGAACCCGAACGGCCAGGTGCCGCTTCTGGAAGTGGCCCCCGGCCGCTATCTCTCCGAATCCAACGCCATCCTCTGGTACATCGCCGGCGGCTCGCCGCTCGCGCCGGAGGATCGCATCGAGCGCGCCGAAGCGCTGCAGTGGATGTTCTTCGAGCAGCATAGTCTCGAGCCGAATCTCGGCGCCGCCTATTTCTGGCTCACACTGGTCAAGGGCGGACGCGAGCTGCAGAGCCACGCCTTCGAGGACTGGATGGAGGAAGGCTACCGCGCGCTCGGCGTGATGGAGAACCATCTCGCCCTGCACGACTTCTTCGCGGCCGGGCATTACACCATCGCCGACATTGCGCTCTATGCTTACACCCACGTGGCGCATCTGTGCGACTACGACCTCGCCGCCTTCCCGGCGGTTCGCGCGTGGCTCGCGCGCGTCGCCGCCCAGCCCGGCCATGTGAGCATGCAGTTCAATCCGGTCGCCGCCATGCCCGCGATTTGAGCGCGGCGGCGCCAGCGACTTCAGATTTAATTCTTTATTAAACTGCGAAGCCCATCTTTTATGCACGAATTTGGGCGCTGATCGTTGGCCGCCCGTTCGCCAACCGAGATCCGTGCCCTGGTCAGATTTGAAGATTTGCCTGCCAATGTGCGGGCGTTGATGCTGACGAAGCTGGCGATGGAATTGAACATCCATCGCTGCGCCAACCTGCAAGATCTGGCGCGCAAGCAGCGAACGGATACGACCGGCGCGTGGCGGGTCATCTGCCGCTTGTTGCGCCAGCCGGTGTCCACGATTCCGGAAGACATCATGCGGCCGCGCGGTGAGGAGTGGGCCAATGTCGGTGCCAACCGACGTTAACCCAATCTTAACCAAATTCTTTAAATCGCCTTTATTCGTCAATGGCTTCGCCCAAATCCGGCCGGACCGTCGCCGGCATCCGCCGCGATGTTGCAAAGACCGAAACTGATTCGCCAAGGAAGCAGACGATGACCGAGCCGATCGGCAATCTCGGTTTCGCGCCGCCGAGGGCCGACAAGGCGCTGTCCAGGCGACGCGCCGCCGCGCTCGAACTCGTCGCCACCATTACCCTCACTATTTCGCTTGTCGTCGCCGCGACCGCCGTGTCGATGGGCAAGAGGTCGTTGGCGCGCGGCGAGACGATCGAGCGACCCTTGGTCGCGATGCCGCATCGCTGAATTACTGCGCCGCGCCAATCGATCAAACAGAACATGCGACACGGCGTGCGCCGATCGGTAGGATCGGAACGAACGCTGTGTTGCCGTCCGGCACCCGGGCGATGGCGCTACCAATCCCACGGATCCGATGAGCGGGCAGTCCTTATCGCCGGATGCCAAAGACGCGGCCGACGACCGCCGGACGATAGAGCGGCTGCTGGTATTTTTTGCACTGGTCTATGTCGTCGAGGGTTTCGGCCAAGTCGTCGGCCTGATCGCGCAGCCGCTCAGCTTTTATTTGAAGGAGGCGCATGGCTGGACGGCGCTTCAGGTCAGCGCCTATCTCACGATCTTCAATTTTCCCTGGATCATCAAGCCGATCTACGGCGCGTTTTCCGATTTCGTGCCGCTATTCGGCTATCGCCGCAAGCCCTACCTCCTCGGCGCCAATGTCGTCGCGGCCGGCGCCTTCTTCTGGGTCACCCAGCTCACCGCGCCCGATCGCTTGTTCTGGGCGCTCGAGCTCACCGCCTACGCCATGGCGATATCGAGCACCGTATGCGGGGCCGTGCTGGTGGAGAACGGGCAGCGGCTCGGCGAGAGCGGCCGCTTCGTCAATCAGCAATGGCTGTGGTTCAACGCCGCCGCGATGGTCGCCTCGATCGTCGGCGGCGAGCTCACGCAGCGCCTGTCGCCGGCTGCGGCGCTGCATATCGCTGCGGCAATCGTCGCCGTTGCGCCGTTGGCGGTCCTGTTCGGGACGATCTTTCTGATCCCGGACAAGAAGACGCCGATCGACCTTCCGGCGCTGCGCGCGACCTTCGGCAGTCTCGTGACCGCATTCAAAAGGCGCGAGCTCTGGATCGTCGGACTCTTCCTCTTTCTCTATTACTTCAATCCGGGCTTGAGCACGCCGCTCTATTACTACATGACCGACGATCTGAAATTCTCGCAAAGCTATATCGGCATTCTCGGATCGATCGGCGCGGGCGGCTGGGTCGTGGGCGCGCTCCTCTATCGCCGAGCTGTTCGGTGAGTTGCCATTGCGGCGCCTTCTGAATCTCAGCATCGCGCTCGGCACCCTGGCGACGGCGGCGTATGTCCTGCTCGGCGGCGCGACCTCCGCCGCGATCCTGGGCTTCTGCAGCGGATTTGCCGCCATGCTGGCGACCGTCGCCACGGTCACGCTCGCGGCCGACTATTGTCCGCCGCGCTCGGAAGGATTCAGCTTTGCGGTGATGATGTCGATCATCAATCTGTCGACCTCATTGTCCGGCACCTTCGGAGCCTTCCTGTTCGATCATCTTTTTCACAATGGCCTGGCACCGCTCATTCTCTTATCCGCGGCGTTCACCGCCGTCGCCTTCGTGCTCGTGCCGCTCCTGCATCTCGGCGACAAACGGCAAGGGCAGCCGGCCGGGGCGGTTGCCGGCCAAGCGTGAACCGTACCGCACAGCCGCGCGCCCAGGTGTCCTCGCCGACGCGACCAGACTCGCCGTAAATGAGCCGCATATCCGGCCCGCACTACGGCTTCGTCGCCGCGATCGTTTCCAGCACGGCCAATTCGCTGAGCACTTTGACCTGCATGGTGGCGCCTTCTTTCACCGCCCAATAGGCGTCGGGCACGCGCTCGGCCGTCTGACCGTCAACCGTCGTCGCTATATCGCCGCTCAGGAGATGCGCCACGTAGAACCCGCGCAGCGGTATTTCCTGCGCCGCGCCTTCTTGATTGGACAGATCCCACGATTGAACGCTGATTTTCGCCGGTTGCGTGGCCCCGTTCTTCGTCGGCGCCGTTATCGCGCCCTCGAACACCGGGCTTGCCTCGAGCGCTTGCGCAATTGCTTGGTCGGAAGGCGCGGCAATTGATGCGACCAGCGCGACTACTGCCGTACCGATGATGATGCGTGTCATTGTCGCCCCCTCATGGCTCCAACATGTAGACATGGCCGCCGCCGGTGGCGACGAACACGCGGCCCTTTGCCAATGCCGCCTCGTTGCGCAATCCGGCGATGTTGCCGCCGTCCGGCATCGCGACATTGGCAAGCACTTTCGGGATCGGGACGATCGCGAAGCCCGCCGCAGTGCAGCTCGCCGACGTCGTGTAGTCGATATTCGAGCAGCGCAAGCCCGCCCTCGGCACCACGCTCGGGTCGCCGAGCACGACCAAGTGCCCCTTGTCGGTGCCGATGAAGACGATACCGCCGGTCACCGTGGGCGCGCCTAGCGAATACCCGCCGTTCGAGCTGTTCGGGACTTCGGCGATCCAGCGCACGCGGGTTTTCTCGGTGGTGGCGCAGGCATTGAGCGCCTGCAGCTTGCCGTAACCGGCGGTCACGCCGTCATGGACCAGGCTCTCACCGCCCGTCGTGACGATGAACACGTCGTTCCAAGCTGCGCCGGGCCGCTTGTAGTCGGTATCGCCGTGGGTATAGGCGGTGAACGGATAGCCGCTCGGCGGGAACTGCCAATGCACGCTTGGCGCGCCCGGCGTGCCGGTGCCGGCTTTGACGGCGTAGCTCCAGCCGTCCTTCTGCACCGATACGACCAATTCGCCGCAGCTCGTCGACATGATCGCGGCGCCGGCCGCCCAATCCGGGTCGGCGTCGAGCTTGTTGGGCACCGGCTGGAACGCCCAGATGATCTTGCCGGTGTCCTTGTCGACTCGGAGCATGCTCAGCCCGTGATTGGGTTTGGGCTCCGGAGATTGCGTCCCCGCCGCGTCGCTGCGGGTGTTGCCGGTCGTGAAATAAACGCCGGCCGAATCGGCAGCGGGCGCATTCCAAACACCGCCGCCGCGGGTTCCCGGCGGGGAACCGGCCGTGCCGACGGCGCGGAACTGGAACGCCGGGTCGATATGGCCGGTGGCCAACTCGACGGCGATGACCCGGCCGGCCTGAACCGGATTGTCGGCGGTGTTGTGGATGCCGATATAGACCTTGGTGCCGAAGATCAGCGGATAGGTGTGGGCGATCCGTTGGTGCAGCTCACTGGTGCTGCCCCAAGTGTCGCCGCTGATCTCCGCGATCCGGTCGCTTTTCCAGATCAGCGCGCCAGTCTTCGCATCGAGCGCGAACAGCCGCGCGCTGCCATAGCTGCCATGAGGACCGACCGGACCGAGCGAGGGGTCCTGGGCGCCGAAGATGACCGCGCCGTCCGTACTGCGGTACCAAAAGGCCGCGGCAGTCTGGATGCCGTATTTCCACATCGGATCCTGGCCGAGGAGCGGCGGATCCGACGCTTTCGGATACTGCCATTTGAGCGCGCCGGTGACGGCTTCGAGCGCGTAGAAATATCCATTCTGACCGCCGATGAAGACCGTATCGTTGACGACGATCGGCGATCCTTGGAAGCCGCCCGTCAAGGCTCCAGTGGCGGGAAATGCCCATTTGACCTTGAGCGTACCGACCTTGGCGGGATCGGAGAGGTTGCTCTTGTAGGGCTGCACGCCGGTGCGTGAATTCCCATAGCGGTAGGCGTACCATTCGGGAAATTGCAGATGGATCGGGATCGGCGGCAAGATCGGAGTCGGCGTTTGTGCGTGCACGGCCGGCGCAAATATCGCGGCGGACAACACGGCGGCGATTGAGCTTTGGGTGAGGCGCATGGCTATTTGGCCGCCACGATCACGGTGCGCACGACGGCGGCTTGCGCGCCGGTGTTGGTGACTGAGATCGGCACGCCCGCCGGCACTGTGGTGCGCGCGCCGCTGGTCAGCGCCAGGCGCTCGCCGGCCACGGCGATTTCCGGCAGTTGGTCGCGCAGGTGCAGGAGCGCGCCGGAGGCAAGGGTGACCGCATGCGTCTGTCCGTCAGGCGGGAAACTGTAGTCACGAATCGTGATCCTGAAGTTTGGATCCTCGTCGGTCTGGAAGATGGTTCGCGAGAACACACCCGACGGCTCGATCACGAATGGATGCTCAGGCGGGGTGCCGCCGAGTGTGGCTGGAATGTCGGTCGCTTCGGGTAACAAGCCGCGGCCCTCTGCCGCGAGCTGTTCCTCATCCTGGGCCCAAGCGGCGACAGAGATCATCGCCGCGAAGCCGCACGCAAGCAGCCAGCGCATGAAAATCCTCCCGCTGTCGATGCATTCTTAGTGTGCTCTCGGTACCGCTAGATGTTTGCATCCTTAAGATGAAATTATGACGTATTCGAGGGTAGCGTGTCGCGCATAAGCCGCAATCGAGCGGGCGCCTGGCGCCCGCGATCACACCATGCTCAACCAACGCACCAGGCGAGTTGACGGCGGCCTGGAAATTGCATGGAAATTGCCTACGAAGTGGGCAAATCGGCCCCGGTACCGCGTAACCGCATGTCGATCCTCGTCGGGCTCCGCCACGTCACGCGCTACGATTACGATCGGCCGGTGAGCCTCGGGCCGCAGATCGTGCGGCTGCGGCCGGCGCCGCACTGCCGCACCCGCATTGCGAGCTACTCGCTCAGCGTGACGCCTTCGCAGCACTTCGTGAATTGGCAGCAGGATCCGCACGGCAATTTTCTCGCTCGTTTCGTATTCCCCGAGCCGACCAGAGAATTCTCCATAACGGTCGACCTCCTCGCCGATCTGGAAGTGATCAATCCGTTCGACTTCTTCGTCGAGCCTTACGCGGAGGCGTGGCCGTTCGCCTTTCCGGCGGAGCTGCGCGAGGACCTCTCAGCCTTCGTCGCGCCGGAGCCGGCCGGCCCGCGCCTTACCGAACTCCTTCGGTCGATTTCGCGCGAGAAGCGCAACACGATCGACTTTCTTGTCGATCTCAATCAGCGCCTGCAGCAGATGATCCGCTATCTCATCCGCATGGAGGCGGGGGTGCTCACGCCCGAGGAGACGCTCGCCGCCGGCGCCGGCTCCTGCCGCGATACGGCGTGGCTGCTGGTGCAGATCCTCCGTCACCTCGGCCTGCCGGCGCGCTTTGTTTCCGGTTATCTGATCCAGCTGCGGCCGGACGTGAAGCCGCTCGAAGGCGCCGCCGGCGCCGAGCGCGACTTCACCGACCTGCACGCATGGGCCGAAGTCTATCTGCCGGGCGCCGGCTGGATCGGGCTCGACGCGACCTCCGGGCTCATGTGCGGCGAGGGCCACCTGCCGGTCGCCGCGACGCCGCACTTCCGTTCCGCCGCGCCGATCACCGGCCTCGTCGAACCGTCCGAAGTGCGCTTCTCCTTCGATATGAAGGTCGAACGCATCGACGAAAAGCCGCGGGTGACGGCGCCGTTTTCCGACGCCGCCTGGCGCGCGCTCGATGCGCTCGGAGAGAAAGTCGACGCCGATCTCAAGGCCGCCGACGTGCGCCTGACCATGGGCGGCGAGCCGACCTTCGTGTCGGTCGACGATTATCAATCAGCGGAATGGACCACCGCCGCGCTCGGCGCAACCAAGCGCGTGCGCGCCGACGAGCTGATCCGGCGGCTGCGCGAGCGCTTCGCGCCGGGCGGCCTCATGCATCACGGCCAGGGCAAATGGTATCCCGGCGAGCCGATTCCGCGCTGGGCGTTCTCGCTCTACTGGCGTCGCGACGGCGTGCCGATCTGGCGCGACGACGGACTGATCGCGCGCGAGGCGGCCGCGCTCCATCCCTTGCCCGAGGATGCACGGCGCTTCGCCGAGGGGATTGCCGCGCGCATCGGAATCACGGCTGATTACGTGCAGCCCGCCTACGAGGACCCGGCCGACCGCATGCTCCAGCAAGGCCTGATCCCGGAGAATGTCGATCCGAGCGATCCCAAGATCGACGATCCGGTCGAGCGCGAGCGCATTCTGAAATTGTCCGAGGGTCACGGCGGCCGGCCGGCCGGCTTCGTGCTGCCGCTGCAGCGCTGGACGGCGCAGGCAAAGTCCGGATGGCTGAGCGAGCTATGGCAAACGCGGCGCGGCCGGCTATTCCTCATTCCGGGCGATTCGCCGCTCGGCTTCCGGCTGCCGCTGCACGCGCTGCCGCAGCTTGATCCCGCCGACCATCCGCATCTCGCGCCGGCCGACCCGTTCGCCGAACGCCGGCCGCTGTCGGATCCGCGCGTTACCCATCCAATCAGGCCGCGGGTGCCGCAAAGCGCAGCGTCCGCGGACGGATCGCCGCCGCTTGCACCCGAAATGCCGGCGACGCGGCGCGCGCCGGGCGCGACCGCGGCGCTCGCCAGCGCCGATCTGCCGGTGCGCACCGCGCTGACCGTCGAGGTGCGCGGCGGACGGCTCTGCGTATTCATGCCGCCGGTGGAAACGCTCAACGACTACCTCGAGCTCCTGGCGACGATCGAATCGACCGCCGACGCGCTCGGCCTGCCGGTCCACGTCGAAGGCTATCCGCCGCCGCCGGATCCGCGGCTCAACGTCATCAAGGTGACGCCGGACCCCGGCGTCATCGAGGTCAATGTGCATCCGGCAGCGTCGTGGCGCGAAGCCGTCGCGATCACCGATAGCCTCTACGAAGACGCGCACCAGTCGCGCCTCGGCCCCGACAAGTTCATGCTCGACGGCCGCCACAGCGGATCCGGCGGCGGCAACCACGTCGTGCTCGGCGGCCTTGAGGCCGCCGACAGCCCGTTCCTGCGCCGACCCGATCTGCTCAAGAGCCTGGTGCTCTATTGGCAGCGGCGGCCGTCGCTCTCCTATTTCTTTTCCGGCTTGTTCGTCGGCCCGACGAGCCAGGCGCCGCGTATCGATGAAGCGCGCCAGGACATGCTTTACGAGCTTGAAATCGCGCTGCGCCAAGTGCCGCCGCCGGGCGGCGCCGCGAACGTCCCGCCATGGCTGGTCGATCGGCTGTTCCGCAACCTCCTGGTCGACGTGACCGGCAACACCCACCGTACCGAGCTGTGCATCGACAAGCTGTTTTCGCCGGACGGGCCGACCGGCCGGCTCGGCCTCGTCGAGTTCCGCTCGTTCGAGATGCCGCCGCACGCGCGCATGAGCCTCGCCCAGCAATTGCTGTTACGCGCGCTCATCGCCTGGTTCTGGAACACGCCGCTCGACGGCAAGCCGGTGCGCTGGGGTAGCGCGTTGCACGACCGCTACATGCTCGAGCATTTCGTCTGGCGCGATTTCCTCGAAATCTTGGATGATCTCAAGCATGCCGGCTACCGCTTCGATCCGGCTTGGTTCGAGGCGCAGCGGCAATTCCGTTTCCCGCTCTGCGGCGCCGTGGTCCATGCCGGCGTGCGCCTCGAGTTGCGCCAGGCGATCGAGCCCTGGCACGTCTTGGGCGAAGAGACTGTTATGGGCGCCACCGCGCGCCTGGTGGATTCCTCGGTCGAGCGGCTGCAGGTCAAGGTCGAGGGCTTGACCGAAGACCGTCACGCGGTGACCTGCAACGGCGCCCGCCTGCCGCTCTGCGCAACCGGGCGCACCGGCGAATTCGTCGCCGGCGTGCGCTTTCGGGCGTGGAATCTCGCCGCGGCACTGCATCCGACCGTCGGCGTGCACACGCCGCTCACCTTCGACATTGTCGATACCTGGAACCGGCGCTCGCTCGGCGGCTGCGTCTATCACGTGGCGCATCCCGGCGGCCGCAACTACGAGACCTTTCCGGTCAACTCCTACGAAGCGGAAGCGCGCCGGCGGGCGCGCTTCCAGGATCACGGCCATACCAGCGGCGTGATCGAGGTCCCGCCGCTCGACGTCTCCCAAGAATATCCGACGACCCTCGATCTGCGGCGATTGAGCTGAACATTCCGCCGAACAAAGCCACCCATGTCAGCCCATCTCGAAACTGCCGTCGAACAAGCCGCGTCAGGCCTAGAGCCGTTCGTCGCCGGCTATCGGCCGCTCCCTGGTATTTTCGACGAGATGATGGACGGCGACGGCCGCGTGCGCGCGCATTGGCTGCCGTTCCTGACCAGGCTCGCGGCGCTCGGTGCCGAGGAGATCAATCGCCGCTTCGCTGCCGCCGACCGCTACCTGCGCGGCTCTGGAGTTTTTTATCGCGTTTATGAGGACCCGGCCGGCATCGAGCGCCCGTGGCCACTCAGCCACGTGCCGCTCATCATCGAGCCGTCGGAATGGCAGCGGCTCGAGGCCGGGCTGATCCAGCGCGCCGAGCTGCTCGAAGCGGTGCTCGCCGACGCCTACGGCCCGGCGGCGCTCATTCGCGGGGGCCGTCTGCCCGCGGCCTTGATCGCCGGCAATCCGGAATTCCTCCGTCCGCTCGTTGGCGTCGCGCCGCCGGGCGGCACGCATCTGCGTTTCTACGCCGCCGATATCGGACGCGGCGCCGACGGCCGCTGGTGGGTGCTCGGCGATCGCGCGCAGGCGCCCTCCGGCGCCGGTTATGCAATCGAGAACCGCCTCGCACTTTCGCTCGCCATCCCCGACATTTATCGCACGACCCGGGTCGAACGGGTCGCGCCCTTTTTTCGCGCTTTCCAGGCTGGGCTCGCTGGACTCGGCCGCCAAGACGACGCCCATATCTGCCTGCTCACACCCGGGCCGATGAGCGAGACCTATTTCGAGCACGCCTATCTCGCCCGCTATCTTGGCCTCCTCCTGCTCGACGGCGAAGACCTGGTCGCGCGCGACGACGGCGTCTTCATCCGCACCGTCTCCGGCTTGCGCCGCACCGAGGTGCTGCTGCGGCGGATCGACGCCGACTTTGCCGATCCGCTCGAGCTCAATGCCGCTTCGCGCCTCGGCGTCCCCGGGCTTTTGCAGGCGGTGCGTGATGGCAAGGTCGTGATCATCAATGCGCTCGGCGCCGGGCTGGTCGAGGCCCGCGCCATGCTGGCGTTCCTGCCGGCGCTGGCGCCGATCGTGCTCGGCGCCGATCTGGCGATACCGAACGTGGCGACCTGGTGGCTCGGCCGCGCCGATATGCGCGAAGAGATGATCAAGCAAATCGACGGCATGGTGATCGCGAACGCGTTCGAGTCGCAGGCCGATGGACGCAGCGCCGGTGAAGTGCTCGGCGCCAAGCTCGACGGGCCGCAGCGCCAGGCCATGATCCAGGCGATCCGCGACCGCGGCGCCGATTACGTGGCGCAGGAAGCGGTCACGCTCTCGAGCATGCCGGTGTGGCGTGACGGCCGCCTGCAGCCGCGTCCGTTCACCTTGCGCCTGTTCCTCGCCCGAGTAGGCGAGCGGTGGCAGGTCATGCCCGGCGGTTTCGTGCGCATCGCCGAGAGTGCCGACGCGCGCGCGGTGAGCCTGCAGCGCGGCGCGGCGACGGCCGACGCCTGGGTGTTGTCGCAGGGGCCAGTGACGGAGACGACGCTGCTGCCCACCGCCGAACGCATCCAGGTGCAGCGCGCCAGCGGGCTGCTGCCGAGCCGAGCCGCAGACAATCTGTTTTGGGTCGGGCGTTACGTCGAACGCGCGGAAGCGACGCTGCGGCTCGTTCGCGCCATGCTCATCCGCGTCGCCGACGCCGACGAGACGACCGCGCCGGTCATCGCCGGCATCGCCGCGCTACTCCAGGCCTGGAACGCCATGCCGAGGGAAGCCGGCGGCGCGCCGGCCGCTTTCGCCGCGCTGGCGGTGCTCGCGCGCGCAGACTTGGAAGGATCGCCGGCGCATCTCGCCGGCGCCGCGCGGACGGCCGCCTCAGTCATCCGCGACCGCTTCTCTCCGGATGCGTGGCGCGCCATCAACGATCTCGCGAGCATGATCGCGCAGCCGCTGCCGATCGGCCCATCGGAAAGCACCATCATCGAGCGCGTCGAAGCGGCGCTGCGGATCGTTTCGTCGCTGTCCGGTCTGGCGCAGGAGAACATGACCCGGCTGGCCGGCTGGCGCTTCCTCGGGCTCGGCCGCCGCATCGAGCGCGCGATCCTGACCTGCCGCCTGACGCGCTGTTTTGCCGAAGCCGGCGCGCCCAATGGCAGCCTCGACGTGCTGCTCGAACTTGCCGACAGCCAGATCACCTACCGGCAACGCTATGTGATGGTCGCGGCGCTGGCGCCGGTCCTCGACCTGGTGATGCTCGATCCTAACAATCCGCGCTCGGTCGAGTTTCAGCTCGACCGCATCGAAACGCACCTCGCCGCCCTGCCCGGCGGCAATGCCAGCGGCCGGCTGTCGCCGGCGCAACAGGTCGCCGCGGCGATCGCCACGCGCTTGCGCACCCTCGAGGCGGCCGCGATCGACGAAGCGCTGATCATCGACATCGAGCAATCGCTGATGAAGCTTTCGGACGCGATCACCGCGGCTTATCTCGGCAGCAATGCGCGCTCCGAGTCCACTTCGGAGGCGCTCGCATGATCTACGACATCCGGCAGACGACGACGTGCGCCTATGCGTCGCCGGTCGCGCATGCCCGCCACGTGCTGCGGCTGACGCCGATCAATCGCAAGGCGCAGCGCGTCCAGGTCTCCGCCTTGCAGATCGTTCCCGAACCCCGGCACCGGCGCGAAGGGCAGGATTTCTTCGGCAACCGGTTGACCTGGATCGACATCGAAGAGCCGCACGATATGCTCACGGTCAAATTGGCGGCGCGCGTCGCCATCGACCCGCCGGCCGAACCCGCGGCGCTCGCCACCCCCGCCTGGGAAGCCGTGCGCGACGAGGCATTTGCGTGGAGCGATATCGAACCCCTTTCGCCCGCGCATTTTCTGTTCCCCAGCCGCATGATCTCGCTCGATCCGCGGATCAGCAGCTACACGCGAGCGAGTTTTCCCGCTGACCGTCCCGTGCTCTATGCGGCGATCGAGCTCATCGGCCGGCTGAAATCCGATATCGTCTACGAGATCGGCGCGACGACAGTCACCACCACGGCGCCGATCGCTTTCGCGCAGCGCCGTGGCGTGTGCCAGGATTTTGCCCACATCATGATTTCCGGGCTGCGCGGCATCGGCCTGCCTGCCGCTTACGTCAGCGGCTATTTGCGCACGGTGCCGCGAACCGACGCGCCGCGATTGCAGGGCGCCGACGCCATGCACGCCTGGGTGCTGGTCTGGTGTGGATCGCAAACGGGATGGATCGGCCTCGATCCGACCAACGCGGTGCTGGCCGCCGACGAGCATGTGGTGCTGGCGATCGGCCGCGACTATACCGATGTGGCGCCGATGGACGGCGTGATCGTGGGCTCGGGGGGACAGCAGATCGGCGTGTCCGTCAGCGTGACCCCGGTCGGTTGAGCCTTTAGCGTCGCTTCCGGGAGAAGATGATGCGCGCCTATCAATTGCCCAAGGTGGGCGCCGGCATCGACGCGCTGGTCATCGTCGATCGGCCGGTGCCGAAGCCGCTCTATCGCCAGGTCCTGGTCAAAGTCGCGGCCTGTTCGCTGAACTTCCGCGATCTCAGCATCGTGCGCGGCCGCTATCACATGCAGGCGCGCGACAATGTCATTCCGCTGTCCGATAGCGCCGGCGAAGTGGTCGAAACCGGCCCTGGCGTTCTGCGGGTGAAGGCCGGCGACAAGGTCGCCGGCTCTTTCTTTCAGCGCTGGCCGGGCGGCGAGCCGGGCCCGCACACCGCCGCCTCGGCGCTCGGCGGCCCGATCGATGGCATGCTGGCGGAATATGCCGTGCTTGAGGAGGACGGCGTCGTCAAACTACCGGAGCATCTGACGTCCGAAGAGGGCGCGACGCTCCCTTGCGCCGGCGTGACCGCGTGGAATGCGATCATGCACCACGGCAAGCTGATCGCCGGGCAGAGCGTGCTGCTGCAGGGCACCGGCGGCGTCTCGATCTTCGGGCTGCAATTGGCGCGAATGATGGGCATCACCGCCGTGATCACCTCGTCGAGTGACGAGAAGCTCGAGCGCGCCAAGGCGCTCGGCGCGGCCTGCGGCATCAACTACAAAACCACGCCGGAGTGGGACAAGGCGGCGCGCGCCTTCACCGGCGGCCGCGGCGTCGATCAGGTGCTCGAGGTCGGCGGCGCGGGAACCCTGGTCCGCTCGTTCGGCGCGATCGGCATCGGCGGCAAGATCAGCATCATCGGCGGCTTGAGCGGCGGCGCGAGCGAATTCAACGCCGGACTGATCTTCTCCAGGCGCGCCAACGTGCAGGGGATTGCCGTCGGCTCGATGCAGATGTTCGAGGCGATGAACGGCGCCATCGCGGCGAACCGGATGCAGCCGGTGATCGACCGCGTGTTCGGCTTTGAGGAGGCGCAGGCGGCCTTCCGGCACATGGAGGCCGGCGCGCATTTCGGCAAGATCGTCGTCCGCGTCGGCTGAGTGCAAAGTCCGCTGGAGGAGCTTGAGCTGGCGAAAATCCTCGGGCGCGACGCTGCGCTTATTGCGCGACGCGGGTCGGCGGAAAGGCGACTTCGACCAGCGTGCCGGCGTTCGGCGCGCTCTTGATGCTGAAATTGGCGCGGTTCGCCTCAGCCAGCGCCTTGGTCAGCGGCAAACCGAGGCCGGTGCCGCCGGAGCCCCAGCTTCCGGCCGTCGCGGTCTGCCGGAACGGCTCCATCGCCGCCTCGATATCCTTCTCGCTCATACCGACGCCGGTGTCGCGCACGCGCAGCACCGCCTCGCCATTGTCGGCGAACACCGTCGATACGATCACTTGGCCGCCGGGACCAGTAAACCTGATCGAGTTCGACAGGAGATTGAACACGATCTGGCGCAGCGAGCGCTCGTCGGCCACGACTTGCGGCAGCCCGGGCGTGAGCGAGGTGCGAATGATGATGCGCGCGCGGCTCGCCTGCGGCTGCATGATGCCGACGCATTGCTGCGTCAGCTCGTTGAGGCTGACATTGGCGAAGGCAAGATCGAGCTGGCCGGTCTCGATCTTGGAAAGGTCGAGCAGGTCGTTGAGCAGCGAAACGAGATGCGTTCCGGCGGCGTGGATGTCCTTGAGATATTCGCGGTAGCGCTCGTTGTTGATCGGACCGAAGCGCTCCGCCATGATCACCTCGGCGAACCCGGTGATGGCGTTGAGCGGCGTGCGGATCTCGTGGCTCACCTTGGCGAGAAAATCCGCCTTCGCCGCTACCGCCTTTTCCGCGTCGCGCTTGGCGGCGCGCATTTCATCCTCAAGCCTGATGAGCGGTTCGATCGTTCGCTCGAGCTCGCGGAATGCGCTTTCAGCGGCAGCAAGCGCCGCCGCCGTCGCGCGGTGACGCTCCTCGGCTTCGCCGCTGGTGAGGACAAGCGCGAGCGCGGAGGCGCCGTGCCAGGGCACCGCGAACAACCGGCCCTCGACCGGAATGCGGTCGCCGCCCGGGGTCATGATCGTCAGCGATCGCGCGCCGTCGCCTTCGGCCAGCGCGCCGGCCTCCGGCTCGCCGAACAGGGCGTCCAAGCCCCCGGCCGCGGCGAGCGCCTCGAGGCTCTCATGACCGCTCCATTCGAGGAGACGGCGATTGGCGTAGAGAAGTGAATCGTACCGATGGATCAGAATGCCGACCGGAATGCGGTCGAGCAGCACCGGCTCGAAGGGCGGCAAGCCGGCGTCTTGCGCATCCGCGGCAGGCGCGCTCGGCGCCGCGTCAGCATCAGGCGCCGGGTCAGTACTGGGCAGCGCGGCAACGGTTTCCGCCGCTTCGGCTGGATTTGCCGGTTGTTCTGGAGGCTCCGTGCCGGCCGCGTCCGCGGCGGGCTCCTGCTCTCCCCGCAAGCGGGACGTCAGCTCCTGCGCCAGCTCGCGGAATGCTCGCCGTTCCACGGGGCTGAGGCTTGGCGCCTTCGCGTCGGAGGACATTCCCGGACGGAACGGCACGACGTTCGCGGCGGCGGGCATGGCGGTCGCCTCCGCCGCGGAACGCTGGTGGTGAGGGATGACCTCGGCAGCTCCGGACGCTGCGGCTGCCGCCACCGGCATCTCCACGGTTTCGACATCGGCGGGCGAAGCGGCCGCCGCTTCGATGAATCCCATCGGCCGCTCGCGGCGCACATGCACCAGTTGATTGATGCGCGTGATGTCGCGGCAGACGCCGAACCCGCGATAGCCGCGGAAAGTGCGGTCGCGATCGAACACCGGAAGGCCCGACAGCTCGACCGGCAGCCGCTCGCCGCCCTCCTCGACCGGCCAGGAAAGGATGATGCCGCTCCAGGTCTCATGCGTCGCCACCGCGCGCGCGATCCGATTTTCCGGATCGAACTGCAGGTCGGCGGCGATTTCGCTCCACAGCCGGCCGAACGCCGCGGTGGTGCGCGGGCCGATGAGTTCGACGAACTCGTCGGAGCCGACGACGAAATGGCCGTCGGCATCCATCTGCCAAACGAAGCGCAATGGATGACGTCGCTCATTGGGCGGCTCGTCATGTGCCGACGGCGCGGCCGTTTGCGCCGGCGGTTGCGGGACGTCGGCGACGGGTGGCGCAGGCTCGGTTGCAACGACAGCACCGGGCGCCGATTCGCTTCCGACCGCCGCGCTCTCGACGGCGGCCGCAGCCGCGGCCGGCTCCGAATCGAAGGTCAACGCCAAGACGGTCGACGCATCCCTGCCGAGACGCTCCAGCGTGATCGGACCGTGACGCGATTGCCCGCTGGCGCTGCCGGCGGCAAGCGCTTGCGTCGCTGTCGCCTCGACGCCGAGGGCGGACAATTTGTCGGCGCCAGCAAGCCGTTGCGCCGCCGCCGCGGTCGCATGGAGGAGCGCGCCGTCGGCAGCGAAAACCGCGAGCGGCCTTTCCCAGTTGGCAAACAACCGGCGCACCCGCTCGCGAAGGGTCGACGGCGGTCCGGCCGCCTCGGTGGCGATGACGAGAACAGCCAGCGCACCGTCTGCAAGGACGGCGCGCGAGCAGGCGCAAGTAAGCGCGCGGCCGAAGCCGGTCCCGAACCCGCGTAGCCGCTCGAGCCGCGTTTGGCCTGCCGCCGGCAGCGTTTCGGCAAGGCGCACGATCTGGGCGGCCGCCGGTTCCGACGCCGCGAACCGGCGCCACGCGCATTCGCGGGTATCGGCGGCGCCGAAGATCGCCGCCCCCGCGGCGTTCGCCCACAGCATGCGCGACCCATCCGCGCTCCACAGCCAGGCGGGCGATGGGCCGGTCGCGCACTCCGCAAGTTGAGCCGAAAGGCGCGGGTCGCGCAGCGGGGCGAAATCTGACTCCACCATCGGCATGCGACGGAACTCGTTGCCTAACGGAGTCTTAATAGAGCGCGCCGCATCCGCCGTCCATGCTGCGGCCCCGGCGGCCGCGCCGCGACGCCCGGATAACCTTAATCGCGCCGCGAGCCTGATGCGCCGCCCCCCGGGCCGGGGACGCTTGCACGCTGACGGCGAATTCGGGCTAGGATAGCGAAGCCGGACGCAGGAGGAGCAGGACAATGGCCAAGGATCCATTCGAGCAATTCGCAATGCCCAATGAGATACGCGCGTTCGTCGAGCAAAGCGTCGCCCACGCGCGCACCACCTTCGACGGCTTCATCCAGGCGGCCAACAAGGCGATGGGGCAGTTCGAAGGCCAAGCGGCGGCCGCGCGCAGCGGCGCCAACGAGATCGCCCACAAATCCATGGCTTATGCTGAGCAGAACATGGCCTCGACGTTCGAGTTCGCCGAGAAGCTCATGCGCTCCAAGGATCCTGCCGAGGTCATGCGCCTGCAATCCGAGTTCCTCGGGCGACAAATGCAGACGCTGTCCGCCCAGGTTCAGGAGCTCGGTCAAAGTGCTGCCAAAATAGTGGTGGACTCTGCCAAGTCGAAGTCCTGATGCGTCGCTGATAGCATCTGGCTTCTCCAAAACCCTATTATTTCCAAGGCATTGGTGCTGGCATTAGCATTAATTGTGCGATGCAATAATTTCTATTGCAATGCACCAAAATCGTGCTATATTGAATGCAGAGGCCCGGGCTTGAAGAAGTGCTGCGTTCGGCTACGGCGTCGATGAAAAGGGTGGTCTCGCGCAAAGGGCGGCGGGGCCTTGGAGATTACCCGTGAACAGCCCACGAGCCACAACAGCAAGGACAAGTATCATGGCGGAAGCCGCGACTGCCCCGAAAGTGAAGACAACCAAACCGATGACTGGCGCATTCGAAATGCCGAAATTCGAGATGCCCAAATTCGACATTCCCCAGGTCGAGATGCCGGCGGCCTTCCGCGAGTTCGCGGAGCGCGGCGTCGCCCAGGCCAAGGACACCTACGAGAAGATGAAGGCCGCGGCCGAAGAGGCGACCGACGTCCTCGAGACTACTTACAGCACCGCCAGCAAGGGCGCCTCCGACTACGGCCTCAAGATGATCGAGGCGACGCGCGTCAACACCAATGCGGCGTTCGACTTTGCCGGCGAACTGATCACGGCGAAGACGCTCTCCGAGGTGCTCGAGCTCACCAGCGCACACGCCCGCAAGCAGTTCGAGGCGCTTACCCAGCAAAGCAAGGAACTCGGCGCGCTGGCGCAGAAGGTCGCCACCGAGACGGCCGAGCCGATCAAGAGCGGCATGAGCAAGGCGTTCGCCCAGGTGAACTAAGCCTGCCGATCGCAATCGCGCATTTTCGTATTGTGAGGAAGCCCGGGTTCAAGCCCGGGCTTTTGCTTGCCATCGCCCCGCCAGTCTTGCCAAGATTGAGCATTGCCCATAGGTTCCGCGCGCTTGTCGACCGCGGGCCCGTGCAGCTGTAGCTCAGTTGGTTAGAGCGCCTGA
>CAWKNH010000004.1:0-115192 GCA_963850855.1 uncultured Alphaproteobacteria bacterium
GCGCCGACGCCATGCACGCCTGGGTGCTGGTCTGGTGCGGATCGCAAACGGGATGGATCGGCCTCGATCCGACCAACGCGGTGCTGGCCGCCGACGAGCATGTGGTGCTGGCGATCGGCCGCGACTATACCGATGTGGCGCCGATGGACGGCGTGATCGTGGGCTCGGGGGACAGCAGATCGGCGTGTCCGTCAGCGTGACCCCGGTCGGTTGAGCCTTTAGCGTCGCTTCCGGGAGAAGATGATGCGCGCCTATCAATTGCCCAAGGTGGGCGCCGGCATCGACGCGCTCGTCATCGTCGATCGGCCGGTGCCGAAGCCGCTCTATCGCCAGATCCTGGTCAAAGTCGCGGCCTGTTCGCTGAACTTCCGCGATCTCAGCATCGTGCGCGGCCGCTATCACATGCAGGCGCGCGACAATGTCATTCCGCTGTCCGATGGCGCCGGCGAAGTGGTCGAAACCGGCCCTGGCGTTCTGCGGGTGAAGGCCGGCGACAAGGTCGCCGGCTCTTTCTTCCAGCGCTGGCCGGGCGGCGAGCCGGGCCCGCACACCGCCGCCTCGGCGCTCGGCGGCCCGATCGATGGCATGCTGGCGGAATATGCCGTGCTTGAGGAGGACGGCGTCGTCAAACTACCGGAGCATCTGACGTTCGAAGAGGGCGCGACGCTCCCTTGCGCCGGCGTGACCGCGTGGAGTGCGATCATGCACCACGGCAAGCTGATCGCCGGGCAGAGCGTGCTGCTGCAGGGCACCGGCGGCGTCTCGATCTTCGGGCTGCAATTGGCGCGAATGATGGGCATCACCGCCGTGATCACCTCGTCGAGTGACGAGAAGCTCGCGCGCGCCAAGGCGCTCGGCGCGGCCTGCGGCATCAACTACAAAACAACGCCGGAGTGGGACAAGGCGGCGCGCGCCTTCACCGGCGGCCGCGGCGTCGATCAGGTGCTCGAGGTCGGCGGCGCGGGAACCCTGGTCCGCTCGTTCGGCGCGATCGGCGTCGGCGGCAAGATCAGCATCATCGGCGGCTTGAGCGGCGGCGCGAGCGAATTCAACGCCGGACTGATCTTTTCCAGGCGCGCCAACGTGCAGGGGATTGCCGTCGGCTCGATGCAGATGTTCGAGGCGATGAACGGCGCCATCGCGGCGAACCGGATGCAGCCGGTGATCGACCGGGTGTTCGGGTTTGAGGAGGCGCAGGCAGCCTTCCGGCACATGGAGGCCGGCGCGCATTTCGGCAAGATCGTCGTCCGCGTCGGCTGAGTGCAAAGTCCGCTGGAGGAGCTTGAGCTGGCGAAAATCCTCGGGCGCGACGCGGCGCTTATTGCGCGACGCGGGTCGGCGGAAAGGCGACTTCGACCAGCGTGCCGGCGTTCGGCGCGCTCTTGATGCTGAAATTGGCGCGGTTCGCCTCAGCCAGCGCCTTGGTCAGCGGCAAACCGAGGCCGGTGCCGCCGGAGCCCCAGCTTCCGGCCGTCGCGGTCTGCCGGAACGGCTCCATCGCCGCCTCGATATCCTTCTCGCTCATGCCGACGCCGGTGTCGCGCACGCGCAGCACCGCCTCGCCATTGTCGGCGAACACCGTCGATACGATCACTTGGCCGCCGGGACCAGTAAACCTGATCGAGTTCGACAGGAGATTGAACACGATCTGGCGCAGCGAGCGCTCGTCGGCCACGACTTGCGGCAGCCCGGGCGTGAGCGAGGTGCGAATGATGATGCGCGCGCGGCTCGCCTGCGGCTGCATGATGCCGACGCATTGCTGCGTCAGCTCGTTGAGGCTGACATTGGCGAAGGCAAGATCGAGCTGGCCGGTCTCGATCTTGGAAAGGTCGAGCAGGTCGTTGAGCAGCGAAACGAGATGCGTTCCGGCGGCGTGGATGTCCTTGAGATATTCGCGGTAGCGCTCGTTGTTGATCGGACCGAAGCGCTCCGCCATGATCACCTCGGCGAACCCGGTGATGGCGTTGAGCGGCGTGCGGATCTCGTGGCTCACCTTGGCGAGAAAATCCGCCTTCGCCGCTACCGCCTTTTCCGCGTCGCGCTTGGCGGCGCGCATTTCATCCTCAAGCCTGATGAGCGGTTCGATCGTTCGCTCGAGCTCGCGGAATGCGCTTTCAGCGGCAGCAAGCGCCGCCGCCGTCGCGCGGTGACGCTCCTCGGCTTCGCCGCTGGTGAGGACAAGCGCGAGCGCGGAGGCGCCGTGCCAGGGCACCGCGAACAACCGGCCCTCGACCGGAATGCGGTCGCCGCCCGGGGTCATGATCGTCAGCGATCGCGCGCCGTCGCCTTCGGCCAGCGCGCCGGCCTCCGGCTCGCCGAACAGGGCGTCCAAGCCCCCGGCCGCGGCGAGCGCCTCGAGGCTCTCATGACCGCTCCATTCGAGGAGACGGCGATTGGCGTAGAGAAGTGAATCGTACCGATGGATCAGAACGCCGACCGGAATGCGGTCGAGCAGCACCGGCTCGAAGGGCGGCAAGCCGGCGTCTTGCGCATCCGCGGCAGGCGCGCTCGGCGCCGCGTCAGCATCAGGCGCCGGGTCAGTACTGGGCAGCGCGGCAACGGTTTCCGCCGCTTCGGCTGGATTTGTCGGTTGTTCTGGAGGCTCCGTGCCGGCCGCGTCCGCGGCGGGCTCCTGCTCTCCCCGCAAGCGGGACGTCAGCTCCTGCGCCAGCTCGCGGAACGCTCGCCGTTCCACGGGGCTGAGGCTTGGCGCCTTCGCGTCGGAGGACATTCCCGGACGGAACGGCACGACGTTCGCGGCGGCGGGCATGGCGGTCGCCTCCGCCGCGGAACGCTGGTGGTGAGGGATGATTTCGGCAGCTCCGGACGCTGCGGCTGCCGCCACCGGCATCTCCACGGTTTCGACATCGGCGGGCGAAGCGGCCGCCGCTTCGATGAATCCCATCGGCCGCTCGCGGCGCACATGCACCAGTTGATTGATGCGCGTGATGTCGCGGCAGACGCCGAACCCGCGATAGCCGCGGAAAGTGCGGTCGCGATCGAACACCGGAAGGCCCGACAGCTCGACCGGCAGCCGCTCGCCGCCCTCCTCGACCGGCCAGGAAAGGATGATGCCGCTCCAGGTCTCATGCGTCGCCACCGCGCGCGCGATCCGATTTTCCGGATCGAGCTGCAGGTCGGCGGCGATTTCGCTCCACAGCCGGCCGAACGCCGCGGTGGTGCGCGGGCCGATGAGTTCGACGAACTCGTCGGAGCCGACGACGAAGTGGCCGTCGGCATCCATCTGCCAAACGAAGCGCAATGGATGACGCCGCTCATTGGGCGGCTCATCATGTGCCGGCGGGGCAGGCGTTTGCGGCGGCGGTTGCGGGACGTCGGCGACGGGTGGCGCAGGCTCGGTTGCAACGACAGCACCGGGCGCCGATTCGCTTCCGACCGCCGCGCTCTCGACGGCGGCCGCAGCCGCGGCCGGCTCCGAATCGAAGGTCAACGCCAAGACGGTCGACGCATCCCTGCCGAGACGCTCCAGCGTGATCGGACCGTGACGCGATTGCCCGCTGGCGCTGCCGGCGGCAAGCGCTTGCGTCGCTGTCGCCTCGACGCCGAGGGCGGACAATTTGTCGGCGCCAGCAAGCCGTTGCGCCGCCGCCGCGGTCGCATGGAGGAGCGCGCCGTCGGCAGCGAAAACCGCGAGCGGCCTTTCCCAGTTGGCAAACAACCGGCGCACCCGCTCGCGAAGGGTCGACGGCGGTCCGGCCGCCTCGGTGGCGATGACGAGAACAGCCAGCGCACCGTCTGCAAGGACGGCGCGCGAGCAGGCGCAAGTAAGCGCGCGGCCGAAGCCGGTCCCGAACCCGCGTAGCCGCTCGAGCCGCGTTTGGCCTGCCGCCGGCAGCGTTTCGGCAAGGCGCACGATCTGGGCGGCCGCCGGTTCCGACGCCGCGAACCGGCGCCACGCGCATTCGCGGGTATCGGCGGCGCCGAAGATCGCCGCCCCCGCGGCGTTCGCCCACAGCATGCGCGACCCATCCGCGCTCCACAGCCAGGCGGGCGATGGGCCGGTCGCGCACTCCGCAAGTTGAGCCGAAAGGCGCGGGTCGCGCAGCGGGGCGAAATCTGACTCCACCATCGGCATGCGACGGAACTCGTTGCCTAACGGAGTTCTTAATAGAGCGCGCCGCATCCGCCGTCCATGCTGCGGCCCCGGCGGCCGCGCCGCGACGCCCGGATAACCTTAATCGCGCCGCGAGCCTGATGCGCCGCCCCCCGGGCCGGGGACGCTTGCACGCTGACGGCGAATTCGGGCTAGGATAGCGAAGCCGGACGCAGGAGGAGCAGGACGATGGCCAAGGATCCATTCGAGCAATTCGCAATGCCCAATGAGATACGCGCGTTCGTCGAGCAAAGCGTCGCCCACGCGCGCACCACCTTCGACGGCTTCATCCAGGCGGCCAACAAGGCGATGGGGCAGTTCGAAGGCCAAGCGGCGGCCGCGCGCAGCGGCGCCAACGAGATCGCCCACAAATCCATGGCTTATGCTGAGCAGAACATGGCCTCGACGTTCGAGTTCGCCGAGAAGCTCATGCGCTCCAAGGATCCTGCCGAGGTCATGCGCCTGCAATCCGAGTTCCTCGGGCGACAAATGCAGACGCTGTCCGCCCAGGTTCAGGAGCTCGGTCAAAGTGCTGCCAAAATAGTGGTGGATTCTGCCAAGCCGAAGTCCTGATGCGTCGCTGATAGCATCGGGCTTCTCCAAAACCCTATTATTTCCAAGGCATTGGTGCTGGCATTGGCATTAATTGTGCGATGCAATAATTTCTATTGCAATGCACCAAAATCGTGCTATATTGAATGCAGAGGCCCGGGCTTGAAGAAGTGCTGCGTTCGGCTACGGCGTCGATGAAAAGGGTGGTCTCGCGCAAAGGGCGGCGGGGCCTTGGAGATTACCCGTGAACAGCCCACGAGCCACAACAGCAAGGACAAGTATCATGGCGGAAGCCGCGACTGCCCCGAAAGTGAAGACGACCAAACCGATGACTGGCGCATTCGAAATGCCGAAATTCGAGATGCCCAAATTCGACATTCCCCAGGTCGAGATGCCGGCGGCCTTCCGCGAGTTCGCGGAGCGCGGCGTCGCCCAGGCCAAGGACACCTACGAGAAGATGAAGGCCGCGGCCGAAGAGGCGACCGACGTCCTCGAGACTACTTACAGCACCGCCAGCAAGGGCGCCTCCGACTACGGCCTCAAGATGATCGAGGCGACGCGCGTCAACACCAATGCGGCGTTCGACTTTGCCGGCGAACTGATCACGGCGAAGACGCTCTCCGAGGTGCTCGAGCTCACCAGCGCACACGCCCGCAAGCAGTTCGAGGCGCTTACCCAGCAAAGCAAGGAACTCGGCGCGCTGGCGCAGAAGGTCGCCACCGAGACGGCCGAGCCGATCAAGAGCGGCATGAGCAAGGCGTTCGCCCAGGTGAACTAAGCCTGCCGATCGCAATCGCGCATTTTCGTATTGTGAGGAAGCCCGGGTTCAAGCCCGGGCTTTTGCTTGCCATCGCCCCGCCAGTCTTGCCAAGATTGAGCATTGCCCATAGGTTCCGCGCGCTTGTCGACCGCGGGCCCGTGCAGCTGTAGCTCAGTTGGTTAGAGCGCCTGACTGTGGATCAGGAGGTCGGTGGTTCGAGTCCACCCAGCTGTACCAGCGACGCGTTCTCGCGCATCCGCCTCCCCGTTTCTGGCCACGGCGCTTTCGCTGCGCGCGCACGCCGCGCGGCGACGTTGATGCGACCAATGCGGTTGAGCAATGCTTTACCTTAACGCGACATGACCGCGCGTTAGCCATGCGCCCTTAGCTTTTCTCGACTATCACCGTGCCGAGCGCAGCATCGGTCCCTTCGATGAATACCGTGACACGTGCGACGGCATTGACGGCGTTTGCGGACGCGGCTTCGCCGGCCGAAATCGAGTACGCCGCGCTGTCGCAGCAGGTGGAACGTCTGCGCGAACTCAGCGCCGATTTGAGCCTCACGATCTACCGCGAGTTCGACGCGATCGAAGGCGAGTGGCGCCGTTTCGAGCCGGTCGCCGATTGCACCGCGTTCCAGACCTTCGCTTGGCTGGCGACGTGGCAGCAGCATGTCGGAGTGCGCGTCGGCGCCCGGCCCGCCATCGCCGTCGGCCGCTACGGCGACGGCGAGATCGCCTTGGTGCTGCCGTTCTGCGTCGTGGCCAAGCGCGCGGTGCGGCGGTTGTGCTGGCTCGGCCTCGATCTGTGCGACTACAACGCCCCGCTCATCGCTCGCGACTTTTCGCGGCGGGTGACGCCCGACCGCTTCCTCGGCTTCTGGCGTGAGCTTCTCGGTCGGCTGCAGGCCGACCCGCTGCTGCGTTTCGATTGGATCGAGCTGGAGAAGATGCCGCGCACGGTCGGCGAGCAGGTCAATCCGCTCACTTATCTCGACGTCTCGCGCAACGCCAGCGGCGCGCACCTGACGCGGCTGGGCGACGACTGGGAGAAATTCTACACCGCCAAGCGCTCCTCGGCGACGCGCCGGCGCGACCGCACCAAGCGCCGGCACATGTCGGCTTACGGCGAGATCCGCTACGTCAACGCGGCCGATTGCGACGACGCACGGCGCACCATCGAGATCCTGATGGAGCAAAAGAGCCGGGCCTTCGCGCGCAAGGGAGTCGCCGACATCTTCGCCCGGCCGGGACAGCGCGAATTCTATCTCGACTTGGCGACGAATCCGAAAACGCGGCATATGGTCCATGTCAGCCGGGTGGAAATCGGAACCACCTGCGCGGCGGCGAATGTCGGCGTCGTATTCGGCGATTGCTACTACCACCTGCTCGCGAGCTATGACGACGGAGAATTGTCGCATTACGGCCCGGGCGCTTTTCACCTGCGCGAGCTGCTCGCACACGCGATCGGGCTCAAGCTCAAGAGCTTCGATTTCACCATCGGCGATGAACCATACAAATTGGAGTGGTCGGACACGCATTCCGAACTGTGCGACTACACCGCGGTCGCAAGCTGGCGCGGCGCGCCGGCGTGCCGGCTCTCGAACGCGCGGCGCCACGCCAAACGGTTCATCAAGCAGACGCCCTGGGCATGGCAGCTGGTCTCTAACACCCGCTCCGCCATCGGTTCGGTGTCGAGCCTGCGTCTAGCTCGGCCGCGGCCTCCGCGGGCGGCCGTTGCCCGCGTCGCGGCGGCGCCGCCGGCGCTCGCCTGCGTGATGGGTGACATGGATTTGTTGCGGCCGGCGGTGCTGGCCGGCATTCCGTGCGCCGTGGTGAGCCGGCTGGGCGCTCCGCTGCTCTATTCGCGCCACGCCCGATCGGCCCTGGCCTGGGATGATTTCACAAAGAACGTCGAGGGTCTCCTCGACGCGCTGGTGAGCTTCGGCAAAGCGCAGGCCGAGCGGCCCGTCCTCTTCTATGAGGAGGATGCGCAACTCCTTTTGGTCTCGCGTCACCGCGAGCGGCTCAGCGAGGCGTTCCGCTTCGTCGTCGCCGACGCCGCGCTGGTCGAAAGCCTACTCGACAAAGCGCAGTTTCAGGTCCTGGCGCAGCGTCACCAGCTGCCGGTACCGCCGGGGCGCCAATTCAATCCGGCCACGACCGATCCGGCCGAACTCGGCCTTCGCTTCCCGGTCATCATCAAGCCGCTGACCCGCTTGCAGCGCTGGAACGAGACGCTGGGATTGCGCAAGGCGTTCGAAGCGAAAGATATCGAGGCGTTGCGCGCTTTGTGGCCGCAATTGCTGGCGCTCGACCTCGACCTCCTCGCCCAGGAGCTCATTCCCGGCGCCGAGGCGCAGATCGAAAGCTACCATTGTTACGTCGATCAGCGCGGCAGCATTGCCGGCGAGTTCACCGGACGAAAGATCCGCACCTTTCCCTTGGCCTACGGCCACACCACCGCCCTGGAGATCACCCACGCCGCGGACGTACGCGGGCAAGGCCGCGCCATCGTCGAGCGGATCGGCCTGACCGGCGTCGCCAAGCTCGATTTCAAGCGCGATCCGCAGGGCAAACTTCACCTCCTGGAGATAAACCCCCGGTTCAATCTCTGGCACAATCCGGGCGCGCTCGCCGGCGTCAATATTCCGGCGCTGGTCTATGCCGATCTCGTAGGCTTGCCACGGCCGGCGGTTGCGCCGGCGAAGGCGGGCGTGCGCTGGTGCCGCGTCTGGCAGGATCTTCCCGCGGCGCGGGCGGCCGGTATTCCATTGACGACCTGGGCGGCATGGGCCTGGCGCTGCGAGCGCAAGGCGGCGTTGTCGTGGGACGATCCGCTGCCGCTCTTGCGCGCGGCGCTGCATCGCCTGATCGTGCGGCAGCCGTCGGCGCAAAGCGGCCGCAGGCGTAATTGGACCGGCTCGTGAAGCTCGCGCTCATCTCCGACATCCACGCCAATCTGCAAGCTCTGCAAGCCACGCTCGACGACATCGCCGCGCAGTCGGTCGATCGCATCGTCTGTCTCGGCGATATTGTCGGCTACAACGCCAATCCCGGCGAATGCATTGCGCTGGTCCGCCGCGCCAATTGCCTGTGCGTCGCCGGCAACCACGATCGCGCCGTCAGCCGGCAGATCACGACCGAGACGTTCAGCAATACCGCGGCGCGGGCGGCGGCCTGGACGCGCGAGCGGCTAAGCAAGGACGAACTCGCGTTCCTCGCCGGCCTTCCGCTCAAGGCCGAGATCGCGGGCGAGCTCATCGCCGTCCATGGCGCGCTCCATCCGGAGACCGGCTGCGAAATCGTCCGGCTCGACAATGACGAGGGCCGCGGATTCAGCTTCGAGGCGCTGATGACCCACCCGTCCGGCGCGCGGATTTGCGCCTTCGGGCATACGCACCAAGCCGCGGTGCATGAGTTTCGCCGCGGCCGCATCGCCACGCGGCCGGAGGACGAAGTGCGCCTGCGCGATGACGCCTACTACCTGATCAATCCCGGCGCCGTCGGCGAGCCGCGCGGCGCCGACCGGCGCGCGAGCTATATGGTCGTCGATCTCGCCGGCCGCGTCGTGACCGTTCATCGCGTAGCTTACGATGCCGCCGCAACCTTGCGCGCCACGCGCCAAGCCGGGTTGGCGCCGCGCCTGTCGTTTCTTCCTGCGCCGGTGCGGCAGGCACTCAAAAGCGGCTTGCGCGCATTACGGCTTGAAGACGTGGTGCGCAATACGCTCCAGCCGCCGAGGCTATAACGCCGCGCCGTAGCGCTGGAAAAACTCCCGCGTTTGCGGGAACCTGAGCCCTCGAAAGGAACTCAGGAGAGCGACCATGAGCGGCAACGCGCTTTGGCCCGACCTGCCGCTGGCGGCATGGAGCGAGACTTGCGAGACGCTGCATCGCTGGACGCAGGTTGCCGGCAAGGTCCGCCTGGCGCTGACACCGCTGGTCAATCATTGGTGGAACGTCACCTTCCGGGTGAGCTCGCGCGGCCTCATCGCACCGGCGAACCCTTACGCCGGCGGCACTTTCGATATCATCTTCGATTTCGTCGACCATCGGCTGCGCATCGCGACTAGCGACGGACGCACCGAAGGCTTCGCGCTCGCGCCGATGTCGGTCGCCGATTTCTACGCCGTGTTCATGCAGTGCTTGCGCCGCCTCGGCATCGACGTGCACATCTGGACCACGCCCAGCGAAATCGAAGACGCCGTGCCGTTCGATCAGGACCGCAGGCACGCGCAATACGATCCCGACTACGCCGGCCGTTTCTCCCAGGCGCTCCTTCAGTCCGCCCGCGTGATGAACGAATTTCGCGCCCGCTTCATCGGCAAGGCGAGCCCGGTGCATTTCTTCTGGGGCAGCTTCGATCTCGCGGTCACGCGCTTTTCCGGCCGCACCGCGCCGCCGCCGACGGGCATCACTCCGAACGTTGCCAACTGGGTGATGGCCGAAGCCTATTCGCACGAGGTCTCAAGCTGCGGCTTCTGGCCGGGGAACGGGGGCTACGGCCGCGCCGCTTTTTACGTCTACGCCTATCCAGAACCGGCCGGATACGGCGACATGCGCCTGAACACGGCCGAAGCCGGCTACGACAAGAATCTCGGACAATTCATCTTGCCTTATGACACCGTGCGCCAAGCGCGCGACCCCGACGCGCTCCTTCTCGGCTTTCTGCAGGAAACCTACGCGGCCGCCGCCGATCTCGCGAAATGGGATCGCCGGGCGCTGGAGCGCGGCAACTAATCGGGTTCCACGGACGGCGCTCATCCCGGGCCGGAGCCGCAATTTCGATCAAGCGAGCCGGCGCAGCAATCCCTATTATCCGCGAAGGCATTGGACCCCGAACGGCGCGACGCTTTCATGTCCCTGACCAACAAGGCGTTGTGGGTGATCGAACGCAATCTGGAGCGGTCGCTCACGCTTGCCGATCTTGCCGAAGCCTGCGGCGTATCGAGGTATCACCTGGCCCATGCGTTTGGGGCGGCCACCGGAATTCCGCTGATGCAGTACATACGAAAGCGGCGTTTGACTGTGGCAGCGCACAGACTGGCGTCGGGCCAGGCCCCGGACATCCTCAAGCTCGCGCTGGACACCGGATATGGATCGCATGAAGCGTTTTCGCGGGCATTTCGCGGCCAATTCGGCACGACACCCGAAAAAGTTCGCCGGCAGAAAACCGCGGAGACCCTGCCGCTGATCAGAGCCCTGAAGGCCGGCGACAATATCGAGACCACGCTGGCGCCTCCCCGGTTGGTGGCCGGCACGCCAATGCTTCTTGTTGGTCTCGCAGAGCGGCATTCCATCGAAGCCACGGAATGCATCCCGGCGCAGTGGCAGCGGTTCATGGCTTCGTACGGCGAAATTTCTCACAAGGCCGATCCGATACCGCTCGCCGTCAGCACGAACATGGACGACGATGGAACCTTTGAATATGTCTGCGCTGTCCAGGTCGACGACGCGTCCGACCTGCCGAAAGGCTTGATCCAATTACGCGTACCCGCTCAGCGCTATGCCGTTTTTCAACATCTCGAGCACGTGTCCACCATTGCAACGACCTATTCCGCGATCTGGAACTATTGGCTTCCGGCCCACATCCACAAAGCCGCCGACGGCCCCGGTCTCGAGCGCAACTTGAAAACGTTCAATCCGCAAACCGGCCTTGGCGGTATGGAGATTTGGATTCCGCTCGAGGCCGCAGCGTAACTGGCAGGCAAAGCAACCATGGAAAGGTTCGAACTCATGAACAATCAAAGCCGCCGCGATTTTCTGCTCACCACCGGCGCGATGGCCGCCGCCGGCGCTGTCGCGCGCGATGCGTGGACGAGCCGGGCGGCTGCTCAATCCGCGGGCGAGTGGGACTATCGCACCACCAAGGACCTTGTCGCCGCGCTGCGGGCGCGGAAGATTTCCGCCGTGGAGCTTGCCGACCACGTCATCGCCCGCATCGAGAAGCTCGATCAGAAGCTCAATGCCGTCGTGGTGCGCGACTTCGACCGCGCCCGCGATGCAGCCAAGGCGGCGGACGCGGCGCTGGCGCGCGGCGAAGAGCGGCCGCTCCTCGGCATCCCGATGGTGGTCAAGGAATCCTTCAACGTCGCCGGCCTGCCCACGACCTGGGGAGTACCGGCGTTCAAGGGCTGGACGCCGAAGGAGGACGCGGTCGCGATCACCCGCCTCAAGGCCGCGGGCGCCGTTATCCTCGGCAAGACCAATGTGCCGATCCACCTCAATGATTGGCAGAGCTACAACGAGATCTACGGAACGACCAACAATCCGTGGGATCTCGGCCGCACGCCCGGAGGCTCGTCGGGCGGCTCGGCCGCGGCGCTCGCCGCCGGCTTCGGGCCGGTTTCGCTCGGCTCCGACATCGGCGGCTCGCTGCGCGTGCCGGCGCATTATTGCGGCGTCTACGCCCATAAGCCGACGCTCTATCTGGTGCCCACGCGCGGACACACGCCGCCGGGCGCTCCGGCATTGCCGCGCAGCGTCGATCTTGCGGTGGTCGGACCCATGGCGAGGACGGCGGCCGATCTTGCGCTCGAGCTCGACGTGCTCGCCGGCCCGGACGAAGCGCGTGACGGCGTCGCCTATCGGTTGGCGCTGCCGGCGCCGCGACACGAGGATCTGAAGAGCTTCCGGGTGCTCGTCGTCGACACCCATCCGCTGCTGCCGACGGCGGCGTCGGTGCGCACCGCGCTCGACCGCCTGGGGGAGCGTCTGGCCAAGGCCGGCGCCAAGGTCGGCCGCGACAGCCCGCTTCTGCCCGACCTTGCCGACGGCGCGCGGCTCTACATGCGTCTGTTGCTTGGTGTTGTCTCCGCGCCGTGGCCGCCGGAGCAGGTCCAACTCGTGCAAGGCGCCGCCGCGATGCTCTCGCCGGACGACAAGAGCCTTGGCGCAGAACGCATCCGCGGCGCGCTCATGACCCATCGCGAATGGATGGCAGCGGACGCGGCGCGGGCCAGGCTCCAGCAACAGTGGAGCGAACTCTTCCGCGAGTGGGACGCCGTGCTCTGCCCGCCGATCGCAACGCCGGCTTATCCTCACGACCACTCGATGCCCGATTGGGCGCGGCATATCGAGATCGACGGCAAGGAGTATCCGTATCAGGATCAGCTGGTCTGGCCGGGGGTCGCCACGGTGCCCGGCCTTCCCGCGACCGCGGCGCCGATTGATCACACCGAGACCGGCCTGCCGATCGGCGTCCAGATCATCGGTCCCTATCTCGAAGATCGCACCCCGATCGCCTTTGCCGCGCTCATGGAGCGCGAGTTCGGCGGCTTCGTGCCGCCGCCGGGCTATACCGGCTGAGGACTAGGGCTGCTTCGCCTTCTCGTAGGGGTAAATGATCTCGCCGGTTTTCCGGTCGTCCGGCGTAAGCACCGTCTGGTAGCTCATGCCGCGCCAGGTCTCGAGGTTCGCGGCGTCGGTGATGCCGTGATACTGCACCTGCATCATGCCGGACTGGGTCCATTCGCCGTTCGCGCCGAATTTGACGTTGCCCATGATGGTCTTGAACTCGTTGTTACGCAGGTAGTCGGCGAGCTTGTCGTCGTTGATGCTCTTGGCGCCTTCGATCGCCTCGCCGAGCAGTTGGAAATAGGCGTAGCCCCAGCCGCCGAGATAGTAGCCGAGCGGATCGACGCCGGCGGTCTTGGCTTGCTCCTGGTAGGTCTTGAAGAACGTTTCCGCCGGCGCCATCAGCGTCGGCGACGGTACCCAGGTTTCGTAGTTGACGATGCCATTAAGCTTGGATTTGAGCTTGTCCTTGAACACGGTCGCCTGCAATCCGACCATCGCGCCGCCGAGCATTTTCGGCGTGAGGCCGAGTTCGTTCGCCGACAGCACGATGCCGACCGAGCTCAGCGGATAAGAGCAGACAATGACGAGGTCGGCATTGGCGGCCTGCAGCGCGCGGATGATCGGCGAGAAATCGGTCGTGCCGGGCGGGAAGGTCTTGTCGTAGCCGATCTTGAGGCCGTATTTCTTCGCGTTCTCCCGCGCGCCTTCGCATGCGTTGCGCGAGAATTCGGCGTCCTCGGCGGTGAGCGCCAGCGTCTGCGGCTTCGGATTCTGTTTCGCCGCGACCTGGAAGAACCCTTCGGTGAACGATTCTCTCGGTGTCTGGCCGGTCGGCAGCATCGAGAAGTATTTCGGGTAATGGAACTGGCTGTTGATATCGAGCGCAAACAGCCCGATGAAAGTCTTGCCCCGTTGCATGACGACCGGCATGGCGGGTGCGTTCATGTTGGTGGCATAGGGCCCGACGATCAGATCGACTTTGTCGACGTCGAGGAGCTTCGTATAGATGCCCGGCACCGTCGCCGGATTGGACTGGTCGTCGTAATTGATCAGCTGGACCTTGCGTCCGAGCAGTCCGCCTTTGGCGTTGATTTCCGCTTCCCAGATCTTGGCGCCGAGCAGCGCTTGCTTGCCGTTCGGCGCGAGCGGGCCGGTGAGCGCCATACTAAAGCCGATCTTGATCGGCTCGCCGGTTTGCGCGGACGCGGGCGCGCCCGCAACCGCCAGGGCGCAGGCGATGGCAGCAATGCCGATTACGCCGACGATGCCGCGCCGCGCGACGCGATGACCCATGATTTCCTCCCAAGGCGCTCTGCTTGTTCAACCCGGCGGGCCGCCCGCTCTTGGGTCTGGCGCAAGAGCGCTGCAGTCACAATGCCTTGCTTCCCGGATGGTGAAAAGGGAGCGTGGCAATCTGCCCCGTGCGCGCGGGCTGCCGCCCATTGGTGAAAATCCAGGCAGTCCCCCTTGTCGGAACGGCCGGGCCGATCTATTCTAAAGGCGTTCGAGGGGGTTTTCGGCCCTCACCGGAACCCGAAGGCTTCGCGTCGCTTAAAACGCGTAATTGAAAAGGAAACGACCATGGCGTGGACAACCCCGACCCTTGTCGAGATCTGCATCGGCCTCGAGATCAACGGCTATCTCCCGGCCGAGTTCTAATCCGACTCCAATTCTCCGCGATTTCCCCTGAATGGGGCGCCTGACCGCCATCGTTCTCGGTGCTGCGGCGGGTGGCGGTTTTCCGCAGTGGAATTGCCGATGTCCCGTATGTCAGCTCGCTTGGGCGGGTGACACACGGGTCAGACCGCGCACTCAAGCAAGCCTCGCCGTCTCAGCCGACGGCGAGGCTTGGACTATTTTGAACGCCGCGCCCGACCTACGGGCGCAGGTGCAGGCGACGCCGGCATTGCAGCCGCGAAGCGGCGCACGCCATAGCCCGATCGCAGCCGTCGTCCTGACCGGCGCCGAAGTTGACCAGGTCGCCGGCCTGCTCACGTTGCGCGAACGGCAGGACCTCACCGTGCTGGCTACAGCTGAAACCCTCGCCGCGCTCGCCGCCAATCCGATTTTCGGCGTGCTCGCCGCCGGCGTCGTGACCCGCAAGGCCGTCAACCGCGACACACCGTTCGCGCTGCCCGGCGGGCTGACAGCGGAGCTCTTCGCCGTTCCCGGCAAGGTCGCGCTCTACCTCGAAGGCGACGATCCGGCGCTCGCCAGCGAGACCGGCGCCAATGTCGGTATCGAGCTCGTCTGTGGAGAGCGGCGCCTCGCCTATGTGCCGGGCGCCGCCGCGATGACCCCTGCTTTGCGGGAGCGCCTCGCCCGCGCCGACGTGGTGCTGTTCGACGGCACGCTGTTCGTCGACGACGAAATGATCTCAACCGGCACCGGCACCAAGACCGGCCGCCGCATGGGCCACATGCCGCTCGACGGCGCCGACGGCACGCTGGCGGCGCTTGCCGGCCTCGCCGGCCGGCGCATCTTGACTCACATCAACAACACCAATCCGATCCTGGTCGAAGGTTCTGCCGCGCGGCGGAAAGTCGAGGCGGCGGGCTTCGAAGTCGCCGCGGACGGGATGGAGATCGTGCTGTGAAACTCTTGAGCGCCGAGGAACTGGAGGCGCGCCTGCGCGACATCGGCGCGCGGCGCTATCACCGCCTGCACCCGTTTCACAAGCTCCTGCATGGCGGCGCCTGCAGCAAGGGCCAGGTGCAGGCGTGGGCGCTCAACCGCTACTATTATCAGGCGATGATCCCGATCAAGGATGCGAGCCTGATCGCGCGCTGCGAGGACCAGGCCACGCGCCGCGAATGGCGCAGCCGGCTCGTCGATCATGACGGCGCCCGCGAGGGCGAAGGCGGCATCGCCCGCTGGCTGAAGCTCACCGAGGGACTGGGCCTCGAGCGCGACTACGTCACCTCGCTGCGCGGGCTCCTGCCGGCGACGCGCTTTGCCGTCGATGCCTATGTGCATTTCGTGCGGGAGAAATCGCTGCTCGAGGCGGTCGCCTCCTCGCTCACGGAATTGTTCTCGCCGCAGATCATCAGCGAACGCATGGACGGCATGCTCAAGAGCTACGACTTCGTCTCGGCGGAGACGCTCGCCTATTTCTCGCAGCGGCCGCCGCAGGCCGAGCGTGATTCGCGCTTTGCGCTCGACTACGTCAAGGTGCACGCGCGCTCGAGCGAGGCGCAGCAGAGCGTGCTCGCCGCGCTCGAGTTCAAATGCGACGTGCTGTGGGCGATGCTCGACGCGCTCTATCACGCCTATGTGGCGCCGAAGCAGGTTCCGC
Source organism: uncultured Alphaproteobacteria bacterium (assembly GCA_963850855.1). GTDB lineage: Bacteria > Pseudomonadota > Alphaproteobacteria > Rhizobiales > Xanthobacteraceae > BOG-931. Next base: position 16,022 of record CAWKNH010000004.1, read on the forward strand.
CGGGCGCGTTCGCGCCGCAAGATTAGGAAGCGCTGGTGAACGAGACTGCGTCGGCAATTCCCCCGGACGCACGCCCGCGGCTGCCGCGCGGCGTCCGCCTCGTGCATAACGAGGCGCAGGGCGGATGGGTGCTGCTGGCGCCGGAGCGGGTCTTCAAGGCCGACGCCGTCGCCGCGGAGGTGGTCAAGCGCTGCACCGGCGACACCACCTTCGCCGCGATCGTCGATGACCTAGCCAAGGCCTTTTCGGCGCCGCGCGAACGCATCCTCGCCGACGTGACGCCGCTGCTGCGCGGCCTCGCCGACAAGCGGCTCCTGGAATTGTGACCGCGCTCCGTCGTGGCCGGCCCTTGCGGGCGAGCCTGAAGAGAGTGAAGTAGACGACATGGCTAACAACAACGGCGCGGCACTGCATAGTCCGCTTGGCCTCCTCGCCGAGCTCACGCACCGCTGTCCGCTGGGCTGCCCGTATTGCTCCAACCCGATCGCGCTCGAGCCGCGGACGGACGAGCTCGATACGCAAACCTGGGCGCGGGTCTTCGCCGAGGCCGCGGGGCTCGGCGTCCTGCAGGTGCATCTTTCCGGCGGCGAGCCGGGCGCGCGCCGCGATCTCGTTGAGATCATGACCGCCGCGCATGCCGCCGGGCTTTACACCAACCTGATCACCTCGGCGGTCGGCATTACCGTGCCGACGCTGCAGCGGCTCGCCGAAGCCGGTCTCGATCATGTGCAAATCTCGATCCAGGACAGCGAGCGCGCCAGCGCCGACCACATCGCCGGCTATGCCGGCGCCTTCGCCCGCAAGCGTGCACTCGCCGCCGAAGTCGTCGCGCTGAAGATCCCGTTGACGGTCAATGCCGTCATGCACCGCGCCAATATCGACCGCATCGGCGAGATGGTGACGCTGGCGCTTGCGCTCGGCGCGAGCCGGGTCGAGATCGCGCATGTGCAGTATTACGGCTGGGCGCTGAAGAACCGCGCCGCCCTGATGCCGAGCGCCGAGCAGGTCGCGCGCGCGGCCGCCGCGGTCGAGGAGCTGCGCAAGAAGCATCACGGCCAGATCGTGATCGACGCGGTCGTGCCCGACTATTACGCCAGGCTGCCGAAGCCTTGCGTCGGCGGCTGGGGACGCCGCTCGCTCAACGTCACGCCTGCCGGCAAGGTGCTCCCCTGCCATGCCGCCGAGTCCATTCCCGGACTGGAATTCTGGTCGGTGCGCGAGCACTCGCTCGCCGATATCTGGGCCAATTCGCCGGCGTTCAACGCCTTCCGCGGCACCGACTGGATGCAGGAGCCGTGCCGCAGCTGCGAGCGCCGCGACATCGATTTCGGCGGCTGCCGCTGCCAGGCCTTCGCGCTGACCGGCGACGCACGCGCGACCGATCCGGTCTGCCATCTTTCGCCCCGGCACCAGGAGGTCGCCGCGCTCGCCGCCGTACAGCGCGACGAAGCCTACGACTACCGGCGCATGTGACCGGCGACGCGCGGATTTGCGCTTTCGCATCCGGCTCGCATCGGGCTAAGCTTGCCGCGTAAGGGGACGGGCAAGCATGGCGGCACTCTCCGTCAACGGAAAATCCTACGAGGTCGACGTCGAGCCGGATACGCCGCTCCTGTGGGTGTTGCGCGACACGATCGGGCTCACCGGCACCAAATATGGCTGCGGCATCGCCCAATGCGGCGCCTGCACCGTGCATATCGAGGGCGCCGCCACGCGCTCGTGCCAGGTTCCGGTCGGCACCCTGGGCGGCAAGCGCGTCACCACGATCGAGGCATTGGCCGAGCACGGCAAGCTGCATCGGGTGCAGCAAGCCTGGGTCGATCTCGACGTGCCACAATGCGGCTATTGTCAGAGCGGCATGCTGATGGCGGCCGCGGCGCTGCTTGAGCGGACGCCGAAGCCGACCGACGCCGACATCGACGCAGCGATCACCAATATCTGCCGCTGCGGCTCGTATCAGCGCGTGCGGGCGGCGATCCACGCCGCCGCCGCCAGCGCCTGAGCGCGGCGTTTACCGGCTTGCCGGCGGTGGGATTTGGATGCGCCGGCGGTGCCGGGCTTCGCTTGCGGGGGCGATGATCGGGGCGAGGTGCGAATGCGCAGGATCAGAACGCTTCTGGCGTTGATCTTGGCCGCCGCGGCAGCGTTCCCCGCCGCCGCGTTGGCCGCCGACAAAGTCGACCTCCTGCTGGTGCTCGCGGCCGACGTGTCGCGCAGCATCGACAACGAAAAATTCCAATTGCAGCGCGAAGGATACGCCGCCGCGATCTCCGATCAGCGCGTGCTCGATGCCATTCGCTCCGGCCGCAGCGGCCGCATCGGCGTGATGTTCGTGGAGTGGTCGGGCGTCGGCTCGCAGCGGGTGCTGATCGACTGGACGGCCATCGGCGACGCCGAGGCGGCGAAGGGCTTCGGCGACCGGCTGCTGGAGGCGCCGCGCTCGTTCGCCGACCGCACCTCGATCAGCGGCGCAATCGCTTTCGCGATGGATCAATTCGCCCGGACCCCCTACGCAGCGACGCGCCGCACCATCGACATATCCGGCGACGGCACCAACAATTCCGGCGCCGACGTGATGGCGGCGCGCGACACCGCGCTCGCCCAAGGCGTCACCATCAATGGTCTCGTCATCCTGAGCGATACCCCGCTGCCGTGGAATCCCGATCACACCAATCCGCCGGGCGGCCTCGACAATTACTACCGCAGCCACGTCGTCGGCGGCCCCGGCGCCTTCGTCCTGGTGGCCGAGAACTTCAATTCGTTCGGCGAGGCGATCATCAAGAAGATGATCGCCGAGGTGGCGCAGGCGCATGACCAGGCGCCGAAGCGGGCTGCGGCGCGTTAACCCGGGCGCGCCGGCATCACCGAGCGGTTTTTGGTCAGCGCCAGGCTTGAGCGGAGCTCGCCTCGGCCTTTAGCTCTTATACGGCAACCATTTAGGCGGACGCGCCACGGTCCCGGCCACGAAAGCGACACAGAGGCCAGGCATGTTTGCAGCCTATCCGCCATCCCGTATATTCGATCGGCCCAGCAACTTCGGGGACGCGCCCTTTGACCGCGGCTACTGGCCTCAGACGCCTCGCGATTGCCGTTCCTGCCGCGCTCGCGGCGGTCCTGGTCACGCTGATAGCGCTCTCCTTCCTCATTCCGGCCGCCGCGGTGCGCGATGCGGTCAAGAGCGAGATCCACGCGGTGACCGGCCTCGACCCGGTGCTGCGCGGCGACACGGCCGTCTCGTTGTTTCCCTCCGGCACCGTGACACTCCACAACGTGCTGCTCGGCGGCGGCGGAACCGGCGAGACAGCGGTCGTCGTCGACGAATTGACCGCGCATCTGCGCTATTTTCCGCTGCTTGCCGGGCGCATCGAGATCGCCGACGTGACGCTGGTGCGCCCGACGATCAGCGTTACCTTCGAGGCCAGTGGTCAATCGAACTGGTCGGGGCTGATCGAGGCGCTCGCGCGTGCGCTCGAGCCCGGTCATGAGCGCATGGCGTCGTTCTCCGAGATCGGCATCAAGGACGGCACCGTCGTCATCCACAATCACTATGCCGGCAGGAACATCGTCGAACAGCTTGACGGCGTCGAGTTCCAGCTCGCCTGGCCGTCGATCTCGCGCAGCTTCGGCGCCAATGGCCGTTTCGTCTGGCACGACCAGCCGATCGAGGCGAGCCTCACGCTGGGCGATTTCCTGGCGGCGCTGACCGGCGAGCGCTCGGGCCTCAAGGTGCGCTTGAACGGCGCGCCGGTGAAGATCGCCTTCGACGGCGCCGCCAGCTATCAGCCCACGCTCAAGATCGAAGGCACGCTGAGCGCGGAATCGCCGTCGCTGCGCGAGGCCATGCGCTGGACCGACGACAGCAAGCTGCCGTTCGGCGGCTTCGGCCGGTTCGCGTTGCGGGCGCAGAGCCAGATCGGCGGCGGCGTCGTCTCGCTCACCGGCGTCAACGTCGAGCTCGACGGCAATGCGGCCGAAGGCGTCATCACGCTGACGACCGACGGCCATCGCATGGTCCAGGGCACGCTCGCCGCCGACGGGCTCGACCTGACGCCCTATGTGTCCGGCTTTCGTTTCCTGGCGGCGAACGAGCGCAATTGGGACCAGTTGCCGATCGCGCTCGAAGGGCTCGGCGACCTCAATCTCGATTTGCGGCTGTCGGCCGCCAGCATCAAGATCGCGGGCGCACAACTCGGCCGCACGGCGGTCGCCGCCAATATGCGCGGTGGCAAGCTCGATCTGACCATCGGCGAGTCGCAGGCCTTCGGCGGCATTGCCAAAGGCTCGCTCGGCCTCGCCAGCGCCAATGGCGGCGTCGCGGCGACCTCGCATGTGCAATTCACCGACGTCGACCTGCAGAGCTGCCTCGGCCGGGTCTTCGGCATCCACAGGGTCGAGGGGCGGGGCAATCTCGCTTTCAACGTCGAAGGGGCGGGCACGTCCGTGCTGGCGCTGACCAGCACGCTCAACGGCACCGCCAGCCTCACCGCCCATGCCGGCGCGCTCTCCGGCATCAATGTCGAGCAATTGCTGCGCCGGCTGGAGCGGCGGCCGCTGTCCGGCAACGGCGATTTCCGCAGCGGACGCACCCCGTTCGACCAGCTGACCCTGAACCTCAAGATCGCGCAGGGCACGGTCTCGGTCGACGACTTGCATATCGACGGTCCGGCCGTGCGCCTCGCGGTGGGCGGCCAGGTCTCGGTACCGACGCGCGACCTCGACCTCAAAGGAGTGGCGACGCTCGTCTCGAGCACGACCGCCACCGAGTTCGAGCTGCCTTTCGTGGTTCAGGGCCCGTGGGATGACCCGATCATGCTGCCGGATCCGCAGAGCCTGATCCGCCGCTCCGGCGCCGCCGCGCCGCTCCTCGACGCCATCCGCGACCGCACCGCCGGGACCGCCGTGCGCTCGATGATCGACAAGATCCTGGCGGCGCCCGCCGCCTCAACCACGCCGGCCCCGGCCGTGCCGAAGAGCCCCGACTAACCCGCCTGCCCGACGCCGCCACGCGGCCGCCGGGCGAGAGCCCGGATTGATCGCGGTTACACCGGCGCGCCCCGCTCGCCGCCGCTGAGCTTGGCGAGCAGCGAGGAAGCTATGACGGCGACGCCGACCACGGCGACCATGATGCTGCATACCGCGTTCATCTCCGGCTTCACCCCGAGGCGAACCTCGGAATAGATGCGGATCGGCAGCGTCGTCGCGCCCGGCCCGGTGGTGAAGCTGGCGATCACCAAGTCGTCGAGCGAAAGCGCGAAGGCGAGCATCCAGGCCGCGGCGATCGCCGGTAGAATGAGCGGCAAGGTCACGGCGAAAAACGTGCGCAACGGCGTGGCGCCGAGATCCATCGCGGCCTCCTCGAGGCTCATGTCGAAATCGACGAGCCGCGACTGCACGATCACGGTGACAAAACACATCGCCATCGTGGTGTGGGCGACGGCGACGGTCCAGAAACCGCGATCGGCGGCAATGGCGACGAACAGGAGCAGCAACGACAGGCCGGTAACCACCTCGGGCATGACCAGCGGCGCGTAGATCATCGCCGCGAACGGGAGGCGGCCGCGGAAACGGCCGAACCGCGCCAAGGCGAGCGCCGCCAGCGTGCCCAATATCGTCGCCGCGCTCGCCGAGACGAGCGCGAGACGGATGCTGATGAAGGCGGCATCGAGGATCGGCGCGTCGCCGATGAGCTCGGCATACCAGCGCGTCGACCAGCCGCCCCAGACGGCAACGAGGCGTGAGGCATTGAACGAATAGATCACCAGGACGACGATCGGCAGATAGAGAAAGGCGATGCCGAGGATGATCGCAGCGAGATTGACGGCGGAGACCCTGCGCATCGTCAGTCGCGCTCCACTGCGCGCATCGCCTGGTTCTGATAGACGACGATCGGCGCCACCAGCAGGCAGACGAGCACGACGGCGATGGCCGAGGCCGCCGGCCAGTCCTTGTTACCGAAGAACTCCATCCAGATCGTCTGCCCGATCATCGGCGAGCGCGAGCCGCCGAGGAGATCGGGAATGACGAACTCGCCGACGATCGGAATGAAGCACAACAGCACGCCGGCCAACACGCCGGAGGACGACAGCGGCAGCGTCACCAGCCAGAAGATCTTCCAGCGCGGGCAGCCGAGATCGGCCGCCGCCTCGAGAAGCGACTCGTCGAGCTTCTCCAAAGTCGCGTAGAGCGGCAGCACCATGAACGGCAGATAGGAATAGACAATGCCGATATAGATCGCCGTGTCGGTCGAGAGCCAGGCCGGCGGCGCCTGCACGATCGAGAGCGCGGCAAGCACCTGATTGAGTGGGCCGTCGCGCTGCAGGATGTTCATCCACGCATAGATGCGGATCAAGAGCGACGTCCAGAACGGCAACACGGTGAGGATGACGAGCACCGCCTGCCAGCGCCGCGGCGTGCGCGCGATCGCATAGGCGAGCGGGTAGCCGACCAGGAGCAAAATGAGCGTGGAGAATGCGGCGATCTGCACGCTCTTGAAATAGGAGAGGACATAGATCGGATCGGAGCCGATGAGGACGTAATTGTCGAACGACAGCGCGGCGAAGAAGGACGTGATGCCGTGCCAGCCGGCCGCGAAGTCCAACACCGGCGTGTAAGGCGGCCGCGCGATCGCGCTCTGCGACAGGCTGATCTTGAGCACGATCAGGAACGGAACGAGGAAGAAAAGCAGCAGCCACGCATAGGGAATGCGCACCACCAGGCTTCGCCAAAAGGAGCTTTGCCGGCCTTGTTTCATCGCCTCACCGCGTCAGCACAATCGCGGCCTCGGGCGGCCAACTCAGCCACACTTGCTGATCGAGCGCGGCGGCGGGCTCCGCGAGGCGGCCGACATTGGCGATCACGGCTTTCACCTGCGAGCCGTCGCGGATGCGCAGCTTGTAGAGCGACGTATCGCCGAGATAGCCGATTTCGACCACCGTCGCCGCAACCGAGTTGCCGAGGCCGGCTATTGCGGCTTCGCGCGCGATGCGCACCTTTTCCGGCCGCACCGCCACCCAGACGATCTGACCCGGCTCGGCATCCGCCCTCGCCGCCACGCGCAAATGGCCTGCGGCGGTGCCCTCAACGCTTTGGCGGTCGTCGCCGAGGCGTCCCTCGAACAGATTGACCTCACCGACGAAGTCGGCGACCCAGCGCGAATTCGGCTGCTCATAGATTTCGGCGGGCGGCGCGACTTGCATCAGCCGGCCGCGATCCATCACGCCGATCCGGTCGGCCACCGTCATCGCCTCGCTCTGGTCATGGGTGACGATGACGAAGGTAAGGCCGAGCTGCCGCTGCAGCTCCATCAGCTCGAACCGCGTTTCACCGCGCAGCTTCTTGTCGAGCGCCGCCATCGGCTCGTCGAGCAGGAGAAGACGCGGGCGCTTGACCAGCGAACGCGCCAGCGCCACGCGCTGACGCTGGCCGCCGGAGAGCTCATGCGGCTTGCGGCGGCCGAATGTGTCCAGTTTCACCAGCGCCAGCATGTCGGCGACGCGTCGGGCGATCTCCAGCTTGGAGAGGCCCTCCTGCCGCAGGCCGAACGCCACATTGGACTCGACATTGAGGTGCGGGAACAACGCGTAGCTCTGGAACATCATGTTGACCGGACGGCGATAAGGCGGCACCGGCGCGAGATCGACGCCGTCGAGCAGGATGCGGCCTGCGGCCGGCCGCTCGAAGCCCGCGATCATGCGCAGCAGCGTGGTCTTGCCGCAGCCGGAAGGCCCGAGCAGGGCAAAGAACTCGCTCTCGTAAACATCGAGCGACAGGTGATCGACCGCGGCGAAGCCGCCAAAGCGCTTGCTCAAGCCTTCGACCCGCAACAGCGGCCGCGCGTTCGCCTCGGCCCACGGCGCAAAGCCTCGTTTCGATCCGGCAGACTGCATTCGCGCTCCAGCCGCGGCAGCGCGAGCAGAGGGCGCCATCGCCGCACCACGCTAGAGCATGATCGCGAAAACTGGCAACCGGTTTGGCGCACGCCCGAGCGGCGATCTTCAATCGCCCAAATTTCACTCGCCCAGGTTCAATTCCTGCAGGGCGCGCTTGGCGAGCGATTCGGCATCGCGGAGGCCCCGCTGTGCCAGCTCGACGATCTTCTTGGCGACGACCTCCGACGCGGCATCGGACGGATCGCGCAACCGCAGCGATTTCGAAACATTGTCGAAGGCGATCGACATCGAGCGAACGACCTCGGGGTCGAACGCCTGGCCGGTCAGGAAGGGAGTAATCGGCATCACGCCACGCGATGAAACAGGCGAGAGTGCGACCGGTCTCTCAGCCACCGACGCCTGCCCCCGCTCCGGTCGGTGATGCCAGACAGTGCGTTGCAAAATCCTCGCTTGTCGAGTGGTAATTTTGGCACTCGACCGGCGGGACTGCCGCAAAGCGCGAAACATTGGGTCGTGAGGCTCTAGTTGGCGGCGGCCTCGGCCGGCGGCGGATCAAGCGGCACGCTCTCGACGGAATCGGCGGCGAGCCTGCGCGGCTCCGGCCCGTAGTAATCGCCGAGCTGCACCGCCGGCCGCGGCCGCGCCAGGATCGACACCAGGCGATCGTATATCGCCTTCGCCGAGACCGGCTTGATCAGATATTCGTTGACGCCGAGCTTGACCGCCTCGACGATGCGCCAGCGCTCGCCGTGGCCGCTGAGCATGATGATCGGCACGTCCGGCATCGGAAACACGCCGGGCGAGCGCACGATACGCACCAACTCGGCGCCGCTCAGGAGCGGCATCTCCCAGTCGAGGATCACCACATCCGGGCCGACGGTGCGAATGGTGTCGAGCGCGGCGATGCCGTCGGCCGCTTCATAGATTTCCTTGATGCCGCAATTGACCAGGAGATTGCGGACCATCTTGCGCATGTACTGGTTGTCGTCGACGACAACCACGCACAGCGACTGGATGATGTTCTCAACGTCCTTTTTCGAGAGCTTGGATGGCATGATCACCGGCCGCAATCCCCGCAAGGCGCACACATCAGAACACGCGCCCTGTTGCGGCTTGGTAAAAGTAAAATCGGCAATGCGAACGGTCGCGCCGTCGAACTCGGCTGCACCCGCCACGTGGTGAGCGTCTGGTTAATGCGCGATGCGCGAGGCATCGTCGCCTCCGAAGATGCGATAGCCCGGTGCGGAGCCCCGGGCCACGACGATCAGCCGATCATATAGATCTCGCCGGGATCGGCTTCCGGCTTGTAGGTCGAAAGCTGACGCGGCTCCGGGCCGTAATAATCGCCCTTCTGCACCATCCGGCGCGGCTTGGTCAGGACGGCGGCGATGCGCGCCAAGAGCGCCTGGGTCGAAACCGGCTTGAGCAGAAACTCGTTGACGCCGAGGCGCACCGCCTCGACCACGCGCGAGCGCTCGCCATAGCCGGTGAGCATGATGACCGGCAAGTCGGGATACGGGAAGTCGCGCGGCGAACGCACCTGGCGCATGAATTCGGCGCCGTTGAGACCGGGCATTTCCCAGTCGAGAATGACCAGGGTCCGGCGCCAGCGAGCAGATCGCTTCGAGGCCGCTGCGCCCGTCGCTCGCCTCATGGATGTTCTTGACGCCGATCGCCTGCAGGAGCGAGCGCGTCACCTTGCGCATGGCGTGCTCGTCGTCGACGATAAGCACCTTGAGCGCTGCAAGCTGCCTTGCAATCTGAGTAGCGGCCTGATCCATGTCGCCCCGCGATCCTGGCATCGGATGAACGCAGTTTCCCCATAGATGTCACCACAAGCGCGTAAAATTCGCCTGAAATGGATCGATAAAATTTGAACGATCGGCAAGCCGCGCAATGGCTGCCTGGATGAACGGAGGGTTTCCGTCGCGGCGGCGAAGCACACCAATCCCAACATCAGCGAAATTTCAAACGCTACAATGTCAAATGAACCGACCCATCAGGCGTTGCCGTGCGTCATGAAGCGGTCGAGCGTGGCGCGCTGCGTCTCGGAAGCGCGCAAGCCGAGCTTCGAGCGCCGCCAGAGCACGTCGTCGGCGGTCTGCGCCCACTCCTTGCTCATCAGGTAGCGCACCTCGGCCGCAGTGAGATCGCCGCCGAGGCGCAGGCCGAGATCGTCGAGCCGGGTGGCCGTCTTAAGGATGTTCTTCACCCGCGTGCCGTAAGCGCGCGTCAGCCGCCGCGCGTGCTCCGTGGTGAGAAACGGCCAGCGCCGCCGCGTCTCCTCGATCAGCGCCGGCATGCCGTCATGGGCAAAGTCGCCGCCGGGCAGCGGCGTCTGCGCGGTCCAGGGTTTTGCCGGCGGAAAGAAAGGCCCCAGCCGGCGGAGAACATCCTCGGCAACACGGCGATACATCGCCAGGCTGCCGCTATAGAGCGTGAGCACCGGCGCCTCGCCGTAGCGCTTGTCGAGGATGAGCACGGGATCGCGCCTGAGGTCCTGCGCCTTGCGGCCGCGGCGCGCGTAGAGCGCGCGCACGCCGGCAAACGCCCACACCATGTCGGCGGCGACGATCGGGGCGCGGAAATAGTCGTTCGCCGCCTCGCACAGATAGTCGATCTCCTCGCCGCTCGGCAGCACCGCGCGCGGATCGCCGGAAAAATCGACGTCGGTCGTGCCGATCAGCGTGTAGTCGCGCTCGAAGGGAAGCGTGAACACCACTCTGCGGTCGCGCGTCGGCAGGATGTAGGCGCGCGCGTGATCGTAGAGCCGCGGCACCACGATGTGGCTGCCTTTGACCAAGCGCAGCCGTCCGCGCGGCTGCTGCCGCAGCACGGTCTCGATGAAGGTTTCCACCCAGGCGCCGGTGGCATTGACCAGCACGCGTGCGGTGATCACGTCGCGCTGGCCGTGGGCGTTGAGGATGAGCCGCCATTCGCCGCCGCGCTCGGCGCGAACGCAGCGGGTGCGCGTGCGCACGATCGCGCCGCGCTCGGCGGCGTCGAGCGCATTGGCGATGACCAGTCGCGCGTCGTCGCCGAGGCAATCGGAATATTCGAACCCCTGATAGAATGCGGTCCGCAGCGGCAGGCCGGCCTCGTCGCTGACAAGATCGAGCGCGCGGCTGCCCGGCAGGATCTCGCGTCGGCCGAGCCGGTCATAGAGCGCAAGGCCGAGCCGGATGAGAAGCGGCGAGCGTCGGGCCGCATTGAGCGGCAGGACAAAGCGCAGCGGCTCGACGAGATGCGGCGCGATCCGCAACAGCACTTCGCGTTCGTTGAGCGACGCGCGCACCAGCCGCAGCGCGCCTTGCTCGAGATAGCGCAGCCCACCATGGATGAGCTTCGAGGACACCGACGACGCCCCGGAGGCGAGATCGTTCTGCTCGATAAGCACGACCTTAAGGCCGCGCCCGGCCGCATCGCGGGCAATGCCCGCGCCGTTGATGCCGCCGCCGATGATGGCGAGATCGAAGTCGGCCACTGATTCTCCTTTGCCGCAGGATAGCAAATCCGTTCCCGCGGCCGGCGCGAAGGGGAAATCGCGGGCCTTGCCTCCCATTCCGGGTCGGCGATGATGGGGGCGCGGAGGATGACGCAACATGGATTTCCACGACCGTCACGTGGTGATCACCGGCGGTGCCGGCGCGCTCGGCACCGCCGTCGTCACCGCGCTCGTCGAGGCCGGCGCCATTTGCCACGTGCCGTGCATGAACGAAGCCGAGGCGCAGCGCTTTCGCCTGCGCGAGCACAGGCAGGTGGCGCTCACCGTCACCGGCAGCCTTGCCGAGGAAGGTCCGATCGGACGCCTCTATGACGGCATCACGCCGCTGTGGGCGTCGATCCATCTCGCCGGCGGTTTCGCGGCGGCGCCGCTCGCCGAGACGAGCGCGGCGACAATGCGCCAGCAGATCGACATGAACCTCGTCAGCTGTCTGCTCTGCTGCCGCGCCGCGGTGAAGGCGATGACCCGTGACGCGACCGGCAGCGGCGGCCGCATCGTCAATGTCGCCGCCCGGCCGGCGCTCGAATGGCGAAGCGGCGCCGGCATGGCGGCCTATGCTGCGAGCAAAGCCGCAGTCGCCGCGCTCACCGCCGCGCTCGCCGAGGAGGTCGCCAAGAGCGGCATTTTGGTCAATGCGGTCGCACCCTCGATCATGGACACGCCGGCCAACCGGCAGGCGATGCCGAAGGCCGATTTCAGTCTTTGGCCCAAGGTCGAGGAAGTCGCCGCCACCATTTTCTTCCTCGCCTCGCCCGAGAACCGCGTCACCCGTGGCGCCGTGGTGCCGGTGTACGGGCGGTCGTAGAGCTTTCGCCCTCCCTGCAGAGAGGAAATTACCCCGAGACCGGGACGACCTCGCGCGCCGGCGCGCGCACCAGCCGGGTCACCGCGCTCGCGGCGACGACGGCGCGCTGCTGCGCATAAGCCTCGTGGTTCTGCTCGATGTAATCGAGATCGTAGAGATAATTCACCATCAGGCCGTGCGACTGCGCCAGCGCCCGCTCCGAGGTGTCGGCGAGCCAATCGAGCCGTTCGAGCCGCGCGCCATTGCCGAGATGGAAACGGGCGACCGCATCAACCGGCAGGCCGCGGCGGTCGCGGCCGCGCACATAGTACCAGGCGGCGGCGCGCAACAGCGGCTCGCGTACCATGCCGGCCACGTCCGGCTTGCGCCACCAATCGGGACCGTCGAGCGCGGCGAGCGCGGCGCGATCCTCCTCATCGAGCGCAAGCGAGGCTTCATTGCTGCGCTCGCGCTTGAGCCATTGGGCGAAATTCGGCGCCGGCGACAGCGTAACGAAAACGCCGATGCGCGGCAGTTCGCGCGAGACCTCCTCGACCACCTGCTTGATCAGGAAATGGCCGAAGCTCACGCCGGTCAGGCCGCGCTGGCAATTGGTGATCGAGTAGAACGCCGCCGTCGTCGCCCGCGCCGGATCGACCGCCTCGCGCTTGTCGGAGAGGATCGGCGCGATCGCCGCGGGAATCTCGCGGGTGAGCGCCACCTCGACGAAAATGAGCGGCTCGTCGACCAGCGCCGGGTGAAAGAAGGCGTAGCAGCGCCGGTCGGGCAGGTCGATGCGCCGGCGCAGATCCTCCCAGTCGCGTATCTCGTGCACGGCCTCGTAGCGGATGATCTTTTCCAGGATCGAAGCCGGCGTCGACCAATCGATGCGGCGCAGCACCAGGAACCCCCGATTGAACCAGGACGAGAACAGGTGGATGAAATCGGCGTCGATCACCGCCAGATCGTCGCGATGATCCATGGCGTCGAACAGCTGCTCGCGCATGCGCACCAGCGCGGCGGTACCGCCGGGCGCGAGATTGAGCCGGCGGAGCAGCTCGAGCCGCCGCGGTTCGGCGACGCGATGCAGCTCGGCTGCGTTCGCGGCCGACGGCGATTCGCGCCACGCTGCGATAGCGGCGTCGATCCGCGACCGATCATGGCCGAAAACGCTCGCCAGCGCCTCGAAGAAGGCGATACGCGGGCCGATGGTCAGCTCCGCATACTCGGCAAGGATCTCGTTTGCCAGCGCCACGCCGGACGCCTCGCCGCGACCCGAGAGCAAATCCTCGCAAAGCTCGATGAGACCGGCCGAGCGGGCGCCCGCCGGCTCGCGCCGGTCGCGCCGGATCAGGGCGCGGCTGCGGTCGGCGATGCTTTGCAGCATCTCGCTGAAGAACGAAGTATTCACCGCATCTTCCATCAGCCCGGCGAAAAACTAGCTAGTGATCGCCGGCGGCAATGACAAGCGCGACGCCGGCCTGATCGGTAGACAAAACAGTGCCGCTTTGTCACTTAAGCAGGCAGCTTGTTTGCCGCCGAGGAGTCATTGATGCCGGGACCATTGGCCGGTCTGCGTGTGCTGGAGCTTGCCCGTATCCTGGCCGGCCCGTGGGCCGGGCAGATCCTCGCCGACCTCGGCGCCGACGTGGTCAAGGTCGAGCGCAAGGGCCTGGGCGATGACACCCGCGGCTGGGGCCCGCCCTTCGTGCCCGCCGCCGGCGGCGGCCATCTCGGCGCCGCCTATTTTCACGGCACCAACCGCGGCAAGCGCTCGATCGAGCTCGACTTCGAAAGCGAGGACGGCAAGCGCATCGTCAAGAAACTCGCGGCGCGCTCCGACGTGGTGCTGGAAAATTTCAAGGTCGGCACGCTTGCCAAATTCGGCCTCGACTACGAAAGCCTCGCGCGCATCAATCCGCGGCTCGTCTATTGCTCGGTGACCGGCTTCGGCCAGACCGGACCCTACGCGGCGCGCGCCGGCTACGACCTGATGGCGCAGGGGATCGGCGGGTTCATGGACCTGACCGGCAACCCCAACGACGAGCCGCTGCGCGCCGGGGTGCCGGTCTCCGATCTGTTCACCGGCGTCTATGCCGCCGTCGGCGTCCTCGCCGCGCTGGCGCGGCGGGAGAAAACCGGACAGGGCGGCTACGTCGATTGCGCGCTCGTCGATTCGACCGTCGGCGTCCTCGCCAACCAGGCGCTCAATTATCTCGTCTCCGGCAAAGTTCCGCACCGCATGGGCAACGCCCATCCGAACATCACGCCCTATCAGGTTTTTCCGGTCAGCGACGGTCACATCATCATCGCCTCCGGCAACGACAATCAGTTCGTCAAGCTGTGCGGCGTCCTCGGCGCGCCGGAGCTCGCCGCGGAGCCGGCCTACAAGGACAATGCGGGCCGGCTCGCGCACCGCGCCGAGCTGGTCGAGCGCGTTTGCGCGCTGAGCGCGCGGATGTCGCGCGCCGACCTTCTGCAAAAACTCGAAGCCGCCGGCGTGCCGGCCGGACCGATCAACGATCTCGGAGAGGTTTTTTCCGATCCGCAAGTCGTCCACCGGCGCATGCGTGTCGATCCGCCGAGCGCGGCGGCCGAGGGCGGAAAAATTCCCGGCGTACGAACGCCAATCATGCTCGACGGCGCGCCGATGGCGGCCGAGCGTCCGTCGCCGCGGCTCGGCGAGCACACCGCGGAGATTTTGCGCGAGATCGGCGAGGGCTGATCCATCCTTTCCGGCAGCGCTTCGCTCCGCCGGGCTTGACCCGGCGTTCCCGCTCAAAGACTTCATGGCCGGCCATGTTCTGGCGGATTATCGGACCGAGCGAGACGCTGGAGAGCCAAATTTGAAAATCTTCCTCACTGGCACGAGCGGCTATATTGGCGGTTCAGTCGCGGCGGCCCTGATCGCTGATGGTCACGAGGTTCACGGCCTCGTTCGCAGCAAGGAAAAGGCCGATCTGGTGGCGGCACGTGGAATTGAACCGATCATCGGCTCACTCGATGATGCGGATTTGCTACGAGCCGAAGCACGAGCTTGCGATGCCGTCGTCAATGCCGCCTCGAGCGATCACAGGGGCGCGGTCGAAGCATTGATCTCCGGCCTATCCGGCTCTGGAAAGCCGCTCATCCATTCGAGCGGCAGCAGCATCGTGGCGGATCTCGCCATGGGTGAGCCGTCGGCTCGAATCTTTGATGAGGCGACGCCAAGCGAGCCGCACGCCGACAAGGCCGCCCGCGTCGCCATCGACCGGCTGGTGCTTGCCGCCACCGGCGTCCGCTCGGTGGTTCTCTGCAACACGATGATCTATGGGGATACTCTGGGATCGCCGGCTCAAAGCGTCCAAATTCCTGCACTCGTGCGCCAAGCCAAGGCATCCGGGCTCGCGCGCTACATCGGACGCGGACTGAACCGCTGGTCGAATGTCCACATCGCCGATGTCGCCGCGCTCTACCTGTTGGCCATCGCGAAAGCGCCCGCTGGAGCATTCATGTACGTGGAGAGCGGTGAGGAGGCGCTCGGCGAAATCGCCAACGCAATCGCCGCGCGGCTTGGTCTTGGGGCCGCACAATCATTATCGGCCGAACAGGCCATCGCGATCTGGGGCCGGAGCATGGCGGTGTTCTCGCTCGGCTCCAACAGCCGGGTACGCGGCAAGGCTGCGGCTCATCTCGGTTGGCAGCCCACCCATCACTCAATCACGAGGTGGATTGCCGACCATCTTGTTTAGCGCAATCAAGCATCACCAATTGAACCCAGCCTGGCCCTGGCTGCCGACGAAGCCGGTGGTGGCGCCAGCGCCGATATGGCCGTGAATGCCAAGCTCGGGATCAGACTGCGGCACAGCCGCGCTGCGACAGTCTTGGCCGTGACACGCAGCCGGGCTTTGATGTGGCTTCTTCGCCTTGGCTGCCGCGCAAGCGCCCGCGCTGAGGAAAAAAGTCAGGCACGCCATGAGCAGCGTTCGCATATGTCGATTCATTCTCGCCTCCCTTCCGGGGCTTTTAAAAAAACGCGCACGAAGACGAAAGGTTGCGGGTTCCGGGCGGTAACAAATCCAACAATTTTGTCACCGGCGCAACGATGATTTCCCGAACACCGCCGCTCAGGTCTCCGGCGCGGCTGACAGCGGCAGCCGATAGGTGCGCTGCGCGGTGTTGAAGAACAGCGCGGCCTTCTCGTCGGCGCTGTAGGCGGCGGCGAGCCGCTTGAACGCGTTCCACATGACGCCATAGCCGTAGAAGCGCTTGTCGACCGGGAAATTGCTTTCGAACATCGCGCGCCCCGGGCCGAACGCTTCGACGCAGGTCTCGACCAGTGGCCGCCACGCCTTGGCGAGCTGCTCCGAGGATGGCGGCATCGGCTGCTGGTGGAAGCCGAAGCCGAACATGTGCATGCCCATGCCGCCGAGCTTTATGCGCGCGTTCGGGCAGGCGGCGAGGTCGCGGATGGCGCGCTGCCAGTCGGCGAACACCTCATCGCGCCGGCCGGCATAGGCGCCGATGCCGAGCGGAGCGCCGATATGGTCGAGCACGACGATGGTGTCGGGAAATTTCCGGGCGAGGTCGGTGAGCTCGCGGATCTGCGGGTGGTAGAGCCAGGCGTCGAACAACAGGCCGTGGCGCGACAGCCGCGCGAAGCCGGCGCGGAATTTGCCGTCGAGCAGGATTCCTTCCGGAATATCCCATGACGTCGATTTGATCGATTGATCGGCGTCCCACACCGAGCAGTAGCGCACGCCGCGAAAGCGCCCGCCGCCGGCGCGCAGATGCGCCTCCAGCACTTCGTCCACGTCCGCGCCGAGGCAAAGATCGGCGAAGCCGACAATGCCGGCGCAGATTCGGGCCGGGCCGTAACCGTCGCTGGCGCTCATCGCCGCAACGCCGTTGACGAACTCGGTCTCGCCGACCGGCGCGAATTTCGCATCGCCCCCGGCGCGCTCCATCGAGCCGCACTGCAGATAGACGCTGGCGCGGACGTTGTGGCCGCCGGCATCGATGTCGCGCTTGTATTCCTCGAGCAGGTAACGGGAGCCGGGGCGATCCCACAGATGATGATGCGGATCGATGATCGGCAGCGCCGGCTCGATCGGCTCCTCGCGCCGTTGCGCGAGCCAATCCTCCCGGATCGGGATCGGTACTTGCGCCCTCGCCGCTTCCCCGAGCTTGACGTTCATTGCGGGTTCCTCCCCTGGGCGGGAAGATTAGCCGGTATTTCGCCGCGCTCAATCCTGGCTGCGCCCGCCCGCCGGCCGATGAACCTCGCGCGACATAATTCCGACCAAGCCATGGGTAGGATTTGCGCCGGCGCTCGTTCGCGTTCGGCTGGCTTCCATAGAGGAGCGATCGCCTTGCTCATCGCCGTCACGCTGATCATGGCCGCCTTGGCAGCAACTCCATCTGACCCGATCGAGACCACGCTGGAAGCGCCCGGCCCCTTAGGCCCGCTGCAAGGCACGATGCTGGCTCCGGCCTCGGGCGCGGCGCCGATGATGCTCATCATTCCCGGCTCCGGTCCGACCGACCGCAACGGCAACAATCCGCTCGGCGTGAGGGCCTCGACCTACCGGCTCCTGGCGGAGGGCCTTGCGGCACACGGCATCGGCACGGTGCGTATCGACAAGCGCGGCATGTTCGGCAGCCGCGCGGCGGTCGCCGACGCCAACGCCGTCAGCATCGACGACTATGTGTCCGACGTCGAAGCCTGGACCGGGAGCATCCGCAAGCACACCGGCGCGGCCTGCGTCTGGCTCATCGGCCATAGCGAAGGCGGTCTGGTCGCGCTCGCCGCCGCGCAAAAGGCGGCGGATATCTGCGGGCTGGTGCTCGTTTCCACCGCCGGCCGGCCGCTCGGCGAGGTGCTGCGGCAGCAATTACGGGCCAATCCCGCGAACGCGCCGGTCCTCGACCAGGCGATGGCGGCGATCGACACGCTCGAGGCCGGCAACCGGGTCGACGTCAGCGCCATGAATCCCGCTTTGATGCCGCTGTTCGCGCCGCAGGTTCAGGGCTTCCTGATGAACGCGTTCTCCTACGATCCGGCCAAGCTCATGGCCGCCGTCGCCAAGCCGGTACTCATCATCCAGGGCAAGCGCGATATGCAGGTCGGCGTCGCCGACGCCGAGCGCCTGAAGGAGGCGGCGCCCAAGGCCGAGCTCGTGCTCCTTGCCGATACCAATCACGCGCTGAAGACCGTCACCTCCGACGACCGGCGGGCGAATGCCTTGACCTATGGCAACCCCAAGCTGCCGCTGGCGCCTGGCGTCGTGGATGCGATCGTCGGCTTCGTGAACGGCGGGGCCAACAAGCCATAGGCGGCGAAAGCGCCAGTATCCGCCGAGACCGCCTCAGCTAGCCGCCCGTTCCGGCACCGGCGCGGCGCGCAACTCCGCCCACTGGTCGGCCGCCTTGCGCGCGGCGGCGAGCGCCCGATTGAGCGCCGCGAGATCGTATGGTTTCTGCAGCACCTCGAAACCTTCCCGCACGGCCTGTTGCGCGCTCGTGCTGTAGCCGGTGGTCAAGAGCACGACCATCCCGGGGAAGCGGCACCGCACCTCCTGCGCCAAATCGAGGCCGTTCATGCCGCCGCGCATCAGAATGTCGGAGAACAGGAGATCGACTTCGCCTTCCCGCTCGATGAGATCGAGACCGGCTTGCGCGTTCGCCGCCTGCTTCACCGTGTAGCCGAGCTCGCGCAGGTAGGCGCGGGCGATCTCGATCACGTCGGCATCGTCCTCGACCAGGAGCACGGTCCCAGCCGGCGGCAGCGGGGCAAGCGCGCTCGCCGGCACGGGCGGCAATTCCGGCGCCTCGAAGCTGCGCGGCAGGAACAGCGTGATTGCGGTGCCGCGCCGCACCGCGCTGGTGATGGTGGCGGCCCCGCCCGATTGCCGCGCGAAACCGTAGACCTGCGAGAGCCCGAGTCCGGTGCCCTTGCCGAATTCCTTGGTGGTGAAGAACGGTTCGAACACCCGCGGCAGCACCTCAGGCGCGATGCCTTCGCCGCTATCGGCGATCCGCACGGCGACGAAGTCGCCGCTCAAACCCTCCTCGTTGGCCTTGCCGCGCAACACGATCGGCTTGGCGGTGATGGTCAGCGTGCCGCCTGAAGGCATGGCGTCGCGGGCGTTGAACGCGAGATTGAGGAGCGCGAGCTCGAACTCACTCGGATCGACCTTGACGCGGCAGGGCCGGCGCGGAACGACCAAGCGGATCTCAATGTCGCCGCGCAGCGAGCGGCTGAGCATGTCCTTGAGCTCGGGCAGGCGCTCGGCGAGGTCGATCGCGGTCGGCTGCAGCGTCTGCCGGCGCGAGAAGCTGAGCAATTGCCGGGTGAGGCTCTCGCCGCGCTGCGTCGCATTGGCGATTGCGTCGAGCAACCGCGTCTGTTTCTCGTCGCTGATGCCGCGCCGCAGGCGGTGCAGGCTGCCGCTGACGATCATCAGCAGATTGTTGAAGTCGTGGGCGACGCCGCCGGTCAATTGGCCGATGGCTTCGAGCCGTTGCGCCTGGCGCAGCGCGCCTTCCGCCGCCTCGCGGCGGTCGTGCTCCTCATAGAGACGCCGCGTGCGCCGCAGCGCCACCCAGAGCACGATCAGGATCGCGAGCGTGGCTGGCAAGCCGACGATCAGATGCGTTTCCATGTCGGCGCGCCACTGCGCCCACAGCGCGGCGCTGGTCACCCCGGCAAGCGCATAGACCGGGAAGCCCGGAAGCTTGCGAAAGCCGATGCGCCGGGAAACACCGTCAATCTCCGAGGCGATCGTGTAGAGGCCGTGCTCGGAGCCCTGCGCGATCGCCGTGCGCAAGCCGCTCGAGCCGCTGAGCCGCCGGCCGCGGTTCGGCGACTGCGGATAGCGGGCGAGGTAGGAGCCGTCGGAGCGCACCAGGGCGAAGAAGCTTCCGGGCGTCTGGCCGATCAGGGCGTAGAAATCCTCGAAGTAGCCCGGCCGCACCGCGACCGCGATCACGCCGCTGAACGAGCCGTCCGGCAATTCCAGGCGGCGGGAGAGATCGAAGAAATCGGCGCCGATGCCGGGCAGACGCGGCGAGCGCGTGTCGCTCACATAGGTGCCGGCGTCATGGTCGATTTGGGCCTGGAAGTAGTCGCGGTCGTCGAACAGCACGTCGGTCGGCACCGAGGCGAGCATGCTCGCAACGAGCGGCTTGCCGTCGCCGCCGACCAACAGGATGGCATAGAGCTGCGGCATCGCCGCGACGATGCGGGAGAGCCGCGGCTGCAGCCGCGGCTGCGCCGCGCGGATCTCGGCGTCCGACATGCCACGCACGATCTCGTCGACCTCCGCGAAGGTGCGATCGACGGTCTGGAACACCTTCAGCGACTGCTCCTGCATGACATCGAGCGAGCGCGTGATGCGCTCGTCGGCCACCGCATGCACTTCGCGGTAGGTGAACCAGGAGGCATAGGCGAGGAGCGCAGCCGGCAGGATCACCGACGCGATCATCGTCAATTGCAGCAGGCGGATGGCTGAGTCCCGTGCTTTGCTCATCGACTGCCAGGTTCCGGCGCAATTTCCGGGCAATTCAGCGATTAAGTCTCCGCCGCCAATCGGGCATCAAAGAGGCACGCATTGCGGCACGATGTTGCAGCATTGTGACCGATACGAAATCGTTCGCATTTGACGACAATCGGATCGAGGCACGGCCCGAGCGAAGAACGGCAAACCGGCGCGCGCGCGAATGCGGCCGGCCGTTCACTCCGCCTTGAAGTTCATCGCCACGCCGTTGATGCAATAGCGCAGATGCGTCGGCGGCGGGCCGTCCTCGAAGACGTGGCCGAGGTGACTGCCGCAGCGGCTGCAATGCACTTCGGTGCGCACCATGCCGTAGGCTCGGTCGGTCGAGGTCTCGACCGCGCCGGCGGCCGGATCGTTGAAGCTCGGCCAGCCGGTACCGCTCTCGAATTTCTGCTTGGAGACGAACAGCTCCTGGCCGCAGCCGGCGCAGGTGAATTTGCCGGCGCGCTTCTCGTGATTGAGCGCGCAGCTTCCCGGCGGCTCGGTGCCGTGATCGCGCATGACCCGGAACTGCTCGGGAGTCAGGAGCTTGCGCCACTCGGCGTCGGTATGGGTGACCGGATAGTGTTTGCTGTCCATGGCGGTACCGCCTCGCTTCGAGGAGATGATCAGATCATATAGGTGGAAAAGCGCGGCGGCCAAGCGACAACGCCGCTTACGGCAGCTTCAAGCGGCGATGCCGCTTACGGCAGCTTGTCGAAACCCTCGCCGAAGCCCTTGAGGCTCATCGGGAAGCCGATGCCCTCCTCCGGGGTCTGGAAGATGATGAAGGTCGAGGTCTGGCCGGTGCGCATCTGGCCGATCAGCTTGTCGTCCATCACCACCTCGGCGACGCAGCCATTGGGCAGGCAGCGCACAAAGCCGGCGCGGCCGACATCGGCATTGTCGATCTTGAGGCCGAGCCCGGACGGCAACAGCACCCCGAGCGGCGCGACGACGCGCATCAGCCGGCTTTTCTGATCGGTGGTCTTGAGCACGATCACCGTCAGCCCGACATTGGGCCGGTCCTCGGCGGTCACGCTCTGCATCAGCGCGCATTGCTCGCCCTGCGCGCCCGGCGGGGTGTCGCAGCGGATCTGCCAGTCGCCATGGACCGAACGGACCGCGCCCTGTGCCGCAGCCTCCCCGCTCAGTACCGAGATGGCGAGCAGGATGGCGCCGGCAGCAAGCGCCGCGGCCATTGGCCGCCTCCGCCCGGCATCGGATATCGCCATGATGGTTTTCCCCTGACCAGTCGCTCCCGCTGCCCCGGCCGCCCGCGCACCCCGATGAGCCGCGGACGAATCACTCGACCGCCCTTGTGGGCGCGAGCCTGCCTACATGGTGAGCCTCGCGTGTCAAGCGCCGATGAAAATCAAGCCATTGTGGCCGCGCCAAGGAGGGAAACTTGCCGCTACGCGCATGCCGGACGCGGCCGCGAATGCCCCCGGCCCTGCGCTGACGAGCGCATTGCGGTAAACCGCGATTTGTGGTTTGAGGGACCGGGATTTCCCCATCCCGCCGATGCCTGCCAAGGACTTGACCCGTGGCACAAACTCCGCCGGCAAGCAGGCGGCGTCGGGCTGTCGCGGTCGCGCTGAAACGTTCGGCGCCAGTACACGCGGTCGCGACTGAGACCAATGAACAGGGAGCGGTGGATAAAGATGGCGGCGATTTCACGCTTGACCGCAGCTGCGGTGACCGTCGGGGTGTTGCTCGCGAGCCCGGGAGCGGCGTTCGCCGGCCTCGGGCAGCCGACGCCCTGGGAACTCGGCCTGCAGGATGCCGGCTCGCCGGTGATGGCCGACATCGTCGGCTTTCATAATTTCCTGCTCTTCGTCACCACCGCGATCACCGTCTTCGTCCTCGTTCTCCTGCTGATCATCATGCTGCGCTTCAATGCGCGCGCCAATCCGACGCCCTCGCGCACCACCCACAATACGCCGCTCGAAATCATCTGGACGATCGTTCCGGTGATCATCCTGGTGATGATCGCGGTGCCGTCGTTCCGCCTCCTCTTTCTCCAGCTCGACGAGCCGAAGCCCGATCTCACCGTGAAGGCGACCGGCAAGCAGTGGTACTGGAGCTACAGTTATCCGGATAACGGCAATTTCGAATACGACTCGCTCATTGTCGCCGACAAGGATTTGAAGCCCGGTCAGCCGCGCCTGCTCACCGCCGATAGCGAGCTGGTCGTGCCGGTGAACAAGGTCGTCCACGTGCTGGTGACCGGCGCCGACGTGATCCATTCCTTCTCGGTGCCATCGTTCGGCATCAAGATCGACGCCGTTCCCGGCCGCATCAACGACACCTGGTTCAAGGCGACGCAGGAGGGAATGTTCTACGGCCAATGCTCCGAGCTTTGCGGCAAGGACCACGCATTCATGCCGATTTCGGTGCGCGTCGTGAACGACGGCGACTTCGCCAAATGGGTCGAGGCGGCGAAGAAGGAACACTCGGCCGGCAACAAGGACGCTCCGCCGAATGCATTGGCGGCCGCCACGCCGGCGCACTGACGATCTCGAGCCCGATGACGAGCACCCGCCAAAGCAGGGACTGACAATGGATACGATGACACACGCGGCACACGGCGACGACAACGGGCATGCCATCCCGCATGGCTGGCGCCGCTATGTCTATTCGACGAACCACAAGGACATCGGCACGATGTACCTGGTGTTCGCGCTCATCGCCGGCCTGATCGGCGGCATTTTCTCGATCCTGATCCGCATCGAGCTGATGTATCCGGGCCTGCAGATCTTCCACGAGACCCACTATTTCGACGTGATCGTCACTGCGCACGGTCTGATCATGATCTTCTTCATGGTCATGCCGGCGATGATCGGCGGCTTCGGCAACTGGATGATCCCGCTGATGATCGGCGCGCCGGACATGGCGTTCCCGCGCATGAACAATATTTCGTTCTGGCTGTTGCCGGCGTCGTTCGCGCTGTTCGCGTCGTCGCTGTTCTTCGAGGGCGAGCCCGGCGTCAACGGCGCCGGCACCGGCTGGACGATCTACGCGCCGCTCTCGACCTACGGCCATCCCGGCCCGGCGATGGATTTCGTCATCCTGTCGCTGCACCTTGCCGGCGCTTCCTCGATCCTCGGCGCGATCAACTTCATCACCACGATCTTCAACATGCGCGCGCCGGGCATGACCATGCACAAGATGCCGCTGTTCGTATGGTCGCAGCTGGTCACGGTATTCCTGCTGCTGCTCGCTTTGCCGGTGCTCGCCGGCGCCATCACCATGCTGCTCACTGACAGGAATTTTGGCACCACTTTCTTCGATCCGCATGGCGGCGGCGATCCGATCCTGTTCCAGCACCTGTTCTGGTTCTTCGGCCATCCGGAGGTCTACATCCTGATCCTGCCGGGCTTCGGCATGGTCAGCCAGATCGTGGCCACGTTCTCGAAGAAGCCGGTATTCGGCTATCTCGGCATGGCCTACGCCATGGTGGCGATCGGCGGCATCGGCTTCGTCGTCTGGGCCCACCACATGTACACCGTCGGCATGGCGGCGAGCGTGCAGGCCTATTTCATCGCCGCCACCATGGTGATCGCGGTGCCGACCGGCGTGAAGATCTTCTCGTGGATCGCCACGATGTGGGGCGGCTCGATCGAGTTCAAGACGCCGATGCTGTGGGCGGTCGGCTTCATCTTCCTGTTCACCCTCGGCGGCGTCACCGGCGTGGTGTTGGCTAATGCCGGCGTCGACCGCGTCCTGCAGGACACCTACTACGTCGTCGCCCACTTCCACTACGTGCTCTCGCTCGGCGCGGTGTTCGCCATCTTCGGCGGCTGGTACTACTGGTTCCCAAAGATGACCGGTTACATGTACAGCGAAACCATCGGCAAGCTGCACTTCTGGATCACCTTCATCGGCGTCAACCTGGTGTTCTTCCCGCAGCACTTCCTCGGGCTTGCCGGCATGCCGCGCCGCGTCGCCGATTATCCCGACGCGTTCTCGGATTGGAACTTCATCTCGTCGATCGGCTCGTACATTTCCGGCTTCGGCGTGCTGGTGTTCTTCTTCGGCGTGGCCCATGCCTTCATCCGCAAGGAGCGCGCGGCCGCCAATCCGTGGGGCGCCGGCGCGACGACGCTCGAATGGACGCTGCCGTCGCCGCCGCCCTTCCACCAATACGACACGCTGCCGCTAGTCCGATGAGCGTCACGCTTGCGCGCGCCGAGCCCAGCATAGCGGGCGTCGGCGATTACCTGGAACTGATGAAGCCGCGGGTGATGTCGCTCGTGGTGTTCACGGCATTTGTCGGCCTCGTCATCGCGCCAGGCCACATCCATCCGGTGATCGCGGCGACCGCGCTCATCTGCATCGCGGTCGGCGCCGGCGCCGCCGGCGCGCTCAATATGTGGTACGACGCCGATATCGACGCGCGCATGGCGCGCACCGCGGCGCGGCCCATTCCCGCGGGACGTGTCGCAGCGGGAGAGGCCTTGGCCTTCGGCCTGACGCTCGCCACCGGTTCGGTGGTCGTGCTCGGCCTCCTGGTTAATGTCGTCGCCGCGGCGCTCCTGGCGTTGACGATCGCGTTCTACGTCGTCGTCTATACGATGTGGCTCAAGCGCACGACGCCGCAGAACATCGTCATCGGCGGCGCCGCCGGCGCGCTGCCGCCGGCGATCGGCTGGGCGGCGGCGACCGGAGGCCTCGCGGTCGAGCCGCTCGTTCTCTTCCTCATCATCTTCTTCTGGACGCCGCCGCATTTCTGGGCGCTGTCGCTGTTCCGTTGCCAGGACTACGCCCGCGCCGGAATTCCGATGCTGCCGGTCGTCGCCGGCGAGGCGCAAACGCGATGGCAGATCCTGCTCTATTCGCTCATTCTGGCGCCGCTCGGCGCCGCGCCGTGGCTCCTTGGTTACGCCGGAGCGCTGTACGGCGGCGTCGCGCTCGCCGCTGGCGCGGCGATGATCGTGCTCGCACTGCGGCTGCGCGCCGAGGGAAACGGCGAAACGACGAACCGGCATTCGGCCAGCAGGCGCTTGTTCGGCTTCTCGATCCTCTATCTCTTCCTGCTGTTCGCCATGCTGCTCGTTGACCGGGCGGCCGCGGGACTCCTCGGCCATATCGTATGACGACAATGGACGCGGCCATGAACGACGCCAAGAACGGCGCCAAATACGAGCCAAAGCCGGAGCCCGGAATCAGGCTCACGCCGGCGCAGCTGCGCGCCCGCCGCGCCCGCTCGATCGCCATCGCGCTCGCGCTTGGCGTACTGGTCGTGCTGTTCTACATCGTGACGCTGGTGAAGGGGCCGGGCGTGCTGATACGGCCGCTGTGAAACCAATGCTGGCATCGTGAAACGCCGATGAGCGCACCGCAGCCGATTGTTCCGACCACCTCCCGCCGCGACCTTCTGGTCGCGTTCGCCTGCGGCGGCTGCGTTGCGGCGATGGTCGGCTTGTCATTCGCGGCGGTGCCGCTCTATTCGTGGTTTTGCCGCACTACCGGTTACGGCGGCACGACGCAGGTGGCGAAGGCCGCGCCGACACAGATCTCCGACCGCAAAGTCACGGTGCGCTTCGATTCCAACGTCGCCGCCGGCTTGCCGTGGCGGTTCGAGCCCGAGCGCCGCACCATCGACGTGCGGCTCGGCGAGGTGGTCACCGTCTACTACAAGGTCACCAACGAGGCCGCGCGCGTGACCGCCGGCCAGGCCGGATACAATGTCAGCCCGCCGACCGCCGGCATCTTTTTCGAGAAGATCAACTGCTTCTGCTTCACCGAGCAGACGATGCAGCCGGGCGAGACGCGCGACATGGCGGTCGTCTTCTACGTCGATCCGAAGCTCGCCAAGGACAGCGAGCAGGACGGCGTCAATCTGATCACGCTTTCCTACACCTTCTATCCGGTGCGGGTGCCGGATCAGGCGGCGGCGCAGAGCACGGCGCCTGGAAAATCCGGACCTATCTGATAAACAATGACAGCGGCGCGGACGGCGACGGCGGTCGCGCCAAGGTGGAGATGACGAAAATGGCTACTGCTGCCCACGCCAAACCGCACCACGACTACCACCTGGTCAATCCCAGCCCGTGGCCGGCGGTCGGGGCGACCTCGGCTTTCGTCCTCGCCGTCGGATTGATCCTGTGGATGCACCACACCGTCGCTTACGCACCGATCATCCTCGGCGCCGGCGCGATCGGCATCGCCTACACCATGATCGGCTGGTGGCGCGACGTCATCTTCGAAGCGGAAGTCGAACACGACCATACTCGCGTAGTGCAGATCTCGCACCGCTACGGGATGATCCTGTTCATCGCCTCGGAGGTGATGTTCTTCGTCGCCTGGTTCTGGGCCTATTTCAACACCGCGCTGTTTCCCGACGAGCTCAAGGACGTGGCGCGGATCGCCTATACCGGCGGCGTGTGGCCGCCGAAAGGCGTCGAGACCTTCGATCCGTGGCATTTCCCGCTGCTCAACACGCTCATTCTGCTCACCTCGGGCACGACGGTGACCTGGGCGCACCACGCGCTCCTCGAGAACAACCGCAAGGGACTGATCTGGGGCCTCGTCTGCACCATCGCGCTCGGCATCAGCTTCACCTGCGTGCAGGCCTGGGAATACGGCCACGCCGCGTTCCACTATTCGGGCAACATCTACGGCGCCACCTTCTTCATGGCGACCGGATTCCACGGCGCGCATGTGATCATCGGCTCGATCTTTCTCATTGTGTGCCTGTTCCGCGCGGTGGCCGGACAGTTCAAGCCCGATCAGCATCTCGGCTTCGAGTTCGCCGCCTGGTACTGGCACTTCGTCGACGTGGTGTGGCTGTTCCTGTTCGCCTGCATCTATGTCTGGGGCGGCGGCGCGCACGCCGGGTAGCGCGGCCGATTTCTCCGCTCATTCCCGCGAACGCGGGAATCCAGTGACGCAAGGAACTAGGTCGCCGCTTGCGCGGGGCCGAGCGGAAGGCGTAAGCCGGCGCATGACCGAAAAACAGATCGATACGCTGTCGGGAGCGATGCTCGCGGGATTGTCGTGCGCCTGCCCGCGCTGCGGCAAAGGCAAGCTGTTCCAGGGATTCCTGACGGTGCGGCCGCGCTGCTCGGCGTGCGGGCTCGATTATGGCTTTGCCGATTCCGGCGACGGGCCGGCGGTCTTCATCATGTTCTTCGCCGGCTTCGTCGTCGTCGGCGCCGCGCTCGTCACCGAGATCGTGTATCAGCCTCCGTTTTGGGTGCACGCATTGTTGTGGCTGCCGCTCATTCTGATTGTCACGCTCGGACCGTTGCGGCCGATGAAAGGGTTGATGATCGCGCTGCAATACCATCATCAGGCCGCCGAAAGCCGCTTCGGCGGCGGAGAGCATTGAGCGCGCCGATGGCTGCGCGGCGCTCGTGGCTCGGTCTACTCATCCCGGCACTGCTCGCGTTCGCCGCGCTCGTCGCACTCGGCACCTGGCAGCTGGAGCGCAAGGCCTGGAAGGAGGCGTTGATCGCGGCGCTGACCGAGCGGCTCGCGGCGCCGCCCGCGGCGTTGCCGGCGGCGGCCGCTTGGCCGAGCCTCAATGAGGCGAGCGAGGAATACCGGCGCGTGACCTTCAGCGCCACCTTCGATCACAGCGCGGAAGCGCTCGTCTACGCCGCCGCCTCGGCGTTCCGCCCGGAAATATCCGGGCCCGGCTTTTGGGTGTTCACGCCGGCGCAGCTTCCTGACGGCGCGCTGGTGCTGGTCAATCGCGGCTTCGTGCCGGAGAATCGCCGCGATCCGGCATCGCGCGCGCAAGGACAAATCACCGGCCCGGTCGAGATCGTCGGCGCGCTGCGCTGGCCGGAGCACCGCAGCTGGTTCGCGCCAGCTGACGATCCGCGGAAAAATCTCTGGTTCACGCGCGATCCGCAGGCGATCGCCGCCGGCAAAGGGATCGGCCCGGTCGCTCCGTTCTATGTCGAGCAGGAAGCGCCGGCGCCGCCCGGCGGCTTGCCGCAGCCGGGCAAGCTCGCGGTGACGCTGCGCAACGCACATCTGCAATACGCGATCACCTGGTACGGCCTCGCCGTGGTGCTGGTTGTGATGTTCGTCGTCTGGGCGCGCGCGTCGCGAAATCCATAGCCCGGTCGGCGAGCGCGCTGGGGCGCGCGCCAATATTAGGGGGCCGGCGAATGCGGATTCCGGGCTTCTCGCCTCGCCGAGCCACGGAATGACGAGGGCTGCGTCTTCCTTGTGAAACGGCCAAGTCTTCTATAACTGTCCCCCTTGACCGGGAGCGGTTGGCGGTTTTGCCGCCCGCATGATAATTCCCGTAGAATCAATATCTTAACTTGGCCAACCCGGCGTCTTGCCGGGCATTTGGGACCGGATCGGCGTGCAGCACGTCTCGACCAGGGGAGAGGCCCTCCCGCTCGGCTTCGCCGAGGTGATGCTCGCGGGCCTGGCCCGCGACGGCGGCCTCTATGTGCCCGAGGTCTGGCCGCGGCTCGAGCCGCAGGCGATCCGCGCTTTCGCCGGCCGGCCCTATGCCGAAATCGCCGTCGAGGTGATCAGCCGCTTTACCGGGGATTCGATCGCCGAGGCCGACCTCGCCCGCATGGCGCGCGAGGCCTATGGCACCTTCCGCCATCCCGCCGTGGCGCCGCTGGTGCAGCTGGGCGTGAACAATTTCGCCCTCGAGCTGTTCCACGGGCCGACGCTCGCCTTCAAGGATCTGGCGATGCAGCTTCTGGCGCGGCTGATGGACCACGTGCTGGCGGCGCGCGGCGAACGCCGGACCATCGTGGTCGCGACCTCGGGCGATACCGGCGGCGCGGCCGTCGAGGCGTTCCGCGACCGCGCCCAGGTCGACGTCATCGTCCTGTTCCCGAACGGGCGCATCTCGGACGTGCAGCGGCGCATGATCACCACGGCGGGCGGCGCCAACGTGCACGCGCTCGCCATCGACGGCACCTTCGACGACTGCCAGGCGATCGTGAAGGGCCTGTTCAATCACGCTGCCTTCCGCGACCGGGTGCGGCTTTCCGGCGTCAACTCGATCAACTGGGCGCGCATCGTGGCGCAGACGGTTTATTATTTCACCGCGGCGGTCGCGCTCGGCGCACCGCAGCGCAAGATCGCCTTCACCGTCCCGACCGGCAATTTCGGCGATATCTATGCCGGCTACGTAGCAGAGCGCCTCGGCCTGCCGATCGACCGGCTGGTGATCGCCACCAACGTCAACGACATCCTCGCCCGCACGCTGGCGACCGGCACCTACGAGCTGCGCGAGGTGGTGCCGACCACCTCGCCGTCGATGGACATCCAGGTCTCCTCGAATTTCGAGCGGCTGTTGTTCGATGCCTACGACCGCAACGCGGGCGCCGTGCGCGCCTTGATGGCCTCGCTCGCGCAATCGCGCCGGTTCACGCTGTCGGCGCCCGCGCTGGCGTATGTCCGTTCGCTGTTTACCGCCGATCGCGCCGACGAGGACGAGGTCGCCGCCACCATCCGCACGGTCAGGCGCGAGACCGGCAATCTCATCGACCCGCACAGCGCCGTTGGCGTCGCCGTCGCCGAGAAGGAACTGCGCGACCCGGCGGTGCCGATGGTGGTGCTGGCGACCGCACATCCGGCCAAATTTCCCGATGCGGTCGAGGCCGCTTGCGGCGTGCGCCCCCGCCTGCCGGAATGGCTGTCCGATCTCGATAAACGTCCGGAGCGCGTCACCGTGCTGCCGGTTGACCAGTCCGCGGTCGAGCGTCTCGTCCTTAAGACGAGCCGCGCCGCGCAGGAAGGAGCGGCTGCATGAGCGTTGCGTTGACGACCCTGAAATCCGGCATCCACGTGGTGACCGACACCATGCCGCATCTCGAAAGCGCCTCGCTCGGCGTGTGGGTCAATTCCGGCAGCCGCGACGAGCGGCACGACGAACACGGCATCTCGCATTTCCTCGAGCACATGGCGTTCAAAGGCACGCAGCGGCGCACCGCGCGGCAGATCGCCGAGGAGATCGAAGCCGTCGGCGGCGATCTCAACGCCGCGACCGGCGCCGAGAGCACCGCCTATTACGCGCGCGTGCTCAAGGCCGACGTGCCGCTCGCGCTCGACGTGCTCGCCGATATCCTGTCCGAACCCGCGTTCGACCCGGAGGAGGTCCTGCGCGAGCAGAACGTGATCGTCCAGGAGATCGGCGCCATCGCCGACACGCCGGACGATCTCGTCTTCGAGCATCTGCAAGCCGTCGCCTTTCCCGATCAGCCGCTCGGCCGCGCGATCATCGGCACGGCGCAGACCGTGCGCGCGTTCGACGGAGCCAAGTTGCGCGATTACCTGGCGCGGCACTACCGCGCGCCGGACATCATCGTCGCCGCAGCCGGCGCCGTCGATCATCAAGCCGTGGTCGCCGACGTGGAGCGGCGTTTTGCCGGCTTCAACGGCCCGGCGAGCCCGGCGGCGACGCCGGCAAGCTTCGGCGGCGGGGCACACGTCGAGAAGCGCGAGCTCGAGCAGGTGCACATCGCGCTCGCGCTTGCCGGCGTCTCCCAGCACGACCCGGCGCTCTACAGCACGCAGGTGTTCACCAACATCCTCGGCGGCGGAATGTCGTCGCGACTCTTTCAGGAAGCGCGCGAGAAGCGCGGCCTGTGTTATTCGATCTA
This sequence comes from uncultured Alphaproteobacteria bacterium, assembly GCA_963850855.1. Taxonomy (GTDB): domain Bacteria; phylum Pseudomonadota; class Alphaproteobacteria; order Rhizobiales; family Xanthobacteraceae; genus BOG-931. The sequence continues at coordinate 47,311 of CAWKNH010000004.1, forward strand.
TTCCTTCCATGTGCCTTATTCCGACGTCGGCATGTTCGGCCTCTATGCCGGCACCGACGCTGCCGACACTTCCGAACTGATGCGCCTCATCGTCGAGGAGATCGCCAACACGACGGAGACCATCTCCGAGCCGGAGATCGCGCGCTCCAAAGCGCAGATGAAGGCCGGCCTGCTGATGGCGCTGGAGAGCTCCGGCGAACGGATCGGACAGATCGCGCGGCAGATGATCGCTTGGGGCCGCCCGATTGCGCTCCACGAGCTGATCGAGAAGGTCGAGGCGGTGACGGTCGAGAGCGCGCGCGCCGCCGGGCGGGCGCTGATCACCCGCGGCAAGCTCGCCACCGCCGTCATCGGACTTGGCTCCGGCCTTGAAAGCGCCGCGGCCATTGCCGAAACGCTTACGCGCCGCGCCGCATGATTTTGAATTCGGGATGATAAGTTCCGCTCGTCCCGGCGAAAACCGGGACCCGGTGTTCCGTTTCTGAATTCCCGTTCTTCGCCGGAATGCGCGGAGGGTGGTAAACGTACAGCGCCATGGCGTTCTTTCGCACCATCAATTTCTCCGAGCCGCTGCCCTGCGTCGCCGGCGAGGGCGTGGTGCTGCGCACGCCGCAAATGACCGACTACAATGAATGGGCGGCATTGCGCGAGAAGAGCCGCGCCTTTCTCACGCCCTGGGAGCCGACCTGGCCGGAGGACGATCTCAGCCGCAGCGCCTTCCGGCGCCGGATCAAGCGCTATGTCGAGGATCTGCGCTCCGACCAGGGCTACGCTTTCCTGATCGTCCGCAATACCGACAATGCGCTGGTCGGCGGGTTGACCATCGCCAATATCCGCCGTGGTGTCGCTCAGGCCGGCAGCCTCGGCTACTGGATGGGAGAGCCCTTCGCGCGGCAAGGCTATATGACGGCGGCGGTGCGCGCTGTCGTGCCGTTCGCATTCGCGACCTTGCGGCTGCATCGGCTCGAAGCGGCGTGCATTCCGACCAATGCCGGTTCGATCCGGCTCCTGGAAAACACCGGCTTCCTACGTGAAGGCTACGCCCGCGAATATCTGTGCATCGACGGCGCCTGGCAGGACCATCTGCTCTACGCGCGTCTGAAGGATGCCCGGCCTTAACCACGCTGCGCCCGCCGGGAGTTTGCGCCTTGGGATGGCCACGGTTGCCTTGATACTTGATATAAGGGCCTTGGGGGAGCGCCGTGGCGACGAAGTGCCGGGGAATGCTGCGGAATAAATATCGGGCGAGTGGGCAGAACGCCGCGATCGCGGCCTCGCTCGCGCTCGCGCTGCTCACGGGCGGATGCGGAACGGGCGGCGTCTTCGGCACGCCGAGCGCGCCGGAGCCGGATCCTGCCGCGCCCTCCTTCACCGACCGGATCACCGGCTTCTTCTCGACTTCGTCGGCGAAGGCGCCGCAGGCAGTCTCCGGCGCGGCAGCCAATGTCAGCTGCCCGGGGCTGGAAATCCGCGAAGGCGCCTCCACGCTCACCGTCGGGCCGCGCGGCGAGACCATGTCGCTCAAATATCAAGGGAGCTTCGTGCGCGTGGCGCGCGAATGCGCCGTGGTCGGCGGCAACATGGTGATGAAGATCGGCGTCCAGGGACGCGTCATCATCGGCCCGGCCGGGGGCGCGGGCCAGATCGACGTCCCCTTGCGCATCGCGGTGGTGCAGGAGCGGCCCGGCGGATCGGCGCCGATCATCACCAAGTTCATTCGCATTCCGGTGACGATACCGGCGCAAGGCGACGCCCCCTTCACCCGCATCGAAGAGGGGCTGAGCTTTCCGCTGCCGACGCCGCTGACGGCGCTCGACGACTACGTCGCCTATGTCGGCTTCGATCCGCTGACCGCCGAAGCCGAGGACAATCAGAAAGCGAAGCCCAAGCCGCGGGCCAAGCCGAAGCCGAAACCGGCGGCCGGCTCGGGCTGACGCGCGCCGATCACCGCGAATGGCCCACGCGCGCCGCCGCAGGCGAGAGACCGTACTGGTCGGGGCGGCGGCGGCGGATATCGGTGAATTTCTTCATCGTTTCGTGCTGCGAGGCGAGCCGGAACAGCGCGCTCATCGCGGCGCCGACTTCGGCGTCGCCGTTGAGCAGCGTCTTGGAAATCTCCAGCGCGACCTTGGCGACATTCTCGGTGTGATCGATGGTTTGGGTGAAGACGCCGAGCGCGTCAGCCATCAGCCGCGCATTTTCGGCGGCGCTCTGTGCCTCGGTGGCGATGCTGGCGGTCGCCTTGGACTGCTCCCGAACGGCGCCGGCGACGCTTTCCGCCGTCGCCGCTATCTCCATGATCGTCTGGCCGGTCTTGATGATCTCCTCGACCGATCGGCGCGTGACCTCCTGCACCATGGCGATTTGACTACCGATGTCCTGCGTCGCCTTCGAGGTTTGCGTCGCCAGCGATTTGACCTCGCCGGCGACCACCGCGAAGCCCTTGCCCGCCTCTCCGGCGCGGGCCGCTTCGATCGTCGCGTTTAGCGCCAGGAGATTCGTCTGGGCCGCGATTTGCGATATCAGATCGGCGACCGATCCGATTTTCTCGACGGTGTCGGACAGCGACCGGATGGTTTCGTTGGTGCGCGCGGCGTGCACCGCCGCTCCCTCGGCGATTTTTGCGCTCCCGGTCGCCTGCCCGTGGACATCGGCAATGGAGGCGCTGAGCTGCTCGGCCGCCGCCGCGATCGTCGATACGCTCTCCGCAGTGCTGTGCGCGGCGCTCCTTGCGGTACCCGCCTCCCGCGACGAACGCCCGGCAAATCCGCTCAGCTTGTCGGCGTTCTCGGCAAGCGAGGCAACGGCGGCGGCCACGGTCGAGCGCACCGTCTTCACCGCCTCGCCAAAGTCATTGATGCCCTGCAGGATCTCATTGCCGCGCCCGCTCGCGTCCACCACTTCGGCGCGATAATGCAGCCCCATGGCAATGGCGGTGTCCATCATCAGGATGCGTTCGGCGACATCGGTCAATCGCAGCGCTTTGCGGCGCGAAATTCCATAGCGGCGGCCGAGCAGCGCGCGATTGAAGTTGGTCAGGATCGACTGCGTAAGGGTGCCCCGCGTGCGCATGTCGCAGCCGAGCTCGATCTCGGCATCGACGCGCTTGCGCACGTCGTTGACGAACTCGTCGTCGAAGGCGTTGAGAAAAAGCCGCGCGGTGGACCTTATGATGATTCCGCGCCAGAGATCGCCCTTCTCCTTGATCAGCGCATCATAAAACGGCGTGTATTTGAGAACCTTCGCGAAATGGCGATCGAGAATCGCATCCATCAGCGGTCCAAGAACACGCCAAACCTCCGATCGGAGCGACATCGCTTCGTCGTCGATCTCGAACATATCGAGCGCAAGCTGGTAGGACGGACGTATCGCCATGCGGGACCCCGCCGGCGAATTTGCGTCATCTTGGTGTGTTTTCGGTAAATTCGTCGCCTAAGGCGGCAAAAAGCACCGGCAAATGGCCACTTTCTGCGGCGCGGCGCCTAATTGAACTTCTTGCGGACGTCCTCGATACCCTTGATCAGGAGGTCCTCGGCGAGCTTGCCCTTAGCGGCGCTGGTCAGAATCTTCTCGGCAGCGGCGGCCGCCGCGTCAGCCGCGGCCGAACGCACATCGGCCAGCGCCTGCGCCTCCGCCTGCGCGATCTTCGCCTCCGCCATCTTGGTCCGGCGGGCGACGAAATCCTCCATCCTCGCCTTGGCGTCGACGGCGAGCCGCTCGGCCTCGGCGGTGGCGCCGGCGATGATGGCGGCGGCTTCGCCCTCGGCCTCGCGCCCCTTGCGCTCGAACTCGGCCAGCAGCGCCTGCGCCTCCTCGCGCAGCCGCCGCGCCTCGTCGAGCTCCGCCTTGATCCGCGTTTGCCGCTGATCGAGCGAGTCGGTGATCCGGCGGTGCGCGCCGAGATAGACGAGGATGCCGAGAAAGATGACGAAGGCAATGGCGACCCAGGCTTCGGCTTCGGGCATCGGCAAAACTCCCAATCTCAGCGCTTGAGCAAGTCGCCCAAGGCGGCGACAATCTCGCGCTCGGAGGGCGTCGTGCCGATCAATCGCTCGACGATGGCGGCGGCGGTCTGCGCCGCGATCGTGCCGACATTGCCCATGGCGGCGGTGCGCGTCGCGGCGATCGAATGCTCCGCGGCGGCGAGCTTCTCATGCAATTGCGCCTCGAGCCGCTTGTTGGTCGCGGCCGCCTCCGCCGCCTGCCGCTCGCGGGTGGCGCCGGCGATCGACTGGGCGCGGGCGCGAGCGTCGGCCAGCGCCTTCTCGTAAGCGGCCCGGGCGGCGTCGGATCGTTCCTTGAGACCTTGTGCCGCCTTGAGATCGCCGGCGATGCGCCCGCTGCGCTCGGCCAGGATCTTGCCGATACGCGGCAGCGCCAGCCGCGACATCAGCACGTAGAGCAATACGAAGCTGAGCGTCAGCCAGACGAGCTGCGAGGGGAAGTGCTGCGCCTGGAACGGCGGGAAGGCGCCGTGCCCTTCCGGCGCCTCGGTATGGGCGGTCGTTTCGGCCATGTTCGCGGTCGCCGACGGGCGTCAGAGCCCGAACAACAGCAAGAGCGCGATCAACAGCGAGAAGATGCCGAGCGCCTCGGTGATGGCAAAGCCGAAGATCAGATTGCCGAACTGGCCTTGCGCAGCGGAAGGATTGCGCAACGCGGCGGCCAGATAATTGCCGAAAATAATGCCCACGCCGACACCGGCGCCGCCCATGCCGATGCAGGCAATGCCGGCCCCGATGTATTTCGCGGCGGTCGGATCCATGAGAGAGCTCCTTTTCGAGGTTGGAAAGATCGGCCGTCAATGGCCCGGGTGGATCGCATCGTTGAGATAGATGCAGGTGAGAATGGCGAACACGTAGGCCTGCAGGAAGGCGACCAGAAACTCGAGCGCCGTGAGCATGATCACCAGCAGAAGCGGCAGCGCCGCGCCGAACCAGCCGACGACGCCGAAGCCGGCCAGCATGATGATGAAGCCGGCAAAGACCTGCAGCGTGATATGGCCGGCGAGCATGTTGGCGAACAGCCGCACGCTGTGCGACACTGGCCGGGAGACGAACGACAGCACCTCGATCACGACGATCGCCGGCAGTATGTAGACCGGCACGCCCTTGGGCACGAACAGGTTGAGGAAATGCAGGCCGTTCCTCCAGAAACCATAGATGACGACGATGAAGAACACCAGCAACGCCAAACTCGCGGTGACGATGAGCTGGCTGGTCACCGTGAACGAATAGGGGATCAAACCGATCAGGTTGGCGGCGAGCACGAACATGAACAGCGTGAACACGAAGGGGAAGAACTTCATTCCCTCCTCGCCGGCCGAGCTGCGGACGGTATTGGCGACGAATTCGTAGGAGACTTCGGCAATCGACTGCAGCCGTCCGGGCACGACCGCGCGCGGCGCCGTCGCGGCGAGGAGCAGCACGGTCACGCCGACCACGATGATCAGCATGAACATCGCCGAGTTGGTGAAGGCGATCTGATGGCCGCCGATCGTGATGATCGGGACCAAATTATTGATCTGGAATTGGTGGATCGGATCGACCGTCATCTTTCCATCGCCAATGGCGCCGCGGCGCCGCTTCAGCCTTGCCTGTTCTCCGGGATGACCCCCGCCGAGCGCATCACCGTCAGCACGCCCGCCGCAAAGCCGAGCAGAAGCAGGACAATGAGCCCCCAGGGCGAGGTGCCGAGCAAGCGGTCGATGAGCCAGCCGAGGCCGGCACCGACCAGCACGCCTGCAACGAGTTCGCTCGAGAGCCGGAAGCCTCTGGCGTAGCCGGATGCAGTCGCTGCCCGATCCACACCAGGTCCATCGGAAGGCGGCCCGGCACGCCCGCGTGCTTGACCCAGTCCTTCGCCGAGACGCTGGAGTCTCGCGGAGAGAGCGGCCTCATCGGTGCGCGCCTTGCTACGATCCCCGTTGTCGCGCGTGCCGTCGTTCATAAGCTTCGACACTCACGGCGTGGCGACGATCGCAGCGGGCTCGCCCCCGTTAAAGCCGCGCGGACCATACTGATTGGGTTTTGCCAAGTCAAGAAACGGCCATCAATCCTAATGCATTGAAACTAATGGCAGATATGGACACTTGCGGGATCGCCGTCGAGGCGCGATTGTGCGCTGCAAAGCTGTTACCGCTAGAGTAACGCGCGGGATCGTTCCTGTGGTCCGGCGGGGAGAATGACCATGATCGGCAGAGCCTGCTTCGCTATCGCCGTCGCCGGTTGCTGTTTGATGGCGCCGACTTTGCCGCCGGCTTGGGCCGATGACGCGCCGCCGGGAAGCGGCGAAGGACGCTACACCTTCAACAAAACAGCGGACGGCTTCGTGCGGCTCGATATGCAGACTGGCGAGGTCTCGGTATGCAGCCAGCGCAGCATCGGTTGGGCCTGTCAGGCGGCGCCCGAGGATCGCGCCGTGCTCGAGAACGAGATCGCGCGGTTGCGCAGCGAAAACGCCACGCTGAAGAAGGACCTCCTCGCGCGCGGGCTGCCATTGCCCTCGGGCGCGACGCCGGAACCGCCCATGGTGAGCCAGGCAGAGCCCCTGCCGCAATGGCGCGGCGATTCCGATCTCGACCGCATGATGGCCATTGTCGGCCGCCTTTGGCACCGGTTCGTCGAGGCGATCGCCCGCGCGGAAAAGCAGATGCAGAACAAGGGCTGAGCGGCACCGCGTGGCTTTCGACCCGTCCTCGATTCACCTCGCGCGCGCGGACGCGATCGCGACCGCATCGCTCGCGGTCGAGACGCCCGGCGAAGGCTTTGTCGAAATCACCCGCGAGGTCGCCCGTTTTCTCGATAGGATCAAGGCGCGCGACGGCGTGGTGCTGCTCTATCTGCGGCATACCTCGGCGTCCCTCGTCATCCAGGAGAACGCCGATCCGGATGTACGCACCGACCTTGTGACCGCGCTCAGGCGCCTTGCGCCAGCGAACGCCGGCTGGGTGCATGAGGTCGAGGGGCCGGACGACATGCCAGCGCATGTCAAATCCATGCTCAATGGCGTCTCGCTCCACGTGCCGGTCGCCGGCGGCAAGATGAGGCTCGGCGCCTGGCAGGGCATTTACGTCGCCGAACATCGCGCGCAACCGCACCGGCGCGAAGTGACGCTGCAATTCATTGGGGTCTGCGCGCAGGAGTGACGTCCGCGCCAATGAAAATTACTAAACCCGCATATAGTTTTTCTCGTTTGCCGGCGAGCGCGGATCACTGGACAGTAGCGTGGACGGGTCGTCCGCGCCCCCACAGACATTCTTGACATGACCGGCCTACGCAACGGCTCGCTTGGACCAAGACCCGGCAGGCATGCTTTGGAGAGCGCCGTGACGAACGCTGCGACAGTGCCCTGCGAACCATCGCCGGCGATCGAGTTCTGGTTCGAGTTCGGCAGCAATTACAGCTACCTCAGCGTCATGCGAATCGAGGACGCCGCGCGCCGGTGCGGCGTGCGCATCGTCTGGAAGCCGTTTTTGCTCGGGCCGATATTTCGCGCGCTCGGCATGGAGACGTCCCCCTTCCTGCTGCAAAAGGAAAAGGGCGCTTTTGTGTGGCAAGACATGGCGCGCCAGTGCCGCAAATACGGGCTGCGCTGGACTAAGCCGAGCACATTTCCGCGGCTTGGCGTGCTGCCGGCGCGCGTCGCGCTCATCGGTGCCGGACAGCCTTGGATCGGCGCCTTCTGCCGGACGGTGATGGAGCTCAATTTCGCGCTCGACGAGGACATCAATCAGCCCGAGCGCCTCGCCTCGATCCTGATCGAGCTCGATCTCCCGGCCTCGGAGATTCTGGATCAAGCCGAGGCCGAGCCGGTGAAGGCGCTGCTGCGCCAGCAGACGGAAGCGGCGCGCGGCAAAGGAATATTCGGCGCGCCCACTTTCTTCGTCGGCAAAGAGATGTTCTGGGGCAACGATCGCCTGGACGACGCCCTCTTGTTTGCTGCCGAGCACGAGCAGGCCGCGACCTCGCCGCGCGAGTGAATGAGGAGCACCCCATGCCGGTCCGTATCGAGCGCAGCGATCGCATCCTGACGGTCATCCAATCGCGCCCCGAGGCGCGCAACGCCGTCGACCCCGCCCACGCACAGGCGCTGTACGAAGCCTTTGTCGCATTCGACGCCGACTCGGACGCGGATGTCGCGGTGTTCTGGGGCGAAGGTGGCGCATTTTGCGCCGGTGCGGATCTCAAAAGCCTTGCCGCGCGCGGCATCGCCACGCCGGAAAACGCCGCCACCCATACCTCGCTGGAATTTCCCAAGGATGGCGGCGCGGCGCCGCGCGGGCCGATGGGGCCGACGCGGCTGCGGCTGAGCAAACCGGTGATTGCCGCGATCGAGGGTCCCGCGGTCGCCGGCGGTCTGGAGCTGGCGCTCTGGGCCGACTGCCGGGTGATGGCCGAAGGCTCCTTTGTCGGCGTCTATAACCGCCGCTGGGGCGTCCCGCTCTCGGACGGCGGCACCGTGCGGCTTCCACGCCTGGTCGGCGAGGGCCGCGCCCTCGAGTTGATCATGACCGGCCGCAAGGTCGATGCCGAGGAGTGTCTGCGCATCGGCCTGTGCGAGCGGCTCGTGCCCAGGGGCGAGGCGCGCCGCGCCGGCGAAGACATGGCGCACGAGATCGCGCGCTTTCCGCAGGCGAGCCTGCGCGCCGACCGCCGTTCGGTTTATTTGCAGTACGGGCTCCCCGAACGCGCCGCGCTGGAACGCGAATGGACCAATTGCAGCGGCGTCTTCAAGGCGGAAGGCGCCGCCGGCGCCGCGCGGTTCGCCGATGGCGCCGGGCGGCACGGCGATTTCAGGAACTTCGCGCAACCGCAAAAATAATCGAGCACGTCAATGCTGCGATGGCTTGGCCCTTGCGCAAGGGCGCCGGACGGGCGAGCATCTCGAAAAATCGGACGACGCTCCCCGGAGGCCAGAATGATCCCTCGACAAATCGCCGCTTGGCTGGCGCGATCGGCCATGCTCGCCGCGCTCGGATCGATCCTGACGGTTTCGGCCGCGCTGGCGGACGAGACCAAGCTCGAGACCGAAGATCATCTCATTGCCTCGGCCGATCCCGGCATCGAGCTCTTCATCCGCAACAAGCATCCCGCCGGCGTCACGAGCTTTACCAGCGATCGGATTCTCCTTTACGTCCACGGCGCCACCTATCCGTCGGAGACGGCGTTCGATCTGCCGCTCAACGGCCTGTCGATGATGGATTACGTCGCGCGGCAAGGCTGGGACGTTTATCTCGTCGACGTCCGCGGCTATGGCCGCTCGACTCGGCCGCCGGAGATGGAGAAGCCGGCGGCGGAGAATCCGCCGATCGTCGACACTTCCGTCGCCGTGAAGGATGTCGGCACCGCGGTCAATTACATCCTGCAGCGGCGCGGCGTCGCCAAGATCAACCTCATGGGCTGGTCATGGGGCACCGTGATCATGGGCACCTACACGACGCAACACAACGACCTGGTGAACCGGCTGGTGCTCTATGCTCCGGCTTGGATCTTCACGACGCCGCCGGCGATCGGCGGCAACGGCCCGCTCGGAGCCTACCGCACGGTGACGCAGGAAGCGGCGAAGCAGCGCTGGCTGCGCGGCGTTGCCGAGGACAAGAAGGCCGATCTCATTCCCGACGGCTGGTTCCAGCAATGGGCCGACGCCACCTGGGCGACCGATCCGGTCGGCGCGCAACAGAGCCCGCCGGTGGTGCGCGCGCCGAACGGCGTGTTCGCCGATTTCGGCAAATATTGGTTCGCCGGCAAGCCGCAATACGATCCGGGCGATATCCGCGCCCCGACCCTGATCATTCATGCCGAATGGGACGCCGATCTACCGAGCGATCAGGCGCAGGGCTATTTCGCCAAACTGACCAACACGCCCTACAAGCGCTTCGTCGAAATCGGCGAGGGGACGCATTCGATCATGCTGGAAAAGAACCGCATGCAGTTCTTCCGCGAGATCATGAATTTTCTCAACGAACCGGACGCGCAGAGCTTGAACTAGCGGGCGAATTCGCGCGGTGGACGACACTGGCACAAGGGCGGTAACATCGAGCACCGTCTGACGCAGCGCGCGCCAGCGCCGCCAGCGTGTGACCGACCGGGCCATCCCCTTGAGCGAGACGCAATCCTACCATCTGCTGATCGCCGACGACCATCCGCTGTTCCGCGGCGCGTTGCGCGAGGCGGTGACCGGACTGTTCAGCCGCGCGCATGTCGGCGAAGCCGGCACGTTCGAGGAGGTCACCGAGCTCATCGAAAAAAGCGGCGACGTCGATCTCATTCTGCTCGATCTCAGCATGCCCGGCGTGCGCGGCTTCTCCGGCCTGATGTATCTGCGCGCGCAATTTCCGAGCCTGCCGGTCGTGGTGGTGTCGGCGAACGACGATCCGGCCGTCATCCGCCGCTGCATGGAATTCGGCGCCTCCGGCTTCATTCCCAAGACGCTCGGCATCGAGGCGCTGCGCCAGGCGATCGCGCGCGTGCTGCAGGGCGAGGTGTGGACGCCGCCCGATGTCGATCTCGCGCGCGGCTCCGATGCCGAGAGCGCGGCGATGATCGCGCGGCTGGCGACGCTTACGCCGCAGCAGGTGCGCGTGCTGATGATGCTCTCGGGGGGGCTCCTCAACAAACAGATCGCCTACGAGCTCGGCGTCTCGGAAGCGACCGTGAAGGCGCACGTCTCCGCCATCCTGCAGAAGCTCGGGGTCGAGAGCCGCACCCAGGCGGTGATCGCGGCCGGAAGGATCGAATCCGGCCAGTGGCCGCAGGTACCGGCGCGCGAGGGGTGAACCGCCATTCCGGGTCGCTCGCAGCGCGGCCCCGGAATGACGCTACTCCGCCGCCACCCGCTGCACCCGCCATTGCGTGATCAGCGCGCGCAGCGAAGCGGGCTTCACCGGCTTGTTGAGCACGTGCACGCCGGCGGCACGGGCCTCCTCGCGCACATGCGCGGAACGGTCGGCGGTGATCAGGATCGCCGGCATGTCGCGTTTGCGGCGCCGGCGCAATTCGGCGATGGCGACGACGCCGTTGCCGCCGTCGAGGTGGTAGTCGACGAGGAGCCCGTCGGGTTCGAGGCCGCTTGCCTCGATGGCCGCGAGCGCCGCCGCAAGGTCGGGCGCGGTGAGAACGCGGCAGCCCCAGCCGCCGAGGAGCGTCTCCATGCCGTCGAGAATGGTCCGCTCATTGTCGATGCAAAGCACGTTGGTCCCCGTGAGCCGGCCGGCGGCGCGGGGAACCGCGTGCAGCACCGGCTTGGCGGCAACCGCCTTCGCGCGCGGCACCTCGACGGAAAAGCGCGAGCCGCGGCCGGCATCGGATTTGAGCGTCACCTCGCAGTCGAGCACGCGGGCGATGCGCTCGACGATGGAGAGGCCGAGGCCGAGGCCGCGCGCGACCCGCGCGCCCTGGTCGAGGCGGTGGAATTCCTTGAACACCGCGCGGCGCTTGCCTTGCGGAATGCCGATGCCGGTGTCGTAGACCTCGATGCGCAGCCGCGCACCGTGGCGGCGGCAGCCGACCAGCACGCTCCCCGCGGGCGTATATTTGATCGCGTTGGAGACGAGGTTCTGCAAGAGTCGCCGCAGCAGGCGGCGGTCCGAGCGCACCGTCAGCGCGCAGGGCATGAATTTGAGCGCGAGACCCTTCTCCCGCGCCAGCGGGACAAACTCCATCTCCAGCCGCTGCAGCAGCTCGTCGATGCGGAAGTCGGTCATTTCCGGTTTCATCGCGCCGGTGTCGAGCCGGGAAATGTCGAGGAGCGCGGCGAAGATCTCCTCAACCGCTTCCAGCGAGGCATCGACATTGCGCACGAGATCGGCGTCCTCGCCGGCGCGCTGGCGCTCGATCAGGCTGGTGACATAGAGCCGGGCGGCGTTGAGCGGCTGCAGGATGTCGTGGCTCGCGGCGGCGACAAAGCGGGTCTTCGAGACATTGGCGTCGTCGGCCTCGGCCTTGGCGCGCTCCAGCTCGGTGTTGAGCCGGGTCAGCTCCTTGGTGCGCTCGCGCACGCGGCGCTCCAAGGTCGCGTTGGCGCGCTCGAGCGCTTCGGCCGCCTTCACGCTCGGCGTGATGTCGGTGAAGGTCGTGACCAGGCCGCCGTCGGGCATGCGGTTGGCGCGCACTTCGATCACCAGGCCGCGCTCGGCAAAGCGTTCGAGGAACGGCTCGGCTTCAGAGGTGTAGCGGGCGATGCGGTCCCCGACCTGCGCGTCAAGCTCCGCCGCGTCGTGCCCGTGCTGCCGCGCGATGTTGCGGAGGATCTCGTCGAGCGCGATGCCGACGCGGGTGAGCGCATGCGGCAGGTCGAAAAGCTCGCCGAATTGCCGGTTCCAGCAAACGAGCGCCAGCTCCTTGTCGAATACGGCGATGCCTTGCCGCACATGGTCGAGCGCGGTCTGCAGGATCTCGCGGTTGTAGTGGATCGCGGCGTTGGCGTCGTCGAGGAGCTTGAGCGCATCCTTGGTCGAGACCGTGCGCTTGCGCAAGAGGAGCGAGAGCACGAGCCGCGAGGACGCGGCGCCGATCGCCGAGGCGAGCAGATATTCGCCATATTGGATCAGCTGGAAGTCGGCCTCGGCCTCCGGCTCCAGGCTGACGCGGCGCGAGGCGGCAAAGCTGGAGAAAGATTCGCGGGTGCGTTCCTCGCCGAGATAGCGGGCCACCGTGACGGTGAGCTCCTCCACCGTGACCGAGGCGCGCCGCAGCCGGAAGCTCGGCGTGCGCGGCGCCAGCGTCGAAGGCACGAACAAATCCGCCTGCACGCCTTCGATCGCCGTGCGCCGCCGGCTCAGCGAACAGCCGATAAAAAGCGCGATGTTGACTGTCAGGCTGAGCAGGACGCCGTGGACGAGCGGCGGCAGGTCGAGCCCGAACAGCGCCTGCGGCCGCAGCCAGGCCAGACCGAACAAGCCGTCGGTGAGGACGCGCGCACCCAGAATATCGGAGTCGGAGAGGCTCGGCAGCAGGAGCGTGTAGCCCCACACCAGGATGCCGGCGCTCATGCCGGCGATGGCCCCGCGCGCGTTGCCGCGCCGCCAGATGAGCCCGCCGAGAAACGCCGGGGCGAACTGGGCGATGGCGGCGAAGGACAGGAGCCCGATCGAGGCGAGCTGCGCCGGGCCGGCCGAGCGGTAATAGATATAGGCGAGACAGAGGATGACGAAGATGGCGACGCGGCGGATCATGAGGAGCTGCGCGCCGGCGTCGCTCGGTCCGGTGCCCGCAGCGCGGCGCTTCAAGACCAGCGGGATGACGATGTCGTTCGACACCATGATCGCCAGCGCCACCAATTCGACGATCACCATGGCGGTGGCGGCGGAGAGGCCGCCGACGAAGGCGATCAGCGCGAAAACCTCGGAATGCGCCTTGAGCGGCAGCGCCAGCACGAACATGTCGCCGTCGGCGTCGGCGGGGAAGCTCAACAGGCCGGCGGTCGCGATCGGCACCACGAACAGATTGATCAGCACGAGATAGAGCGGGAACAGCCAGGCGGCGCGGCGGATTTCCGCCTCGCTGTGGTTCTCGACGACGCCGACGTGGAACTGCCGCGGCAGCAGCAGGATCGCGAACAGCGACAGCACCGTCATGGCGCAGAACGAGGTGAGCGGCGGCGGGTGCGTCAGCAAGGCCGCGGTCGGCTCGCTCAGCGCGCGCGCGAACAAAGCCCACGGTCCGGGGAACATGACGAAGGTCACGAAGATGCCGACGGCGAGGAAGGCGACGAGCTTGACGATCGACTCGGTCGCGATCGCCAGCATCAGCCCGTCCTGATGCTCGGTGGCGTCGATGTGGCGGGTGCCGAACAGCACGGCGAACGCCGCCATCAACAGCGCGACGAAGAGCGCGATGTCGCCGAGGAAGGGCTGCGCCACGACGCCGTCCGCCGCCGCCTGCGCGAGGATGGTCGAGACCGAGGACGAAACGGCTTTGAGCTGCAGCGCGATGTACGGCACCATGCCGACGATCGCGATCAGCGCCACGGTCGCCGCCACCGCCTGGCTCTTGCCGTAGCGCGCGGCGATGAAATCGGCGATCGAGGTGATGTTCTGGCCCTTGGCGAGCCGCACGATGCGGATGATGAGCGGATAGGCGAGACCGACCACCAGCACCGGCCCGATATAGATGGCGAGGAAATCGAAGCCGGTGCGCGAAGCAAGCCCGACCGAGCCGAAGAACGTCCACGAGGTGCAATAGATGGCGAGCGAGAGCGGATAGATCAGCATGCGCGAACGCGTGCCGCCGGGGAGCGCACGACGGCGGTCGCCATAGCTCGCGACCAGGAACAAAAAGCCGATATAGCCGAGCGCGATGACAATGACGACCCAGCCTTGCAGCATGGCGTTTCCTGCCTCGATGCGCGGTCCTTCTTGGCCCCGCGGCGCTCGATTTTGCTTTAGGTCACCATAGTTTGCCGGGGCTGTCTATCGGCGGGGCTGCGCGGTTATTGGCGCGTCATTCCGCCGCGAGCGCGCGCTCCTTCAGCGGCAGCTGCAATTTGTGCCAGACATCGACCACGGCTTCGGCCAGGCGGTCGATCAGCGCGTCGTCATGATAAGGGCTCGGCGTGATCCGCAGCCGCTCGGCGCCGCGCGGTACCGTCGGATAGTTGATCGGCTGGATGTAGATGCCGTGCTCGGCGAGGAGAAGATCGCTCGCCTCCTTGCAGCGCACCGGATCGCCGACGAAAAGCGGCACGATGTGCGTCGGGCTCGCCATCACCGGCAGGCCGGCGGCGGTGAGCACGGCCTTGGTGCGCGCGGCGCGATCCTGGTGGCGCTCGCGCTCCCAGCTCGAGGTCTTCAGATGCCGGATCGCCGCCGTCGCCGCGGCGGCGACCGGCGGCGGCAGCGCCGTCGTAAAGATGAAGCCCGGCGCGTAGGAGCGCACCGCGTCGATCAGCGCGGCGCTGCCGGCGATGTAGCCGCCGATGCAACCAAAGGCCTTGGCGAGCGTCGCCTCGATCACGTCGATGCGGTGCATGACGCCGTCACGCTCGGCGATGCCGCCGCCGCGCGCCCCGTACATGCCGACCGCGTGCACCTCGTCCACATAGGTCATGGCGCCGTAGCGGGCGGCGAGGTCGCAGATACGAGCGACCGGCGCGACGTCGCCGTCCATCGAATAAAGGCTCTCGAACACGACGAGCTTCGGCCGCGCCGGATCGGCGGCGGCAAGAAGCGCCTCGAGATGCGCCATGTCGTTGTGACGGAAAATCTGCTTCTCGCAATGCGCCTGGCGCACGCCCTCGATCATCGAATTGTGGTTCCAGGCGTCGGAGAGGATCAGGCAGTTCGGCATCAGCTTGGCGAGCGTGGAGATGCCGGTCTCGTTGGAGACATAACCGGAAGTGAAGACGAGCGCCGCTTCCTTGCCGTGCAGGTCGGCGAGCTCGCGCTCAAGCTCGACCAGTGGATGGTTGGTGCCGGCGATGTTGCGGGTGCCGCCGGCGCCGGTCCCCATGCGCGTTGCGGTCTCGACCATGGCGCCGATCACCTTCGGATGCTGGCCCATGCCGAGATAGTCGTTGGAGCACCAGATCACGACGTTGCGCGGGCCTTGCGGCGAATGCCACAGCGCATGCGGGAAACGGCCAGCCATCCGCTCGAGATCGGCAAAGACGCGATAGCGCCGCTCGTCGCGCAGCCGCGCAAGCGCGTCGGTGAAATAGGTATTGTAATCCATGAGACTCCCGCCTCCCCCGAGGCTTTCACTGGCCGGGGAACCGCTTTTTTAGAGTGGTTCCAGGCATGTTGTCGAGCCGCTTGTCGCGGTAAAATCGTCGCGCCGCATTGCGCTGGATCAAGTCGGGCAAAACGTGGTGAATCTTCGGTTTTTCGCGAAGGCTCGCGGGCCGTGGCGCGCGGCCTAGCCGGCCTTCGCCGACAGATGGTCGCGTAGCGCTACGGCGTTGTTGTGTTCCGCATCCTTGGCCGCGAAGAGAAGCGTCACCGGCTTAGCGCCGCGGATGAGGTCGCGCAGCGTCGCTACGCAGTCAGTGTTTCCCCGCAACTCGGCGCGATAGCGCCTTTGAAACTCGCTCCAGCGGCCGGGCTCGTGGTTGAACCAGCGGCGCAGTTCGTCACTCGGCGCCACCTCCTTGAGCCAAAGATCAATCCGAGCGGCCTCGCGCTTGAGCCCGCGCGGCCACAAGCGGTCGACGAGCACACGGCGGCCGTCGCCGGGCGACGGCGGATCGTAGACGCGCTTGATGCGAACGGTTCCCATGCATCGCTGCTCTCTCGCCGTCGGCGGTCGCGGCGCGCCTTGGTCGTTCCGGGGCGAGTTATCGTCCGGTAAAGGCGGCCGGACGCTTTTCGACGAAATGCGCCACGCCTTCCTTGAAGTCCTCGGAGCGAAACGACTCGACCATTTCCGAGTCGGCCAGCGCCCAGGCTTCCGAGAGCGACTGGAAATAGGACTGGAACACCTGCCGCTTGATCACGCCGATCGAACGCGGCGAGGACGTGGTGACCAATTCGCGCGCGAGCGCCTGCACGCTCGCCAGAAAATTCTCCGCCGGCAGCCGGCGCACCAGTCCCAGGCGCTCCGCCTCTGCGGCATCGATTGTGCGCGCGGAGTAGAGGAGGTCGAGCGCGTTCATCGGGCCGATGAGCCGCGGCAGCATCCACGAGCTGCCATGCTCGGCGATGAGGCCGCGCTTAGCGAAGGCCGTGGTCAGCTTCGCGCCTTCCGCCATATAGCGGAAGTCGCAGAACAGGCTGAAGCAGACGGCGATGCCGGCGATCGGGCCGTTGATCGCGGCGAAGATCGGTTTCGGCACGGCGAGGAAATAGCTGAACTTCTGATCGAAATTGTCCGGCTTGCGGGCCATCTGCACGACGTTGCCGCCGGGGCCGCCGCTCGACGAAATTTTGCTCAGCCGCGACATGTCGGCGCCGGCGCAGAACCCTCGCCCGGCGCCGGTGATGACGATGGCGCGGACCGCATCGTCCGCCGCCGCCGCCTCGACGGCGCGGCGCACATCGGCGTCCATTTCGCTCGTCCAGGCATTGAGCTTGTCCGGCCGGTTGAGCGTGATGGTAGCGACGTGACCGTCAACGCCGTAGAAAATGTCCGTGTAGGCCATGCGTTCCTCCTGCACCCTTAGTCTGCGCGCGCCGGCGGGCCGGCGTGCACACGATTTCCGCGCTCTTACCTGTGAATATTGCACATCGGCCCGATCTGGTCCAAGACGGCGCGGCCACGGAGACGCGCCATGAGCGATATCCTGATCGAGACGCTGGAAGACGGGTTGCTTACGCTGACGTTCAATCGTCCGGAGCGCCGGAACGCGCTCAATCCCGAGATCCTCGACGCGCTGGTCGACGCCGCGGCGCGCGCCGCCACCAATCCGGCGGTGACGGTGGTGATGCTCACCGGCGCCGGCGGCACGTTCTGCGTCGGCGGCGACGTCAAGGCGATGGCTGCGCGCGAGGGCGCGCCGATCGCGGTCGATGACCGCACCGAAGATCTGCGCCGCAAGATGGAGGCGGCGCGGCTCCTGCACGAGATGCGCAAGCCGACGATTGCCGCCATCGAGGGTGCCGCGGCCGGCGCCGGATTGTCGCTCGCGCTCGCCTGCGACCTACGCCTCGCCAACCGCTCGGCCAAGCTCACCACCGCCTTCGTCAAGGTCGCGCTCTCCGGCGATTTCGGCGGCACCTATTTTCTCACCAAGCTCCTCGGCAGCGCCAAGGCGCGCGAGCTCTATCTGACCTCGCCGATTCTTTCCGCCGATCAGGCGTTGCAGATCGGGCTCCTCACCCGCGTGCTCGACGACGCCGGTTTCCAGGACGCCGCCAGGAGCTACGCCATCACGCTTGCCCGCGGGCCGCGGCTGACCCTCGGCTCGATCAAGCACAATCTCAATCTGGCGGAATACGCTCCGCTTGCCGCGTGCCTCGACAATGAGGCGGCCAATCACGTGCGCGCGTCGACGACCGAGGATCACCGCGAGGCGGCGGCCGCGTTCGTCGAGAAGCGCCAGCCGGTGTTCAAGGGACGCTGAGATGGCCGATTATTTCCGCCTGCGGCAGATCTGCCTGGTGGCGAAGGATCTGCCGCGCGTGATTGCCGACATGCAGGCGATCTTCGGGGTGAGGCTCGCCTATCGGGACCCGCATGTGCGCCGGTACGGCCTCGAAAACGCGCTGTTTCCCTTCGGCCTCGCCTTCGTCGAGGTCGTCTCGCCCATCGAGCCCGATACCGCGGCGGGCCGCTTCCTCGAGCGGTCGGGCGGAATTGGCGGCTACATGGCGATCTTCAATTGCAGCGATCCGCAACGGCGCGGCCGGCATGCTAACGGCTTGGGCGTGCGCACCGCGCACACTATCGACCACAAGGGCTTTCACGCCGTGCAACTCCATCCGCGCGATTGCCGCGCGGCGATGATCGAGTTCGATCGGAGCGACGGCGAAGAAGACCTGCGCGGTCCCTATGCGCCGGCCGGCGGGAACCGGCTGGACGGACGCGATCAAGACCGATGTCACCAAGCGACTCGCCGAGATCGTCGTCGAGAGCGCCGACCCGGCCGGCATCGGCCGGCACTGGTCGGCCATCATCGAGAAGCCGTTCGTGCCCGAGGGCGAAAGCGGCCGTATCGCCGTGGATATGACCGCGATCCGCTTCGTCAAAGGCAGCGATGCGCGGGAGAGTCTGCGCACGTTGGTGATCGAAGTCGCAGACAAGGCCGGGATCGAGAAACGGGCGGCGCAGCGCGGTTATCCGGTCGCGGATGGGGGCGTCGAGTTCTGCGGGGTACGTTTCGCCCTGACGCGTTAAACGCTTATTAACCAAGAAAATCGCAACCATTCGGCCGTCGATGCGGCAGGATGGGGCCTTGGCGATGCGTCATCGGCGTTGGTCGATGTGGGCGGGCGTGGCGATCGTGCTCGCGGGCGCAGCGATGCACGCCCAAGCCGCAGACCTGGCCGCAGACTTGGCCGCAGACTTCGCCGCAGACCTGGCCACACCCCCGCCGCCGCTGCTGCCGGCCAAGGCGCCGGCCCTTGTCCCCGATCCCGGCAAGCCGTGGTGGCGGTTCTTCACCGACGGCGAATGGTATTTCGAGTTCGGCTCCAACAAGGAATTCTGGAGCAACCCAAACATCCACGTCTCTCAGCCGGCGCTCGGCAACAACTTCACGATCTACAACGTCCAGGGCCACGACGCCCCGGCCGGCGCCGGCGAGGCGCCGCAATACAACATCCGCGTCGGCCGGTTCTTCAATGAGAACTGGGGCGTCGAGCTGAACATCGACCATTCGAAATACTCCACGGACATCGGCCAGACCGCGCAGGTGAGCGGGCTGATCGGCGGCGTGCCGGTCAACGGACCCCGCCAGCTGGACAATTTCTTCTTCAACGAGCAACTGCACAACGGCGCCAACCACGTCATGCTCGACGCCGTGTATCGCTACCCGCTGATCGGCCAGACCAACGAGACCAACAGTCTCGCCGCCATCGGCAAAGCCGGTATCGGCGTGATGCTGCCGCACACCTCGGACATCATCCTCGGCAATCCCAACAATGTCGGCGCCAAGACGTGGAGCAATCTCATCGGCATCAATAGCGGCTGGTGGCAGCTCAACGGCTGGACGACGGGCTTTGAAGTCGGCCTTCGCTACGTGGTGTTCAAGCCGTTCTACCTGGAGCTGACCAACAAGGTGGCGTATTCGAGCTTCGGCAATCTGCCGGCCTTCCAGGGAACCATGTCGCAGGCGATGTGGATGGACGAGATCGTCCTCACGCTCGGTTTCACCTATGACGGGACCAGCGCGCACCCCTTGTGGTGGTGACGCCGCGCCGGCCGGCGGCGGGCTCGCCTCAGGTCACGGCATTATTTCTTCCGAAAGGAGTCCCGCGCCACCTTGCCCGAGCGATAGCTCGCGGTGAGCTGGCTCTGGTCGGCGTCGGCAAAAGCGGCCGCGGCGTGCAGCGCATTCGCGGTGGCGTTGACCGCTTCCTTGATCATGCGGACGGTCGGCTGCGGCCTCGACAGGACCACTTCGGCCATCTCCAGTGCCTTGTCCACCGTGCGGCCATCGTCGGCGACCTCATCGACCAGTCCCCAGTCGAGCGCCTGCGCGGCCGGCATCTTCTCGCACAGGATGGTGATGCGCTTGGCGCGGGCTGGCCCGACCAAGGTGATGAGCCGCGGCAAGGCACCCCATTGCAGGTTCAAGCCGATCTTGGCCTCCGGGACGTACAGATAGGCGCCGCGCCCGAGCACGCGCCAATCGCACGCCAGCGCGATGGCGACGCCGGCGCCGACCGCGAGCCGCTCCATGGCCGCGATGGTGATCTGCGGCATCGCTTCCCAGGCTTTGCACAGTCGCACGCCGCCATAGGCGCGTTGCCGCCGTTTGAGATCATCGCTCTCGCTGTGCCAGCTATCGGCGGCTTTCAGATCGAAGCCGGCGGAGAAGGCATTGGCCGCGCCGGCGAGAACCACGACATGGGTTTCGAGATCGTCGAAAAAACCGCGGGCCGCGTGGGTCAGCTCGACGACGAGCTTCTCGTTGAAGGCGTTGAGGTTCGCCTTGCGGTCGAAGCGCACGACGGCGATGCCGCCGCGCTTTTCGATGGTCACATAGTCAAGCTGCACAGTGCTGTCCTGCCTCGGATCGCCTGGATCGGACGTTTAAGTCTTCCACCGGCTGCCTTCGAAACCGGTCCTCGCATAGGCGATACCACCATCCACTGCGAGCGTCGCACCGACCACATAGTCGCCGGCGCGAGACGCAAGATAGATTGCCGCGCCGGCCATGTCCTCGTCGGTGCCGACGCGTTTTGCCGGAACGCGCTGCGCCACCTTATCCGCATTGTCGCGCGCGTCGATGTTCATGTCGGACGGAAACGGACCCGGCGCGATCGCCGAGACCACGATGTTGTCGGCGATCAGCTTCGCCGCCATGCGTCGCGTGAGATGGATCAGCCCCGCTTTGCTCGCGTGGTAGGAATAGGTTTCGAGCGGATTGACGAAGATGCCGTCGATCGAAGCGATGTTGATGACCTTGGCCGGCCGCTCTGCGCTAGCAGCGGCCCTGAGCGCGGGATGCAGCGCTTGGGTAAGAAAGAACGGCGTCTTGAGGTTGAGGTCCATCACCTTGTCCCAGCCGTTCTCCGGAAAGGCGTCGAACTCCGCCGCCCATGCGGCACCGGCATTGTTCACGAGGATGTCGAGCTTTCCCTCGCGCGCGGCGAGGGCGGCAGCGAGCGCCTGCACGCCCTCGACGGTCGAGATATTTGCCGGGATGGAGAAGCAGGAACCGCCCTCCTTCGCCAGCTCCGCCGCAGCCTGGTCGCACTGCGCGGCCTTGCGCGCCGCGATGTAGACCCGCGCGCCCTGCGCGAGGAAGCCCTTCGCGATCATCTTGCCGATGCCGCGCGAACCGCCGGTGACCAGCGCCGTGCGGCCCTTGAGCGAGAACAGATCAGTCATCATCGGCGCGCTTCCTCTCCGAGCCATTTCTCCAAGCCATCTCTCCTAGCCATATCTCAAAGCCATGTCTGGTCGCGTACCCCGCGAGGCCGAGCGGTCGCCCGCGCCGGCTCAGCTCGACCGGTACCTAGCATATACAAAATCGGCTTTTGACCATGAACGGACGTCCGCTGCCGAATTCGCTGGCATGCACATCGCCAAGCTCACGGCACCTGCGTGCGCGTTCAGTCGCCGGGTCTCGGCGGCTCCGATTTTGTAGTTGCAAGCTGGCAACACGACGTCAGAAAAGGCCTGAACAGCCCTTGACTGCGCTACCCTCCCACGTCAGCTTTGCCTAACCCGGGTGCGGGGGCTTGGATGAGGGCACGCGGGTCGTGATCACGGGGTAATCCGCCGGGCGGTGTATTCTGCCGGTCGCCTTATCACCCCTCGAAGACAGTTCGCGAGACCTTCAAAGACAGTTCCCGAACGCTCAGCTTCGGGAGGTTTGCGTCGCGCACAAGTGCCGCGCAAGTCGATTTACGTGGTTGTGTCTGCGAGGTCGTCATGTTCTTCGATGCTGCGTTGGGGAAGACGTGACTTGACCGCGTGGATTGTCGAACGAGGCGAAACCGCCCCTGTTGCCCAAGTCCCAGTTGTCACTGGATTGCGCGCGATCTGCGACGCTCTCCTGTTCTTCAAAAATCCGATCCCCGTCGTCGAACGGGAGTTCCGACGCCATGGACCGGTCGTTGCTTTTAGGCTCATCGGGAAAAAGATCGGCGGTCTCCTTGTTGTCGGCGCCCGATACAACCGCGAGGTGCTCAACCGAACCGATGTGGCGCGGCCGACCTCGCTATGGCAGGTGACCGGCCCGTCCGGCTCGGCGCAAGCCGAATTTCGGCGCGGATACTTGGGAACGCAGGGCAAGGAGCATGAGACGCTGCATTCGGCAGTTGCCTCGCAATTGACCAAGCCGAGAGTCGAGCAACATTTCGCCGCGCTCCGGGATTTGGCGATCGCCTCGGTCGACCGTTGGCGCACGGATCAGACCGTCGATCTCTACGCCCTCAACCGCCAGATCGGTCGAGAGGCGGCGTTCAAGCTGCTGTTCGGCGAGCCCGACGACGCGCAGATTGATCGTTTCGTTACCATGCTGGAGAAGCATCATCTGATGAATTGGCAGGCGAGGGCGTACGTCCCGCAAATCAACGTTCGCGGCTGCCCTTATCATGCGGTCCAGCGCAACGCCGAACGGCTGGCGGAATTCATCTCGCAGTGGATTGCCGAGCAGCGCCACGCCGATCGCCGGAGCAATTTGCGGGCGGCGCTCGCGGCCATAGATACGACCGACAGCGCACTGTCGACGCCCAAGCGGATGGCGGGGCATTTTTCGTTTCTCGGATTCGCCGCCTACGAAACGATGTCGAGTGTGCTGACCTGGATATTGTTCCTGCTGGCTTTGCACCCGAGCGTGCTGGCCGACCTGGTCGATGAGATCGAGGCGGGAACCCCCTTGGAAAGCGTCGATTCCGAGGAGCTGAAAAATCGGCCGCTCCTTAACGGCGTCATCCAGGAATCGATGCGGCTCGTGCCGCCGGTCCCGGTCATTCCGTGGCGCGCCTTCGAGGCTTGCGAGATAGCCGGCTTGTATATTCCGGCCAGGACCAAAATCATGATCAGCCCGCACTTGACCCATCGGTTGCCGGAATTGTTTGCCGATCCTCTGCGCTTCCTGCCGGAGCGCTGGCTCTCGATCAAACCATCGCCCTACGAATATCTCCCGTTCAGCGGCGGCCCGCGGCGGTGCCCGGGTGCGCAGTTCGGGACTGAATTCCTGCGGGTCGCATTGACCGCAATCACGCGCCGCTACCGCATCGAACTCGGCTCAGGGCGCCCGTATCGATTACGCCTATCGCGGCATCACCATACCCAAACCCGGCATACCGGTGATGCTGGCCAAGCAGGACCGGCGCTTCCGTGCGCCCGAAATCAGCGGCAGCCTCCTCGAACTCGTCAAGGTCGATCGCCCGAACTGAGCAGCGCACCGGACAAATAAGAGTGCGGTATCTTGCGACCCAAACGCGCCCGATGAGTGAGGAAAGACGGACGGGGCGCCAGCAAACAAAGTGGTGCTGCCGGTAAGGATTGAACTTACGACCTCCCCCTTACCAAGGGGGTGCTCTACCACTGAGCTACGGCAGCGTTCTCCGTCGGCCAATGCAGCGGTCCGCGCGGCCGGCGCGCGCCATGAGAACCACAAGGCGGGAATCCGTGCAAGCACGCGGCTTGCGCTAGGCGCGGCCCATGCCGTCATGGCCGGGCATGACGAACCGGCATTAAAACTCCGACGCGAGCCGATCCAATCCCATGACGTGGGCGAGGCTGCGCACTTCGTCCTTCTGCTCGTCGGAGAAGCTCATGATCAGCGGGATAGCCGCGGATTTGAGATCTTGCACCTCGGTGCTTTCCGGGCTGAGCGAGGCAAGCTCCTCTGCGCCCGCGGGCGCGCCGTGCTTGTGCGCGTCGCGCGTTTTGGCATAGGCGATGTTGCGCAGCGCCGCTTCGACGCCGGGCCACATCCGCTCCTGGTCGGGCGTCAGGTGCAGGCGCTCCTTGATGCTCGCGATCTGCGCGTCGTTGAGCATGAAGCCCTGCCGCGGTTGCTCGACGCGGCGATGGGCGAGCGCAACCGATGACTTGGGAGTGATCGCGGCTTGCACTGTTGCCGGGACTGCCCGCCGCAGCGATACGCTTGCTGCCGGTGCGGCGGCGGCGACCTCTTCCGGCGCGGCCGCCTGGTTGGCGGCCTGCGGCTGCGCTTGCGGCACCATGGGTGCCGGGTCCAACAGCGCCAGCCGCGGATCGCCAAGCACCATGGTGTTTACAGCGCCGGTCATGCCGGTCGCCACGTCATCGGCGGCAGCGACGTCCTGATCCTGGGGAAAACGCAGAGCGATGGTCTGGCTGGGAGAAAGATCGGAGGTGCGCACCGCCGCGGCGTGCCAACCGCCAATGAGGTAACCGATGCTGCCGGCTGCGAGAATCCAAAGCGCCCGGCCGCGCCGCAATGCTCCGTCACGCCCCATTCCGACGCCCCCCGTCCCCGCTTCCGCCCCTCTTGTCCTTTCAAATGAGGCTTAATTTATGACTAACCTGAGGATTTTTGTCGGCATTGCGGCAACCACCGTGGCCCGGACGAAAACAAGGCCCGGCGTTTCCGCCGAGCCTTGCCTTACGCATTGACTTACGTCGCTGAATCCGCTCCGAAATCGGTCCTACGCCGCCTCTTCCTCGACGACGGCGTCCTCCTCGGCCTCGGGCTTGGGTCCGCGATGCGGCCCCTTGGCCAGAGCCGCCTCGATCTCCTTGATCGCCTCGGTCTCGGTCAGGCGCTGCACCGCAGCAACCTCGCGCGAAAGCCGGTCGAGGGCGGCCTCGTAGAGCTGCCGCTCGGAATAAGACTGCTCCGGCTGGCTCTCCGACCGGAAGAGATCACGCACCACCTCGGCGATGGCGACGATGTCGCCGGAATTGATCTTGGCCTCGTATTCCTGCGCCCGGCGCGACCACATGGTCCGCTTGATCCGCGCCCGGCCCTTGAGGGTCTCGAGCGCGCGCTTGACCATCGGCGTCTCGGCAAGCTTGCGCATGCCGACCGAGGCGATCTTCGAGGTAGGCACGCGCAGCGTCATCTTGTCCTTGACGAAATTGATGACGAACAGCTCCAGCCGTGCGCCCGCGACCTCCTGCTCCTCGATGGAGACGATCTGACCCACGCCGTGAGCCGGATACACAATGAATTCGCTGGTCTTGAAGCCTTGCCGTTGCGTAGTCTTCTTCGCGTTCATTCCCAAGGTTGCTCCTTCCGGCTCCGGCTTTTGCCGATGAGCGGGCTTAGCCACGCTGACCCGGGTCCGGGCCGTCTGCCGCGTGGACGGTGATGGCCTCCGGCTCGCGCGGGAGGGGGATTTTCTTGCCTTCCGGTTCACACCGGCCGCGCTTTTCTTCGTACGACGACGAGTTTTCTCTGCCACTGCTCTCGCGTGGATTAGCACGCCTCTTCTGACGGTTCCTCGGAAACGCCCCGGAAAAATAAGCTCCCGTTGACGGGGAGCGGCATATCGGGGTGGTTCTTCATTATGAAACACCCTTATATCACATTTTCGGCCAAAATCAAAGCCTTATGGCATCGCGAAAGGGTCGCAGATGCGGAAACCTTAACCATGGTAAAGGCCGGGCCCATGAGCCGGCCATGAGCCGGCCAGGTCAGTCGCCTGTTCCCGGATTGGCCGAAAAATGCTGCTCGAATTTGCCTGATTTCCCCTCCCACTCCTTGGCGTCGGCAGGAGGCTCTTTCTTGGCCGTGATGTTGGGCCACAGCTTGGCGTATTCGGCATTGATGCCCAACCACTTCTCAACATCGGGCTCGGTATCGGGTTTGATCGCATCGACCGGGCATTCCGGTTCGCAAACGCCGCAATCGATGCACTCGTCGGGATGGATGACCAGCATGTTTTCGCCCTCGTAGAAGCAGTCAACGGGGCACACTTCCACGCAATCCATGTATTTGCATTTGATGCAATTGTCGTTGACGATATAGGTCATCCGCTCACTCTGTCCGGGCTTTCGGCGAGCATTGCTCCTACCGCATGGCTCCTACGCACGCAAGGCTGAGGCCTCTCCGGATCGGTCGCCGCGCGCTCTCAGGTCAGCTCCTCATATAGGACCTCGGCCGCCGTCGCGGGACCCCTGCGCTCGGCGAACGCGCGCACCTTGAGCACCCGCACGCCGCGATCGAGCGCGACCGTGATCACGTCGCCGGCGCGCACGTGATGGCCCGGTGCGTCGACGCGCGTGCCGTTGATGCGAACATAGCCGGCATCGGCGAGCGCCGCGGCAGCACCGCGCGTGCGCACCAGACGCGCGTGCCACAGCCACCGATCGAGGCGCTGGCGATCGGGCGCTGCGGGAAATCCGTCGCCGAGCAAATCCGCCGGTCTGCGATTATTCCGGTCGAGCGCGACCTGTTCGGAAAACCGGCTGCCGCTCGCGCGGATCATGCTCAGCGGCGCTCCTTTGCATCGGCCTCGAGCTGCGCCTTGAGTGCGGCGAGCTTGGCGAAGGGCGAGTTCGGATCCGGCGCTTTCTCGCGCCGCTCGTAGCGGTCTTTCCGCTCCGGCCGCTCATGCCGGGCCACGTGGGCGGGCGGCCGCTCGCGTTCGCGGCGAGGACGATCGCCCCGATCCGCCGCGCCCCTGCGGCGCTGGCGCAAGTGGCGGCCTTCCCGCGGCGGCGAATCCGCTGCGGCCTCGGCAGGAATATCTTGCGGCGCCGTCGTTGTTTCGCCGGTCGGAGCGGCAGGTGTCGCAGCGTCTGCAGAGGCTGCGGCCGGCGGCTGCGCCGTCTCCCTGTGCGCACCGCGGCGCCTGAAATTGGGCCGGCGCCGACCCTCAGCGCGGCCCGGCCGCCACACATCGATGAGCACCGGCTCCGATGACGCCGGCGCGGCCTCCGGCGCGGGTTCTGTGCCGGGCTCTGTTGGGGAAGAGATCTCGGCCGTATCCGAGGCTGCAGCCACGATTTCGACGGGCGGCTGCAGCGGAGCTGGACCATCCGGCTCGGCAATCGGTTCGCCAGGCACGTCGACCTCAGCCTCGCCTGGCGGCAAGATTTCGCCGACGCTCTCTGCTCCGAACTGTTCCACGCATTGCACTGGCGGTTCTGCCGACGCAGCGTCTTGCGCCTCGGCGTCTTGTGGCGCGGCTTCTTGCGCCTCGGCGTCGTGCGGCGCGGCGGTTTCCATGATCGGAGCGGGCGCCGGCTCGGGCTCGGCGGGCTTCGGCCGCTGCTCCGCGCGGTAACCGAGCGAGCGCAGGATCGAGGCGAAATCCTCGCCCGAGGCGCCGGTCAGCGAGGTCATGGTGTTGACCACGGTGAAGCCGCCGCCGGCGAACGCGCCCGGCGGTTTCGGCAGCGAAGAGCCGTCGCGCCAGGCGAGCGCCGGGCGGATCAGATCGGCAAGGCGCTCGAGAATATCGACGCGCACCGCGCGTTCGCCGCAGATCCGGTAGCCGGCGGTGCGATAGAGCGCGGCATCGATTTCGCGATTGACCGGAAACGAGGTGCGGCCGCCGGCGGCGAGATGCAGGAGATCGTCGAGGCCTTTGGTCTGCGGGCCGTCATGGCAGAGCGCCCAGAGCTGGACGGCAAGCGCGCGCGGCGCCGGCTTGAGCAGCAGCGGCAGATAAATGTGGTAAGCGCCGAAGCGCACGCCGTATTTGCGCAGTGTCGCCCGCTCCGGCTGTTCCAGACCCTTCACATCCTCGGCGACGCGCTGGCGATCGAGCACGCCGAGCGCCTCGACCAGCTGGAAAGCAACGCCGCGCGCAATGCCGCTCACGTCGGCGGACGCCGAGAGCTCGAACAGCGCCCCGAGCAGCTTCTCGATGTGCGATTTCACCCATTGCTCGAGCCGCGCCGCTACCGCTTCGCGCGGCGCGCCGGAAAGATGCTCGTCGGCGATGATGGCGACGCGCGGCCGCAATACCTCCTCGCCGCCGATCAATTTGCCGACCGCGGCGCCGGTCCAGCGGATCGTGCCGTCGGCGGCGAGCGCGAATTGCGCGTCCGGCGCCTCGGCAAGCCGCACCGCGCGTGCGGCGATCTCGCCGGCCAGCGCCTTTTGCGCGGCGTTCTGCAGCGCCTTTGCTTCCGATCCGCCGGACGAGGAATCCGCCACGAAGACAAGGCCGTCGAGACGGCCGATGGCATGGCCTTCGACCGCGACCTCGCCGGTCTTGGCGATCTCCGGCTCGAGCGTCGCATCCTCGCGCAGCCGCCGCATCAGGACGCTGGTGCGGCGATCGACAAAGCGTTCGGTAAGCCGCTCATGCAGGGCGTCGGAGAGCTTGTCCTCGACGCCGCGGGTGACGCCCTGCCAATGTTCGGGGTCGGCGAGCCAGTCCGGACGGTTGGCGGCGAAGGTCCAGGTCCGGATATGAGCGATGCGCGCCGTGAGCGTGTCGATATCGCCGTCGATGCGGTCGGCCTGCGCCACCTGGCGCTCGAACCAATCGTCGGGAATTTTCCCCTCACGCATCAGGAAGCCGTAGAGCGTGACCACGAGCTCGGCATGTGTCGCCGGCGCTATCTTGCGGTAGTCGGGCACCTGGCAGACGTCCCACAACCGCTCGACCGCGGCCCGGCTTGCGGCCATGGCGCGCACATCGTCGTCGCGCGCGGCGTGCTCGAGCACGAGGATATCTTCGGCGATCGGGGCGCGGGTGAGGGCGGCCTCCGTCGGCGTCGCGGCGAGCGTCGCCTGCAGGGCGCCGATCGAGGAGAAATCGAGTTCGCTGTTGCGCCATTGCACGAGCTTGACCGGTTCGAAGCTGTGCAATTCGAGCGCCTGAACGAGCTCGGTCTCGAACGGCGGGCAGCGGCCGGTGGTGCCGAACGTGCCGTCGCGCGTGGCGCGGCCGGCGCGGCCGGCGATCTGCGCGAGTTCCGACGGGCTGAGCTTGCGGAACTGGTAGCCGTCGAATTTACGGTCGGAAGCGAAGGCGATGTGATCGACGTCGAGATTGAGGCCCATGCCGACGGCGTCGGTCGCCACTAGATAGTCGACCTCGCCGGACTGATAGAGCGCGACCTGGGCGTTGCGCGTGCGCGGAGACAGCGCGCCGAGCACCACCGCGGCGCCGCCGCGCTGGCGGCGGATTAATTCCGCGATCGCGTAGACCTCCTCGGCCGAGAAGGCGACGATGGCGGAGCGGCGCGGCAGGCGCGTGAGTTTCTTGTCGCCGGCGAAGGTCAGTTGCGACAGCCGCGGGCGGCTCACCACGCTGACGCCGGGAAGCAGCCGCTCGACGATCTGGCGCATGGTGGCGGCGCCGAGCACCAGCGTCTCTTCGCGCCCGCGCAGGTGCAGCGCACGGTCGGTGAAGACATGACCGCGCTCGAAATCGGCGGCAAGCTGGATCTCGTCGACGGCGAGGAACGCGACGTCGAGGTCCCGCGGCATCGCCTCGACCGTCGCCACCCAGAAACGCGGGTTCGGCGGCTTGATCTTCTCCTCGCCGGTGACCAGCGCCACCGCGTCGGCGCCGACCCGCTCAACCGCGCGGTTATAGACCTCGCGCGCCAAGAGGCGGAGCGGCAGGCCGATCAGCCCGGAGGAATGCGCCAGCATCCGCTCGATGGCGAGATGCGTCTTGCCGGTATTGGTCGGCCCAAGCACGGCGGTGACACCGGCGCCGCGGGCGCGCGCATCACGATTGGCGGACACGGGAAAGGAAATCGGCATCGAGGGCTCGGGCTGCGCGCCGCCACCTGGTCCTTCCGCGGCGCGCGGGAAGGGCAGTGTTGGCGGCGCATCTGTATCACAACATGACGCTGGAAAGGGCTGTGCTTAAGGTGTGGAACGAGTCTGGAACGAATCGCGGCCGAATCGGCGACTCGCGCTTTGTCCGAATTCGTTCACGCGACATATGGCGCCGCCGGCGGGACGCGATACCAGATCGGGTGCTGGCGACCTCTTTTGCCGCTCGGCTTGCCACCGAAACCGTTAACGGCATTCGCGATCAAGATTCCGCGGCGAGTCAAGAGCTATCCTCCTGTGGATTGCGGGGACACGGGGCCATGCCGGCAAGGGCAGATCGCCGCCGCCCGCGCCTTACTGCGTCTTCACCGCCGCGGTGGACCGCGGCGGATGCGCCACCGAGACGAATTGCGTCGCCTGCAACACGCCGAGCCCGATCGGCGTCGGCACCGAGAAGCGGTAAGGCACCACGACGCGCGTTCCCGAGATCGGCGCCATCCAGACCTCGGCGTCGCGCAACGCGCTGAGATATCTGATTGCCGGCCGGTCCGGCACGTAGCCGGAAATAGGCTGGAAGTACAACGCGCAGACCACGACCGGCCCTTCATAGCCGCGGGCCTTGACGGTCTCGATGCGTTTGAACTCGCTCAGCAGATCATAACGCAGGCGGCCGTCGAACACGGAGATCCTGCGGTTGCACGCCTCCGGCGAGACCGGATCGCCGTTGCCGACCACGCGGTGGAGCGCCGAGGTCATCGGATCCACCACACCGCGGCGATCTGCCTCGCTCACCGGCACGAGATTGGGATGCGGCTTGACCGGCGGCTCGACCGAGTAGTCCTTCACACTGCCGCCGGCGAGCACCATGCGAACGTCATCGAGCCTGCGGTCGTAGGTGATGGTGGAGGCGTAGCCCGTCGGCACCGGTTGCCCGCCGCCGCTGAGCGTGCCGTGCGAGGAGGTGGTGCCCTTCGCGCCGGTGAAGAATTGCAGAATCCCGGTGGTGCCTCCGGTGGCGACAGCGCTGTACTGGTCATCGGCAACCTCCACTACCCAGTTGCCGCGTCCGATCGGAATGCCGGCGAGCGAGGCGACATATTCGGCATCGAGCCGCCCCTGCGCCGCAGCGACACCGGCCGAGTCGATCGCCAAGGCGGCGGCCATGACGCCGATCACGACGGCGAAGACAGCAGGTTCTGTCCGGCGAGCGAACGGTTGCGGCAGAACGAACACGGAGGACGGTTCCCTCAAAGCGCCACGCAATAGGATCAATGGCGGCCCCGGCACAAAGGAAGGCGACGCGCCTAACGGACCCGCCTGCAAACGATAGCATGAATTGTGTGCCTGTTTTGTCGGAGAATGCGTCGTTTCTGTGATTTTGCGCACCATCGCGGGCGATACACCCGTTCGATCCCGGCCGTCCGTGCTTGACGCTTTTCGACCCACTTACTATAGGTCCGCGACGTTTTTGCCCCACATCGTCCGCCCGGCCGCTCGACGCGCGGAGAGAATACGAGGATTTGTCGCCATGTCATGGCGTTGCGAACTGACCGGAAAGACGCGCCAGATCGGGCATCGCGTCAGCCATTCCAACCGCAAGACCAAGCGGCGCTTCCTGCCCAATCTGCTCAACGTCACGCTGATGTCGGATGCGCTCGGCCGCTCGGTGCGCCTGCGGATTTCGGCCAATGCGCTCAAGACCGTCGATCATCGCGGCGGGTTCGACGCCTTCCTGCTCGCGGCCAAGGACGCGGAGCTCTCGCCGCGGGTCCTCGAGATCAAGAGGCAGGTCGCCAAGAAGCGCGCGGCGACGGCTTAAGCCTCACGCGATTTCCGGTACGGCGCGGCGCGCAATCGCCGCGGCGTCGATGCCCGGCGCAAGATCGCCGAAATGCCCGGACCATCCGCCGGCAAGGCGGGTCGCAATAAAAGCGTCGGCGACGGCGGGCGGCGCGTATCGCAGCAGCAGCGATGCCGACAGTAGGAGCGCGAGGCGCTCGACCATGCGCCTTGCCTGGCCTTCATGTTTCCGCAGATCAGCGAGTTCGTTGTCCAGGGCATCGACGCCGGCGTCGTAGTTGCGGTCGGCGCCGCGCGCGGCGCGCAACTCGTCGAACAAAGCCGGGATGCATCCGGGTTCGCGCGTCATCGAGCGCAACACGTCGAGGCAGATCACATTGCCGGTGCCTTCCCAGATGCCGTTGAGCGGAGCTTCGCGATAAAGCCGCGCCATCAGATGATCCTCGATGAAGCCGTTGCCGCCGTGGCATTCGACCGCCTCGACGGCGATCGCCGGTGCGCGCTTGCAGATCCAGTATTTGGCGATCGGCGCGCCGACGCGGCCGAGGAGCCGCTCGGCTTCGCTGTCGTCTTCGCGGTCGAGCGCGGCGACGAAGCGGAAGGCGAGCCAGGTCGCCGCCTCGACCTCGAGCGCCATGTCGGCGACGACGTTCGCCATCAGCGGCTGATCGATGAGCGCGCGCTGAAACGCGCGGCGGTGCGCCGCGTGGTGGGCGCTCTGCGATAACGCCTGGCGCATCAGGCCGGCGGAGCCGACGGCGAAGTCGAGCCGGGTGTAGTGGTTCATCTCGATGCCGGTGCGGATGCCGTGACCAAGCTCGCCGATCAGATGCGCGATGGCGCCGCGAAACTCGACCTCGGAGGAGGCGTTGGATTTGTTGCCGCACTTATCCTTCAGGCGCTGCAGCTGCAGACGGTTGCGCGATCCGTCGGCGAGCCAGCCGGGAACGACGAAACAGGACACGCCGGCATCGGTTTGCGCCAGAGTGAGAAACACGTCCGAGTGCGGCACCGAGAAGAACCATTTGTGCCCGACGATCGACCAGGTGCCGTCGCCATTGGCGCTGGCGCGCGTCTGCGTTTGCCGCAGGTCGGAGCCACCCTGTTTCTCGGTCATCGCCATGCCGACGGTGGCGCCGCTCTTGTCGGCGGCGCGGATCTGGCGGCGGTCGTAGCGCGAGGAGGTCACGAGCGCGCCCCACTCCGCCCAGCGCGCCGGATCGCGCCGCAGCACCGGGATCGCTGAATAGGTCATGCCGATCGGGCAGCAGATTCCGTTCTCGCCCTGATTCCATAAGTAAGAGAGCCCGGCGCGGGCGACCTGCGCGCCGCGACGCGGATCGGTCCACGCGAGCGCATGGGTCTCCTGGCCGATGGCCAGCGTCATCAGCTCATGCCACGCCGGATGGAAATCGATCCGGTCCACGCGATGGCCGACACGATCATGGGTGCGCAGCTCCGGCAGATTGCGGTTGGCTTGCCGGGCGAACTCCTGCACCTGCGCGGAGCCGACCGTGCGGCCCGCCGCATGCAATTTTTGCTCGGCCCAATCGGCGCCCAGCGTTCTCACCACCGATTGCAGGACCGGATCGGCGCCATAGGCGTCATAGTCGGCGAGCGCAGGCGGCTGGTTGAAGACCTCGTGCGTCGCGTAGGCATGCGGATCGAGGGACGACATTCGATCTCCTGCTAGGCGCGCAAACGGCGCGGCCGGGTCGGCCGCACATACTCCTCGCCTGAATTTTCCTCGAACAGCTCCGCCAGCTTCTCGGTCATGACGCCGCCCAGCTCCTCGGCATCGACGAGGGTGACCGCGCGCCGGTAGTAGCGGGTCACGTCATGGCCGATGCCGATGGCGATCAGCTCGACCGGCGAGCGGGTTTCGATGTCTTCGATCACCCAGCGCAAATGCCGCTCCAGGTAATTGCCGGGATTGACCGAGAGCGTGGAATCGTCGACCGGCGCACCGTCGGAGATCATCATCAGGATCTTGCGCGTCTCCGGACGGCCGAGCAGACGCTTATGCGCCCAGTCGAGCGCTTCGCCGTCGATGTTCTCCTTGAGCAGGCCCTCGCGCATCATCAGCCCGAGATTCTTGCGCGAGCGCCGCCAGGGCGCGTCGGCCGCCTTGTAGACGATGTGGCGCAGATCGTTGAGCCTTCCGGGATTGGCCGGCTTGCCGTGTGCGAGCCAGGCCTCGCGCGACTGCCCGCCTTTCCACGCCCGCGTGGTGAAGCCGAGGATCTCGACCTTGACGCCGCAACGCTCGAGCGTGCGCGCCAGGATGTCGGCGCAAGTCGCCGCGACGGTGATCGGCCGGCCGCGCATCGAGCCGGAATTGTCGAGTAGCAGCGTCACCACGGTGTCGCGGAATTGCGTGTCCTTCTCACGCTTGAACGAGAGCGGATGCAGCGGATCGACGATGACGCGCGACAGCCGCGCCGGGTCGAGCAGGCCTTCCTCGAGGTCGAACTCCCAGGCGCGGTTCTGCTGCGCGAGGAGGAGCCGCTGCAGCCGGTTGGCGAGTCGCGCCACCACGCCCTGAAGATGCGAGAGCTGCTTGTCGAGATAGCCGCGCAAGCGCTCGAGCTCTTCCGGCTCGCACAGCTCCTCGGCGCCGACGATCTCGTCGAACTTCGCGGTGAACGGCCGATAATCCGGACCGCGCGGCTCGTTGCGATTGTGCCGCGGCCGCCACGGCTCGGCGGCGGCTTCCGAATCGCCCATGTCCGGGTCGTCGGCCATGTCGGCGGCCGGCGCGTCCACCGCCTCGGCGGCGCTATCCGGGAGCTCGTCGGTCGAGGCCTCGGCTTCTTCGAGGCTCACGCGCTCGCTGTCGGCGGAATCGGCGGCCTCGCCGTCCTCGCCGGATTGGTCCTTGCGGTTCTCCTCGTCGCCCTCTTCGCCCTCCTCCTCGTCGGAATCGCTGCCGCGATCCTCGCCCATATCGAGATTATCGAGCAGGTCGTGCACCACGTCGCCGAAGCGGCGCTGGTCGTCGAGCACGCGCTCGAGGCGGTCGAGATTGCGGCCGGCCCGCTCCTCGATCAGCGGCCGCCACAGCTCCACGAGCTTGCGCGCCGTCGCCGGCGGCGTTTCGCCGGTGAGCCGCTCGCGCACGATCATGGCAATGGCGTCCTCGATCGGAGCATCGGCGCGATCGGTGATCTCGTCGTACTTGCCGCGATGGAAGCGGTCGTCGAGCATGGCGGTGAGGTTCTTTTTCACCCCGCCCATGCGGCGGGAGCCGATCGCCTCGACCCGCGCCTGCTCGACCGCCTCGAACACCGCGCGCGCCTGCTGGCCGCCGGGCACGAGCTTGCGATGCACCGCGGGATCGTGGCAGGCGAGCCGCAACGCGATCGAATCGGAATGGCCGCGCACGATCGCGGCCTCGCGCTCGTTGAGCCGGCGCGGCGGCTCCGGCAGCCGCGCCTTGATGCCGGCCAGTCCCGGCCGCTCGGCGGCGAAGGTGACTTCGATGTCGGCCTTGCCGGCAATCGCGCGCAGGCACACGCCGACCGCGCGCTTGAACGGCTCGGTGGGGGCTTCCTTGCCGGGGTTCTTGGGCTTGATGTTCGAGGTCATGACCTTCAACGTCGTGCCCGGGACGGCGACGGCGTCAGCTCAGCGCCACGTTCACCGCCAATTCCGGCAACTCCTGACCGAAGCAGCGCTGATAGAATTCCGCCACCAGCGGCCGCTCCAGCTCGTCGCATTTGTTGACGAAGGTCAGCCGGAAGGCGAAGCCGATATCGTTGAAGATGTCGGCGTTCTCCGCCCAGATGATCACCGTGCGCGGGCTCATCACCGTCGAGAGATCGCCGTTCATGAAGGCGTTGCGGGTGAGATCGGCGACCCGCACCATCTTGTTGACGATGTCGCGGCCCTCGGCGCTGCGGTAGTGCTTAGCCTTGGCGAGCACGATTTCGACCTCGTTGTCGTGCGGCAGATAATTGAGCGTGGTGACGATCGACCAGCGGTCCATCTGGCCCTGGTTGATCTGCTGGGTGCCGTGATAGAGGCCGGAGGTGTCGCCGAGGCCGACGGTATTGGCGGTCGCGAACAGGCGGAAGGAAGGATGCGGCCTGATCACTTTGTTCTGATCGAGCAGCGTCAGCCGGCCGGACAATTCAAGCACGCGCTGGATCACGAACATCACGTCCGGGCGGCCGGCGTCGTACTCGTCGAAGCAGATGGCGACGTTGTGCTGCAGCGCCCAGGGCAGGATGCCGTCGCGGAATTCGGTCACCTGCATGCCGTCGCGAATGACGATTGCGTCCTTGCCGATGAGATCGACACGGCTGATATGGCTGTCGAGATTGACGCGCACGCATGGCCAGTTGAGCCGCGCCGCCACCTGCTCGATATGCGTCGACTTGCCGGTGCCGTGATAGCCGGTCACGATGACGCGGCGGTTCTTGGCAAAGCCGGCAAGGATGGCGAGCGTGGTCGCCTTGTCGAACCGGTAATCGGGATCGACATCGGGCACGTGCTCGTCCGGTTCCGAATAGGCCGGAACTTCGAGGTCGCTGTCGATGCCGAACAGCTGCCGGATCGACACCTTCATGTCCGGCAGACCGGATTGCGTTTCTGTCGCGAGACTCAATTGCACCTCCGTGACCCCGGAACCCGAGGGGCCGAATCGGTTGTCGCCGGCGGTCGGATGTCGCCCGCGAATTTAGCAGAAGCGCATAAGGCTGCGAAAGCCGCTCGGAAAATCAGCAAAAACCCGCCGATTTCAGATAGTTATACGCCTGGATGATCTCCCGCAGCTGCTCCTCTGACGTGCGGTCGCCGCCATTGGCGTCAGGGTGATGCCGCTTCACCAACACCTTGAATCTGGACTTGATATCGGTCCGTTTGGCGTCGGCTTCAAGACCAAGCACGCCGAGGGCGCGGCGTTGGGCATTGAGCACCGTGCGGCCCTCGGCGACACGCTTCGCCCGCGACGACCAGCGCGCGCCGGCCTCGCCGAATAGCGAGAACGGATCGTTGGTCTCCCACTCGCCGCGAACGCCGGCGCGGTCGCGCTTGGCGGCGCGCTGGCCGCCGATCGAGCCCATCTTCCAGGTCGGCCGATGACCGGTGATCGCCTCCTTCTGGTATTTGGCGATCGCGTCGTCGCTCATGCCGGCAAAGAAATTGTAGGAATTGTTGTATTCGCGCACGTGCTCGAGGCAGAACTGCCAATACTCGCTCGCCCGCAGCCGACCTTTCGGCGCGCGGTGCGTGGCCGGCGCGTCGCAGCCCGGCCATTGGCAGCCGGGAAGCTCGGCGCGCAGCCTGCGGTCCAGGTCGGGCTTGACCCGGATCCGATCAAAGAGCGGCGAATTCGTTCTCATCGTCGGGATTATGCGAGTGCGTCGCTGACACGTTCAAGACTTGACAGGCGGCAAAACCGCGCGGCTCGTCCGTTGACCTTAACGCTCCGTCATCGCTACAGGCAGATCGCCATGGGAATGCAAGATGTCATCACCACGAAACTGCACGCGGCTTTTGCGCCGGAAAGCGTGCGCGTCGAGGACGAATCGCATCTGCATGAAGGCCATACCGGGCATCGGCCGGGCGGCGAGACGCATTTCCGGCTCTATATCGTGTCGGAAGCCTTCCGCGGAAAGAGCCGCGTCGAACGCCACCGCATGATCAATACCGCGCTGGCAAGCGAGCTTTCAGGCCGCGTGCATGCGCTTGCCATTCACGCCGCGGCGCCGGGCGAGGGATTGTAGGCACGTTACTCTTTCGCGGCGAGCAGCGCCTGCAGATCGAGCCGGTGCGTGAACATCGCGAGCTCGCCGTCAGGCGTGCGCGGCCATTGCTCGCGCGGGCGGTCCCAATAAAGCTCGACGCCGTTCTCGTCCGGATCGCGCAGATAAAGCGCCTCGCTCACCCCGTGATCGGAGGCGCCGTCGAGCGGGATTTTTGCTTCGATCAACCGGTGCAAGGCATCGGCGAGTTTCGCCCGCGTCGGATAGACGATGGCGAGATGGTAGAGGCCGGTGGTCCCGACGGGCGGCGGCGGCCCGCCGCGGCTTTCCCAGGTGTTGAGGCCGATGTGATGATGGTAGCCGCCGGCGGAGACGAAAGCGGCCTGCTGCCCCAAGCGCTGCATTAGCTCAAAACCGAGCACGCCGCAGTAAAACGCAAGCGCCCGGTCGAGATCGGCGACCTTGAGATGCACGTGGCCGATGCGCACGCCGGCATCGATCGGAGCGAGGGAAGCCTGCTCCGGCGGTAAGGTGGAGGTTTGTGTCGCCATCATAGCCTCTCCAGCATGCCTGTTATCTAGGGGCGGTTGGTGGGCTTCGCCATGGCGCTCTCCATGGCGCCTCAGCTCGCCCGCGCCGCGGCCGCCGTCTTGCGCATGAGCGGCGTGACGCGCAGCGCGGTGATGCGGTTGCGGGTCTTGCGCAGCACCTGGAAGCGGAAGCCGTGGAACGTGAAGCTCTGCCCCGGCTCCGGGATCGAGCGCGACTCGTGGATGACCACCCCGGCGATAGTCGTGGCCTCATCGTCCGGGATGCTCCAATCCATCGCCCGGTTGAGATCGCGCACCGGCACTGCGCCGTCGACATTGACCGAGCCGTCCGGCAGCATGCGCACGCCGGGCACGGCGATGTCGTGCTCGTCGCTGATGTCGCCGACGATCTCCTCGACGATGTCCTCCAAAGTCACCAGGCCTTCCAGCTCCCCATACTCGTCGACCACCAGCGCGAACGGCGTCTTGCGATGACGGAACGCCTTGAGCTGTTCGGCAAGCGGCGTGGTATCCGGCACGAACCAGGCGGGCTTGATCAGCGCCGGCAGGTCGATCTTGCCGGCGGCGCCGCCGGCCGCATGCAACGCGCGCCACACCTCCTTGGCGTGCAGCACGCCGATGACGTTGTCCGGCGAGCCGCGCCAAAGCGGCAGCCGGGTGACGCCGGCGGCAAGAACCGCGTCGATCAGCTCGCGCGGCGGCTCGTCGGCGTCGAGCATCACCATCTTGGTGCGATGGATCATCACGTCGGAGACGGTGAGCTCGCGCAGGTCGAGCAGGCCGCCCATCATGTCGCGGTCGAGCTTCTCCACCACGCCGGCGCTATGCATCAGATCGACCGCGCCGCGCAGCTCCTCGCGCGGCGTGAGGATCGACTGGATATTGCCGACCGGCATGCCGAAACCGCGCAGAATGAGACGCACCAGCCACTCGACCGCGCGCAGGATCGGCGAAAACCAGCGCACGATGCTGTCGACCGGCTGAGCGACCGCGAGCGCCATGCGGTCGGGCATATTGAAGGCCGCGGTCTTCGGCAGCACCTCGGCGACCACGAAGACGAGGACGGTCATGACCAATGTCGCGTAGATCACGCCGGCGTGGCCGAACAAGGCAAGCAGGAGTCCGGTCGCCAAGGTCGAGGCGGTGATGTTGGTCAGGTTGTTGGCGAACAGGATCGCCCCGAGCAGCCGCTCGCGCGTCGCCAACAGCCGGCCGACGATGCCGGCATCGCGGTTGCCCTGTTTTTCCAGCCGTGCCATGGCGGCGCGCGAGGAGGCCGTCAGCGCCGTCTCGCTCGCCGAGAAGAACGCGGAAACCAACAGACAGATCACCACCGCTGCGACGGTTAACCAGTCGAAAATAGTCATCGCTCGGCAAGCTTCTCGCTCAGAAACGCACGCACGTCGCGCTCGTCGACCCCGGATTCCACGAAAGCCGTGCCGATCCCGCGCGCCAGGATGAATGTAAGCATTCCGCGCTTTACTTTCTTGTCCTGGGCAATCAGCTCCATCAGCCGATCGACCGGAGGCAACCCGCCGGGAATATCCTTAAGGCGCGTCGGCAAGCCGACCTCGGCCAAGTGGCCGATGGCGCGATCGGCCTCGGCGACCGGCATCAGTCCTTGCCGGGCGGAGAAGGCGAATGCGAGCGCCATGCCGGCGGCGACCGCCTCGCCGTGCAGCAGCCGGTCGGAAAATCCGCACGCCGCCTCGAGCGCATGACCGAAGGTGTGGCCGAGATTAAGCAACGCCCGCTCGCCGGTCTCGCGCTCGTCGCGCGCGACGATCGCCGCCTTGGCGCGGCAGCTCAGCGCGATTGCGTGCTCGCGCGCGGGACGCCGGCGAAGACATCGCGCCAGTTCGTCTCCAGCCAGGAGAAGAAGGCGGCATCGCCGAGGAGGCCGTATTTGGCGACCTCGGCGTAGCCGGCACGGAATTCGCGCGCCGGCAGGGTGTCGAGCACGGCGGTGTCGGCCAGCACCAGGATCGGCTGGTGGAAGGCGCCGACCAAATTCTTGCCATGGGCGGAGTTGATCGCGGTCTTGCCGCCGACCGAGGAATCGACCTGCGCCAGTAGCGTGGTCGGCACCTGCACGTAGTCGAGCCCGCGCCGTACCGCGGAGGCGGCAAAGCCGGCAAGATCGCCGACGACGCCGCCGCCAAGCGCGACCACGAGATCGCCGCGCTCGATGCGCGCCGCGATGATCGCCTCGCAGACCTCCGCGAAGACGCGGAAGCTCTTGGCGCCTTCGCCCACGGCAACGATTACGCGACTCGTCGGCGTGCCGGCATTCGCGAAGGCCGCCTCGACGCCGGAAAGCTGATGTCGCGCGACATTCTCATCGGTGACGATGGCGACCTTGGCGCCCGGCCGGAGGGCCTTGACGCGCGCGCCGAGCGAAGGAATGAGCCCGCGCCCGATCACGATGTCATAGCTGCGCGCGCCAAGCGCGACGTTGACGGTCGTCGGATCGGTGCGAAGCGGCGCCGTCATGGCCCGGCGTTTCCCGCGGACACTGCCGCGCCGAGAAAGGCGAGCAGTGCCGCCACGATCTCGGCAACGATCGCGTCATGCGACACGTCGCGCGATTGCACGGTGATGTCGGCTTGCGCGTAGATCGGATCGCGCTCGGCGAGGAGCGCGCGCAACGTCGCCTCCGGATCCGCGGTCTGCAGGAGCGGGCGGTCATTCTTGCGCTTGTTGATCCGCCGCATCAGCACGTCGAAATCGGCGCTGAGCCAGATCGAGACGCCCTTCGCCTTGATCAGCGCGCGCGTGTCCGCATTGATCACCGCGCCGCCGCCGGTCGCCAGCACCTGCGGGCCGCCCTCGAGCAGGCGCGCGATCACCCGCGCCTCGCCGCTGCGGAAATCGGCTTCGCCGTGGCGGGCGAAAATGTCGACGATGCTCATGCCGGCGGCGCGCTCGATCTCGGCATCGGCGTCGACGAACGGGATGCCGAGGCGGGCGCCGAGCCGGCGGCCGATCGAGGACTTTCCGACCCCCATCATGCCGACCAGCACGATCGAGCGGCGGCCGAGTCGCGTAAGGATCGCCGCCGTCACAGCGGTCGCTTTCGCGTCGTTTTGTAACGCAATTTCAGCCATGGTCCCTGCAAACCCGCGATTTGCGCGCCGGCGTCGCCAGCATGCCCACCGGCACGATTTCCTTCAACGGCTTGCCCACGCCAACCAGAAGATGATCGTACCCGGTCCCCTCGCCGGCACCAATGGGATGAGCATGAGCGACTAGTGCGGTGGATTTGAAGTCCCTACAATCCGCCGGCAACCTCGCATAGGAACTTCAGATCCAAGACCGCACTAGCATCATGTATTTACTAGTGCGCCTTCTGATTCCGAAGTTCGTATGAGAGTGTGCCGCCAACATTTACGAACTTCGCCATCGGGACACTAGTCGATGCCGAGCCTGCTTCGGTTCCTCGCCGTCATCGCGATACTGTGTGCGCTCGTCTATGGCGGTCTATATTCCCTGGCGCATTTTGTGCAACCGAAACCGCGCGAGATCACCGTGTCGATCCCGCCCGACAAATTCTTCAAGAACCGCTGAGGGTGCAGGCCGATGGGGCGCAGGGCGGTTCGCGGCAAGCCGCGCGGCTCGGGAGCACGGCCCGCCGACGCCCGGCTGATCGCGCTCTATCTCGACATGCTCGCGGCCGAGCGGGGCGCCGGGAAAAACACCCTCGGTGCCTATGGCCGAGACCTTGCCGATTTCACGCTCTACCTCGCGGGTGCCAAGCGCTCGGTCGCAACGGCGACGACCGACGATTTGCGCGCCTATCTGAGCACGCTCGCCAGACGCGAGATGCGGCCGACGACGGTGGCGCGGCGGCTTTCG
Source organism: uncultured Alphaproteobacteria bacterium (assembly GCA_963850855.1). Lineage (GTDB taxonomy): Bacteria > Pseudomonadota > Alphaproteobacteria > Rhizobiales > Xanthobacteraceae > BOG-931. The sequence goes on from CAWKNH010000004.1 coordinate 88,958, forward strand.
GCGATCCGGCAGCTTTATCGTTTCCTTTACGCGGAAGGGCAGCGCAAGGACGATCCCGCCGCGGTGCTGGCGGGGCCGAAGCGCGTGCGCGCGCTGCCGAAGACGCTCACGCTCGCCGAAGTCGATCGCCTGCTGCGCGTAGCGGCAAGCACCGATCCGGCGGCGCCGCTGCCGTCGCGCCTGCGTGCGGCGCGGCTCGCGTGTCTCGTCGAGCTTCTCTACGCCACCGGGCTACGCGTCTCCGAACTCGTTTCACTGCCCGCATCCGCCGCGCGGCGCGACGCGCGCGTTATCATCGTGCGCGGCAAGGGCGGCAAGGAGCGTCTGGTGCCGCTCAACGATGCCGCCAAGCGGGCGATGGTCGCGCACCTTGCGCTGGCCGCGGAAGCCGGCGGCACTGGCTCGAAATGGCTGTTTCCTTCCTTCGGCGACAGCGGCCATCTCACCCGCCAGCACTTCGCCCGCGAGCTGAAGGCGCTCGCCGCCGCCGCCGGGCTGCGCGCCGCGCAGGTGAGCCCGCATGTGCTGCGTCATGCCTTCGCCAGCCACCTCCTGCACAACGGCGCCGATCTGCGCGTGGTGCAGACGCTGCTCGGCCACGCCGATATTTCCACCACGCAGATCTATACCCATGTGCTGGAAGAGCGTTTGAAGAGCCTGGTGCGCGATCTGCACCCGCTGGCGCAGGACCAATAAATGCAACGCAGTCCATTCCTTGACTTAAGCGCACCGGGCGGGCGAGTTAGCGCCCGGTACGGCACCTGCCGTTCATCTTTTTGCTGCACGCTGCTCGCGTAATGCGCTCCTATCTCGACTTCGAAAAGCCGGTGGCCGAGCTCGAGGCCAAGATCGAGGAATTGCGCGCGATGCAGGCCGACGGCGATGCCGTGGCGATCAGCGAGGAGATCAATCGCATCGAAGGCAAGGCCGAGCAGGCCCTCAAGGAGCTCTATGGCGGATTGACGCCGTGGCAGAAGACGCAGGTCGCCCGCCATCCGCAGCGGCCGCATTGCCTCGACTACGTCGCCCGGCTGATCGCCGATTTCGTGCCGCTGGCCGGCGACCGCACCTTTGGCGACGACGCCGCCATTATCGGCGGGTTCGGCCGTTTCCGCGGCGAGAGCGTCTGCGTCATCGGCCACGAGAAAGGCTCCGACACCGACAGCCGCCTCAAGCACAATTTCGGCATGGCGCGGCCGGAGGGCTACCGCAAAGCGGCGCGGCTCATGGACATGGCGGACCATTTCGAGATCCCGGTCATCGCGCTCATCGACACCGCCGGCGCCTATCCCGGCATCGGTGCCGAAGAACGCGGCCAAGCCGAGGCGATTGCGCGTTCGACCGAAGCGTGCCTGCGCATCGGCGTTCCCAACGTCGCGACGATCATCGGCGAAGGCGGCTCCGGCGGCGCGATCGCGGTCGCGACCGCGAACCGCGTGCTGATGCTGGAGCACGCGATCTACAGCGTGATCTCGCCGGAAGGCGCCGCCTCGATCCTGTGGCGCGATACGGCGAAAGCGCAGGAGGCTGCATCCAACATGAAGATCACCGCGCAGGACCTGGTGCGGTTCGGCGTCGTCGATACGATCGTGCCGGAACCGACCGGCGGCGCGCATCGCGATCCCGTGGCGGCGATTGTGGCGGCCGGCGAGGCGATCGGCGCGGCCTTGGCCGAGTTGCAAGGCCTCGATCCGGCGACGATCGTGCGGCTGCGGCGCGAGAAGTTCATGGGGATCGGGCGCGTGCTCAGCTAGGCGCGCCACAATCCCGCCACGATCCGCCCGCCGGCAGGCAAGATCGCTCAAATTCGTGGAAAATTTACCTTTCTTTCAGCACCGCCGTGCTCAACCCGCCTGCCGGCCGGTTTGTCGCCTTGCGAAAGCCACCTCTTAGGGATAACGATTGGCCTGCGATGGCACGGGGATGGTCCATCAGTCGGGGAGTATTGCATTGATCCGCGCCAGCTTGGCCCGCGCGCTTACGGCGTCGGCGGTACTCGCCGGCGCGTTGACGCTCGCCGGTTGCTACGGCGACGACGGATATGAGCTGCCCACCAGAGCGATGAAGGAGCTGTCGCCGCAGATGCTGGCGAGCATCGAGCAGAAGGGCATGCCCAAGGACTCGCCGATCCTGGTGCGCATCTTCAAGGAGGAATCGGAGCTCGAGGTCTGGAAACAGGACACTACCGGTCATTTCCAGTTGCTCAAGGTCTATCCGATTTGCCGCTGGTCGGGTGATCTGGGACCGAAGGTCAAGGAGGGCGACCGCCAGGCGCCCGAGGGCTACTACACGATCACCCCCGCCTTGATGAATCCGAATTCCAATTACTACCTCGCGATCAATACCGGCTTCCCCAATGCCTTCGATAGAGCCAACGACCGCCACGGCGCGTTCCTGATGATCCATGGCGACTGCTCCTCGCGCGGCTGCTACGCGATGACCGACGAGCAGATCGGCGAAATCTATTCGCTGGCGCGCGAATCCTTCCTCGGCGGCCAGCAATCGTTTCAGATCCAGGCCTATCCGTTCCGCATGACGCCGGCGAATCTCGCGCGTCATCGCACCAATCCGAACATGGCCTTCTGGAAGATGATCAAGGAAGGCAACGACCATTTCGAGGTGACACATCTCGAGCCGAAGGTCGACGTCTGCGACCGGCACTATGTGTTCGACGCCGCACCGCCGCCGAAATCCTCCAGGCCGCTCGTCTTCAATGCGACCAGCCGCTGCCCGGCCTTCGTGGTGGCGCCGGAGATCGCCGGAGCGGCGCTGGAGAAGCAGCGCAACGACGAAGCCCAGTTCGCGCAACTGGTCAGAGGCAATTCGCCGGTCGCCCCGGTCCGCACCGGACTCGACGGCGGCTCGAACAGCGTCTTCCTGGCGCAGACCGGACCCATTCCGCCGGCGCGGGTGCCGCCGCCCGGAGGGACCGCGGTGGCCGAGATTCCGGCGCAGCCGCCGGCCGCGAGCGGCTTCCTCGGCAGCCTGTTCGCGTCGAAACCCGCCGCCCCGGCGACGCGCGTCGCCGCGACCAATTCGGAACCGCAGGAGCAGCAGGCCGGCGGCTTCTTCGGCCGGTTGTTCTCATCGAACAGCGCCGGCGCGAAGCCGGCGGCCGAGACGGCGACTGGAAGCACCACCGCGCAAAAGCCCGCCGCGAGGCCGAAGCCGAAGAGCGAAGTCGCGAAATCCGAGGAGCGCAAGCCCGAGCCGCAACAAGCCAATGCTGCTAAGCCGGCCGCGCCGCAGCAGCAGCAAGAAGCAAACGCCTATGCGCCAGCCCCGGCCAAGAACGGCAATCTGCTGCAGGGTGCGCAGCCCGTGGTGCCCGCCGGCAATTTCGACAGCCGCTTTGGCGGATTGCAGTAGTCGGGAATCAGCCGTTAGGAATTCAGTCGTCAGTCATCAGGTGTCGGATATCCGGCGCCGCGACCGTTGCTTCCCGACTGCTGATTACCGATTCCCGTCAGGCGTATCTTCCGTGGCAATGCTTGAATTTCTTGCCTGAGCCGCACGGACAGGATTCGTTGCGGCCGACCTTGCCCCAGCTGGCCGGGTCCTGCGGATTCCGCTCCGGCGCCGGTTGCACCCCGCGCGCGAGCGCCGGCGCTGCGGCGGCGCGCGCGGCGCCGCCGATGCCATGGCGCGCCAACGTCTCGGCCCCGGCCATCGCCAGCGCCATCTCGTCCTCGCCGGTCGTCGGATCGATCTTGTGCGCCTCCATCGCCGGCACCGTGAGCTGCTGCTGTTCCGGCGGCGAGGGCATGATCTCGACGCGCATCAGCTGCGCCGTCACCGCTTCGCGCAAATTCTGGCTCATCGCTTCGAACAGCGAGAACGCCTCCGCCTTGTATTCGTTGAGCGGGTCGCGCTGGGCATAGCCGCGCAGCCCGACCACCTGACGCAGATGGTCGAGCATCACCAGGTGCTCGCGCCAGAGATGGTCGAGCGTCTGCAGCAGGATCGATTTCTCGATGTAGCGGATGACGTCGGCGCCCCATTGCGCGACTTTCGCCGCCATGTGCTCGTCGGCACGGCGTTCGACGCGGGCGAAAATCTCCTCGTCGGCGATGCCTTCTTCCTTCGCCCATTCGTCGACCGGCAGATCGATGCCGAGCACGCGCTTAAGGTGCTCCTTGAGGCCGGCGGTGTCCCACTGCTCCGGATAGGCGTTCTCCGGCACGTGTTTGGCGACCAGATCGTCGATCGCGCTGTGGCGCATATCGGCGACGACTTCTGCCGTGGCCTTATCGCTCATCCATTCGACGCGCTGATCGAAGATGACCTTGCGCTGATCGTTCATCACGTTGTCGAACTTCAGGATGTTCTTGCGGATATCGAAGTTGCGCGCCTCGACCTTCTGCTGCGCCTTTTCCAGCGCCTTGTTGATCCAGGGGTGCACGATCGCCTCGTCCTCCTTGAGGCCGAGCCGCTGCAGCATGCCGTCGAGCTTGTCGGTGCCGAAGATGCGCATCAAGTCGTCTTCGAGGGAAAGGAAAGAACTTGGAGTGGCCGGGGTCGCCCTGACGTCCGGAGCGGCCGCGCAACTGGTTGTCGATGCGCCGGCTCTCGTGCCGCTCGGTGCCGAGCACGTAAAGCCCGCCGGCGCCAAGCGCCTTGTCCTTGAGGCGCGCGACCTGGGCGCGAATCTCCGCCGCGCCCGGCGATTTCTCCCGCTCGCGCGGATCCTCGATAGCGGCAAGCTCCTGGCGGATGCGCATATCGGCATTGCCGCCGAGCTGAATATCGGTCCCGCGGCCGGCCATGTTGGTGGCAATGGTGATGGCGCCGGGCACGCCGGCCTGGGAGACGATATAGGCTTCCTGCTCGTGATAGCGGGCGTTGAGGATGGCGAACACTTTCGCCTTGGAGGCGCCCTCGTCGCCGGAATAAAGCGCGGCGAATGCGTTCGGGTCGGAGAAGTCGTGCTGCTCCCAGCCCTGCTGGCGCAGCATCTCGGCGAGCTGCTCGGATTTCTCGATCGAAGTCGTACCGACCAGCACCGGCTGCCCGCGCTTCTTGCAGTCCTCGATCAGGCCGAGAATGGAACGGAATTTCTCCGCCGCCGTGCGATAGACCTCGTCGTCGTCGTCGAGCCGGATCATCGGCATGTTGGTCGGGATTTCCAGGACCTCGAGATTGTAGATGTCCATGAACTCGTCCGCCTCAGTCGCGGCGGTGCCGGTCATGCCGGCAAGCTTCTCGTACATCCGGAAATAGTTCTGGAAGGTGATCGAGGCGAGCGTCTGATTCTCCGGCTGGATCGGCTGACGCTCCTTGGCCTCGAGCGCCTGGTGCAGGCCTTCCGAATAGCGGCGGCCCGGCATCATGCGGCCGGTGAACTCGTCGATGATGACGACCTCGCCGTTGCGCACGATGTAGTCCTTGTCGCGCTGGAACAGCTTGTGCGCGCGCAGCGCCTGATTGATGTGATGAACGACCGAGACGTTCTCGACGTCGTAGAGCGAATCGGACTTGAGCAGTTTCGCTTCGCGCAGCCCCTGCTCCATCTTCTCCATGCCGACCTCGGTGAGATTGACGGTACGCTGCTTCTCGTCGATCTCGTAATCGGCCTTGTCGAGCTTGGGGATGTAGGTGTCGATGGTGTTGTAGAACTCAGAGCGGTCGTCGAGCGGACCGGAAATGATCAGCGGCGTGCGCGCCTCGTCGATCAGGATCGAGTCGACCTCGTCGACGATGGCGTAGATGTGCCCGCGCTGCGCCATGTCCTCGAGCCGGTACTTCATGTTGTCGCGCAGATAGTCGAAGCCGAGCTCGTTGTTGGTGCCGTAAGTGACGTCGGAATCGTACTCGCGCTTGCGCTGCTCGTCGTCGAGGCCGTGCACGATGACGCCGACGGTGAGCCCGAGGAATTTGTAGATCTGCCCCATCCATTCGGCGTCGCGCTTGGCGAGATAGTCGTTGACGGTGACGACGTGAACGCCGCGGCCGGCGAGCGCGTTGAGATAGACCGGAAGGGTGGCGACCAAGGTCTTGCCTTCGCCGGTCTTCATTTCCGCGATGCGGCCCTCGTGCAGCACCATGCCGCCGATGAGCTGAACGTCGAAGTGGCGCTGGCCGAGCGTGCGCTTGCCGGCCTCGCGCACCGTGGCGAACGCCGGCACCAGGATGTCGTCCAGGCTCGTCCCTTCAGCCAGTTGCTTTTTGAATTCTTCCGTTCGCGCGCGTAGTGCCTCGTCGGGGAGCTGCTCCAGCTCCTTTTCCAGCGCATTGATCGCGTCAACGCGGGGCCGATAGGAGCGGATGCGCCGATCGTTGGCGGAACCGAACAACTTGCGGGCGACACCGCCGATCATCGCATCATCCTTCCAACTCGAAGCGGCGCCACGGAGCCGTTTGTTTGTGCATTATTCAGTTCTCGGCGCGACGGGCGCGGGTCCAAACCGGCGGAAAATGCGGCGCTATTGGGACTTATGCAAGGCGACATCGGCCGTCTGAGTACGGCGGAGACATAGGAGGGGGTCGGTTTGCTGTCAATGCGGCCGCCGCTTCACGCGCTTGTCGGGCCGCGTCCGGATTCCGCCTTGCCAAGCGGTGGGGTTTCGGCGAGTCTCCGCGCCGAAATTTGGCGCCGCGAAAAGCGGCATCCCCTCCCCTCCAAAGGACCCCATCTCCAAAGGACCCCATCAATGGCCTTCACCCGCCTGCTCGTCCGCTGCGCGCTCGGCGCGCTCGCCTGTGCCGCGCTCCTGTCCGCGCCGGCCGCAACCGTACGCGCACAGGATTCCGATCCGGTGATCGCCCGCGTCAACGGCGTCGACATCCACGAGAGCGAAATTGCCTATGCCGAGGAGGAAATCGGCAGCAACATTCCGAACATGCCGCCGGAACAGAAGCGCGACTATCTCATCACCTATCTGGCCGACGTGGTGCTGTTGTCGCAGGCCGCCGACCAACAGAAACTCGCCGACCGTCCGGACGTCAAACGTCGGCTCGCATTCGATCACAACCGGCTGCTGATGGAATCGCTGCTGCAAGGCGTGGGCCACGCCGCGGTCTCGCCGGAGGCCGAGCACAAGGTCTACGAAGACGCGGTCAAGCAGATGACCAACGAGCAGGAGGTGCGCGCGCGCCACATCCTGGTGCCGACCGAAGAGGAAGCCAAGGCGATCCTCGCCGAACTGAAAAAGGGCGCCGATTTCGCGGCGCTGGCAAAGGAGAAGTCGAAGGATCCCGGCGCGGCCGAAGGCGGCGACCTCGGATTTTTCAGCAAGGAGCAGATGGTGCCCGAATTCGCCGAGGTCGCCTTCAAGCTCGACAAGGGGCAGATTTCCGATCCGGTGAAGACGCAGTTCGGCTGGCACATCATCAAGGTCGAGGACAAGCGCACCAAGCCGACGCCGACATTCGAGCAGGTCAAGGCCCAGATCGACAATTACATCGCGCATCGCGCCCAGTCGGAGATGGTGGAAAAGCTGCGCAGCGCCAGCAATGTCGAGCGCCTCGACAAACCGGCGGGACCCGACACCTCGCTCAATCCGGCCGCGCCGTCGAAGAAGTAAAGAAATAAAACGAGCGTATTCCCGCTTCGATCGTCATTGCCGGGCTTGACCCGGCAATCCATCGCACCTAACGGAACGCTCGATTGCCGCATGGATGCGCAGGCTAGGCCCGCGCATGACGATGTTTGGTTCATGTCCCCGATCTCTCCCCTCGCACCCGCGTCCTTTCCGGAAATGCCGCCGGTTGCGGGCGTGCGCGTGGCGACCGCGGCCGCCGGCATCCGCTATGCTGGGCGTACCGACGTGCTGCTGGCGCTGTTCGACGCCGGCACGGTGGTGGCCGGAGTTCTCACCCGCTCGAAATGCCCGTCGGCCCCGGTCGATTGGTGCCGCGCCCGGCTCAAGGCCGGTGGCGCGCGCGCGCTCGTGGTCAACTCCGGCAACGCCAACGCCTTCACCGGCAAGTCCGGCCGCGCCGCGACCGAACTGACCGCCGCGATTGCGGCCAAGGCGGCAGGCTGCAAGCCGGACGAGGTGTTCCTGGCTTCGACCGGCGTCATCGGCGAGCCGCTCGAGGCGGAGAAGTTTGCCGGCATCATGGACCAGCTCATTGCCGACGCGGCTCCCGCCGGCTGGCATGCGGCGGCGAACGCGATCACCACCACCGACACGTTTCCGAAAGGCGCGGCCGCGATGGTGCGGCTCGGACCGAGCGCGGTGACGATCTGCGGCATCGCCAAAGGCGCCGGCATGATCGCGCCCGACATGGCGACGATGCTGTCTTTCGTCTTCACCGACGCGCCGATCGCCCCCCCGGTTCTCCGCGACCTGCTGCGGCGCGGCGTCGATGACACCTTCAATGCGCTGACCATCGACGGCGATACCTCGACCTCCGACACGCTGCTCGCGTTCGCCACCGGCGCCGCGGCGACGCGCGGCGTAGCGAAGATCGCCAAGCTCTCCGATCCGCGGCTCGCCGCGTTCCGCAAGGGGTTCGAGGCCGTGCTCGCCAATCTCGCCGAGCAGGTGGCGCGCGACGGCGAAGGCGCGCGCAAGCTGGTCGAGATCATCGTCGAGGGCGCGGCGTCGAAGAAATCGGCGCGCCGCATCGCGCTCTCGATCGCCAATTCGCCTCTGGTCAAGACCGCGATCGCCGGCGAGGACGCCAATTGGGGCCGCGTGGTCATGGCCGTGGGCAAGGCCGGAGAACGCGCCGACCGCGACCGCCTGTCGATCTGGTTCGGCGGCATCCGGGTCGCCCACAAGGGGGCGCGCGACCCGGGCTATGACGAGGCGGCGGTGAGCGCGGCGATGCAGAAGCCGGAGATCACGCTTAAGGTCGCGCTCGGGATCGGCAAAGGCCGCGACCGCGTGCTCACCTGCGACCTCACCAAGGAGTACGTCGCGATCAATGGCGACTACCGCAGCTGAGCAAGCCCCGTTGCCGGCGGCGGACGTTAGCCGTTCGCTAACCTTCGCAATGAATGCAGCGATCTTCGTAACCGCATTGAATACGCTTTTACTAACCTTTGCCTAGATTGAGGGCAGGCAATGAGCGTCAAACTGGTGCTTGTCGCCGCCTGCGCCCTCATCGACGCCGACGGTCGCGTGCTCCTCGCCCAGCGCCCGCCGGGAAAGTCGATGGCGGGACTGTGGGAATTTCCCGGCGGCAAAGTCGAGAGCGGCGAGCGGCCGGAACAAAGCTTGATCCGCGAACTTAAGGAGGAACTGGGCATCGACGTCAAAGAGGAATGCCTCGCGCCGCTTACCTTCGCGAGCCACCTCTATCCCGACTTCCACCTGCTGATGCCGCTCTATGTCTGCCGGCGGTGGGAAGGGATCGTCGAAGCACGGGAAGCGCAGCGGCTCAAATGGGTGCGGCCGCACGATCTGCGCTACTACCCGATGCCGCCCGCCGACGAGCCGCTGATACCGCACCTGACGACGTTGTTGTGACGCCAACGCCAGAGGCAGAAAGCCAATGCTCCAGACCCCGACACCCGCCTTGCGCACATCGCTGCGACGCTTCCTGCATGACGAGCGCGGTGCCACCGCGATCGAATACGCCCTGATCGCCTCGGGCATCTCCATCGCCATCGCCGGAACGGTCATCGTGCTGGGCGGCAACGTGCAGAATTTCTACTCGAGCGTCGCCACGGCGCTGAAATAATCCTATTCCGTCAATTCAACGTTCGACCTTTTCGCCGGCCGGCAGCTCGCGCGTGCCGAGCGCGTCCGCGAGCCGCGCTTTCGCCGTGCCCGGCTTGAGCGGTTGCTGCTGGCCCGGATGTGGCGCCCAGCCTGACAGCCACACGATCTCAAAAGTCGCTCGCACGCGCCCGTCGGCGTCGGCAAAGCGCTGCGCGTAAATCTCCGCCATGCGCATCAGCGTCGCGCGGCGAAGCGGCGCGCGGCGCCGATCGATGAGCGCGTTGGTCGCGCCCATGCGCCGCAGATCGTGCATCAGCGCGAAGGCGGAATCGTAACGAACGATGAGCCGGTCGGCGTCGGCGACCGGAAGCGCGAAACCCGCACGCTGCAGCAGCGCGCCGAGATCGCGCAAATCGGCAAAGGGCGCCACGCGCGGCGAGACGCCGCCTTCGACTTCGCTTTCCGCCGCGGCGAAGGATTGGCGCAGCTCGTTGAGCGTCTCGCCGCCGAGGAGAGCGGCGAGAAACAGCCCGTCGGGTTTGAGCGCGCGGCGTATCTGGACGAGCGTGCCCGGCAGATCGTTGACCAACTGCAACGCCAAGGCCGAAACGACAAGATCGAGCGTGCCGTCCGCGAACGGCAGCGCCTCCTCGTCGGCGACGACCACCGGGCCGGCGCGTCGCGCGGCAATATCCGCCTGCGGGGCGGCCGCAACGATCGTCCCGACCGAGCCGAGCCGCGCCAGCGCCGCGCGCACCGCTTCGCTTGGTGTACCGAGATCGAGCGCCAGCTCGAAGCGCCGCAGCACCACGGCGACCCGATCGGCGAGATCGCCGGCGATGTGATCGATGAGAAACGTCGCCGGCTCCATCGCCGCCGCGCGCCGGCGGCGGGCACGGATGAGCGCACGGTCGAATATCAGCGGGCCGTCGGCCATGGCTGGATTGTCTCACGTCCCCGGGGAGGTGTCCCGGTTGCTGCTTCAGGCGATGACAAGGGCGTCGTGCGGCGCTAGCGTGCCGGCATGGGGGAAGCGGCCGGCATCGTTTCCACGACACGGCTCAGGCGCGCCGCCGACGCCGTGCGCGCGGCGTTGCGCGCCGGCCTCGACCTCGCTCTGCCGCGGCTCTGCGCCACCTGCCGCGAGCCGGTCGAGGGGCCGGGGCTTTGTCCGGCGTGCTGGTCGAAGCTCTCCTTCATCCGGCGGCCCTATTGCGAGCGGCTTGGCGTGCCGTTCGTCTACGATCCGGGGCCGGGCATCCTGTCGATGGAGGCGATCGCCGACCCGCCGGCCTACAATCGCGCCCGCGCGGCGGTGCGTTTCGACGAGATTTCGCGCGCCCTGGTGCATGCCCTCAAATACGGCGACCGCCTCGATCTCGCGCCGATGATGGGCCGCTGGATCGGCCATGCCGGCGGCGAGCTCCTGGCGCAAGCCGACGCGCTGGTGCCGGTGCCGCTGCACTGGCGCCGGCTCTGGGCGCGGCGCTTCAACCAGTCGGCGATGCTCGCCGCCGCCGTTTCGGCCGCGAGCGGCGTGCCGGTTGCCGGCGCGGCGCTCAGGCGGGTCAAGGCGACGGCGCAGCAGGTGGGGCTGTCGCGCCCGGAGCGCGCCGCCAACATCCAGGGTGCGTTCCGCGTGCCCAACGAGAGCAAGCCCGCAATCATCGGCCGCCGGCTCGTGCTCATCGACGACGTGCTCACCTCCGGGGCGACGGTCGAGGGTTGCGCGCGGGCGCTCCTGCGCGCCGGCGCCGCCAATGTCGACGTGCTGGTCTTCGCCAGGGTTGCCGATCCGGTGCGGACGTCCATATAAAGGTTTGATACAAATAAGCTTCTGATAGAATTAACGCATCGTTATGACTTCTGTCGAAATCTATACGCAGCAATATTGCCCCTATTGCCATTGGGCAAAGGAGCTGCTCACGCGCAAGGGCGTGGAATTCCGCGAGATCGACGTCACGGCTGATCGGCAGATGCGGCAAGAGATGGTCGCGCGCGCGAACGGGGGCACCACGGTCCCACAGATCTTCATCGGCGCAACGCATGTCGGCGGCTGCGACCAGCTCTACGCGCTCGAGGAAGGCGGCAAGCTCGACGCGCTGCTCGCCGAGGAAGGAAAGCGCGCATGAGCACGGCGGCCGGCTCGGCGTTCAAGGTCGCCCTGGTGCAGATGCGGTCGGCGATGGAGCCGAAGGCAAACCTCGGCGCAGCGCTCGCAGCGATCGAGGAAGCAAAAAGCGCCGGCGCCGACTATGTGCTCACACCGGAAATGACCAACATCATCGCCAAGCGCGAGCGCCTGATGGCGACGATCGTCGATGAGGAACGCGATCCGACGCTCGCGGCGCTGCGCGAGGCGGCGCGCAAGCATTCGCTCTATATCCATATCGGCTCGCTCGCCATCAAGGCGTCGCCGGAACGGGCGGCGAACCGTTCGTTCCTGATCGACCGCAGAGGCGACGTGGTCGCGCGCTACGACAAGATCCACATGTTCGACGTCGATCTCGCCGGCGGCGAAAGCTATCGCGAGTCGCACAGCTATCGGCCGGGCGACCTCGCGGTCGTCGCCGACCTGCCTTGGGGCCGGCTCGGCGTCACCATCTGCTACGATTTGCGTTTCCCGGCGCTCTATCGGGCGCTCGCCGAGTCCGGCGCGTCGTTCCTTTCGATCCCCTCGGCCTTCACCAAGCCGACCGGCGAGGCCCACTGGCACGTTCTGATGCGCGCACGCGCGATCGAGAACGGCTGTTTCGTGTTCGCCGCCGCCCAGGGCGGCAGGCACGAGAGCGGCCGCGAAAGCTTCGGCCATTCGCTCATTGTCGATCCGTGGGGGCAAATCCTCGCCGAGGGCGGCACCGAGCCGGCTGTGATCCTCGCCGACGTCGATCCGGCGCAAGTCACGGCGGCGCGCTCGCGCATTCCCTCGCTGCATCACGGCCGCCGCTTCGAGGTGATCGAGCCCTTGGCCGAGCCGACGCACCTGCACGCCGTGCGAGCTCCGCTATGATCCGTTACGCGCTCAATTGCGAACACAGCCACGCCTTCGAGAGCTGGTTCCAAAACTCGGCCGCTTACGACAAGCAAGCGAAGCGCGGCCTGGTGACTTGCCCGGTCTGCGGCTCCGCTAAGGTCGAGAAGGCGATCATGGCGCCGCGACTGGCGCGCACCGACGCCGCCGAGCCGGCGACCGCGCCGCCGCCCGCGACTCCGCCGCCGCCCGTGCCGGCTCCGGCCAAGCAACCCATGGCAATCATGTCGCCGCATGAGGGCGAACTGCGCAAGAAGCTCAAGGAGCTGCGCGAGCACATCACCAAGAACGCGGATTACGTCGGCGCGCGCTTTCCCGAGCAGGCGCGCAAGATCCATTACGGTGAGATCGAGCACCGCTCGATCTACGGCGAAGCCTCGCCGGACGAGGCGAAGGAATTGCACGAAGAAGGCATCGAGTTTCACCCGCTGCCGATTCTGCCGGACGAGCTTAATTGACGTCGTTCCGGAACGCCGCGAAGCGGCGAGCCCCGAACGACAATCAATGCGCCCAAATCAACAGCGCGACGCCGGCGACGACCAGCACCATGCCGAGCGCTTCGCGCGCGCTGGTGCGCTGGCCGAAAGCGATGCGGGCGATGAGCTGCGCGAACAAGACCTCGACCAGGGCGAGCGTGCGTACGCTCGCGGCGGTGGCGAGCGCAAAGGCGAGGAACCAGAACTGCGAGGCGAGCGCGCCCAGGAAGCCGGCGAACAACGATGGCCGCCAGGCGTGCACGATCGCCTGCAGCACTGACGGGTCGCGCAGCAAAAGATAGAGCGACAGCGAAACCGTCTGCATGGCGAGCCCGATCGCCAGCGTGAAGGTCGCCGCCATCACATAATTGGGCAGATCGAGTTGCAGAATGGCGCCGCGAAAGCCGATCGCCGAGAGCGCGAACATGCTGCCGGAGGCGAGGCCCAACAGGGTCGGTTTAATGCCGCCGACCATGCCGCCGGGCTTGGTCGACATGATCACCACGCCGGCGGTCGCCACCAGGATCGCCGTCATCATCGGCCCGCTCACCGCATCGCCGAGGAAGATGAGGCCGAAGATCGCGACCTGGATCGGTTCGGTCTTGATGTAGGCGATGGTGACGACGAAGGAGCGCTCGCCCATGGCGGCTAGCATCAGCGCCGTGGCGGCGATCTGCGCGAAGGCGCCGTCGATCACCCATGGCCAGAACTCCGCCCCCGGCCGCGGCAGCGGCGTTCCGGTGACGATGAGGAGGCCGGTGATGAACACCAGCACGAACGGAAAACCGAACAGAAACCGCACATGCGTCGCCCCGACGGTGCCGAGGCTGCCGGTCAGCGCGCGCTGCGTCGCATTGCGCAGCGTCTGGGCGAAGGCGGCAATGACGGTGAAGACGGCCCAGAGCCAGGGCGTGGACATCACCCGGTCTTCTCCGCGACCACCATGTAGTTGACGTCCATATCGGTGGAGAGCTGCCAGCGGTCGGCGAGGAGATTGTAGATCACGCCGGTCTCATCGATGATGCGCGAGCCGCTTTGCTCGATGGCGATCTCGAGCTCGTTCGGGGTCACGAACTTGTCCCATTGGTGGGTGCCGCGCGGCAGCCAGCGCAAAATGTATTCGGCGCCGACGATCGCCAGCGCGAAGCTTTTGATGGTGCGGTTGAGCGTGGCGACGAACAGAAGACCGCCGGGTTTCACCATCGCCGCCGCGCAGTCGACGAACAGGCCGATATCGGCGACGTGCTCGACCACCTCCATGGCGAGGACGACGTCGAAGATCTCGCCGGTTTGCGCCAGCTCCTCGGCGCTGGTGTTGCGGTAGTCGATCGCCACGCCCGACTGCGCGGCGTGCCGCTGCGCGACCGCGATATTGTCCGGCGAGGGATCGGCGCCGAGGACCGAAGCGCCGAGCCGCGCCAGCGGCTCGCAGAGAATGCCGCCGCCACAGCCGATATCGAGAATGCGCAGCCCGGAAAGGCTGTCGAGCCGCTTCGCATCGCGGCTGAAATGCGCGGCGGCGCGGTCGCGGATATAGGCAAGCCGCACCGGATTGAACTTGTGCAGCGCCGCCATCGGGCCGCGCGGATCCCACCATTGGCCGGCAAGGCGGGAGAACTGCGCCACCTCGCCTTCGTCGATGGTGCCGCGCGTCGGCTGCCGGTCCATGGGTCTCGTCCCGCGTTGCGATTTGTCCAGCTTATACGTCATTGCGCGGAGCGAAGCGACGCTGGCGCCGCCGGCTCAGCTGGCCACGAACAAGATCGCGGTATCGCAGCGTTCAAGCACTGCGGCGGCGGTGTTGCCGAAAAACAGCGTCTCGCCGGCGCGGCGGTTGACCCCGAGGACGACGAGGTCGTAGCTGCCGCGCTTTGCCTCCTTGAGGATCGCTTCTTCCGCGGTGACGTCGACGCGTAGCGCGGTCCGCACCCTGGCATCGTAGCGGTCGCCGAGTTCGGCAATGTCCTTGAGCACAGCCTCTTCGCCGGCCCGCATCGCGCGCGCGCGTCCGCTGGCGACGTAGAGCGCACTGACCCGCGATCCGCCCGACCTCGCCAGCGCAAAGGCGGTCTCGGCGGCGCGGCGCGATACGTCGGTGCCGTTGACCGGGACCAGGATGCGACGGATCGGCTCGTTCCCGTTCGCCAGCCGGCCGCCGACCAGGGCGACGGCGAGCGGCCCGTCGAAGCCGTTGACGACGTGCGTGACCTCAGCGCTGAAGCCGCCGCCTGCCGCCCGCGTCTTTTCGATGCCGACGATGAGCAGGTCGTAGCCCTTCTGCGCCTCGTCGGCGACCGCTTCCGCGCTCGTTGCCTTCTTGGTGCGGGTGACGACATCGCCGCTGCCGCGCGCTTCCTCCTCGGCAGGCGTCGCCAGCGCCACCGCCTGCGCGGCGGCGGTCAACACCTGCTTTTGCGATTCTTCCTTCTCGCCGCGCGCGGCGCGTTCGGGCCATTTGCCCCGCCCTAGGTCGATGATCGTCGTCGGCTTGTCGCCCGAGCCGGCAATGACGCCGGCGAGCCGCGAGGCGAACGCGCCATTGGCGCCGCCGTCGATCGCCAGCAGCAGGCGCTCGAGATTGGGCACGAAGCCGCGGGCATCGAGCTCCTCGCGCTCGAGCCGCAGGCGTTCCGCCTGGCGCAGCGGCAGCCGGCGCAGCGCCCAGCGCAGCATCGGCGGCATCGCCATGGTGGTGATCACCGCCATCGCCACGATCAGCGTAAAAAGATTTTGGCTGAACACGCCCATCGACAGGCCGATCGAGGCGACGATCACCTCGGTCGAGCCGCGCGCGTTCATCGCCGCCGCGAGCGCCAGCAATTCGCGGCCGGTGAGCCCGCCAAGCTTGCCGCCGATGAAGGCGCCGGAGAATTTCCCGAAGCTGGCGATGGCGATGAGCCCGACCGCGAGCAACAACAGATGCGGGTCTTTCAGGATGGTCAGGTCGGCGCTCAGGCCCGAAAGGCCGAAGAACACCGGCATGAACAGCGCGGCAATCAATCCGCGCAACTGTTCGTCGATATGCCGGGTGAGGATCGGCGATTCGCCGATCAGGATGCCGGCGACGAAGGCGCCGAGCGCGGTCTGCACGCCGAGCGCATAGGTGATCAGCGCCATGGCGATCATGATCAGGAGGATCATGGTGATGACCGGGAATTCGCTGGCGAAATTATCGTTGGCCCAGCGGATGAGCGCGAACACGACGCGCCGGCCGACGGTAAGGCTGATCGCCAGGAACAACAGCGTGCCGATGACGGCGAAGCTCACCGAGCGGACATCGACGGTGCCGGACGAGGCGATGCCGAAGGAGATGGCGATGATGATCCAGCCGCTCGTGTCCTCGAGGATGGCGGAGGCGACGATGATCTGGCCGATGTCGCGGCGCATGAAGTTCATCTCGCGCACCACCACGGCCACGATCTTGATCGAGGAGATCGACAGCGCGGTGGCGAGAAACAGCGCGGTGACGAGGCGCGTATTGGCGTTGGGCAGGACCGAATCCGGCAGCATCTCGCCGAGCGCAAAGCCGCAAATGAAGGGAAGCGTCACGCCGGCGGCGGCGACGGTGATCGCCGACCTGCCGACGCGGCGCACCAGGCGCAAGTCGGTCTCCATGCCGGTAAGCAGCAGCAGAAGCAAAATGCCGAGCTGCGAGACGGCGGCGACCATGCTCTTCTGCTCGGCGGTTTGCGGGAATAGCATGTGCTGCAGGTCGGGCGCGATCAGGCCGAGCACCGACGGGCCGAGCAGCAGCCCGCCGAGCAATTGTCCCATCACCGCCGGCTGGCCGAATCTTTGCATCAGCTCGCCGAGAGCGCGGCCGACGAGCAGCAGCAGGCCGAGTTCGGCAAAGAATATCGCCTCCGACTTGCCGGAAACCTGTTGCTGTGCGGCAAAGGCGATCGAGGTCGCGCCGATCAGCATGGCGGACACGAGCAAGCCGCGCCGGCCCGCGGCCGCGCGCGCGGCAGCCCATCTCGTCTGCTTGCGGTCACGACCGGGAGGCAACCGTTCCCCCAAGGGTTGTCGACATGCCGGAACCGAGCGCGCAGCCTGCGCCCGGCAATCAACGCGTGGCAAGTTCCGCCGTTCCACCGCCGCTATGCGTCCGCCGATTGGCTCGTGGCGGCGACCGGTTGCGTCGGCCAGCGTTCATGCGTCAGCGGGACGATCAGGCGCACCGACAGCCCATCGCGACCGTAGGTGCGCTGCACCTCCCCGTTCATTTGCCGCTCGATGACGAGCCCGATCAGCCGCGAGCCGAAGCCGGCCCGGCGCGGCCGCCGCGCCGGCCGCCCGCCTCGCTCGACCCAGTCGAAGGTCAAGGTCATGCCGCGCTGCGTGCGCCCGACCGACCAGCTCAGCTCGAGCCGTCCCTGTTGTTGCGCCAAGCTGCCGTGCATGACGGCGTTGTCGGCGAGCTCGTGCAGCGCGGCGCTCAAGCTGAAGGTCGGATCCGGATCGAGGTCGACATTCGGCCCGGCGAACGAAACGCGATCGAGATACGGACCGAGCACGACGCGCAGCAGATCGGCAAGCGAGGTCGATTTCCAGCCGGCTTCGGCTATCAGCCGGTGCGCGTTGGCGAGTGCGAGCACGCGCGCCTGATATTTGGTCTTGAGGTCGGCCATGGTCTTCGAATTGCGCGCCGTCTGTGAGAACAGCGCCAGCAATTGAGAAAACAGATTGCCGGAGCGATGCCGTAGCTCGCGGATCATCAGCTCGTGACGCAGCTCCAATTGCCGGCGCTGGATGGCGCCGGCAAGGAGATTGCCGACCGCGGCCAAGAATGCGGTGTGCTCGATGCCGAACACCCGTCGCCGGTTGGTGCAGACGCCGAGGACGCCATAGGCGCGTCCGTCGCGGCCGGCGATCACGGTGCTCATACCGCTGACGCAACCATGATTGTGCAGATATTGCGGGATTTTGAACCGCGTCTCGGCGGCGAAATCACCGATGACGGTCGGGACGGCGGACTCGAGCGTATGCCGCGCGTAATTGCCGTTCTCCCGCGAAGTCACGATCGAGCCGACGCAGCCGGCCTTCCAGCCGAAGCCGGCCCGCAGCAGCAGATCGGTGTCGCCGGGCATCAGTTCCAGAACTTCGACGAAATCGACCGGCAGAGTGAGCGCGACCGTGCTCACCGCGTCGTTAAGCAGTTTCTCGAGATCGCCCTCCGCCAAGGCGCGTTCGCCGAGTTGCGCCAGCGCCTCCTGCTGTTTGATGCGGCTGCGCAGTTCCTGCTCGAGATTGACCCGCTCGGTGACGTCGCGACAAAGCCCGACCATGCGCGCGGGCACGCCGTTCTTGAGCGAGATCATGCCGACGGCCTCGATCCAGCGGTCCTTGCCGCCGTCGCGCGGGGAAACCCGGTAACGCGCCAGATAGGGCCGCCCGGTTCGCACCGCCTCGTCGAGCGAATCCACGACTTCCGGCCGATCCTGGTCGCGAATGTCGGGCTCGAAGAACAGATGCGTGCCGTCAAAGCTGCCGGGCGGCAGGCGATGAATCGACTCGAAATCATTCGACCAGGTCACCGCGTCGGTGGCGATGTCCCACGACCACACGCCGGTCCGTCCGGTTTCCAGCGCGTCGCGCAGGGTGGCGAAGTCCGGGGAGAGTTCTCTTGCGCTTTCTTGCGTGCTCTCTTGTTGCGCGCTCTCTTGGCCCGGCTCTCGATCCGGTCGCGCCGATCCTTTGGTCTTCGTTGTGTCGGAACCGCTCATACACTTACAATTCGGCCTGCCCGCGCCCGGGTTCAAGGCCGCGCCTGTTCTCTCCGGGAGAGATTAAGATGCCGGAACGCGTCGGGTTTCGTTCCGCCGGCAAAATCGGGCGGGGTGAGGCCGGCTCAGGAAGACCAACAGCAAGGCGATCCATTACGGCATCGGCGTCGGGCGCGAAGGTTTCACCTGGTCGGACGCAGCTGAATGCCGTCCATCAATCGCCGACAAAGCCAGAAAGTTCCGCGCGCGTCGGCGGCGCGAGTTTTCGTTCACGCCATGCAACGCTTGAAGACGTGCGCCAAACGCGGCGAGGAGATCGGGCTGAAGGCACGATCGCAGCCGGCCGGAATTCGCGCCGACGGTCGTGTGGACAACGGCGCCGCTGGCAACGGCGCCGCCGGCGACGGCGCGGCGGGCGATCCAGGCTCAGGCCGGACGGCCGGTCCTAGAATCGGGAGCCGGTCGGCCTTGTGGGCGCGATTGACAGCGACCGTCTGACCCGCCGGCGGCAGGCTCGCGCCGGTCGTCGGGAATGACGGAACTGAGACCAGTCCCGCGGTGAACAACGCGAGCGAAATAGCTCCAACGCCCGCAAGGCGAACTGAGAAGATCCCGAACATCGGATTGGCTCCGGAACTCCGACACGGCTCCCCATCACCCCAAATACGTGCGCGGCCCGTCCACCCACGCGCCAAACGAACGTGGCCGGCCGCCACCGGTTCCGTGCCGTCTCAGCAGTCACCGCCTTGTGATCGAAAAGCCCGCCGCACCGGAAACGCGTTTGGCGGAACAAACATGGGGATCGCCGGTTGGTGTGGGGACCGGCCATCCTTCCCCCCCTCCCCCCGTGCTTGGCCGGCCATTTTGGGCGCAGTCGATGGACCGATCGGCTGCGCCCTATCGTTTGGTTACGTGCCACGACGGGCCACAACGGGACAAAAGTCAATAAAATCAAACCTCTGTGCGCAGCCACTTCCCGATAACCATGGGAAGCGACGGGTTATGACTGGACACCGAATGTGTGTTACGGCGTGTGTCACAGATTTGGAGGTTCCGGTGTCTTTGACCACGCCGCGCGTCGCCGAATTGCTGCGATCCGGAGCGCCTCGCAAAGTCCCTGACGGCCGCAGCCTGTACCTGATCGTGCGGCGCAAGGGCGTCGGCTATTGGGTCGGCCAGTATCGCGATCACCATCACGGCGGCCGGTTTCAGACCATAGGGCTCGGGCGCGCACCGGACACATCGCTCAAGGCCGCGCGCGACGTGTGGGAAGACTTCCGCGCGAAGCGACGCGACCGGCACTCGCCAACCAGAGTCGTAGTAAGCACCCCTGCCAAACCCGTTCCCGTGCCCATTGGCGCGACCTTTGCCGACCTGCTGCACGAGTACGTCGCGGCGAAAGCCGACGAATGGCGCGGCGGCGCAACCGGGAAGTACGGCCGTCTGTACGCGGCCGACGCCAACGTCGTCCTGCCGGACGGTCGCAAGCTCTCGACCTTAACCGCGCCGGAGATCACCGACGACTTGCTGGCAGCCTACGCGGGTACGTTCGACAATCCGCGCAAGGCCAAAGAGACAACCGCGCGCATCAAGGCCGTACGCGAGGGCGTGAAGCCCAAGGCGCCCAAGGCCACGCCGCACCCGTCGCTCGCTTGGAAACAAGTCCCAGCGTTCTACGGTAACCTCGATATGGGCGACATTCTGGCGCGGGCGCTGGCCTTCACTATCCTGACCGGCGTGCGCGTCAGCGATGTAGTCGGCGAATTCGAGCACAGCAAGGTGGTCAAGCCCCCCGCGACGTGGGGCGAGGTTTTCGAGCTTGATGGCATGGACATATGGCGCATTCCGGACGGCCGCGCCAAAAACGGCCATCAGCATACCGTGCCTCTGACAGCCGCCGGGCTGGCGTTGCTTGGCGAGCGCGGCGCCGATGACGGGCCGCTATTTGCGATCGACGGCAGCGCGTACGACAAGATCGAGCGGCTCGTGCGCAAGTTCAATAGGGCGTCCGCCGCAAAGTTCACCATCCACGGATTCCGTTCCAGCTTCGACACGTGGATGACCGACATGGACTTTAAGCAAGAGCATCGCGAACTGGCCATGCAGCACATCTATCGTGGCCGGGTTGAGCGTTCCTACAATCGGTCCGAAGTACTGCCGCAGCGGCACGTCATCATGCAGCAATGGAGCGATCACTGCACATCGCAAGTTTCGTGAAGGTGCGCGGCCCACGCGGCAAAAAAGCTGGCGTTATTGAAGAGATATTGCTGTCAGCTCAATGCCATCTTGCGACAAGGTTGGGTCGTGGGATCGAATCCCATCGCCCGCTCCATCGCAAAATCAACCACTTAGGTCGAGTTGCCCGAGACCACTTTTTGGCTTGGGGTAGCAAGATTTGCAGGATTGCGGGTCTGTGGCCCAGAGTGCGCTCATTGCGTCGTCCAAGGCTGCAGCGCTCATTGAAGTCTGTGCCTCATGTAATTAGGTCAGCACCGAAGGGGTGCTGCGGCGGCGTTCGAAAGTTGTTGGTCCGCCGCCGAACTAGGAATTTGGGGGTCAGGAGCTCGAATCTCTTCGGGCGCGCCGCTAGCGCCGCGTTTATGTAAAATCTTCGCTGATACCTCTATCGTGTTTAAAGAAAATTGCGTTTCCCTCCTGACCTCGCGAATGAGGCAGTTGCCCCGGGCAAAGGCGGCTCTGATTGTCCTGTCAATCCATTGTTCTCTTCGGCGCACCCGACTAGTTTTCAACACCCTCCGCTTTCTGCTTGTCCCGCGCTTTCCCATAAGCTTCTGTCAAGCTATACGTCAGATGTTTAGATTGGAGATCGACATGCCGAATGGACTAAAGAGACGCGCGTGGACTTCTGAACAGGTTCGTGAACTGAAATCGATGGCGCGCAAGAAAACGCCAGCGCCCAAAATAGCTAGAAAGCTCAAGAGAACTGAAGGGGCGACCCGGCAAAAAGCATTCAGCATGGGGCTCTCGTTGGACTCGCGCTGATAGTCTCCTCGACAAAGCAGGCTGGAACACACCCCCGCCACTCACGTGCGCGGGGCTTTTCTTTGTGCGATTAGTACTTATGTACACTTCACTCCCCACCCCAGAAGAACATTGACCATCGCCGTAATGGGCGGAGTGATTTTGTAGCGTGATGCCGCACAGGAGATTGCCATGACGTCAGATCGGGTCCGACAACGGGCAGAAATCAGTTTCAAGCGCGAAGAGCGCGCGCAGGACGGTCGAAAGGCGATGGCTGAATATGAAGCTCGGGCTAGCGCCATTCGTGAAAACACCGCACGTTTGAAAGCACTCCGATTAGCTAGGGAAGCTGAGACGAAGACGGTAGAGCCCGCGGGACGTCCAGCGAAGCCGATTGACCGTGCCCACCGCGCGCGGCGGAAGCTAACCGCTCTTTGACTTTCAGGCTCGGCAGCAACGCCTACGCCAGAAGCTCAGCCCCGCCACCGACGTACCCGGGGCTTTTCACATACCGTCCCAAACACCGGTAAGATCTTGTTAACGATCGGTCACTAGCCTGTTGTGAATCATTTTGTCCTAAAAATCCGAACGCTGCCAATAGGCGTCAACCTTGAGTTCGAGGGCCGCGACAAAGGGGCTCGCATGCGCGTATTGGTGGTTGAAGACGATAGCGCTACGACGCAATCCATCGAGTTGATGCTCAAATCGGAGAGCTTCAACGTCTATACGACCGATCTCGGCGAGGAAGGGATCGATTTCGGCAAGATCTACGACTACGACATTATCCTCCTCGACCTCAATCTTCCGGACATGTCGGGCTTCGAAGTGCTGCGCAGCCTGCGCGTCTCCAAGGTGAAGACGCCGATCCTGATCCTCTCCGGCCTGGCCGGCATCGAAGACAAGGTCAGAGGGCTCGGCTTCGGCGCCGACGACTACATGACCAAGCCGTTTCACAAGGACGAGCTGGTCGCGCGCATCCACGCCATTGTCCGCCGGTCCAAGGGTCACGCCCAATCCGTGATCCAGACCGGCGATCTCGTCGTCAACCTCGACGCCAAGACGGTCGAGATCTCCGGCGCGCGCGTACATCTGACCGGCAAGGAGTACCAGATGCTGGAGCTCCTTTCGCTGCGCAAGGGCACGACGCTAACCAAGGAGATGTTCCTCAATCATCTCTATGGCGGCATGGACGAGCCGGAGCTCAAGATCATCGACGTCTTCATCTGCAAGCTGCGCAAGAAGCTCGCCAACGCTTCGAGCGGCAAGAACTACATCGAAACGATCTGGGGCCGCGGCTACGTGTTGCGGCAGCCCAGGAACGAAGAAGAGGCGATGAATCCGGCGTGACGCTTTGGCTTTCCGTGCAATCGGCACCTCATATGTGGACGCGGTCCAGAAGACGTGCACTTTGATTTCAGATCACGACCGCCGGCGGAAAAAACTTCAGGCGCGAAGAGCGTTCTCGGGACGGTCGAGAGGCGGCCATCGAGTATGAAGCTCGAGTTCGCGAAAAGACCGAACGTCTGAAAGCACTACGATTTATCACCACTACCACCACATGATGAAAAAAGATATGTAACATCCCTCAATAGAAAGAAAAATGGCCCCGTGAGGGGTACCACCACGGCCCAATAGAACCGCCAATTACCTGCAAACCTTCCAAAATCCGTGACGTAAATTGTATGGCCGCTGAGAAATAGTGCTCGCGGCGCTCCGTCCTAAAACAACTTTATAAGCGTGTATCCCACAAGGCCGATCCACGCGACGGTAGCAAACAATGCAATCGCTAAGCCCGCAACTGGCGCAACACGTTGAAGGCGCGTGAACATGACACTGATCCCTGTTTGCGTTTTGCGCGCCTGCCGCGAAACCGGCTCGCTTTTGCGTTTGGAGGCGCTCGTCTTAGTTACATTGTCGCGCGGCCGCGCTGGTCTCTACAGTGATTTCGAACACACTATTGCTGCCGACGCGCAAATGTTTGAAAAATTAGGGAGAACTACCTTCTTTGCTGGTCAAATCGCCCAGTCGAACCGTCCTCATCGAACCCACCGAAGCGACAACAAGCGCAGCTTCGAAGGAGTTGCGCATTGCGCGACAGCTACGATCTAGCGTAGACTTCGAGCACGACTGACGTGATGCCAGCCGTTGCGCGCAGTTTTCTTAGCCCCGGCGGCGTAATGGCTGGGGCCTTTTTTGTCAGCGCCTTCGGGCGCCCCACGCAATTATTCTTTATCCGCCGCGAGCACCACACGGGCGCTATTCTTCGAGCAAGCACCTGGGCAGCTTAAAGCGTTCATGTTCGCTCGGGCGAGGATCGAATAGCTTTGGGCTATCTGATCCGACACACTTGACCGTGGCGGCATAGTGCGCGGAAAATCGGGCACCGTCGTATAATGCGCGCGCGTGCGCGAATACATGCCGGCGGCCTGCTTTATTGACGTGGAGGCGAACCATCTGCTGGCAGATGGGACATTGCGTCGTAAGGGGATGAAGCCGCCGCCCTCCAAGGAGCTTCAAGAACTCAGCGACCCATACTCCTAAGTGCCGCATTCTCGCCTCCGCACACCCGCGAACCGTCCAAAACCCGTGACGTGAATGCACCATTCAGTAGGCCGCCTTACCGGGCGGCCTACCGTCACGTCGCGTGTTCGCACTAACGCTCAGCCAGCGTAAGCGACGCGCTTCTGGCTCTCCGCTTCCCCAACGGTCGCAGGCAGCGCCGGCAGCTGAAGCACCACAGCCTCCTGGCCTTGCCCCAGGGTGGTTAGAAGTACAATTTGACCGTCGGGGAATTCCAGCGCGTCGTGATGCGCCGCCGCGCGCTCTTTGTTTATTTGCCGAAAAATCGCCGTTCGATGACCGAGCGGCTTTTGGCCCCAGCCCAATAGCCGAGTTGGTCCACACTCAACCGGTGCTGCAAACGCCAATTCGGTGCCCGGCAGAACGCAAACGGCAATCTGCGAATCCTCCGAGGCAGCGAATCCGCGGGTACCGGTACCAAAATCCCGCGTCGTCAGCTTGTCGCCAACCTTTGCCGGTCGTGACGCCACGTGGTGAAGGCTATAGTCGCACATGTGCGCAACTCCTCCATTCGAGGCCCTCCAGCCAGCAATAGCGTATAGCAAAACCGGTGCCACGTCACTCCGCAGCCGGCTCGTTCGGGCACAGATCCGCGCTATGCCATACCGTACACATATGACGACAACGACGTTCTCAGTTCGCGTGGGCCGCTCAACCAAGAGCCCACAAAAAAAGTCAGGCCATTACTGGCTTGTCGAATACCATCACTTTGGAGACGAAGGCCTTGACGTCTCGGATATGCGTCAGACCGCAACCTGCGGCGAGCGCGCTAAAGTTCTCGTTGGTGTAGCTCTTATAATAGGGCTCGTGATAATTCTGCGGAAAGAGCTCCAAAATTCCTTCATAATCTGGCTGATCGCCGCGCTGGAGCGAATTTACGAGGACCAAACGCCCGCCCGGCTTCAGCACCCGGGCACATTCGCGAAAAACGATGCGGCGCACCTTCGGCGGTAACTCGTGGAACATGAAAATACCTGTCACCGCGTCCTGACTATCGTCGGACGCGGGAATTGATTCCGCGTTGCCGACAACGAGATTGATCCGCGACCAGCGTTTCAGGTGACGCTTGGCGTATCTGATATACGGCTCAGACATATCGAGCCCGAGGGCCGGAAGCCGCGGCCAGGCCTGTTTGAGAAAATCGATAAACCGCCCAGTCCCGCAGCCGATGTCGAGAAGGCTTAGTTTGCGCTGATCCCGTCCGGCAAAAACTTCATGGAGCTGAGGCAAGGCCTGGCGCCGCGTCGCATTGGCAGTCCCGTTGAAAAGCACCTCGACCTGCGTGTCGTATCGGCTCGCTGAATTGTCCGTCATCCAGCCGCCTGTCTGGAAATGGAAATTCTGCAAATAGTAGCGGGGCCGCTTTCCGCGTGTCCTCTCGGTTAGGACATCGTGGTACGCGCTGCTCTCGCGGCGCCGATGGATTGCGGGGAGATCCGCGAAAAAAAGCCGCGAGCGATGGAGGAGAGTCAACAGCGTTCCGTCATGATCGGCGGGCAGCGGGTAAAGGCCGGCCTCGATATTGGCGAGGTCCTGCTGGAGAAGGATAGCCATATCGGCGTAGAGGCGTCTGCGGTCGGGCACGGGCGAATTGGTGTGGGCGCTTGGTCGTGCTTTCTTGCCATCTCGGTGCCGCGCCGCCTCAGATAGCCGGCGGACGGCGAGGCTGTGCCCAACATACCAAGCGATGCGTGGCAACTGGCTGGCGCCGTAAGCAACGCGGGTGGCAACGCGCGAGATTGGATCGCTCATGTGTCGTTTTCCAACTCCAGGGCCCGCCGTGCCCAGCCACCCACTACCGCGTCAGCGGCGCCTTGCTTCTGGGG
>CAWKNH010000005.1:0-18337 GCA_963850855.1 uncultured Alphaproteobacteria bacterium
CATCGCGGCGACCCACGCGCCGGACGATGTCTATGACGAGGCGCGACGCCAGTTCTCCGAGAAGGAGCTGGCGGATCTGTCGATCGTGATCGCCATGATCAATGCCTGGAACCGGCTGTCCATCGGCGCGAGGTCGGTGCATCCGGCGGACCACGCCAAGGCCGCGTAGCGGTTTTCCGCGGTAACTTGGCCCCCGGACACGGCGCGTTAACTCGCCAGTAACCATATACCCGGCACATTTTGCCGGGGAGGCTATTGTCGTTTCCACGCACCTTCGGGGGCAGGCTTGGACGCGAGTACGGCTCCTCTCTTCCGTGCCGGCGGCCCGCAGGCCGCCGCACACAGCTTTGAAACACGCGACCGCAATAGACGGGGCCGAGCGAGCGGCATGACCGACGCGACTTCCGTGCAGGGCGACAAGCCGTCCTCGACGCTCTCGCGTCTGGCCGATCTTGGCACCATGCTCCGGCGCAGCGACATCGCGCTCGCCGTCGGCATGATGACCATCCTCGTGATCCTCATCGTGCCGCTGCCGCCACTGCTGCTCGATTTTTCGCTCGCCGTTTCCATCATCTTCTCGGTGCTGATCCTGATGACGTCGCTGTTCATCCAGGCGCCGCTCGAGTTCTCCGCGTTTCCGACCGTGCTGTTGATCGCCACCATGCTGCGGCTCGCGCTCAACCTGGCCTCGACGCGGCTCATCCTGGCGCATGGCCACGAGGGGACGGCCGCCGCCGGCTACGTCATCGAGGCCTTCGGCCGCTTCGTCATGGGCGGCAATTTCGTCATCGGCATCATCGTGTTCACGATCCTGGTGATCGTGAACTTCGTGGTGATCACCAAGGGCTCCGGCCGCATTGCCGAAGTCGCCGCCCGCTTTCACCTCGACGGGATGCCGGGCAAGCAGATGGCGATCGACGCCGACCTCAATGCCGGCCTGATCGACGAGAAGGACGCGCGGCGGCGGCGCAAGAACCTGGAAGACGAATCCGGGTTCTTCGGCGCCATGGACGGCGCCTCGAAATTCGTGCGCGGTGACGCCATCGCCGGCCTGCTGGTGGTGCTGATCAACGTCATCGGCGGCATGGTGATCGGCATCATCCAGCAAAATCTCACCTTCGCCGACGCCGCCCACGCCTACACGCTGTTGACCGTCGGCGACGGCCTGGTCACCCAGGTCCCGGCGCTGATCGTCTCGACCGCCGCAGGCCTGCTCGTCTCCAAGGCCGGCGTCGCCGGCGCCGCCGACAAGGCGTTGCTCGCCCAGCTCTCCGGTTATCCGAAGGCGCTCGGCATGTCGGCGGCCGTGATGCTGGTGATGGGGTTCCTCCCCGGCATCCCGATGATCCCGTTCTTCCTGCTCGGCGGCGGCGCCGGGGCGTTCGCCTATCTGATCAACCGCCGCCAAAAGCGATCGGCCGATGCCGAGGCGAAGAAGGTCGACGCCGCCAAAACGCCGGCTGCCACCGAAGAGCCGATGTCGGCGACGCTGAAGATGGACGATCTCAAGATCGAGCTCGGCTACGCCCTTTTGCCGCTGGTCAATGCCGGCGACGGTTCCGACCGCCTGACCGAGCAGATCAAGGCGCTGCGCCGCTCGCTCGCGATCGAGATGGGCTTCGTCATGCCGGCGGTGCGCATCCTCGATAATGTGCAGCTCGAGGCCAACAACTACGTGATCAAGATCAAGGAAGTGGAATCCGGCGCCGGCAAGGTGTGGCACGGCCAGTACATGGTCATGGACCCGGCCGGCAAGCAGGTGACGCTGCCCGGCACACACACGACCGAGCCGACCTTCGGCCTGCCCGCGACCTGGATCGACGCCACGCTCAAGGAGGAGGCTTCGGTCAAGGGTTACACGGTCGTCGACGCGGCAACGGTGCTCGCCACCCATCTGACCGAGCTAATCAAGGCCAACATGTCCGAGCTGCTCTCCTATGGCGAGGTGCAGAAGTTGATCAAGGAGCTGCCGAAGGAGCAGGGCGAGCTGGTCAAGGACATCGTGCCGGCGCACATCACCATCTCCGGCATCCAGCGCGTGTTGCAGCTCTTGCTCGCCGAGCGGATATCGATCCGCGATCTCGCGACCATCCTCGAAGGCATCGCCGATGGTCTGGCGGCCACGCGCAATCCGGCGCTGCTGGCCGAGCATGTTCGCGCCCGCCTCGCGCGCCAGCTTTGCGCCCAGCACACCAGCAGCGGCGGGTATCTGCCGATCATCGCGCTCACCGCCAAGTGGGAACAGGCCTTCGCCGAATCGATTGTCGGCCAGGCCGACGACCGCAGCCTGGCGATGCAGCCGTCGAAGCTCACCGAATTCATCAATCTGGTGCGCGAGAAGTTCGAACAGGCGGCGCGCGACGGCGAGGCGCCGGTGCTGGTGACCTCGCCGGGCATCCGCGCCTTCGTGCGCGGCATCGTCGAGCGCTTCCGCGCGCAAACGAGCGTGCTGGCGCAATCGGAGATCCATCCCCGGGCGCGTCTCAAGACGGTCGGGAGCATCTGAGCGAATTGGCTTGTTATTTCAGATGGTTAGAGGTTGCGTGCCGCTGTTCCGCGCGGCGTCGGAGTGCCGAGCACAGGAACAAATACCCCGTTCACTCGTTATCACGGGGCATTCAAGGATTGGTGAGTGACGCTTCCCAACCGAGTGCGCGTTACGTAAATCGCCCGTCATGTGAGTTGAATTACATTTTTCGCCCGCCGGCCGAGCTACATCGGTCAAAACGGGAGGACTATTATGAACCATTCGATGTACAGCGCAGACCGGCGCACCCATTTGAAAGTCGTGGTCATTGGTCTGGTGTGCGCGACGCTGATCGCTGCCGTCGGCGTGTTCTCGCATATCGGCGATGTCGATCTCGGCACCGCGCCGCTCGTCAAAGCCAGCCAGTCAACAGCGGTGAGCGGTCACCTGCCCGCCATTCGGTAAATCCCTCGCGCGTCGCCGGGCTCGTCCCGGCGATCGATGTGGTCTTTGCTCAGGCCCCAGATACTTAGGCTCCAGAGACGTGAATGCCCGCGCCAAGCGCGCGTGCCGGCCGCAAACCCCACATTGCTTTTTTGATTGTTACGTCCGCGGCGGCGCCGCGGGCAACGATTCCACCGCCTTGCCGGTGAACAGGACCGGGCCGGTCGGCACGCCGCTCGGCGAGCCGCCGGCGGGCTCGAGCGATACGGCGTAGCTTGCGGTGCGCAGCGTATCGACATCGTAGTTTGCCGGCAGCGCGTGCTGGGTGAATTCGCCGTTGCCGACAACGCCGAGCGAGCGCGGCGCCGAGAAGCGGCTCGAGATCAGCCATAATTCATAGCTGCGGCCGGCTTCCTGCGCGGCGGAAACCCGGCGCAGGACCAGCGTGCGGTTCTGCGTGTCGACGGTCAGCAAGAAAGCTGGGGCCATCGGCTCCTGTTGCAGCACTGCAACCAGCCGGTCCTGCTGAGATCGCCCTCCTCCCGGCGCCGCGTCATGCCGCGCCAGCATGCCGGAAGCCGACGGCCGCAACTGCAGCGGAATGAGGTCGGGAGCGGTCTGCCATACCGCCACATACACCGCCAACAGGGCGGCGATGGCGCCGACGGTGAGCGTGAGGCGCCGCCAGCGCCGCACGCGGCGCGCCAGATAGATGACATCGGCGCTGCGCTCGACGCTTCGGGGCGCAGCCGACGGCTGCGAAAGCTGGCTCGCAAGCTGGCTTGCAACCTGGCTTGGCAGATCGGCAAGCGTGTCCAGCGCCGGCGTCCGGCTTTCCTCCGGCGGCATTCGCGTCTCCCCTGCCGACATTCGCATTTCCGGCGGCGAGCGTATTTCGGCTGCGGCTTCCGAGAGCTTCGCGTCGAGGACGGAGAGAGGCGAAGGCTGATCCGTCGCCAAACCCTCGGCGCGCGGCATCTCTGCGCGTGGCATCTCAGTGCGCGGCATCTCAGTGCGCGGCATCTCGGCCTCGCCGCCGGCTTGCGCGGGCGCAATGCTGGTCTTGATCTTCTCCCAGACCTCCGGCCGCGGCTCGACCGCCTCGACCATGACGTTAAGCTCGCCGAGCCGGCGCTCCCATTGGCGTACCGACGCCTCGAAGCCGGCGTCGAGCGAGATCAGCGCCTCGGCCTGGTCGCGCTCCTCGGCCGAGAGCGTGCCGAGCACGTATTCGGCAGCAAGTGCGTCCTGTTCATCGTCGTAAGCCATACCGCACCTTCCTCACGAAGCGCCCATGCATTCGCGGATCTCCAGGAGGCTGCGCCGCAACCAGGTCTTGATCGTGTTCACCGGGATATCGAGCTTCCTCGACAACTGGTCGCGGCTCCAGCCGCTGTAATAGGCCAGGAGCAGGATGCGCTGCTTCTCCGGATCGAGCTTGCCGAGGCAGGACAGCAGCCGCTTGAGCTCTTCGGTCATCTCCCGGCGGGCGAGCGGAGCGGGCGCGTCGGCGGCGACCGCCAGCGCCTCGGCTCCGAACTCGATCGAGGTCTCGCCCTTCTTGCGCACGATGTCGATCGCCCGGTTGCGGGCGATCGCCACCATCCAGGTGATCGGGCTGCCGCGCACCGGATCGAACGCTCCCGCCGCCTTCCACACCTTGAGGTAGGTTTCCTGCATGACATCCTCGGCCACGTCGGGCCGACCTAAGATACGTAACAGCACCCCATAGAGTTTCGCCCGTGTGGCTTCATAAAGGCGCGCGAACGCCGCCTCGTCACCCTTGGCGATGGCGGCCAGCAGCCAGACAAGTTCGCCCTGCGTCAGCATTCAGTGCCCCCCAATCCCCTGGGGCCCTTCCATAAATCTGATTATCGCCGCGGAGATGGGCGCTCGTCGAGAGCGAACGTCAGATTTAGCCGGGGACGGAGCGATATTTCGTCGCGCGCTCCCGCGAAGACGGGATCGCCGGCACTCCCGCGCCGCAACAAAGACCCGGTCCTTAGCTTGCGCGGGGCCGGCGATTGCGAGCTTTTGCGACGTTCAGGCCGGCGCGCCGCCGCGCACGCGCATCAGCGCGATGGCGTCGAGCTCGGTTTGCTCGGCGGCGTCTTCCGCCTCGCGCTCGCGCATCTGGTCGCGTTCGTTGAGCAATTCGACCTTCTTGAGCTCGTCGAAGGCGTCGCCCAGCGCCAGCTTCGCGTCCTCGAGCTGGCCGCGCAGCTCGTCGGCCGAGCGCTTGAGGTTCTCGCGCCGCGAGATCGCCGCCTTGGCATAGGTCGGATAGGCAAAATGCCCGGGATCATGGATGCCGGCACGGTCCTGCTCGACCCGGATTTCCCGCTCCAGGTCGACCGCCATGCGGTCGAATTCGGCGATCATGGTCTCGATCTGGGCGACCTTGCGCCGCTTCTCGTCGACCTGAAATTTCTTCAGGCGAATGAGCGTCTCACGAGACTTCATCGACTCGTACTCCCTGAAGCGGCAGGACCATAGCGCCGCCCCAGCCCCCGCTGCGCGGCGTCCCACGGCCTAATCATGCCATGATAACGTTAGCGTTCGGTTTCCGTGACGGCCACGATTTCGGCCAATCGGCGATATCCTTCCGCCAAGCTGGTTGCTTCTTCCTTACCTTGCGAGAGGAAGTCCTCAAGCGGCTTGTGCAGGCGGATGGCCTCGTCGACCTCGGGGCTGGTGCCTGCCCGATAGGCGCCGAGCCGGATGAGCTCCTCCATGTCCGCATAGGTCGCCATGACCGTCCGCGCCCGGGTCAGCGCCGGCAGGTAGGCCGGATCGGCCGCCCGCGGCATGGTGCGGGAGACCGATTTGAGCAGGTTTATGGCTGGATAGCGCCCGCGCTCGGCGATCGCCCGTTCCATGACGATGTGGCCGTCGAGGATGCCACGCACCGCGTCGGCGATCGGCTCATTGTGGTCGTCGCCGTCGACCAGAACGGTAAAGATGCCGGTGATCGTGCCCTGCTCGGTGCCCGGCCCGGCCCGCTCGAGGAGCCGCGGCAGCTCGGTGAAGACCGTCGGCGTGTAGCCCTTCGCCGTCGGCGGCTCGCCGGCGGAGAGCCCGATCTCGCGCTGCGCCATGGCAAAGCGCGTGACCGAATCCATCAGCACCAGCACGTCCTTGCCCTCGTCGCGGAAATATTCGGCGATGGCGAGGGTGACATGCGCGGCCTGGCGGCGCATCAGCGCCGGCTCGTCCGAGGTCGAAACCACGACCACCGAGCGGGCGAGGCCCGCGTCGCCGAGGTCATCCTGGAGGAATTCCTGCACCTCGCGGCCGCGTTCGCCGATCAATCCGATCACCGTGACGTCGGCCATGACGTTGCGCGCCAGCATCGACAGCAGCACCGACTTGCCGACGCCGGAGCCGGAGAAAATGCCCATGCGCTGGCCGCGGCAGCAGGTGACGAAGGTGTTGAGCGCGCGCACGCCGAGATCGAGCGGAGCGCCGACGCGGCGGCGCGCATGCGCGAGCGGCGGCGTGTTGCGGAACGGATAGGGCGACGGCCCGTAGAGGAGCGCGCCCTGGCCGTCGATCGGCTCGCCGAGCGCATTGACCACGCGGCCGAGCCAGCCGGCCGACGGCCGCACCGCGCCGGCGACCGAGGTGACGAGCGCGCGGCAGCCCCGGCGCACGCCTTCGAGCGGCGCGAACGGCATCAGCAGCGCGTTGGCGCCGGAAAATCCGACCACCTCGCAGGGAATGGCCTTGCCCGGCGTTTCGATGATCACGCGCGCGCCGACCGACATCGCGTGCAGCGGGCCGGCGACTTCGACCATCAGACCGCGCACGCCGACGACGCGGCCATAGATGGTGATACCGTCGAGTTCGTTGATCTGTTCGGCGAGCGCCTTCACGAGCGGCCTCGTCCCCGCGCGGCGATGGTTACCTTTCTATTGCCGGTCTTAACGCTGTATTTACCCGGGACGTTAATCATTGGGTTGTCCTTGGGGTCAAGGAGGCCGCCCGGCCAGAACGGAGGGGCGAGTCCTGAGAGTCGGTTAACGCCGGAACTTAATTTGGAACGTGAACG
Source organism: uncultured Alphaproteobacteria bacterium (assembly GCA_963850855.1). Classification (GTDB taxonomy): domain Bacteria; phylum Pseudomonadota; class Alphaproteobacteria; order Rhizobiales; family Xanthobacteraceae; genus BOG-931. The sequence continues at coordinate 6,963 of CAWKNH010000005.1, forward strand.
CCCGAGTGGCCAAAAACCCGCTCTCACGCAACATCTTAAGGCAATTCGCTGGAATTTGCCCAGAGAATGCTTGCGCGAGGGAATCAGGTTTTGTTAACCATATCGCGTCTACTGTTTCGAATCAGTTTGTCTCAAGGCGTTGTCCGGGGCCGCCCTTGCGGTGTGTCGACCTTGAGCCCGCGCGGCGAGGAAGGGGACTGGCATGCGCGTATTGCTGATTGAAGACGATAGCGCTACGGCGCAATCCATCGAGTTGATGCTCAAATCGGAGAGCTTCAACGTCTATACGACCGATCTCGGCGAGGAAGGGATCGATCTCGGCAAGATCTACGACTATGACATCATCCTCCTCGACCTCAATCTTCCGGACATGTCGGGCTTCGAAGTGCTGCGCAGCCTGCGCGTCTCCAAGGTGAAGACGCCGATCTTGATCCTCTCCGGCCTGGCCGGCATCGAGGACAAGGTCAGAGGGCTCGGCTTCGGCGCCGACGACTACATGACCAAGCCGTTTCACAAGGACGAGCTGGTCGCGCGCATCCACGCCATTGTCCGCCGCTCCAAGGGCCACGCCCAATCCGTGATCCAGACCGGCGATCTCGTGGTCAATCTCGACACCAAGACGGTCGAGGTCTCCGCCGCGCGCGTGCATCTGACCGGCAAGGAGTACCAGATGCTGGAGCTCCTTTCGCTGCGCAAGGGCACGACGCTGACCAAGGAGATGTTCCTCAATCATCTCTATGGCGGCATGGACGAACCGGAGCTCAAGATCATCGACGTCTTCATCTGCAAGCTGCGCAAGAAGCTCGCCAACGCTTCGAGCGGCAAGAACTACATCGAAACGGTGTGGGGCCGCGGCTATGTGCTGCGCGAGCCGACCGAAGACGAGGCGAAGATCTCGGCCTGAGCGCTTCGCTCGCCGCCAGTGAAAAACCCCGGCCTCGCAGCCGGGGTTTTTGTTTTTGCAGCCGCCGCGAGATTTCACCGCCCGCCATTCACCACGACGAGGCGCGGCGGCGCCGGTTGGGAAACGATCTTGGGCTTCGGCGGGCGGATGTTCGGCGTGTAGAGGCCATGCTTGTCGCCGACGGTCTTGAAGCTGTCGGTCAGCCCGACCACGGTCTCCGCGGCGCCGAGGACGAGGAAGCCGTCGCCGGCGACGATTTTGGCCAGGCGGTTGAGCAGGTCGATCTTCGTCGTCTGGTCGAAATAGATGAGGATGTTGCGGCAGAAGATGAGATCGAACATTCCCAGATGGGAGAAATCGGCGAGCAGATTGAGCTGCCGGTATTTGACCATGGCGCGAATTTCCGGCGCGATCTGCCAGGTCTCGCCGACCTGGACGAAATGCTTGATCAAGAGCTGGATTGGCAGTCCGCGCTGCACCTCGAACTGGCTGTAGAGCCCTTGCCGCGCCTTCTCCAGCACCTCGTTGGAAATGTCGGTCGCCAGGAGCTCGATGCGCCAGCCGGAAAGATCGCGCTCCATCTCCTTGAGCGCCATGGCGAGCGAATAAGGCTCCTGGCCGGTCGAAGCGGCCGCGCACCAGATCCGAAGCGTACGCGAGCTGCGCCGGGCGGCGGTGAGCGCCGGCATGACCGTGGTGCGGAAGTGCTCGAACGGCGTCTTGTCGCGAAAGAACAGCAACTCGTTGGTCATCATCGCCTCGACCACCGTGGTCATCAGCGCGTCCGCATCGCCGCGCTTGAGCGTGCTCACCAGTTCGCCGAGGCCGCCGAGCCCGGCCCGGCGCGCGACCGGCAGCAGCCGACTTTCGACCAGATACTGCTTGTCGCCCGAAAGGACGAGACCGGAGCGGTCCTTGAGGCATTTGCGCAGGAAATCGTAATCGAGCGGCGTCACGAGCGGTCCCCGGCAAACAGGCGAACTACTTTCGCGGCAATCTGGTCGAGCGGAAGCACGGCCGCGCACAGCCCGGCTTGCGCGACCGAGCGCGGCATCCCCCACACCACGCTGGTTGCCTCGTCCTGGGCGATCACGCTGCCGCCGGCGGCAACGATGGCGCCGGCGCCGCGCGTGCCGTCGCTGCCCATGCCGGTAAGCACGAGCGCAAGACTGGCGCCGCCCCAGATCTCCGCCGCCGAAGAAAACAGCGGATCGACCGAGGGCTTGCAAAAATTGATCGCCGGATCATCGCCGAGCGCGATGGTCGGGCCGTCGGCACCGCGTGCGACGCGCATGTGGCGCCCGCCCGGCGCCACATAGATCCCGCCGGCGACGACCGCCTCGCCATGCTCGGCTTCGTGCACGTGCCGGCCGCTGGCACGGGTCAAATGCTCGGCGAGCACCGTCGTGAAGGTCGGCGGCATGTGCTGCGTGATCAGGAGCGGAACCCGCTCCAGCGCCGCGCCGAACTGGCCGGCCAAGACCGTGAGCGCCTGCGGCCCGCCGGTCGAAGAGCCGATCAGCAGCACGCGCGGTAGGGCGCGCGCGAACGCACGCAGGCTCGGGGCGACAGCGTCTGCGTGGTGCGGGATGGCCTCGGCTCGCCGACGCGCCGCCGGCGCCGTTTGCTCCGCAGCGATGCCGGGCGACCATTGCCGCGCCACGGTGCGGCCGCGGCGGCCGAGATGGCGGATCTTCTCGATCAACTCGCGATGGAACGCCACCGACGCCGCGGCATCCGATTGCGGCTTCGGCACGTAATCGGCGGCGCCCAGCGACAGCGCCTTCAGGCTCACCTCGGCGCCACGGCGCGTCAGCGTCGAGGCCATGATCACGACCAGGTCGCGTTTCTTCCGCAGGAGCAGCGGCAGCGCCGAAATGCCGTCGAGAACCGGCATATCGACGTCGAGAATGACCACGTGGGGATTGCAGCGTTCGAGGTCGTCGACCGCCTCCCGCCCGGTGCGCAGGGTGCCGACAATCGCCATGTCCGGCTCGGCTTCGATCCAGCGGGTCAGCAGGCTGCGGACGACAATCGCGTCGTCGACCACCATCACGCGAATCGGCTTGCTGGCGCCGATCGCCGGGTTCGCGGCGGCAAGGACGGTGCTCATTGCACTCACTCGGGTACGCGGGACGCTACATGCGGACGCCCCAATCCGATCGCCGGGGACCGGCGTTCGCGGCTGGGACGCTTCAGATCAGGCCGACTTCCTGGAACTTGGCTTCGACGATGTCCTTGTCGAACGGCTTCATGATGTATTCGTTGGCGCCGGCGTGCAGTGCGCGCGCGATGTGGGCGACATCGTTTTCAGTGGTGCAGAACACCACCTTCGGCCGGTCGCCGCCGGGCAGCCGCCGCAGCACCCGCAGGAATTCATAGCCGTCCATTTTCGGCATGTTCCAGTCGAGCAAGATTGCGTCGGGCAGCTTCTCGCGGCACGCCTCGATGGCGCCCTCGCCGTCCTCCGCTTCCAAGATCTCGAAATCGAGTCCTTCGAGAATCCGCCGCGCCACTTTGCGGATGACGCTCGAGTCGTCGACGACTAAGCAGGTCTTCATGGTGTCCTCACTCCACGCTCAGCGGGCGAACCCCCGCTTCGCTGTTCCGTTGCGTTCCCAGCTCTTTTCATTCCACGTTCCTCATGCGCTCACGCGGCCGCCGCCTCGGCGCGCAGATCCAGCACCCGCTCGATGTCGAGCACGACCAGAAGCTGCCCATCGAGCCGATAGACGCCGGCCGAGACCGCGGCGAGCTTGCGGTCGAGATTGATCGGATTCGGCTCGCAGTCGGCATCCGGGAGGCGGAGCACCTCCCCGACCGCATCGACCAGAAGACCGAACGATTCGCCCTTCGCCTCGATGCCGATCGCCATCGGGGTGCGGCCCGAATCCGGCGCGCGCAGATCGAGGCGGTTGCGCATGTCGATCGCCGTCACGATGCGGCCGCGCAGATTGAGGACGCCGGCGATCTCCGGTCCGGCGAGCGGCACGCGGGTAATCCGTGCCGGCTTGAACACGTCCTGCACGCAGGCGATCGGCAGGCCGAACAATTGGCCGGCGGCGGTCGAGGTGACGAACTCGGTGAAATCGCTGCTGTCCTGCATGGTCACGCTGCCCGATAGAGATCGGCGCTCTGCTCCTTGATCGCGGCGACGAGCCCGGCGCGGTCGAACTTGGCGACGAAATCGTGAAATCCGACCAGGCGTCCGCGTTCGATCGCCTCGTGTGAGACCATGGCCGAGAGACCGATGATCGGCGTCGAGGCGGTGGCGGGATTTTCGCGCAGCGCCGCGGCCAGCTCGAAACCGTCCATGTCCGGCATGGCGATGTCGGTGACGACGATGTCGACGCGGGCGCCGGATTTGATCGTCGCCAGCGCCTGCGCCGCGGAGGCGACCGCGACCACCTGGTAGCCGGCCGCCTTGATCAGCGGCGCGAGCAGGTCGCGGAAGAAGACCGAATCGTCGACCAGGAGGACGGAGCGCGTGACCTGCGCCGCCGGTTTGTCGCGCCGCCGGAACCAGTCCTCGAACGCCTGCGGCAGGAAATGGCCGACATCGATGATCTCGGTCGCGTTCCCTTTCACCACGGCATAGCCGAGGACGCCGGGACGGTCGCTTGCCACCTCGATGTCGAGCCGTTCCTCGACGATGTCGATGATCTCGTCGACGACGAGGCCCATGGAGCGGCCGTCGTCGGAGAACACCAGGATCGGCTGGGCGCCTTCCTGCTTGATGCCGGCCTGGGCGTCGACGCGCAGCAGCGGCATCAGCTGATCGCGATATTGCACGAGATGACGGCCGTCGGAGATTTCGATCCGGCGGCAATCGATCTCCTCGAGCCGCGAGACTAGCGAGAGCGGAACCGCCTTCGGCTGCGGCGAACCGGCGCGGAACACCAGCAGCGACGTCAAGTCCTCGGCGCGCGCTTCTTCGCTGCTTTCAGCCTCGGTCCGCTCGGCCTGCGTGACCGCCGTGACGCGGCCGAGCGCCTGCGCGATTCCGTTGGGATCGATGATCATGATCACCGAGCCATCGCCGAGGATCGTGGTGCCGGAGAACGCCGGGATGTGCCGCAGCTTCGAAGACATCGGCTTGATGACGATTTCCTCGGTGTGGAAGACGCCGTCGACGACGGCACCGAAGACCTGGCTGCCGACCTGCGTGACCACGACGAAACCGTCGTCGGTCGCGCTGGCGCCGAGGCGCAGCGCCTCCTTCAGATGAATAAGCGGCAGCAATTTGTTGCGCAGCCGCAGCACCGGCGTGTCCTTGATCCGCTCGATGCGGTGCTCGCCGCCGGCGCTGGCGCGCACCAGTTCGAGCACCGCGAGTTGCGGGATGGCGAAGCGCTCGCCGCCGACCTCGACGATGAGCGCCGAGACGATCGCCAACGTCAGCGGAATCTTGATCGTGAAGGTAGCGCCGACGCCGAAGACGGACTTGAAATCAACCGTACCGCCGATCTGCTCGATATTGGCGCGCACCACGTCGAGGCCGACGCCACGCCCGGAAATATTGGTCACTTGCGCCGCGGTGGAGAAGCCGGGCAGGAAGATGAAATTGCAGATCTCGGTTTCGGATTTCGCGGCGATCTCGGCTTCGGTGGCAAAACCGCGCTCGATCGCCCTTGCCTTGACGCGAGCGACATCGAGGCCGCGGCCGTCGTCGCTGATCTCGATGATGATGTGACCGCCCTGGTGGCAAGCGCTGAGCCGGATCGTGCCCTTCTGCGGCTTGCCGACGGCAAGCCGCTCGGCGGGACTCTCGATCGCATGATCGGCGCAGTTGCGCACCAGATGGGTCAGCGGGTCCTTGACCATTTCGAGCACCTGGCGGTCGAGCTCGGTCTCGGCGCCGCGCATCTCGAGCTCGATCTGCTTGTCGAGTTCGGCGGAGAGATCGCGCACGATGCGCGGCAGCTTCTGCCAGGCATTGCCGATCGGCTGCATGCGCGTTTTCATCACCCCTTCCTGCAGCTCGGCGGTGACGTTGGAGAGCCGCTGTAGCGGCACCTTGAAGTCTGAATCCTCGTGGCGGCGGGCGATCTCGAGGAGCTGGTTGCGGGTCAGCACGAGCTCGGAGACCGTGGTCATCAGATAGTCGAGCGTCTCGACATTGACGCGGATCGAATGGCTGGCGAGCCGGTCGCCGCGTTCCTCGTCGGCCCGTTCGGCCGCCGGCTTGTCGCGGGACGCCGCCGGCGCCGCGGCTTCCGGCTGCTCGCGCGCGGCGGGCGGCTTGATCTCATCGCGTGGAGGCGACGGCGCGACCGGAGCGTCCCGGCGCGGCGCCGCCTCTTCGTTGCGCGCCATGGCATTGAGTCGCTCGATGAGGTCGGCGTCGTCGCCCGCCGGCTCGCTCTGCTGCGCCTCGATCGCGCGCAGGATGCTCTTGATGCGATCGATGGTGGAGAGAATGAGCGTGACGGCCGCGGTGGTGACCGGCATCCCGTCGCGGAACTTGCCCATCAGCGTCTCGGCGGCATGCGCCAGCGTCTCCAGCCGGGGCAGTCCGAGAAAGCCGCAAGTGCCTTTGATGGTGTGGACGAGGCGAAAGATGTTGCCGAGGATCTTGGCGTTGTTCGGGTCCTGCTCGAAGCGCACGAGTTCGGCGTCGACCCGGTCGAGACTCTCGTTGGTCTCGGTCAGAAACTCCCGCAGGAGGTCGTCCATGATACGCGCCCTCGACGCAACACACGCGCTTTTGGCGGCGCCCGTACCGACGCCTCGCCGCCAAGCACGCGCCGACGCGTGCTTGCCCGCGCCGGGACGCCAAGCGCCCGAGCGGACCCGAGCGAGTTTGTTGCCAAAGAGGTTTAATTTCGGTTGCGCCGACGCGGACTAAGCCGTCTTTTACGCCCGCTGCGCCCGCAGGCGCGCGCCTTCAGGCTGGTTAGCGGGCGGTTAAGACGACCGCTTCCCCTTCGCTGCCCGTCGAAAGCGCCAGTCCGCAATCGCGGGCCAGGATGCCGGTATAGAGGGGCTGAATGCCGTGCGCCTCGACCGGATGCGCCGGACTGCCGGCGAGCAGCTCGACGGTGTTCTGCGTCAAGCGGGCATTGAGGCCGGAGGCGGTGATCTGGAACCCGAAAACTCCCTCCCCTTCGCGGACCGGATCGATCTTGAGCGACCCGCCGCGCGGAATGGCGCCGGCGCCGATCAGCAGCATGTTGAGGAGGAGCTTGACCCGGTTCTTGGCCAGCAATTCGCGCGGCAGATTCCAGGCCAAGGTCGTCTTGCCGTCCTCCAGCAGTCCGCGCGCGGCCTTTTCCGCATCACCGAGGTCGATCTGCGCGCCGGCCGATCCAGCCGCGCCGAAGGCAAGCCGGCAGAATTGCAGCTTGGCCGAGGCCTGACGGGCGCTTTTCTTGATCAGGTCGAGCGCGAAAACCTTGGTTTCCTCGTCCTTGTCTTCTTCCATGACCTCGATGCCGTTGACGATGGCGCCGACCGGACTGATGAGGTCGTGGCAGACGCGCGAGCACAACAGCGCCGCCAGATCGAGGGCGCCGATGGCGATGGGTCCGGACACCGGGGCGGACATGATAAGCTCCGCGACAGTTGCAGGCGGCCCGTGCCTGTCACAGCGCGCGCGATTCGGCAATCATGCTGTTTCGGGCCGGCCTATGCTAGACGGCACCCGCAGTTATGCGCCGCGCGCGATTGCGGGCGCCGTCATTTCGGCCGGGACTCCATCCGGAACATCATAAGAGCCGTCCGTGCCCACCTTCGACATGGCCATCTGCGCCAGCCTTGTGCGCGAACTCACCGCCATCAGCATCGCCGCCGCGCAAGCGATCGGCCGCTCGAACTGGGAACGCAATGGCGTGCGCATCAAGGGCGACGCGTCGCCGGTCACCGCGGCGGACGAAGCCGCGGAAGCGGTCATCGCCGCGGGCCTGGCGCGTCTTGAGCCGGCCTTGCCGGTCATTTCCGAGGAGCGGGCCGAACGGGAGACGCCGGCAATCGAGGGCACCAGCTTCTTCCTCGTCGACCCGCTCGACGGCACGCGCGAATTCATCGCCGGGCGCAGCGAATACACCATCAATATCGGCCTGATCTGCGAAGGCGCGCCGATCCTCGGCGTCATCGCCGCGCCGGCGCTCGGGTTGATCTGGCGTGGGATCGTCGGCCGCGGCGCCGAGCGGCTGGAGTTTTCCGAACGGGAGACCTCGCCGCCGGAGGCCATCCGTGCACGCTCGCGCCCCGAGCAAGGACTGCGCGTCATGGTGAGCCGCTCGCATCTCGACCCGCAAACGCAAGCCTATCTTAATGGCTTGCGCGGCGCGCAATCGGTTCCCTGCGGGTCCTCGGTCAAGTTCTGCCGCCTGGCGGAAGGCACCGCCGATCTCTATCCGCGGTTCGCCCCGACGCGCGACTGGGACGTGGCGGCAGGCCACGCGATTTTGGCCGCGGCGGGCGGACGCATAGTCACGCCGGACGGCGCCGCCCTGACCTATGGCAGCGCGCCGCTGCGCATCCCGGCGTTCCTCGCCGCGGGCGACCCCGCTCTCTTGTCAATCCGGCGTTGAAGCGCCGCGGAGGAAAACGTCAGGGACTAAGCGTGCGCAGCACGTCCGGCCATTTGCGCTCGGCCGCCGCGCTCAAGCGTTCGAGATCGGTCGCGAAAGTTTCCAGCCGCGCGCGATCGTAGAACAGGAATAGCCGCTCACCGACAATGAGCCAGACGTTCGGGTTTCCGGCGACCGCAACGCCATGGGCGACGCCGACCGGATCGTAACCGCCGAATTGCGGCATGTAGATTTCGGGATGAGAGGCAAAAGCCTCGCGATCGCCGATATTGCAGAAGCGCCAGACCGCACCGCCATAGTGCAGCTCGAAATCCGCGCTGCCGGGCATCGGCTTGCCTTCGGTATAGAAGGCGACGGGGTCGTAGCCGCCGATGGCCAGCCCGGTATGCCAATCTACCACGATCGTTTCGGTCGTCGCCGCGCGCGGGGGTGGTGATCCGGCGGCGAATAGCGCCGCGAGGCCCGCCAGCGCCGCCATGCGGGGGCGGTATCGCTTCCGTTCCTGCCGTGCTGAAGTCATAGTTTCAGCGGAACATCGACTGATTCGGGGCCGGTTTTCGCCGCGGGGAGTAGCGAACGGAAAATCCCAGCGACCGCCCAGAGGTAAGGGGTGCACGTTTGCAAGGGGTTAAAGGGGGACCGCCGATGAATCCTGCCTCACGTGTCGTCCTTGCCGTGCTTGTTGCCGGCCTCAGCCTTGCGGTGGCCCAAGCACAATCCCCGCCGCCTGGCCCGCCACCTGGCGCGGCGCCGGCCCCGCCGCCCGGCGCGCCGCCGCGGCCTCCGGCCAGCGGCCAGTTTTCCGGCGTCGAGGTGATCGATGCCGGCCATCACTTCTTCGGCAGCATCTCGCGCGGCCTCGCCACCATCGTCGAGAAGGCGAGCAGCCAATGGGGGCAGCCGAACGGCTATATTCTAGGCGAAGAAGCCGGCGGCGCGTTCGTCGGCGGCCTGCGCTATGGCGACGGTACGCTCTACACCAAGAATGCCGGCGATCTGCGGGTGTACTGGCAGGGCCCGACACTCGGCTTCGACGCCGGAGCCGACGGCGCCCGCACCATGATGCTGGTCTACAATCTGCCGCGAACCGAGGCGATCTTCGAACGGTTCGGCGGCGTCGAAGGCTCGGCCTATTTCGTCGGCGGGCTCGGCATGACGGCGCTCACGGCCGACAATATCGTCGTCGTGCCGATACGTTCCGGCGTCGGGCTGCGTCTGGGGGCCAATGTTGGCTATCTCAAGTTCACCTCGCACCCGACGTGGAACCCGTTCTGATCGCCGGCGGCGGCGTCCGACCTTCGTCCCGAGCTTGCCGGAAGCCGAAGCCGCCCTCGCGGCCTTGTTGCGCGCCGCACAGTGACGAAAATGCGACACCGCAAGATTGATCGGCGTTTCGATGGCGCCGCGGCCGTTCTCGGTTTAGGTTAACGACTCGTGAATGTGGTGTAGCCCGCGTCCGCGTGGCAATGTGAGGCCACGCCCTCTCCTTCCCGCTGGCGTCGGAGCGAAGGCAGACGGTGTTGGAGGCGTTAGTGTCATGATCGAACCGATCATGTATTTCGGGATCGGCTTCCTGGTAGCTGCGTTGCTCGGACTGCTGTTCGTTCCCCTGGTCCACAATCGCGCCGTGCGCCTGACCAGACAACGCCTGGAAGCGGCGACGCCGCTGTCGATCGCCGAGATCCGCGCCGACAAGGATCAGCTGCGCGCCGAATTCGCGATGTCGACGCGCCGGCTCGAGATCAACGTCGACCAGATGAAGAACAAGACGACGACGCAGCTTGCCGAACTCGGCAAGAAGTCGGACGCCATCAATCAGCTGAAGAAAGAGCTCGGCGACAAGACCGCGGCGATCTTCAACCTGGAATTGCGCGACAAGACGCTGCGCGACCAGCTGCGCGCCACCGAAGAGGAGTTCGAGCTCAAATCGTCCTCGCTGCGCGAAGCCGAGCGCACGCTCTCCGACAAGGAGGCGGAGCTCGCCAAATTGCTCGCCGAGCTCGGCGAGCGCTCGATCACCGCCGACAGCCAGCGGGTCGAGCTCGCGGCCTTGCGCACGCAGGTCGAGGCGATGAAGGTCAGCGTCACCGACTATGAGCACTCGGTGAAGGAGACCGAGGAGCGCCTGGCGCGCGAGCGCACCGCCGCCGCGACCGCGGCCGAGGAGCTGAAGGAAGCGCGCAGCAGGCTCGAGAACCTGGGCGCGCGCGCCACCGAGCTCGAGCGGCAGCTGGTCGTGCAGACCACGGAAGCGGAAATTCTCAGCCGGCGGGTGCAGGAGCTGGAAGTGCGGCTCGGCGAGCAAGGCCGCGTTCTGGCCGAGCGCGAATTCGCCCTCGACCGGATGCGCGGCGAGCTCGAAGGCGCGCGCAAGACCGAGGCCGATTTGCGCGAGGAGCTGACGTCTGCCGGCAGCCGCAGCACGTCCGCCGCGGAAAAATTCCGCGCCGATATCGGCGACCTCGACACCCAGCTCGCCGCCGCGGTCGAGGAGCGCACCAAGCTGCAGCGCGAGGTCACCAATCTCAAGCGCGAAGCGGAATCGACCTGGGCGGCCGAGCGGGTGGAGAACGCGCTGTTGCGCGAGCGCATCAACGACGTCGCCGCCGAGGTGGCGCGGCTCACCGCCGCGCTCGAAGGCCCGGACTCGCCGATCGACTCGATCCTCGCCGAGGCGCCGGCCGTCGGCCGCGCCAACGGCACACGCGGCGAAGGCGGCGAGCTCGAGGCGCCGCAGCAGGGCAGAGGCTCGCTCGCCGACCGCATCCGCGCGCTGCAATCGACCGCGTCCCGCGTCGCCTCGAATTGACGCTCGCTTGACACTCCACCGAGCCGTTCCTTAAATCTCCGCGTCAGCCGGTCCGGGCGCTTAGCTCAGCGGGAGAGCGTTCCCTTCACACGGGAGAGGTCGTAGGTTCAATCCCTACAGCGCCCAC
>CAWKNH010000006.1:0-625686 GCA_963850855.1 uncultured Alphaproteobacteria bacterium
GACAGCGCATCGTCATGTTTCGATGAGTCGTCGCGGGCCGCACCCCTTGCGATGCATCCGCGATGTCGCGTTTATGCGTCTACGCAATTCGGTAAGTTCCGATTCCGGAACTTTCACATGAAACTCACGGATAGCGTCACTTGCGCTCGCTGCGTGCGCTTGAACGCCTCCGCGATGACAGCGTTCTTGGCGGAGCTTCGTTCCATCTGTTATTGCCGATCAGCAATAACGTGACGCTTTACCGCACACCAAATGGGCATCTAGGCGCAGAAAGATGCCGGATTTGCTTTTGCACGTGGAGTTGCGGCTGACCAATGGCCAATGTCGCTTGTGGGTCACACGCTGCGGAGCCAGTCAAGCCCGACGGCGCAGTTTGTCCGCTGTTGATCCGTTAGCGACCACAGCCCTGCAGCGCCGTGAATGACGCAATGGGCCAGGAGCCGAACTCATGCACCGCAGCAATTTCAAGAGATTCAAGGGGGCAAATCGGCATTGAGTGAGGCAAATTGAAGCCCAGCGGTGCGGGATTTTTGCTGGCCATACCTCGACCCGGAGGCCGGCGTATTACTGCGATGGCGACACTGTAGCTGCTGGTTGGTGCAGTTTGCTAGGCAGGCCTGATTCGCATTTGACATCAGCATTCGTTTTGAGGCCGCTCGGGGCTGGACTGCTGCTCCGAGCCGATCGCTAGGCACGAGGACTGGCAATTTGCGTACTGAGTATTGCAGTCATCATGCAAGTGGTCGCAGCCGAATTCTGCGCAAGCCTGATTTTTGGTGAGCAGATGCGATGGACGCAAATCCGACGATCGACAATGCTGCAAAAACAGGATGGTTAGTCTGCGCATGAACGCGGCTCCACGGCAGTTTCCGTTGATAACGGCTTCGTGCAAGGAGGAGAGATCCTATGAAAGAGTTTCTGAAAACAACGATCATCGGCGGAACACTGTTCCTCTTACCCGTCGGCGCCATCCTATTTATTTTGTCTTACGCATTGCGACTGGTGAAAAGTGTTGCCGTGCCCATTTCAAACAGTCTTCACCTGGATCAATTGGGCGGCGCAGGCATCGGCGCTGCCACAGTCCTGTCGGTTCTGATGCTGGTCCTAATCTCCTTCGCCGCAGGCATTGTAGCCCGCACAGCCGCCGGCAGACGTATTACCCGGTGGTCGGAGAACACCCTTCTCAATCGTTTCCCGCAATACCAGCTTATGAAAAGTGCGGCCGAAGGCCTTGTACATATCGAGAGTGCAAGCGGTTTGAAGCCGGCCTTGGTCAGTATCGAGGATGGTTGGCAGATTGGATACCTGATCGAGCAACTCGAAAACGACTGGGTTGCGGTGTTCTTGCCGCAGGCCCCCACGCCTAGGTCGGGCAACATAATGTATCTTTCGGCTGACCGAGTGCGGCCGCTTGGCATCACAATGGTTCAAGCTATATCGATCGTGAAGGCCATTGGCGTCGGATCCGGCGCGGCTCTTCGCGGCGTCGACCTCAGGCTACCGATCGCAGATCATTAAACAACAGGCCGAACCAATACGGCGCTGCGTAGTTTTCGTGGATCGAGTTCCGCGCCGCAAACAAGGCCGTCAAACCCGCGTCATGCTGCATTCGGCGGGCGAAGTAAAAAGGCAATCGTCGGCCTTTGGCCTATTCCCATACGGCTTTGGCCGCGTTAGTTTGAAAATCAAATTGGCTTGTCAGGATCGCACATGCCACGATGCGATTTGATCGCGGGAATTGGAAGGTAGCCGCGCCCGCCGTATCGTTTCTCGCGGTGCGCCATCGTCTGTCTGCGATGTACGACGCCCGATCGTCTCCATCCTCGCAGGCGCTTTGAACGTGGCTCACAGTGGCAGCACTCACGATGCTCATATCGTTGCTCGCTGATAAGACATGGCCGAAAGCGACGTGGCAGGCCAATAGTCTTCCGCAATGCTCGCCGGCTGTCCGCGTCCCTAACGGCGATTTCAAGATCACGGTCGCATGGCGTTGTGCGATGCAGGTTGATTAGGGAGGCCGGTCGTGGGTGCCAAAAGCGAGGATGATATATCCGTTGATAAAAGCGACGAGCGTGTACGGCAAGTGGTGGAGTCCGCGCCCTGCGCGATGATCATGATCGGTGTGTCCGGACTCATTGAAATGGTCAACACGCAGACCGAACGGGTATTTGGCTACACGCGACATGAGTTGCTTGGCAAATCGATAGAGATGCTCGTGCCCGAACGCTTTCGCCGCGATCATCCGAGTCTGCGATCATCGTTCTTTGCAACTCCCGTATCGCGACCGATGGGGGCGGGACGAGACCTCTATGGACTGAGGAAGGATGGGAGCGAATTTCCCGTCGAAATCGGCCTAAATCCGATCGAAACGGATGACGGGTCAATGGTGCTCTCAGCGATCGTGGATATCTCGGCCCGCAAGCAGTTGGAGGAAGGCTTTCGCCGGGTGGTGGAGTCCGCCCCCAACGCAATGGTGATGATCGGCCGTGACGGCCTTATCGTGATGGTCAACACGCAGACCGAGCGCGTCTTTGGCTACTCAAGGGGGGAACTTCTTGGCCGCCCAGTCGAGATGCTCGTGCCCGAACGCTTTCGTCGCGATCATCCGAGTCTGCGATCATCGTTCTTTGCAACTCCCGTATCGAGACCGATGGGAATAGGACGCGACCTCTACGGACGGAGAAAGGATGGCAGCGAGTTCCCCGTGGAAATTGGCCTCAATCCGATCGAAACGGATGACGGATCAATGGTGCTCTCGGCGATCGTCGACATTACTGACCGCAAGGAGAAAGAGGAACGAATTCGTACCAGCCTCCGGACTTTAGCGCAGATGAACCGGGTCGCAACCGCCGGTGAACTGACGGCATCGATCGCCCATGAGGTCGGTCAACCGCTGGCCGCTATGGTAACAAATGCCAATGCCGGATTACGTTGGCTTACGAAACGGAATCTCGATGAGGTACAGGCAGCCCTGATGCAAGTCGTCAGCGCCGGGCACCGCGCAAGTGAGGTGATAGGAAACGTCCGGGCGATGTTCGATAAAGACGGCCCGGAAAGGAGGCCCGTGGACCTGAATGACCTTATTAAAGAGGTCCTCCGGCTAGCGTATGGGGAGCTACAGGTCCAAGGAATCGTTGTCGAAACTGACCTATCAGGCACGCTCCCTTCGGTTCTTGCTCATCGCGGACAGTTGCAGCAGGTTATTCTGAACCTGGTGACGAACGCCGCAGACGCGATGGAATCGATGCCCGACCGCCCACGAGTGCTAAGGATAAAATCCGCAGTTCAAGATGCCAACAGTGTTCTGGTATCGATAGCGGACTCTGGGCCGGGAATAAATCCCAGAGATATCGACCGCATCTTTAAATCGTTTTTTACGACAAAGTCGAAAGGCATGGGGATGGGATTGTCTATCTGCCGGTCGATCATAGAAGCGCATAACGGTCGGCTTTGGGCTTCGTCCGACTTTGGTCATGGTTCGGTTTTCAACGTCCAATTGCCCGCTGTTGGACCCGGATAGTGACACCCGTTCGATTTTTCTCGCCTCGCGAATCTAAGCCCGCCCCGAACCCGTACAGACCGGACCCAGTGATCAGCGGCTGAGCAGTTTGTGATGAAAGCCTTGACTTCCGCGAGTCGATGACACGTTGCTGCCCTGCATCATCTTTTCTGGCCGCGAGTCCGCAATGGGTCAAACGCTACCGACCGATCGAGCCCATAGCGCCCCCGATGTCGGCTGTTGCTCCAAGACCGGACATGGCTTTGCATCGCAACGAAATGACGCGATGGGCCATTAACGTCCGATTTGCGTCTCGACGCACCGCAGCAAAGTTCGCTTCGCTATTCGATGAGGCCGGCGGCGTTGTACGCGATATGACAGAGATAGACCGAACCGGTGAGCATGCTTAATTGTCGCGGTGCTGACCCGAGGGCGCAAATCCACTGAATGACGACTAGCTACGAGATAAGTGCAGCTGACGATTCGCTCCGGGTCAGCAAAGGAAGAGATGCGACGCGAACGAGCCCAGCCCCTCGATTAATAGCCGCGTAGTGAGCTAGATTATGGTCGATGCTGAACGAGCCGGCTCTAACCTTCAATGCGTACCACTTAGGCGGGCCAGGACAGGGCTCACGAGAGGAGCTCGATGAACACAGTCAAAGACGCTCTGGCCCAGAAGAGTGGCGCCCTGATCCATGTTCGTTCCGGCGACATGGTCGTCGAAGCCCTGCGCCAGATGCGCGACAACCGGGTCCGGTCGGTGCTGGTCATCGACGACGACGTACTGGTCGGTATCGTGACCCAGGGTGACTGCGCCATAAAAGTGCTGCTGCCCGGGCTCGATGCGAAGCAGATTCCGGTGGGCCAAGTGATGACGGGCGACCCGGTGACGGTCAAGCCGGACGACCAACTGGAAGGCTGCATGGCAATGATGGCTGCGCGCGGCTTTCGCCATCTACCAGTGCTGGACGCGGGCAAGGTCGTGGGCGTGATCTCGATCGGAGACGTCGTCAAGGACATCATCCGAAATTTGGAGCACAACGTGGGCGACCTGATGGGCTACATCATGACGGACGGCCCCGGGGGCTGACAGACGAACCGCGGTGCTGTCGCCGGCGTCCGGGAGGGAAAACGGAGGGGCACCGTTAACGGGCCACCCTCCAGCTGCCGAGGAGACTGCATCGTACCGGCTCAAGCAAATGTTTTGATAGAGCTGAGACTCGCTTCGCGCTGCAACATAAAACGCCGGACAATGTCGCTGCTGGGTCATTCAGCGACATGCGGAAGTGTCCTAGCGATGTCTGCTCTTGCACCAATAGCCGACATTGGACGCGGCGCGTTTATGAGCACACGCCCTAAGCAACGTAACTCGACATACAGGTAGTCTTACTGACAGGTAGTCTTACTGAGCGTCTATCCAGCGCGCGATCGATGGCCAAGCTTCTTTCAAAGTGCGCGACCCCATGAACAGTCCGATGTGACCGCCCGGCACGGTCTGCTGAACGATGCGGTCCTTCGGCGTCCCGAGATATTTGGCGGCATCAAGGACCTGCTCAGGTGTCGTGATGTCATCGTCTGCGCCGGCCAGCAAATAAGCGGGGCAAGTAATATTGTGGAGATCGAGCTTCCGGCCCAGCCCGACGAACGTGCCCTTGGTAAGCCGATTTTCCTTGAACAATTGGCTCATCACCTGCAGGTACCAACGCCCCGGCAGGTCGATCGGATTTTCGTACCAGCTATTGAATGTCTCTTCCTTCTTGAGATACGCCGGGTCGTCGATGTGCTCATACAAGTCGATCTGGTCCTGAATATAGTGCTGCTCAGGGTGCATGTTCTTCCAGCCTTGCAGCATGAACTTGCCCTTCATCAGGCCGCCGCCGAGCCCCACTAACTGCTCGTAGAATGACATTTGGGATTCATGGGCCATGCGCTTGATCGGACCGTCGCCGGCATCCGTATCGATGGGCGCGCCGGCAAGGACGAGCGAGTTCACTTTATCGGGGAACCGCGCGGCGATCATTGCTGACACCCAGCCGCCTTGGCAAAGGCCAACTATGTTCACGCGCCCTCCGAGATCGTCGATCGCAACAATAAGTTCGGCAAGATAGTTGTCGATCTCCAGATCCTTCATGTCCTCCGTCGCCGACTTCCAGTCAGTCAACGCGACGTGGCCGACGCCATTCTCCAACAGTGTTTCCACCAGGCTCTGACCCTCGTGGTAGTCGGCGATCATCGCGGTGTGACCGGCATGCGGCGCATCGATGAGTGTGGGAATTCCGACCGGCTTGCCGTAATCGCGCAGCACCATGGTTCGCAGGTCGAGGCGCGCCTGGTTGGGCGTCGCGAGCGTGGGTCTTAGATCGCCGTGAATTTTGATCTCTTCCTCGACGAATTTCAGGTTCTTGGCGTAGAGCTCGGCGCCCTGCTCGAGCATCGTCGTTGCCATCGCCATCGGCCAGAACGCCGGGACGCTCAGTAGCGACAGATCAGCGGATTTAACGGGCAGTTCTTTAGGCATGACTGATCCTTATGCTCGCGGGTGATTGAAAGGAAATGACGTCGCCAATGGTAAAAGTCTGATTTTCTTCCGGACATTGACCCGGATGACAATGAAACCGCTGGCAGGGTTGGAAAGCGATGATAGTCGTCGCGGCTCCCAAGACGACGGGCAGCATCCACTCAAGATCTCATTTCGCAAGCTGCTTGCGGATTGACTGCAGTTCGCGCCGGCGCTTTTTGTTCGTTTTGGGAAAACTCATTTTGAGTCCTTCGAGCGTATCGAGGATAATTCGGGAAACGACCAGCCGAGCGTTCTCTTTGTCGTCGGCGGGAACGATATACCAAGGGGCGTCGCTTGTGCTTGTCGCACTAAGGCATTCCTCATACGCCTTCATGTACTGCTTCCAGAAATTTCTCTCGGCAATGTCCGATGTACTTAATTTCCAGTTCTTTTCCTGTTCGTCGATGCGTTCGAGGAAGCGCTTTCGCTGTTCCTCCTTCGAGAGGTGGAGGTAGAACTTGATGATCCGGGTTCCATTGACGTGGAGGTGTCTCTCAAAATCCACGATCGAACGATATCGGTCGTGCCAGACCTTCTTGTCGTGATGCGGGGTGTCAGGGATCGCTTCGCTGCGGAGGATCGCGGGGTGTACGCGGGCGATCAGAACCTCCTCGTAGTAGGATCGGTTGAAAATGCCGATCCTCCCGCGTTCCGGCAGATCGCGGGTGGTGCGCCAGAGAAAGTCGTGTTCCAGTTCGGTGGCGCTGGGATGTTTGAAGCTGAATACCTGGCAGCCTTGGGGGTTGACCCCGGACATGACGTGTTTGATAGCGCCGTCTTTTCCCGCCGCATCCATCGCCTGAAAGATCAACAGGACCGCATAGCGATTGGACGCGTAGAGAAGTTCCTGTTGTGAACTCAATTGCGCAACGTGTTCGTCCAGTATTTTTTTGTATTGCTCCTTCGATTTGTACACGGGATCGACCTTCGTTGGCCACTTTTTGAGGTCGACCTCATGCCCCTCCCGCAAGTGAAAGTTCTTTGAATTGATTTTCATGTCTATCCTTTCGACATGGTTCCTACCGCGAACCAGCCAGCGCCTCGAAGCCAGAGATCACGTCGAAAAGTTCTTCGTCGATGCCACTCTGGCGCAACTGGTGGAAGGAGCCGTGGAGCTGCTCCAGCAGGTCGTTGATGTTTTTATCTGCGCGCTCCATTGCCGCCAGGCGGCTTGCGTTCTCGCTGGCCAGGGATTCGGCGCAGGCCCGGAATAGGGAGATGAAAAGATATTCGCGGATAAGCGCACGCAAGGTCGTGGTGCCACGGCCCATAACCTCGGGCAGGTTCGCGGTCGGCCAGTGGATTTTGGCCAGACCTTGTTGCCACTGTGCATCGAGCGGCAGCAGCCGCTGACTAACTGGCTCGTAGAGCGAGCCGGACAGCGGTCGGTTATGGAATACCCAAAGGTCGGCATTCTCACCTTTGTCCCGATGCGCTTCGCTTTCAATCTGAATCTGCCCGACGAGCGGGGTGATGGCCTGGACCGAGCTCGGCACGATGAAGAGTCCGACCGGCGGCAAACCCGCGTCCGCCAGACGCGCATGAACACGTTCGCCGACCGCCCAAACTTGAGCTTTGCCGGTCACAGCCGCGAGGGTCTTGACCGCATAATCGGCCACTACGTCGTTAAACTGCCCCACCAGTCCCTGATCGGACCCGAACACAACCGCGCTTATCGCACCCGCATGGGTTGCTACGCTGGGCTCGACCATCGCGGCCACCGGCTCGTTTTCCCGAAGGCACGCGCCGAACCCCAGCTCCACGGTCCGATAATAGTCGGCCAATGCGCGCACCGATTTCTCGTATTGTCCGATGCTTGATGCGGCCAGGGCTTTCATCGTGCGGACAACGGATTGGAGGTCTCCCGCACTGCTGATTTTCCGGCGAAGGCTCTCCGTGGTGTCGCTCATGATTTCTTCTTCTTGGTTTTCGTCGCGGGCTCCATTGGTGCGTCCGGCTTGGGCCCGCGATCAGGCTCAGCTTTGGCTTTGGGTTTCAATTCCAGCTTGGACTCAGATTTGGCCTTGAACGCGGGTTCAGACTTTTGCTCGGCTTTGGCTTCCGGCTTCCGTATAGCTTCGGCTTTGGGTTCCGGCTTGGGTTGGAAAGGAGCGAGCGCCCGGCGAGCGATTTCGATGATCATGTTACGATCCTCATCGCTCAACTTGTCGGCACTTTCGAAGCGCGCGCAGACTTCGGCCGGGATGTTCGCCGCGGCCTTCTGGACGGCGCGCTCCGCGTCCGGCATGTGGTCGAGCGCCACGCCGTCGAAAAGTTCCGCGGTTAATGCCAGCAAGACGGCGATTTGTGCAGGCACGGACACCGGTGCGCATTCCGCCTGTTTGAGGCAGGCGCGGATGCGCCGTCCGTGCTCGATGATCTTGCGCGTGTTCTCATCTAGGCGAGCGCCGAAGCGGGCAAAGGTCTCAAGCTCCTCGAACTGCGCGTAGGCGAGCTTAAGGTCGCCCGCCACGGCACGGTAGGCCGCGCGTTGCGCTTTGCCGCCCACGCGTGAAACGGACTTGCCAACATCGATGGCAGGCAGCACGCCCAATTCGAACAATGACGGCGAGAGATAGATCTGCCCGTCCGTGATGGATATCAGGTTGGTCGGAATGTAGGCGGAAATGTTCTGCGCTTCGGTTTCGATGATGGGCAGAGCGGTGAGCGAGCCGCCGCCAAGTTCCTTGCGCAAATGCGTCGCGCGTTCTAGCAGCCGCGCGTGGATGTAAAAGATGTCGCCGGGAAAAGCTTCGCGGCCGGGCGGGCGCCGCAGCAGCAGAGACAGTTCGCGATAGGCGCGCGCGTGATGTGTGAGGTCGTCATACACAACCAGTACGTCGCGGCCTTGCTCCATGAAGTGCTCCGCGATGCTGGTCGCGGCGTAAGGTGCGATGAAGGCGAGACCTGGTGGGTCATTGCCCTCGGTTACGACGAGGACCGCGTGATCCATCGCGCCCTTTTCCCGCAGGGTTGCCACGGCCTTCGCGACGGCGGACGCGCGCTGTCCGATGGCACAATATACGCACAACACATTCTGGTCGCGCTGGTTAAGGATGGTATCGATCGCAATAGCGGTCTTGCCCGTCTGACGGTCGCCGAGAATCAACTCGCGCTGGCCGCGCCCGACCGGAATGAGCGCATCGATAACTTTCAGCCCGGTCTGGAGAGGCACCGTCACCGGCGCGCGATCCATGATATGCGGTGCCGCTCGTTCGATCGGGAGGCGCTCGCTGGCGGTCACCGGTCCATTGCCATCGAGTGGCCGACCAAGCGGGTCGATGACGCGCCCCAGCAATCCGTCGCCTACAACCACATCCATGACCCGGCCCGTCCGCTCGACTTCATCGCCGGCGTTCAGATGCCAGTATTCGCCGAGCAGCACGACGCCGATTTCAGCCTCGTCAACGTTGAAAGCCATGCCGAGCAAATCGCCGGGAAATTTTACCAACTCCTCGAAGCCAACAGCGGGAAGCCCAGACACTTTGGCGATGCCGGTGGCGATGCTGCTGATCGTGCCCACCTCCCGCGGTGTCAGTTGCGGCGCGAATGCTTCCCGCACCTGGCTGATCCCAGAAAACGTGCGGTCGAAGATACTCTGCAAGCTTTCAGGCTCAGTGCTCATGCGCGCCGCGTCTCGGGCTTGAGTTCTTCCGGTTTGGCTGCAGTTTTGGCCTCGGTCCTCGGCGCGATTTTGGGTTCAGGTTTTGGCTCGGCTTTCGCTTCAGGTTTGTCCTTCTCTTTCAAAAGCTCATCCACACCTTTTTCCAGAGAGGCGAGATAATCCGCGATGCTCCAGGCAATTTTCTGTCCATTCGTCGTGAACTCGATTCCGCTAATCAGGTCCGGCGCGGTCTCGAACCGGACGGGAACTTCAGCCGAGAAGGTCTCATTGAGAGCTTTTTGTATTGCCGCGCGTTGCGCCTCAGGCAGGTCGAACGCGCTGCGTACGACGTCAGGCTCGGACGCTGTCTTGAGGGCCGCGGCGATTCTTTCTTTTGCCTTGCCGTCTATCGTGCGCAGGCGACGGATGAACGCCTCGCTCACGCGCTCCTCCAGGCTCGCCGTGGCAAGATCCGTCAGTGCCTTTCGCGCTATGGCGAACACTTCCTGCTGGGTACGGCGCCGGATGGCTTGATTGAGGTTTTGGGCGTCGCTTCGCAGCGCCTCCTGTCGCTTGGCACTCAGGGCATCGGCTGCCTTTCGCGCATCGTTGAGGAGTTGTTGACGTTCGGCTTTCGCTTCGTCCGTCGCCTTGCTCAAGAGGGCGGCGCGCTGCTGGTCGAACTCTTCGTTCTTGTGCTGGTAATCGTCGCGCTCCTTTTGCGCCTCGGCCTTTTTTGCGTCAGCGTCCGCGAGTTCTGCAGCGATCCGCTTCTCCCGCGCGTCCACAGTGTTGAGGATCGGTTTGTAAAGAAAACGCTTCAGCAACCACACGAGGATGATGAAGTTGAGCGCCTGCGCACCGACAGTAAACCAATCGATGAGCATGAATTATTTCCCTGGAGCTTGGGCGATGACGTGATTCCAGAACGGATTGGCGAAAATGAGAATCATCGAGACCACGAAGCAATAGATCGCAATGGACTCGATCATGGCCAGCCCCACAAACAGCGTGCGTGTGATCGTCGTTGCGGCATCGGGCTGCTGCGCCAGAGAACTCAATGCCGTGGCAACCGCACGGCCTTCGCCAAGCGCAGGCCCGATACTGCCCAGAGCGATCGTCAGGCCGGCGGTGATGATTGAAGCGATGGCGATGAGCGTCATGTTATCCATAGTGTCGCCTCTTGTTGTGTTTGTTCATGCTTTAATGTCTTGCATCGGTTCAAGCCTCGCCTTACGACCGCGCGTGGCGGCCGCAATGTAAACCGCTGCCAGGATGCTGAAGATGTAGGCCTGCACCATGCCGGTGAGCAGACCGAGCGCACTCATGGCGATCGGGAAGATGAAGGGCGTGATGGTCAGCAAAATGGCGAGAATCATCGTCCCGCTCATCATGTTGCCGAACAGACGGACCGCCAGTGCCAGCGTGCGCGACAATTCGCTGATGATGTTAAACGGCAGCATAATGATAGTCGGTTCCGCATAGGATTTGAGGTAGCCGCCCAGCCCCTGCTCCTCGATGCCGAAAAACGGCACGGCCACCAACACGCACAGCGCGAGCGCCGCAGTCGTAGAGAGCGACCCCGTCGGCGGCTCATAGCCGGGAATGACGGTGCATAGGCTGGCTAACGCGATAAACAGAAAAAGCGAGCCCAGAAAGCCGATATACTTCTTTGGGTGGCGGAGGCCGACATCTTCGATTTGCTTCTCGATGCCGGTAACAACGATTTCCAGCAGGTTCTGCCAGCGGGAACGTTTCAGTTCCGTGGACAGATTGCGCGTGATGAGCTTTGAGCCGGCAGCCAACACGAAAATCAATCCCCATGTGAACACAATCGTGCCGTTGAGTTTGAGAAAACCGTGCTGCCAGAAGATCATCTCATCGGGACTAAGGCGCATAGCTGGTCTCCGGTGCCCGGGAGTTGTGGTGTTGGACCGGCGGGCGGGTCAGCCAACTCACGCCGAGGCGCGCGAGGACAAAGCCAAGGAGACACGGCAGCCACCGTTCCCAATTTTCGCCCCCGACAAAATAAAATCCAGCCAGGATAAGGCTCATCCGCAGCAGCATGCTACCGAAGAACCAAAACGCCGGCCGTTGGGACGAAACGCCCCTGATGATCGTCCACCAAAGACCGCCGAAGAAAAACGCGCCGAGCAGTAGACCCGCCGCCAGTGGCGGTGCCAAAAACAAAAATTCATTCATCGTTATCCTCCTGTTCGTCCCGAATCTCCTTGTCTTCCTTGGCCACCCAATGCCACGCATTAAAACATCCGATGGCGAGCCCGGCCATCATCAGCGCCAGTGTCCAGGCATGCTTGCCCGGATAATATTGGTCCAGCCAGATACCGAGCGCCGCCCCGAGCAGCGTTGGAATCACCACCGACCAGCCGATCAGGCCCATCATCCCCAGGCCGAACCAGACGCCCTGCGCGGAGTTGCGCCGTGCCTTGAGCTTGCGCGCCGCTTTCGCGCCGACCTCCTGACTGAGCGAAGGATCTGGTTTCACGATCTCGTCTTGGGATCCATCAGTCATTGTGAAGGCTCGCCATGCGCCGTATGAGATCGCCTTCCATTTTTGCCAACGCCGAGCGCACGCTTTGCTCGTGCTCGTCGAGGGTCAGAAACTCTCGCTCCACCGCTTCGCGCAACTGGCCGAGGTCCGTCCCGCCGATCGCCCGCCGCACGGATACGAGTACGTCCGGACCGGTCTTAACGAGCACCCCTGCATCTACGGCCAAGAAAACTTCGCCGTCTGACGCTGTCTCGTAGGTCAGAATCCCGGGTGCTAGCGCCGCCACGCAATCGAGTCGGTGAGGCAGGAGCCCAAACGAACCCTCGCGCGTTTCGGTGACGATCCGCGACACGCCGGTTTTTTCGGCAAAAACCTGGAACGGCAGGAGCACCTTAAGATTCATGGGTGCCACCGGCATGTTCGAGCTTGGGTGGAGGTTTCGCCCCGGCATTCGGCTGCGGCTCGGACGTGACTTTAGCCCGCAACCCGGCGGCATTCTTCAAACCGGACTTCGCAGCGGTTGACTCCGGTTTGGCCGGGGCTCCGGGCGGAACGGGTTTTGCTTTTGCCTTCGCTTCGTCAATTGCCCCGATCATGTAAAGCGCGCTTTCCGGATAGTCTTTGAATTCATCGCGCAGGATACGCTCACAACCATCCAGCGCATCCTTGAGGCTGACAAGCTTTCCTTTGAGGCCGGTGAACTGTTCGGTCGTGAAAAAGGGTTGGGTGAGAAAGCGCTCCAACCGGCGGGCGCGGGCGACCACATTGCGATCCTCCGGCGAGAGCTGCTCCAAGCCCAGCATGGCAATGATGTCCTTTAGTTCGGCGTATTGCGCGAGCGTGCGGCGGATTTCTTGCGCCAGGCCGTAATGCCGCTCGCCGACGATGCCCGGCGTGGCCATCTTGGAACTGGATTGCAGAGGATCAATGGCTGGGAAAAGCCCTTCGCTTGCCCGCTTGCGCGAGAGCACGATCGACGCGGAGAGATGCGAGAACGTATGCACCGCCGCCGGATCGGTGAAATCGTCCGCTGGCACATACACCGCCTGAATCGAGGTGATGGCACCGGTATCCGTGTTGGCAATGCGCTCTTCCAACCCTGACAGCTCGGTGCCCATCGTAGGCTGATAACCCAGCCGCGACGGCATCTGTCCCATCAAGCCGGATACCTCCATGCCGGCTTGGATGAAGCGAAAAATGTTGTCGACGAGCAGCAGCACGTCGCGGTGCTCGTCGTCACGAAAATACTCGGCCATCGTCAATGCCGCATGCCCCACGCGGAACCGCGCGCCCGGCGGCTCGTTCATCTGGCCGAAGACCATCACCATGTTCGGCAGCACGGCGGCTTCCTTCATCGCATCGTAAAGCTCTTCGCCTTCACGACACCGTTCGCCAATGCCGCAAAAAATACTTATGCCCTCGTGATGACCTATCATGTTGTGGATCATCTCCGTCAGCAGCACCGTCTTGCCGACGCCCGCCCCGCCGAAAAGTCCCGCCTTGCCACCGCGCTCCAGCGGTACAAGGACATCAATGACCTTGATGCCCGTCTCAAAGACTTCCGACTTGGTGGAACGTCGCGCCAGCGGCGGTGGAGCCCGATGCACCGAACGCCATTCGACATCGGACAACGCCGCTTCGCGATCTATTGTATTGCCAAATACGTCGAACATCCGCGAGAGAACCGCGTTGCCCACCGGCGCTTTCAACGGCCCCCCCGTATCCTCCACGGACATGCCGCGAGCGAGACCTTGCGTCGGCGTCAACGCAATCCCGCGCACGTGCCGCGCATCTTGTTGCGCCAGCACTTCGATGACGATCTGCTTTTCTGGTCCCGTGAGCAGCACCGAGTAGATCGACGGCAAATGCTCATCGAATCGAATGTCCACGACACTGCCGCGCACCGAGGCGACCACGCCGAGATTCGATAAACTGGATTTGCTTTTCATATTTACCCACGCTCATTCAACGTTAGTCCATTTCCGGCATCGGTCTGATGATCTATCTTGTATGTAACCGCTTCCGCTTCAGCGAGTCCTGTCGTATCGGTCGGCGTCGGCACGGCGACAGGGGGCTTTTGTGGTGACTTGATTTGCATCACGCTAGCCCCCCGTCTTACGGGGAATGCGTGCTTCATCAATCCTTGCGCTCTTTAATTTCCCCGACGAGGCGCCAAGTGTGGCGGGCGATCATCAGATCTTCGTCCGTCCGGATCATCCAGGCGGATGTTTTGCTGGTGGCTTTTGTAATCCGCGGGCCGCCCGCGGCATTTGCCGCTTCGTCGATTTCCAACCCGAGCCAGCCCGCTTTCTCGCAGACCCGATGACGGATTTCGGGAGCGTGCTCGCCGATGCCTGCAGTAAAAACGAGGACATCAAAGCCGCCTAAAGCGGCGGCGAGCGATCCTAGCTCACGACAGATGCGGTAAACGAACAGGTCAACCGCCTCGGCGGCATGCGGCTTGTCGCTCGCCAGCAACGTCTTCATATCGTCACTGAGGCCCGAAACGCCGAGCAGACCGGACGACTGGTACAGCAGGTCGCTGATGGCCGCGACCGTCATGCCCTTCTCTTCCATCAGATAGAGCACGACTCCAGGGTCGAGACTGCCGCATCGTCGGCTCATGACCAGCCCATCGAGCGCCGTGAATCCCATTGTGGTGGCGACGCTTTTGCGTTGTTTCATGCCGCACATACTGGCACCGCTGCCGAGATGGGCAACCACCACGCGCCCCTCCGCACCTGTCGAGCCGACGATCTCGGGCAGGACGCTGGCGATGTATTCGTAGGACAGACCGTGGAACCCGTAGCGCCGAACTCCCCCGTCGGTCAGACGGCGCGGCAGGGCGAAGGCGGCGGCGACCTCCGGCTGGGTGTGGTGGAAAGAGGTGTCGAAACAGGCCACTTGCGGCAGGTTTGGGTGCAGTTTTGAAATCGCAGCGATGGCGGCTAGGTTATGCGGCTGATGAAGAGGTGCGAGAGGAACGAGGCGGGTCAATTCAGCAACAACTTCGGCGTCAATCCGCGCCGGTCCCCGATAAACCGCTCCGCCATGAACAACGCGGTGCCCCGCCGCGATCAAAACGTGCTGCGGGAAGCAATCTCCGATCCAATGCAGCACTGCTGCAAGCACATCCTCGTAAGTCGCCCCCTCGGCGAGGTGCTTGTCGAGCAGTAGCGCACCGACGCCATCTTTCGCGGTGAAATGTACCCTATGGCGCAATCCGGCACACTCGCCCTCACAGAACAGACCCTGTCGCGTCGGCCACTGCTCGCCCGAGAAAAGCGAGAACTTGATGCTAGACGAGCCGGCATTGAGGACGAGGATGGCGTCCGTCAAGACTTCACCTCGGTCTTGTGGCGCGCCAGCAGCAGCGCGATCGCGCATGAGCCGAGCCGCGCCGGTGTCTTGTCGGCGCGGCTTGTAAGGATGATCGGCACGCGGGCCCCGAGCACGATGCCGGCAATCTGCGCTTCGGCCAGATATTCGAGCTGCTTCGCCAGCATGTTGCCGGCTTCGATATCGGGCACGACCAAAATGTCCGCCCGGCCGCCGACCGGCGAGACGATGCCCTTGGTCTTGCAAGCTTCCTCGGAGACGGCATTGTCGAACGCGAGCGGCCCGTCGAGGATGCCGCCGGTGATCTGGCCGCGATCGGCCATCTTGCACAAAGCCGCCGCGTCGATCGTGGACTTGATTTTTGACGTCACGATCTCGACCGCGGAGAGGATGGCGACCTTCGGGCGCTCCAGGCCAAGCACGTGCGCTAGGTCGATAGCGTTCTGGACGATGTCGACCTTGTCTTCGAGCGTGGGGTAAATGTTGAGGGCGGCATCGGTGACGAAGAGCGGCCGCGGATAGTCTGGCGCGTCGATCACGAACACATGGCTCATGCGCCGGGCGGTATGCAGTTTTTCCTCATGGACGATCGCACCCATGAACTCGTCGGTGTGGAGACTGCCCTTCATCAGTGCCTCGACCTTGCGATCGCGCGCCAGAGCGACCGCTTGGGCCGCTGCCGCGTGGCTATGCTCCGTCGGCACGAGCTCATAGGCGGAAAGGTCGAGCTTGGCCTGTTCCGCTGCGGCTCGGATTTTGGCCTCAGGCCCAACCAGTACGGGGATGATGAGTTTTTCCTTGGCGGCTTCAATCGCGCCAAGCAGCGAAACCGTGTCGACCGGGTGGACGACGGCCGTGCGGATCGGTGCCAGCCCGCGTGTCTTTTCTATGAGCTCTTGGTGGTGACGGCCCTTCATCATCTGCGGTCTCCAGTGAGAGAGAGGCAAAATCAACCCAGAATGAGATAGCCGTCATTGCTTGATCAGCGCCGCAGCCGTTCACCTTCGCCGCGCTCAGGCCTCGATGAGAACCTTGAGCGCATTGGTCTTGGCCGCCGCTCCGAACGTGTCATAGGCATCCATGATCGTGTCGAACTTGAAATGATGCGTAATCAGCCGCTTGGGATCGATCCTATGCGACTGCACAGTCTTGAGCAGCATTGGCGTGGTGACGGTATCGACGAGCCTCGTCGTAATCGCGATGTTGCGATCCCAAAGTCGCTCCAGATGCAAGTCCGCCTTCACCCCGTGCACGCCGATATTGGCGATGATGCCGCCGGGCGCCACGATATCCTCGCAGGTAATGAAACTCGCAGGCACGCCGACCGCTTCGATGGCCGTATCGACCCCGCGGCCACCGGTCATCTTCTTGATCTTCTCCACCGCCTTGCCGTCCTTGTTGTTGATGACTGTCGTCGCACCGAAGCGGGAAGACATTTGCAGGCGGTTGTCATCCATGTCGATCATGATGATCTCGGCCGGCGAATAGAACTGCGCGGTAAGCAAGGCTGCGAGCCCGATGGGGCCGGCCCCGACAATGGCGATGGTCGAGCCCGGCTGAACCTTGCCGTTGAGCACGCCGCATTCAAAGCCGGTGGGCAGGATGTCACTCAGCATGACCAGCGCATCTTCGTCCGCGCCTGCGGGGATGTGATAGAGACTGGTATCGGCGAAGGGAATGCGGACATATTCGGCTTGCGTGCCGTCGATCTTGTTGCCGAGTATCCAGCCGCCATTGACGCAATGCGAGTACATGCCGCGGCGGCAATAGTCACATTTGCCGCAAGACGATATGCACGACACGATTACGCGATCACCCGCATGAAACCCAGTGACCGCCGCACCGACCTTGTCGACCACGCCGACGCCCTCATGGCCGAGGATGCGGCCAGGCGCGCAAGTCGGCACGTCGCCTTTGAGAATGTGCAGGTCGGTGCCGCAGATCGTCGTCTTGACAATTTTCACGACGGCATCCGTTGGCGCGGAGATCTCCGGCTTCGGACGATCTTCAACCGCTTTCTTTCCTGGTCCGTGATAGACGAGAGCTTTCATATTCCCCCGGCCGGTCGGCACTTCACACCAAAAATGCCGGCCTTAATGCGTCGCCTCCAGCGTCAATGCGATGCCTTGGCCGCCGCCGATGCACAGTGTGACGACACCGCGCTCGATCCCGTCGCGCTTCATCGAGTGAAGGAGCCGGGTCGTCAGCACGGCACCCGTCGCACCGATCGGATGACCGTGCGCGATGGCGCCGCCTTCGACGTTCACGATATCCTCGGGAAGGCCTAGCTCTCGCGTCACCGCGATGGCGATTGCGGCGAATGCTTCGTTGATTTCGATCCGTTCGATGTCGCCGATCTTCCAGCCGGCGCGATCGAGCGCTTGGCGAACTGCCGGTATCGGACCAAGCCCGAACATGCCTGGTTCCACGGCGCCGATGCCGTAGGACACGAGTCGCGCCATCGGCTCAAGCTGGTGCTGCTCGGCCCAACCGCGCTCTGCCACTAACATCGCCGAGGCACCGCTGTTCAGCCCCGGCGCATTGCCAGCCGTTATCGTCCCATCCTTGCGGAAGGCCGGATGAAGCTTGGCGAGGCTTTCCATCGTGGTGTCCGGCCGGTTATGCTCATCCTTGTCGAAAACCTTCGGCCCCTTGCGGCTTTTCAGTTCGACCGGCGTGATTTCATCCTTGAACTTGCCCGCCGCCTGCGCTGCCGAAAAACGCGTTTGCGATCGTTCGGCCCAACGATCTTGCGCCTCGCGGGTAATCTGGCGGGATTCGACAAGGTCCTCGGTGTGCCAGCCGGAATGTTCACCGGAAAAGGCGTCGTTGAGGCCATCGCGCAGCATGCTGTCGTACATTTGAGCGTCGCCCATCCGATAGCCCCAGCGGCCGTTGGCGACGAGATATGGAGCCATGTCCATGTTCTCCATGCCGCCGGCGATCGCGCTGTCGAGCATGCCGAGCATGACCTCCTGCGCAGCTGAGGCGATGGCTTGCGCGCCGGAGCCGCAGACTCGGTTGACAGTCATTGCCGGGACATCGACGGGAATTCCGCCGTCAACGGCTGATTGCCGGGCGGGGTTCATCTTGTTGCCGGCCTGGATGACGTTTCCCATCACTACCGTATCCACATCCGAGCCCTTGAGCTTGGAACGCGTCAATACGGCGCGCACGACCGTTGCGCCCAGCTCCGTCGCTGGTACGGCTTTGAGGCTGCCGTCATATGTGCCGATTGCAGTTCGAGTGGCATTGCAGAGGACTATTTCTCGCTGATTCATGATCCTTACTCCGAGCGGGGTTGTCATGGTAATCGGCAAGCCGGGTCTGTAATGCCCAAACGTCGCAATATTTCGCAACGTGCTGGCCGACACCGAAGTTGCACGCGCACGATTTGATGATGGCACTGGTCATAGCCGCAATCCGCCGTCGATCTCCAGAATCCGACCGTCGTAGTAGTCGTTCTGCAGGATGAAGAGCGCGGCGCGCGCGATCTCCTCGGGTTTCGCAAAGCGCCGCAACGGAATGGTCGAGATGATCTTCTCTTTAACCTTTGGCGGAATGGTCGCCACCATGCGCGTGTCGGTAAATCCCGGAGCGATGCCGGCGACGCGGATCTTATAGCGAGCGAGTTCCTTAGCCCAAGTCACCGTCATGGCGGCGACGCCGGCCTTGGCGGCGGCATAGTTGGTCTGCCCGACATTGCCGGCGCGAGAAATGCTGGAAATGTTGATGATCACGCCGCCGCGGCCGCTCTCGACCATGTACACGGCGGCCTCGCGCGCGCACAGGAAGACGCCCCTGAGGTCGACGGCGATGACCTTATCGAATTCCGCCATGGACATTTTCCGCTGCACCTTGCCGTTTGCCACCTTCACCAAGAGCGCATCGCTGGTGACACCGGCATTATTGATAAGGCCGTCGACGCCGCCGAAGTCGCTGTGGATGCGTCGAAACAATGTCTCGACAGCCGGCTCGTCGGTTACGTCAGCTGGGAAGCCTTTGACTTTGCCCCGCGAACAAAGCCGCACAGTCTCCTGGAGTTTTGCGTGATCAAGGTCGACCAGCGCGAGAGCCGCGCCCTGACCGGCCAACATCTCCGCCATCTTCTGGCCGAGCCCTTGTGCCGCGCCGGTAATTACGATCGCCTTGCCTTGCACATCCATTTCACACTCCGCCGTTGCGTCAATTTTCGGGAGCCGCAACAGGCTAGCGCCGTCACGAGTTGCTCACTTCACGTAGACATAGCGCCCTGGCGCGTCCTCAAGTGCTGCAAACCCGGCTGCCGCGTCACCGAGCGGAGGCGGTTCGACGGGCTTGCCGGATCGCGCGGCGAGCCACGCGCTCCATGTCGGCCACCATGAACCTTCATGCGGCTCGTGTCCGGTGCGCCATTTTTCGGGATCGATATAAGGTTCGCCGGTCTCGCGCACGGCCATGCGGAAATGCCGGTGCGGGTGTCCCGGTTCGGACAATATCCCCGCGTTGTGCCCTCCATTTGTTAGGACAAAAGTGATCGGAGCCTCGGTCAAAAGATGCAGCTTGAAGACCGAGTGCCAAGGGGCGACGTGGTCGCGCTCCGTGGAGACGGCGAAGAGGGGCAGGCGGATGTCGGGTAGCGCCACCGGCCGGCCGGCCACTTCGAACCGGCCCTCGGCAAGGTCGTTGTTGAGAAAAAGCGACCGCAGATATTGCGAATGCATGCGGGAGGGCATGCGTGTCGCATCGGCGTTCCAGGCCATGATATCGATTGGAAACGTCTCCTCGCCCATCAGGTAGTCGTGAATGCTGCGCGACCAGATCAGATCGTTCGATCGCGATATCTGGAACGCCCCGGCCATCTGCCTGGAGTCGAGATAACCGCGCTGCCACATCATGTCTTCGAGAAACGCGACCTGGCTCTCGTTGATGAAGAGCATCAGCTCGCCGGCCTCGGTGAAGTCGACCTGGGCGGCGAACAGACTCAGGCTCGCCAACCGCTCGTCCCCGTCGCGCGTCATGGCCGCGGCTGTAATTGCGAGCAGCGTTCCGCCGAGGCAATAGCCGACTGCGTGCACTTTACGGGCGCCGGTGATGGCGGTCGCCGCCTTGATCGCCGGGAGTACGCCCTCGGTGCGATAATCGTCGAAACCGACGTCGTAATCCTCCGCGCCGGGGTTCTTCCAGGAAACCATGAATACGGTGAAGCCCTGGTGCGTGAGGAACTTGACTAGAGAATTCGCGGGCGACAGGTCGAGGATGTAGTATTTCATGATCCAGGCCGGCACGATCACAATCGGCTCCGGGCGGACGCGGTCGGTCGCAGGCGCGTATTGGATGATTTCTGCAAGACGCGTGCGCAGGACGACCTTGCCCGGCGTCACCGCTACCGTTTCGCCGACCTTAAATGCCTCCGTGCCGCGCGGCGGTTCGCCGCTTCGCGCTCGCGTCAAGTCGGCAATCCAGTTTGCGTAACCGCGCACCAGGTTGGCGCCCGACTCGGCGCGCGTGCGCGCAAGAACCTCCGGATTGGTCCCGATGAAATTCGAGGGAGCGACGGTGTCGAGGAGCTGTCGTGCCGTGAAATTTGCCATGTCGTCATGGCCCTGGCTGACGCCGCGCACATGCGTTGTCGCTGCTTCCCACCAGCGTTCGATCGACAAAAAATTGTGAGCGTAGACGTTGAACGGAAAAGCCCGCCAGTCCGGCGCACGAAAACGATTATCGTGCGGCAACGCGCGCTCGGATGGGTCGCCCGGCGAGCCGGACGCAGATTGCGCGGCGAAGGCTAAATTGTCCGCGGCTCCGGCGATCGCTTGCTGTGCCAGTTCAGCCTGCTTGCCGGGCGAAAACGCAAGATGCACCCACCAATCGAAAAAAGCTCCTCCCAGCGCGGCCGGCGATATGCCAAACGTGGCTTGGGAGATGGCCGCATGCGCCGCACGGTCGAGAACCTGGAATGCAGTGTCGGAAGACAATTCCTGAACTACAGCCCCTTCGGCTGCGGTTTTGCTCGCTCGCGGCACTACAGTGTCACGCGAGTGAACAAGGGCGACGGGCGGCATAATCACCTCCACTGCATCCGCTCAGCCGACTACGTGCTGGAGCCGCCACCGCCTTTGATCAGCGAAGCGTTGGGTAGCAGGCGGGTGGCCGCCTCCATGTACTTCTGGGCATCGGCGAAAAGATGCTTGCCGTCTTCCGCCATCATTTCAAACCGCCGGCTGGCCCACTCCTGGTAAGCCGCCATCGCGTCCGGGATGGAACGCGCTGCTGTCAATTTGGAGGCAAACTCGGAAGCAAGATTTGTTTCCGATTGGGCGCGATCTAGCCATTGACGATTCATCTCCTGGAGCTTTTCGAGAAGCTCCGTTTGGGTGTTGACGAATTCCTCAACGCGCTTTTTTCCCATCTCGGCAAACTCGGTGGGCATCAGATTCAACGATGAGGGTTTTTCAGTGCGTTCGGTGTGGGATTCTTTTTGGGCCATGACGCAATTCCTTCTACCGTCGACTGGTGCAACGGTTCAACTCAGTCACCATTGACCGCGTCCAGCATTGACATGAATCAAGCATTTATGTCGCAACTGCTAGGGATGTGCATCCTTTCATGTAAGGTCGCAGACATTTGATTTTTGAAATTTTCGTAATGCCACTGTCATAATCCTATCAAATTCGATTTTATTAAATCGGATCAAGGGCTAGTGCCGTCCGTCTCCCGCGCGTCCGGCGGCGCTGCTACCGCGTTTTCTCGGGCCGCGTACGAGAAGTATTGCCGGGCGGGATTCGTGGTGAAGCCGGCTCATCTCGCCTCCGTCATCCACACTTGCGCGGCGGGCAATTCGGAAAGCGGGAAGAGCCGAATTTCTCCTGACGTAAAGAGCAATCGGACCATGGGCAATCATTGCTTCAGCCATTGGGGAGGAGCGTACCGCGATAGTCCTCGTGCATTACCTTGCTCGAGGCTGCGATCGCCAGCACGCCTTGTGGCAGGCCCTCGATGTATTTCAACATTGTCGGCCCTCGTTTCTGATTCAGAAGACCACTCATTGAGTCGTCACTAAACCGCCGTTCTTTCACTTCATAATGTAGTTGCAGTGCGTCGAGGTGCGTCCGGTTTACACTGAAGGAGTATCATATGATCAAGACAGACATTGTTTCTGACAACGTATTGAGGATTACGGCACCGGAGAAATTGAAAGCGGACGACTTCCACAAAATTGCGCCGCAGGTCGATTCTATTATCAGCCGGTATGGGAAGATTAGATTGTTGATTGATGCCTCCGCCTTCAACGGCTGGGAAAATATTGCGGCCTTCGAGAATCACGCTAGGTTCGTAAAAAACCACCAGCAGAAGGTAGATCGAATCGCAGTCATCGTCGGTCACGACTGGCAGCATTGGCTGGTTGGCGCAATCAGAGTGTTCCTGCATCCGGAGGTGAGAGCCTACGACAAAGGTCGCGAAAGCGACGCGCTACAATGGATCGTTAGATAAGTGCTGCAGCCTGATGGGCTTTCTATCCGTGGCGGTGGACCGTTAGGCGGAACGCGCCGCTGAAGAATCGTATCTTGAGCGCGCATGCACTGGCTACGTCGCAACATCGCTGCGGATAGCCTGGGGAATTACACGGCCGCTTACCGACGTCGCGGTCTCGTAGTTGCCAGCCACCAAATAGGCAGTGCCGAGGAAATGCCTATACAGCTGTTGGTTCGGGTCGAGGCGAATCGCCCGTTCCATGTAGGGGATCGCCTTGGCCGGCTCTCCCGTATAGACATGCACTAAGCCTCGAGTATTGACCGCGTGTGCGTAATTGGGATTGAGCGACAAGGCCGTGTCGGCCTCATGGGCTCATTGCTCATAATCCTTCTTCCACATGGCAACTACGGCGGCGACGTGATGGGGCGAAAGGATCCTCATCGTCTTTGGCGATCGACTCGCTGACCATACGCTCGGCTTGGGCCATCGACTTCTCTGGCGTTTCGCGCCGGTGGTACTGCCGGCCCACCATCGGCTGGCTCCGGCGGTTCGACACGGGGCGGGCGAACAACCGTAACAGTGCACGAGGCTGCAGCCGCCACTTGCGCCGACACGCTGCCTAAAAGCTTGCGTAGCAGCGAGTTCTGGCGTGCGCCAATGACTACATGATCGACGCGGTTTTCCTGCACGAACTCCACAATGGCCGCAGCCGGATCGATCGCTTCGATCACGTGGACCGTGAGGCGATCTGCATCAAGCTTCAAAGGCTCGGCCCAGTGCCGCAGCGCCACCAGGCGGTCGATGTGCTTGTTGTGACCTTTCTCGTGAGGGGGTCAGACTCGGCACATTCACACCATCCGCGGAATGTCCGCTTGTCCTCCAACTTCGGGTATTGTTGGAATGCACTGGCTGAAGCGGTGGGCCAATATTGGAAGCGGCAAGCGGCCACCGTATCAAATAAGGCTATGCACAATACTGCACATTTCGCTCCCGCAGCCGATGCAGCGCCTGCAGGTCGAGCTGATCGGCGGTGTTGGTCGCCACGAACTTGTTGGTCGGTCGCTGCAAAGCCTCGGCGATTGCCTCCGCATCGCGGAAGTCGTTCTTCTGTCCCCTCGAATAGGGCCGCACGTACTTATCCGGCATTAGCCTGGCATTGTGGCCAAGCATCTAAGGTTGCGACTGAGGTGATGTGCACCGACACAGGCTTCCATGCCGATCAGGCACGGCGGCAGATTGGCAACTGCCGTAGCGACTTATTGCGTCTCCCGTTGTTCTTTATCTGAAAAACAGGATCACTCGTTCGCAGCTGCTGGCGAACCGAAGACATCCAAATAGTACGACAAAGAGTACGAAAGCGAGGCGACACAACCTCCACAACCTTATGATAGTAAGACGTTTTTACGCCGTGCGCTCACTCTCCATCATCGGCGCCGCCGAGAATTTGCGAGCCCGTTCGATCACTTCTGAGCCGTCTTTCACGTTAGACGCGATGCACTAGCGAAATTTGACGATCCAGTCACCCTCCTAGATATATCAATTGAGGCGGAGCGGGACCGGTCGTTCGGAAAATTGGCGCCCCACGCCCGTGAGATTTGCATGAACGAGAAGGAAAAGGCCGCGCTCGGATCGATCGGCGCCTCGGCGGGGCTCACCGCGGCGAAGGCCGCCGTCGGCCTGCTCACCGGCTCGCTGGCGATCCTATCGGAAGCCGCCCACTCCCTCCTCGACCTCGCAGCAACCTTGTTGACCTATTTCGCCGTGCGTATTTCCGGCAAGCCGGCCGACGCCGAGCACCAATACGGCCACGGCAAGGTCGAAAGCGTGACCGCGCTCGCCGAGACCGCGTTCCTGTTTCTCCTGTCGGCGGTGGTAATTTTTGAGGCGGCGCAGCGCCTCCTCGGCGACCGGGCCTCTTCGGTCGAAGCAACGGCGGTCGCCTTCCTTGTTATCGCGATCTCGATCGTCGTCGATTTCTTCCGGGCGCGCACGCTCCGGCGCGTCGCCAAGGAAACGTCGAGCCAGGCGCTCGAAGCCGACGCGCTGCATTTCGGCTCGGACATGTGGTCCTCGATCGCGGTGCTGATCGGGTTGGCCGGCGTCGCCCTCGGCTACGCCTCGGCCGATGCGGCGGCGGCGATCGTAGTGGCGGTCTTTATCTGCTTGGCCGGGTGGCGCCTCGGCCGGCGCACGATCGACACCTTGACGGATACTGCACCCCCGGGCGTGAGCGAGCGCGCGGCAGCGATCGCCCGGCGGGTGCCCGGCGTTGTCAGCATCGAGCGGGTGCGGGCGCGGCCGGGCGGTGCGGTGCTCTTTGTCGATCTCGCCGTCGGCGTGAGCCGCGCATTGCCCCTCGACCGCGTTGCCGCCATCAAAGCGCGGCTCGCGCGTGCGATTCGCGCCGACATGCCCGAAGCCGAAATCACAATCACCACCGAGCCGCGTGCGCTGGACGACGAGACTGTGCGCGAGCGCGTGATGCTGATCGCCCGCAACAACGGCCTCGCCGTGCATCACGTGGCAGTGCAGGCGATTGCCGGCCGTCTATCGGTCTCGGCCGATCTCGAAGTCGAAGGCACGCTGGCGCTTGCCGCGGCCCACGATATCGCGAGCCGCCTCGAGGAGGCGATTCGCGAGGAGCTCGGGCCGGAAGTCGAGGTCGAAACGCATATCGAGCCGCTGCCGGCGATCGTCGTCGCCGGCAGCGATGCTGCCGCGACGCGCGTTGACGAAGTGCGCCAAGTGCTCGCTGCGCTCGGCGCCGAAATCGCGAATCTCAGCGAAGTGCATGATGTGCGCGTGCGTGAGACCACCGACGGCGAGATCGTCAATTTCCATTGCCGCGTGGATCCGGGGCTGTCGGTTGCTGCAGTGCACGACATGGTCGACGGCCTCGAACGGGGCCTACGGCGCCGTTTCCCGACCATCGCCCGGGTGATCGGCCATGCCGAACCGCGGCCGAGGTGAGCCGAACGCCCCGGACTGGGGCGCGCGCCCAACCAGGAAGAATTGTCAGGAATACGCAAAGAATTGTCAGGAATACGCACCCCGGGCCTCCGGCAGCGCCTATGCAAGGGCCACAAGCCGTGGTATCTTTCGTAGCCATCGTCGTACATCGCAGAAAAATTGGAGGGCTACACACCATGGCGCGCGCGAAGCAAGGTTTGAAGCGAAAGCGTCGGACGAAAGCCGTACCGGTATTGGGAGCCGCTGGATTGTTGTCGCTCGCGGGCGGCGCATCGGCGGGACCGGCTGCGAACCTACCGGAGCAGCAAACCGCACCGACTCACGAATTCACCCTCGGCGAGGAAGAAGTCGGGGACGTCAGTCTGGCCACGTTCTACGTTTTCGACAAGGAAAACGACGGGTCGGTTAGACCCGACGTCCAGCTTGTCAGAGGCGGTGGCAGAGGCTGTGGTGGTGGCGGCCGAGGCTGCGGCGGCGGCAGAGGCTGCGGCGGTCGAGGCTGCGGCGGCAGAGGCTGCGGCGGCAGAGGCTGCCGTGGTGGAGGTTGTGGTCTCGGTGGCTGCGGATGCTGGGGCGGATGTGGTTGCGGCTGCTGCCTGTCGTGGGGTGGTTGCAACGTCTGCTAGGACCAGCACACTGCGATTGCGTTGACCGAATATTGGCGTGGCCGGGTTTGACCAACCCGGCCATGGCGTCTTAAACCTGCTTGGCCAGCGCTGAGTCGTGGGCGGGGACGTAAAGCGGCCGCGTACATCGCCGGCCTTAATCGGGAACTCTAGCGCGCGAGCCGGACGATGGCGTTCCGGGCGCGTGGGTGCGCGTATCGACCTCATGAAAGGCGATTCCGGTAGCAAGTTCGCGCTGCATAACAGCAAAGACGTTCCGCAGTTCGCGCCGAACTTTACCGTCTATGTGCTGCCCCCCGATATCGTTTGCCTCTATTCCGAGGACCGGAAGTTCTTCCTGCACGGCGAGCTGTATTGTACGCTCGCCTCCGCGATAGGAGAAGGCGGCAGGACCTTTCAGCAGCTCGCGCGCGAGCTCGGACAGCACTATCCCGCCGATAAAATCCAGGAAGCTCTGAAGCGGCTCATCGAACGTCGTTACGTCGTCGCGGCCTCACCTTTCGCCGATGGCGTGCTGGCCGCCTATTGGGCGAGCCTCGGCGTGTTGCCGCAGGATGCCGCGCGACATCTCCAGAAATATCGCGTGGCAGTTCAATCGATCGACGTTAAGGGCGCCAAGGAGCTTGGCGCGGCGCTGGCCAGCCTGGGTGTTCGCGTCGTCAAGCGCTCCGCCGACCTCACGGTCACCCTGGTGAACGACTATCTCGAAGGTCGGCTGGCCGAATTGAACCAACGGCACTTGGCGGATCGCACGCCTTGGTTGCTGGTGCAGCCGTCCGGCATTTTCCCCCTCGTCGGTCCGGTGTTCAGCCCGGGCAAGGGCCCGTGTTGGACCTGCCTCGCCGATCGCATGCGACGCAATCGGGAAGTCAGGGCGTTCCTTGACCGCGCCCAGGACTACCGTGTTGCCGTTTCGCCGCTGAACCGGGACACATTTGGACACAGTTCCATCCAGCTTGCAGCGGTGGAGATCGCCAAAGCGATCGCCACCGACTTCCGCACCGATTTGGGCGATCACATCGTCAGCCTCGACCTGTTGGGCTCGACCATCGTGAGGCATTACGTGCCGGCCCGGCCGCAATGTCCGGCCTGCGGCCGCAAGGCGCTGCGCGACCCAAAGCGTGCGCCGGCGCCAGTCGTCCTTGGCCCCGGCGCCAAGCTGGTCATGACCAGCGGGGGGTACCGGACGGTCTCGTCGCGAGCCACGGTTGCGCATTTCCGCAAGCATGTGAGCCCCCTCACCGGCGTGGTCTCGCGTCTGGAACGAATCGAAGCCGATCTGCCGTTGAATACCAACTACTTTGCCGCACACAATTTCTCGGGGCCGCCTAGGACGATCAACGAGCTCAGGAGGGGGCTGAACGGCGGCAGTTTCGGCAAGGGCAGCACCGCCGAGCAGGGTGAAGCCAGCGCGTTGATGGAGGCGATCGAGCGTTATTCCGGAATCTTTCAAGGCGATGAGATCAGAGTGACGCGGCGGTTCACCGATTTTCCGTCAGGCGACGTCATTCTCCCTAGCGATGTTCTGCTCTACAGCGATGCGCAACACGCGGCGCCTCCCGTTTCCGAAGACACCCACATGGAGGTCCCGGCTCCGTTCGATCGATCCGCCAAGATCGAGTGGTCGCCGGTGTGGTCTCTGCGCGACGAGCGGTTCAAATATTTTCCGACCAGCCTCCTCTACTTTTTCTACCGCGCTCCCGGCGCCTACCACGCCGATTCCAATGGCTGCGCCGCCGGCAATACGCTCGAGGAAGCGATCGTCCAGGGATTCCTCGAGCTTGTGGAACGCGATGCCTATGCCATCTGGTGGTACAATCGATTACAACGGCCGCAAGTCGATCTGAGCCGGTTCGACAATTCCTACATCCGCGATCTGCAAAGCCAGCTTACCGAAACCGGACGCCGGCTATGGGTGCTCGACGTCACCAGCGATCTCGGTGTACCGACGTTTGTGGCGATCACGCACTGGATGCAAAACGGGCTGGAAAATATCGAGTTCGGTTCCGGCGCCCATTTCGACACCCGGATTGCCCTATTGCGTGCGTTGACCGAGCTCAACCAGTTTCTGTCCATCGGACTGATGGATGGCGGGACCGGCGAGAAGAACAGCCTCGACGGCACCACGCCATTGCGCCTCGGGGACCATCCTTATTTGATTCCCGGCAACAGCAAGCCGGCTCCAGCGGAGGTCAGCGCGAAGTTCGGCCGGCTCAACACGCGCGAGCAGGTCATCTCCTGCGTGGATCTCGCCAAGCAGGCAGGCCTCGATTTCCTCGTCCTCGACCAGACGCGCCCGGACATCGATGTGCCGGTTGTCCGCGTGATCGTTCCGGGCCTGCGGCATTTCTATCGCCGTTTCGCGCCCGGCCGGCTTTATGACGTTCCGGTCAAGCTCGGATTGCGCGACCGGCCGATCCTCGAAGACGAGGTCAATCCGATTCACCCCCATACCTGAGGGGGATCCCCGACTTGCGCGCTCCGGCAAGAAAGCGAGTGCGACCGGGCGCGCGGGCAACGCTCTCCGTCCGGATCAGCGGCCATGTGACGCTCGAGCCGCGCTCGGACGGAAAGATTGCCGTCAGCTTCGAGGGCTATTCACTCGGCCTCGGAACCTTGAGCCCCGCTGCCGCGGATCGCGCCAAGGAGCTGCGCACCGGTCTGCCCCTATCTTCGTTCGCCTCCGGCGGCCGCAAGGTCGACCGAGAGATCGAGCAGTTGGCCCACCGGCTTGCCCGGCACGGCCTCCTCGAATACCGGCTCGGGCGCTCGCGCAACGGCAACGACCTCGTTGTCATCGAGCCGCAAGCGGCCGACTATTGGCCGCGGTCGTCGCCGCTCGGCAATGCCGACGCTCTTGTCCTGTCGCGGTTTGCCTATATGCGGCGACGCGGCAATGACATGGTGCTGGAATCGCCGCGCTCCGCCGCGCTGTTCAAGATCTGCGATCCGAAGATTGCGAGCGCCATTGCCTCGCTCTCGACGCCGCAGCAGGTCAAAGCGTTGCGCCGACAGGACGGCTTTCCCGGGGTCGAGCTCCTCGCCCTGCTCCTCGACTGCCACATCCTCTTCAAGGTCGACGCCGCGAACGACCAGGGCCTCAGGGCGACGGAGGGTGACGGCAGTCTCGTGCTATGGGACTTCCACGACCTTCTGTTCCACGCCCGCAGCACCGAGGGCCGGCACGCGAACCCGCTCGGCGGTTTGTATGCGCAAGCGGGCGCTATGGCTCCGCTGCCGGCGGTACGGGCTGCCTGGCCGGGGAAGAAAATCGATTTACGCAAATTATCGGACGCGCCTTCGCAGACCGCCTCCCCGGTCGCAAAGCTGCTGCGCGAACGTCATTCGACGCGCAGCTTCGACGACCGGCGACCAATCACGCTCACCGAATTGTCGCGATTTCTTCATGGCGCCGCTCGTGTCCTCTCGACCGCGAGCAGCAACGCCGATCTTGGTGATAGCGATGTGGTCGTCACCTACGCGGCCCGGCCCTATCCCTCGGCGGGCGCGACATACGAGCTCGAGCTCTACCTCACCGTCGACAAATGCGAGGGGCTTGCCCGCGGCTTTTATCACTATGACGCAGGCGAGCACGCACTGGTCGAGATCGATGCCGGACCACAGGAGCTTCAGACACTGTTGACGAGAGCGGCCGATGCGATGGGGGTGTCCGCAACGCCCCAGATCCTGATCACGATCGCGGCGCGCTTTGGCCGGGTTTCGTGGAAGTACAGTTCGATCGCCTATGCACTCGTTCTCAAGGACGTCGGCGTGTTGTTGCAAACTTTTTATCTGATGGCCGCCGGCATGGGGCTCGGCGGCTGTGCACTCGGGATCGCAAATATCGAGCTGTTCGCCAAGATGACCGGGATGGAATTCCACGTCGAAGGGCCGGTCGGTCAATTTGTCATCGGTCGCGGCACTCAGGCGGGTCCGTAGCCGCGCCCGGTTTTATCAAGACCATTGCGCGAACTGCTCGCGGCCGATTGGACGCTTTCGCGTTCCGGGCGATGCGGGCCACGCTCGCCGAGTAGCACACGTCGATTCACGTTTGCGACGTCAAGTAGACGTTCCCCATGAACAGCGCATCGATCCGTGTGTTGCGAAACGTCGCGATTGCGTGCTCCGGCGTGCACACGATCGGCTCGTTGTCATTGAAAGATGTATTGAGCACCATCGGCACGCCGGTTTGGGCGAAAAAGCAGGACAACAGCTCGTGGAAGCGCGGATTGGCTTCGCGTCGGACAATTTGCACGCGTGCCGTGCCGTCGCAGTGCAATACCGCAGGGATGCGGTCTCGCCGGTCGGGCTTCGCCGGACAGGCAAACAGCATGTAGTCGTTACTGAGCGAAGCCTGGCCGATGTCAAACCATTCGTGCGCGTGCTCAGCAAGGACACTGGGCGCAAACGGGCGAAAGTCCTCCCGGTGCTTGACCCTGCGATTGAAAATCTCTCGCGTGTCCGGCCGCCGAGGATCGCCCAGCAGCGAGCGATTGCCGAGCGCTCGCGGTCCGAACTCCATTCGACCTTGAAACCAGGCAACGATATTACCGTCGGCGATCATCTCCGCGGCCTCGCGCGCGGAAGCCTTGCTTCGCTTTGGCGTCAGGCCGGCAGCTCGGACGGCCGCCAGAACTTCGCGCTCGCCGAATTGCGGACCGAGATAAGCCGTATCGTCGGTCCTCTGCGGACGGACACCCCCGTTGGCATAGTACACGGCGAGGGCGGCGCCGATCGCCGTACCCGCATCATGGGGCGCCGATGGAATGAAAACTTCCGAAAAAAGTCCCGCTTCCTTCACCAATGTGTTGGTCACGCAATTAAGCGCGACACCACCGGCGATGCATAGATGATCCATTTGGGTGATGCGCTTAAGGCGTCGCGCCAGGGCCAGCACGGCCGCATCGGTAGCCGCTTGCAGCCCGGCGGCTATGTCGACGTGACGCGGAAGAATTTCCGCACCAGGCACCCGTGGGTTGCCGAACAGAGCATTATGCCGGCTGGACTTGGCCGATTGGAATCCAATCGCCTCCTGATCGACTGAATAATCCTCCTCGGTTACGCGAATGACCTCGGCGAATTCGCGACTGAATACCTTGGGATCGCCGTAGGCCGCCAAGCCCATAACCTTTGCGGCATCGTAGGTGGAGAACCCAAGATGCGCACTGATGTCCTCCCACAGGAAGCCGAGCGAGTGCGGAAATAGCTTAGTTTCCAGCGTCTGGATTCGCGTTCCATCGCCGCTTGCGAGTGTCGAGCAGACCGCTTCGCCGATGCCGTCAACGATCAGGATCGCCGCCCGATCGAACCCGGAAGGGAAATATGTCGACGCGGCATGGGCGAGGTGGTGGTCGACGAACTTCAGTTTGCCCCCGAGCGGACGGCCCAGAAGCTTCTTGGTCGCGCCGCCAACCTCTCCCAGTCCCTTCAGGAAAGTCTCCTCGTTTCGCGGGTCCGCCCACCAATCG
This sequence comes from uncultured Alphaproteobacteria bacterium, assembly GCA_963850855.1. Lineage (GTDB taxonomy): Bacteria > Pseudomonadota > Alphaproteobacteria > Rhizobiales > Xanthobacteraceae > BOG-931. The sequence continues at coordinate 32,034 of CAWKNH010000006.1, forward strand.
GCGCGAAATGCCGCTCGACGAAGTTCAGGAGCGAACGAATACGCGACTTGGTCGATGTCGGAAGGACTAAGCCCCGCATAGTCCAGGCAGAAGCGGACCGCGTGTTCGGGAAGGACATGTGGATTGTCGGGTCGCGCCGCCTTGCCATGCTTGACGCGGTTGAATCGCTCCTCCTCGCACGCCGCGATGATTTTACCATCGACGATCACCGCGGCGGACAATTCGTGAAATACCGAGTTGATTCCGAGAATTTTCAAGCTGGCCCTTGACGACTGCCGCGGATTTGCAGCTCTTGTGATTTGCGATATGTTCCCATCGACAAGTCCCACTATATTCGTGCGCGGCCGAGGCGACAACGATTTGCTACGGGGGATCCTGACCGACGAGTTCTACCGATTGCAGGCATGGAGAACGATCGTCCCGGATCCGTCAGACACTTCGACGATGATAGAGTGCGGCTTATTCCGATAGCGTGAATGTATCGAGGAAGCGTGAGCGCGCGCACACCATCAAAAGTCGGCCGACGCGTATCCGCGGCACCGGCGGGCTGCAAGCGTCTCGAGTGCATGCGTTGGCCGAATGGCGGAGAATGACCAAGAACAAGTGGCTGAGCGTGGCGGCGACGGCGTGCGCTTTGCCCCGAATTTTTCTGTTTTTGTCCTTCCTCCCGACATCGTGTGCCTTTATTCGGAAAGCAGAAAGTTCTTTCTGCACGGCGCGCTATATTGCGCCCTCGCATCCACCATCGGGACTGGGAAGCGCCTCGGCGAAGTGATCGGCGCCCTCGCAGCGGATTTTTCCGCTGCGGAGATCGAGGAAGCCGTCCGACGCTTGTTCGATCGGCGATTCATCGTGCAGGCGACCGCGCCCAGCGATGCCGCAGCGGCCTATTGGGCAAGTCTGGGGCTTTTGCCGGACAATGTAGCGGAAAACCTGCAAGAAGTTTCCGTGCAGCTTCAGTCGCTCGGCGGTGCCGGGATGCAAGAACTGCAAACCGCCCTCGGCAAACTCGGCGTTCGCATCGTCGATCGCGACGCCAAGCTGACCGTCGTCCTGGTGAGCGATTATCTCGACGGGCGGCTTGCCGAATTCAACCGCGATCGGCTGACCGACGGACAAACTTGGTTGCCGGTCCAGCTTTCCGGCATTTATTCGCTGGTCGGGCCGCTGTTCAGTCGGGGCATGGGTGCGTGCTGGATGTGTCTCGCCGATCGGATGAAGTGGAATCGGCAAATCAAGGCATTCCTCGACCGCGGCGACGCCCGGTGCGTCGCTGTTTCGCCGCTTGGCGAGAATATCCTCAGCCAAAGCCCCATCGGCCTTGCCGCGGTCGAGATTGCCAAGGCGATCGCGAGCGGCGTTCGCACCGACTTGCGCGACCACCTCATCAGCCTCGACCTGACGGGATCGAGCATTGCGCGGCACTACGTGGCGCTTCGGCCGCAGTGTAGGGCGTGCGGGAGTAGCGAGCTGCGCAATCCGCAACGGGCTCCCACCCCGATCCGGCTTCACGTCGGCGGGACGCCCGTCGTCACCAGCAAGGGCTATCGGACGCTGACGCCATCAGCAACCCTCGCAAACTGGCGCAAGCAAATAAGCCCTTTGACCGGCGTGGTCTTACGCCTCGAGCGGATTGGAGACGACCTCCCGGCGAACGCCACATATCTTGCTGCCCACAACTTCTCACCCCGTCCTGAAACGGCCGACGTACTTAAGGCCGGGCTGACGAAGAACAGCTTCGGCGCAGGAACGACCCCCGAGGAAGCGGAAGCGAACGCTCTGTTGAAGGGAATCGAACGCGTCTCCGGCATCTTCCAAGGTGATGAGACCAGAATGATGCGTCGGTTTGTCGATTTCGCGCCGGGAGAGGCCATCCTTCCCACCGAAATCATGCTGTTCAGCGATGCTCAATATCAGCAAGCCGGTGTCCGGCCGAATGGCGCGGATGAAAGACCGGATGTGCCTCGTCCTTTCGATCGCTCGGCCGAGTTCGAATGGTCGCCGGTTTGGTCGCTGCGCGATCAACGCTTCAAGCATCTTCCGACGGGCGCTCTCTACTATTTCTACAAGGGGGCCGGCGATGATCAGTTGAGCGCCGATGCGAGCGGCTGCGCAGCCGGCAATACACTCGAGGAAGCCATCGTGCAGGGGTTCTTGGACCTCGTGGAGCGGGATGCCTGCGCCATCTGGTGGTACAATCGACTCAAACATCCTGCGATCGACCTTGGCCGGCTCGGCGACAGCTACATTGACGATCTGCGAACGCAGTTCGCTGCCGCGGGGCGGCAAATTTGGGCGCTGGACATCACCACTGACCTCGAGATTCCCGTGGTGGTCGCCGTATGCCATTGGCAGGATCAATCGAAGGAACGCGTCGTGTTTGCCGCGGGAGCGCATTTCGACCCCCGATTTGCAGCGCTGCGGGCGTTTACCGAGCTCAATCAAGCCTTGGCGGTCGACGCCATGGCCGCGCGCTCACACCATCAGGCGGAGCATATCGGTCTCGATCCGCTGCCGTTGCGCGATCATGCGTATTTGCGGGGGCGCGGCCGAGCCGCACCCCGGCTCGCCCGGTCCAGGAATTTTTCGCGCTTGGGTCGGCGCGAACAGGTGCATGCCTGCGTGGCGCTCGCTAAGCGCCACGGCCTTGATTTTCTCGTCCTTGATCAGGCGCGGCCGGATATTGGCGCTCCAGTGGTCCGGGTTGTCGTCCCCGGGCTGCGGCACCAGTATCGCCGTTTCGCGTCCGGCCGACTCTACGACGTCCCGGTCAAGCTCGGATTGCGCGACCGGCCGCTGCCGGAATCCAAGCTCAATCCATTTCATCCGCGAATCTAGAAAACGACTGACTATCCAAGCGCGATCCAAGAGTGGCGGTCGAAGCGATTTCGAGAGACTGGCGGGCAAGACGCGAGACCGAGCGTATCGCGTCGGCTGGCCCTCCTCTATGCGTCGACACCGCGGGTGATGGCTTCCGGCTCTACCAATTCCACCGCTTGGGACGCGGGTCGGAAGGATTTTGCGTTGCGACGCGCCCGAAGTATCCGACAGCGCTTGACCCCCGCTTTCCCTCCAGCCCGAACATGGCGCCCTGAGGGTCTGTGCACTCCACGGTCCAGCCATAGCTGGGTATCTCGAGCGGGCCTTCGAGGATCTGACCGCCGCCGGCCACCACGCGATTGGCCGCTGCGTCGATGTCAGCCACGGTGAAGTAGTAAAGCCAGAACGGGACCGGCACCGTCGGCAGCTTGGTGAACATACCTCCGATCGTGCGCCCTCCGGCGGAGAACAGCTGGTACTTGCCCGCCGCGCCAACGTCGATGCTTGCATTTTGCCAGCCAAAAAGTTCGCTATAGAATGCGAAAGCCTTCTCCCCATCGTCAGCGACCAGCTCGTGCCAACCGACGCGGCCTGGCGCGTTTAGCTCGGCGGGCGTTTCGTGGCGTGGCCGCAACCATTTTACCAAGACGAACGTCGCCGTTTGCAGGTCAGCAACGACCGAAAACCGGCTGATGCCCGGGATGTCGCTCGGCGGGACGTACACGGCTCCGCCGAGTTCTTTGATCCGGGCCGCGGCGGCGTCTACGTCGTCAACTTCGACATATCCGATCCATCTCGGCTGCTCCCCCACGCGCCTCGCGGCCTCCGGCAGGTCCAACACACCACCGATTGAGACCCCTTTGACCGTGAACAGCGTGTAAGCCATGCCGGGCTTCGACGCGTCCTCAGTACCCCAGCCCACGACCTTGGTATAAAACGCCTTGGCGGCGGCCATGTCCGTCGTCATCAGCTCGTACCAGACAAAGCGGCCGTGCGAATGGGCCATGCCGTTCTCCCGTTTGAACTCGGCCGGAAGTCGCGACGCCCGGCGATCAGGCCGATGGCCAACTCCATCGCCGCATAAACCCGCAGCCGATGGAATGAGGCCGGAACGACGCGCGTGAAGGCGAGGCTGCCGAAGCAGATCGTGCGCGATAAAACCTCGGCAAGCATGCCTGCCCGGCATCGCACTGTCCAGCGCTGCGCGGTTCCGCGAGGCGCAGCCACGACGGGCAACTTGAAGTGGCCGCCTCAATCCTGCGCTTTCAATTGCAGCGTAAAGCTTCTACATGAAGCCGATCATGCGTACCGAGGAACCCCGCCCCGTCCGCCTTAAGGACTACCGCCCGCCCGACTGGCTCATCGATACGGTCGAACTCGATGTCTCGCTTGACGCGACGGCGACCAGGGTCCGCGCCAAGCTCAAGCTTAGGCCCAATGGCGCGGGCGCGCCGGCGCCGCTGGTGCTTGACGGCGAAGAGCTGACGCTGCGCTCGCTCCTGCTCGACGGCAAGCCGCTCGCCACCGAAAGCTTCGCCGTTACGCCGGAGCGGCTGACCATCGCGCAGCCCCCGAACCGCGCCTTCGAGCTCACGATCGAGACCCTGATTGATCCCACGGCCAATACCCAGCTCATGGGCCTCTATCGCGCCGGCACGACCTATTGCACGCAGTGCGAGGCGGAGGGTTTCCGCCGTATCACCTATTTCCTCGATCGGCCCGACGTGATGGCCGTCTACACGACGCGCATCGAGGCCGAGAAGGACGAAGCGCCCGTCCTGCTCGCCAACGGCAACCTCGTCGGACATGGCGACGTGCCGGGGACCACGCACCATTTCGCCGTCTGGCACGATCCGTTCCCCAAGCCCTGCTACCTGTTTGCGCTCGTCGGCGGCAAGCTCGCGCGCGTCGCCGACAGCTTCACGACGATGTCCGGCCGCAAGGTCGCGCTCCACATCTATGTCGAGCCGGGCAAGGAGGAGCGCTCACTCTATGCCATGGATAGTCTCAAGCGCGCGATGCGCTGGGACGAACAGGCGTTCGGGCGCGAATACGATCTCGACATCTTCATGATCGTCGCCGTTTCCGCCTTCAACATGGGCGCGATGGAGAACAAGGGCCTCAACGTCTTCAACGACAAATACGTGCTCGCCTCGTCGGCGACCGCGACCGACACTGATTTCGCGCAAATCGAGGCGGTGATTGCGCACGAATATTTCCACAATTGGACCGGCGATCGCATCACCTGCCGCGACTGGTTCCAGCTCTGCCTGAAGGAGGGCCTCACCGTCTTCCGCGACCAGGAATTTTCCGCCGATCAGCGCTCGCGCGCGGTCGAGCGCATCGGGGACGTGCGCTCCCTGCGCGCGCACCAGTTCGTCGAGGATGCGGGCCCCCTCGCCCATCCGGTGCGGCCCGAGCTCTATCACGAGATCAACAACTTCTACACGACCACCGTCTACGACAAGGGCGCCGAGGTCGTGCGCATGATCAAGGTCCTGCTCGGCCCCGATCTGTTCCGTAAAGGCATGGACCTTTACTTCACGCGCCATGACGGCGAGGCGGCGACAGTCGAGCAATTCGTACAGTGCTTCGCCGACGTCAGCGGCCGCGATTTTTCGCAATTCATGCGCTGGTACACGCAGGCGGGCACGCCGGAAATCGTGGTCTCGTCGCAATACGACGCGCGCGGGAAAACCTGCCGGCTCGACATCGCGCAAACGATACCGCCGACGCCGGGCCAGCCGAACAAGGATCCGGCCGTAATTCCGCTCGCCCTCGGACTCGTCGGCGCGGATGGCGGCGATCTGCCGCTGACCCTCGACGGAAAGCCGCTCGAACGCGGCATTCTCGAATTGACCCAGCCGAGCCACAGTTTCGTCTTCACCGGCATCGCCGAGCGGCCGATCCCCTCGCTCAATCGCGGTTTTTCCGCGCCAATCAAGCTCAAGCTGCCGCTCAAACCGGAAGAGCTTCGCTTTCTGGCGGCGCATGATCGCGACCCGTTCAATCGCTGGCAGGCGGCGCAGACGCTGGCGATGTCGCTCCTCACCGCAAATGTCGCCGCTTTGCGCAAAGGCGAAGCGGCACGCCAGGATGAAGGGCTCATGGCCGCGCTCGCCGCCATCCTGGCCGACGCCGCGCTCGAGCCGACCTTCATTGCGCTCGCGCTCACGCCACCGAGCGAGGCCGATGTCGCGCGCGAGATCGGCCACGATGTCGACCCCGACGCGATCTTCGCCGCGCGCGCCAAGCTACAAGCGGCGATTGGCGAACGGCTCGGCTCAACCTTGGCCGACACTTACCGGCGGATGATCACGCCCGGACCCTATCGCCCGGATGCCGCAAGCACCGGCCGGCGCTCGCTCAAGAACGTATGCCTCGATCTCCTGGTGGCGACAGGGCGGAGCGAGGCGATCGCGCGCGCGGTCTCGCAATACCAGAGCGCCGACAACATGACCGACCGCATGGCGGCGCTTTCGACGTTGGCATTGAACAACCGGCCTGAGCGCGCGGCGGCACTTGAGGATTTCTACAGCCGGTATGCCGACGATCCGCTGATCATCGACAAGTGGCTGGCCTTGCAGGCGGCAATTCCGGCGGCGGGGACGCTCGAGCGCGTGCGCACGCTAACCTCGCACCCGGCATTCTCGATGGCCAATCCGAACCGGGTGCGATCGCTGATCGGCTCGTTTGCGCAGGCAAACCATACCCAGTTCAACCGGATCGACGGCGCCGGCTATGATTTCATCGCCGACGCCATGGTCGCGCTCGACCCGAAGAATCCGCAGGTCGCCGCGCGCATCATGGGCGCGTTCCGCTCCTGGCGTGCGCTGGAATCGCGGCGGCGGGAACGGGCGGAAGCGACGTTGCGGCGCGTGGCGGCAGTGCCGACCCTCTCCCGTGATCTCCACGACATCCTGGCGCGCACGCTCGCCGATAGCTGAGCGCCGCGTGCCGGTGGATCGCTGCACGCGTGGTCATTGTCGGCAATTGCGCATCCGGCGCGCGATGCCGACATTAATCCATTGACGGTACGCTGCGCGGATAAGCGACGATGGCCGATGATCGGACCGCCAAAAGCCGGAAGACGGTCAAAGCGCTTCTCTTGAGCGACCGCATTGATACAGCAAATCTCGAGCGCGACGGCGTCGTGGCGACCGCGCCACTAAGCTACAAGTTCGGCGAAGAGGGTTTCGTCACGCTGTTTCGCTATGGTGTCGCGGTAATCGTGGGACTCAATGCAGCCGAGGAGGCAGAAGTCCTGCGCGGCCTCAGGCCGCGTCTCGTCCGGCCGGTTACTCCTGCGGAAGAAGAAACGGTGTTGATCGACATCGCCCCTGACAAGGAGGATCAAATTCTGCCGGGCGGACCGATCACCCTGAAGACCATGACGCCCGAGCACCTTATCGTAATCGCGGATGCGCTGTCGAAGAGCGTCGTGCTCGCCCGCGACGAGCGCGAGGTGACTGCCGTGTTCGAGCTGGTCGAGCCGTTTGCCCGGCAGCTTGCCGAGCATGGCCGCGCTGCCGCCAGCCGCCGCACCATCCTCAAACACGTCGGCAATACCTTGTTGGTGCAGCACCGCGTTTCCGGCCGCGTCGCGGTCGCAGAGAAGCCGGATGTGGTCTGGGATCGTCCCGATCTGGACCGCCTCTATGCGCGGCTGGAGGACGAGTATGAGCTCAAGGAGCGCGCCGGCGTCCTTTCGCGCAAGCTTGCCGTCATTGCCGAGACCGCGGAAGTTCTCACCGACATCATCGACACCAAACGCTCATTGCGGCTGGAGATCGTCATCGTCGTCCTGATTGCCGTCGAGCTTCTCATTGCCGGTTACCAGACGCTGCATTGACCAACGTGCGCCGGCGTTCCTGCGAAAAAATTACGGGATAACCGCGCAAAAAATATTGACTCCGGACTCTCGACAAATCGATTCGCATCAATTCTTATCAAGCTGATTCGGGGGAGATGCGGCAAACATTCTTCCGATCGCGGGTCTAGGGGACCGTCCGAACGGAGGCAGGCGATGGCGCGCGCCGACACGGCGAGTGCGTCTTTACGTTCCGATTCGATCCAGGGGCTGGCCAACTCGATTGCCAAACCCGCGTATCGGCGCCTGTTGAGCGCCGAGCCGCTTCTGCGCCGCGCCGTTCCGGTTCTCATCGTCGCCTTCCTCATCACCATCTGCGTCGGCGCGCTGGTGCAAGTCCTCGAGCAGCGCCGGCAGGTCATCCTTGCCGCACGGCAGGGGATCGAGGCGCTCGCCGATCACCTCGCGGTCGATTTCAACCGCATGGGGCGGGATGCCAGGGCGAATGCCGGGCGCACCGCCGAGGCGCTCGCGTTCGCGTTGCCGGCCTGGGCGGCCGGCGGAGAGCGGATGATCTTCCTGACTGACGCCGACGGCACGATCGTCGCGAGCGTCCCGAACCAGCCGCAGAAGCTCGGACACCACATCCTCGACGTGCTCGGACCCAATATCGGCGTCACTCCCGGCACGCTGGAGATCACTTTACCGGACGGCGCCAGCGCGCTCGCATCGGCGCGCATGCTGAGGAGTCCGCTCGGCTTCGTCGCGGTCGTCGAGACCACGCGCCAGGCGTTGGCGAACTGGCGCTCGACGACGGCACTAACCGTCACGCTGTCGGCCACGACCGGATTCGTGGTGCTGATCCTCGGCTTTGCCTTTCACTGGCAGGCGACGCGCGCGCGCGAGGCCGACATCATCCACGATACGGTGCGCAGCCGCATCGACACCGCGCTCAATCGCGGGCGCTGCGGGCTATGGGATTGGGACCTCGCGCGCGCCCGCGTGTTCTGGTCGCACTCGATGTTCGATCTTCTCGGCCTGCCGCCGAAAGACGATCTCCTGACCTTCGGCGAAGTCAACGCCCTGGTGCACCGGGACGACATCAACCTCCACCAGCTGGCGCGCCAATTGGCCGACGCCAAGGCGCAAACGATTGATCACGCCTTCCGCATGCGCCACGCTGACGGCAGCTGGCTGTGGTTGCGGGCACGCTGCGAATTGGCCCGCCAGGAAGGCGAGACCGGGCTGCATCTGATTGGCATCGCCGTCGACACCACGGAGCAGCGGACGCTGGTGGAGAAGACCACGGCGGCGGATTTGCGGCTGCGCGACGCCATCGAAACGATACCGGAAGCATTCGTGCTGTGGGACGCCGACAACGGCCTGGTCCTGTGCAACTCGAACTTTCAGCAATTGCATAACCTGCCGGACGAAGCCGTCGTAGCGGGCACGCCTTACGCCGCGGTCGTGGCCGCCGGAAAGAAACCGATCATCCGGACCACGGTCGCCAATGATGAGGCGCAGCCGCCGGGTGCCCGCACCTTCGAAGCACTCCTCGATGACGGGCGCTGGCTGCATATCAGCGAACGCCGGACCAAAGACGGCGGCTATGTCTCGGTCGGCACCGACATCACCAAGCTCAAGCAGCACGAGCAGAAGCTGATCGAGGGAGAGAAGCGGCAGATCGCGACGATCAACGACCTGCGCCGCTCGCAGCAGGCGCTGGAGCGCCAGACCGGCGAGCTCGCCGACCTGGCGCTGAAATACGCCGCGGAAAAAACCCGCGCCGAGGAGGCGAACCAGACCAAATCCAAATTCCTCGCCAATATGAGCCACGAGCTGCGCACGCCGCTCAACGCCATCATCGGTTTCTCCGAAATCATGGAATCGGGAATGTTCGGGCCGCTCGGCGCGGAAAAATACAGCGAATATTCGCGCGACATCCGCGAAAGCGGCCGCTATCTGCTCGACGTGATCAGTGACATCCTCGACATGTCGAAGATCGAAGCCGGCGGTATCCGCCTCAAGCCTGAAGCCGTTGAACTCGATGACATCCTGGCCGACTGCCTGCGCGTCATCTCCGCCCGCGCCAACGAGAAGCGTCTCACGCTCGATGCGAGCATCGCTCCCGCGATCCGGCTGCAAGCCGATCGTCGCGCGATCAAACAGATCGCGCTCAATCTCCTGTCCAACGCGGTGAAGTTCACGCCCGACGGCGGCGCAGTGACGGTGCACGGGCGCTTGCGCGGCGGCGGAGTGACCATCGCCATCGCCGACAACGGTATCGGCATCCCGAAGGACGCCCTGGGCAAGCTCGGCCGTCCGTTCGAACAGGTCGAAAGCCAGTTGACCAAACGTCACCAGGGCTCCGGCCTCGGCCTCGCCATCGCCAAATCGCTGGCGGAACTGCACGGCGGGTCAATGCGTATCCGCTCGATCCTCGGCAAAGGCACGACTGTCGTCGTGCGGCTGCCGCTTGCCGCCCGGCCGCCGGCGCGCGCGGAAGGCGACCTCGCTCCCCTGCCGCTTGCGAGTTGACGGGTTCGCTTGCCGTAGCGCCGCTGCGGCTGCTATGGGAGGTTTGCGAGCCTTTTCCTAGTCCGCTCCATAGCGGTGCATGCGGAACGCCTCATGCCGCAGACAATCACGACCGGGTTTCGGGCGCTGCTGGATGCCGCCGAGCGCGAGATAGAGACGCTGTCGGTCGAGGAGGCCATCGCTCTGCATGGACGCGACGACGTTGTGTTTGTCGACCTTCGCGACCCCCGCGAGCTTGAGCGGGAAGGAAGGATGCCCGGCGCCTTTCACTGCCCGCGCGGCATGCTCGAATTCTGGATCGACCCCGCCAGCCCCTATCACAAGAAGGTCTTCGGCGAAGACAAACGGTTCTTGTTTTTCTGTGCCGGCGGCTGGCGCTCGGCGCTCGCAGCGCAAACCGCGCACCGCATGGGACTGCGGCCGGTCGGGCATATCAGTGGTGGGTTCAGCGCCTGGCGCAAAGCCAGCGGTCCGGTCGAGCCGCCGCCGGCGAAAGACAAATCCCCCTAAGCGCCGCTCGCGGCTAAGGCGCCTTCCCCAAGATCCGCACGAAACATTCGCGCACCTGACGCTGGGTTTCCTCGACATGCGCCTGCAACGCCGGGAAATCCGGCAGATCGGCGGCCCGGGCCAACAGGCCGAGAACACCGGCGCTTGCGGTTGCCGGATCGAATGGTCCCGACAGACAAAGCCGGAGAATCTGCGTGAGGTCGTGATAAAGCCGCACCGCGGGCCGCAGCACCGCGGCGTCCTCAGGCGCGAGCACGCCGAGGCGTGCCGCCTTCTCCAGCATGCGCGCGGTCGAGGTCTCGAGAATGTCCGGCGTCGCGCCAGCGTGCGCGAGTTGCAGGTATTGCGCGATGAACTCGATATCGACCAGCGCGCCCGCCGCATATTTGAAGTCCCAGGGGTCGGCGTCGCCCTTTTCCTTGGCGATCGCCGCGCGCATTTCCAGGACATCTTCCGCGATCGCGCGCACATCGCGGGTGCGGCAGAGGACCTCGCGAATTGCGGCCTCGATGCGCGCCGAAAAAGCCGGCGGGCCGCAGACAATTCGGGCGCGCGTGAGCGCCATGTGTTCCCAGGTCCAGGCTTCGCGTTCCTGATAGCTGATAAAGCCGTCGATTTGCGTCGCCAGCGGTCCCGAGCGTCCGGACGGCCGCAACCGCATGTCGACCGGATAGAGCACGCCGTAGTTGGTTCGCACCGTCAGGGCGCTGATCAGGCGCTGGGTAAGCCGGGCAAAGTACTGCGCACCGTAGAGCGGGCGCTCGCCGTCGGAATTCGGATGCGCGGCGTCGAAATCGTAAATCACGATAAGGTCGAGGTCCGAGCTCGCAGTCATCTCGCGCGCGCCGAGCCGGCCGAGCGCCAGAATTGCAGTTTGCTCGCCGGGCAGACGGCCATGCATGGCGGCGAAATCGTCCCCCACACGCGAGCGGAGCGCGCGGATGAGGACATCGGCCAGCCGCGCGAACACTTCGCCCGCTTGCTCGGCGGAAACCGATCCGGACAGGATGCGCGCACCGATCAGGAACATGTGTTCCTGGCCGAACCGGCGGATGGCGTCGAGCATTTCCTCGTAGCTGCGCGTCTCCGCAAGCGCGCGCGCAAGCTCGGCTTCGAGCCGTCCTTCATCTGGCGGCAAGCCGAAGAACCTCGGATCGATCAGCGGATCGATGACATGCGGGTGCTGCGCCAGGATCTCGGCTAGCCGCGGAGCGGCACCCAGGATCAGTGCGATGAAGCGAATGACGTCGGGGTGCTGCCGCAGCAGCGAGAGAAGACGCCCGCCCGCGCGCAGGCCGGCGAGAAATCGATCAAAGGCTACCAGAGCCGCATCCGGATTTTCCGCGCGCGCGAATTGATCGATGATGACCGGCACCAGCTCGATCAAATTGGCGCGTGCCTGCTCTCCGCGTAACGCCCGATATGCCGCGTCCCGCCAGCGGTACACGGCGCCGGCGACCTCGCGCGGCTGACGAAAGCCCATTTGCGCAAGCCGATCGAGCGTGTCGCGCTCCCCCTCGGGCGTTGCAAAAGATAGGTTCTGCTGCCGTGCGAGCACGTCGCGGGCGTGCTCGAACAGCCGCACATAGTGCCGCTCGACTGCGCGCAAATGGCCGAGCAACATTTCGGCGAAGTCGTCACGGCCGGGAAAGCCGAGAAACCGCGCAAATTGATCGAGGGCGGCTGAATCGGCCGGCAATGTGTGGGTCTGCTCATCGGCAATCATTTGCAGGCGGTGTTCGACACGGCGGAGAAACTCGTAGGCGGCGGTCAGTTCGTCACGCGCGACGGCGTCGATCCAGCCGCCGACGGCGAGCGCGTCAAGAGTCGCGACCGTTTCGCGCCCACGCAGCTCGGCGTGGCGTCCTCCGGCGATGAGCTGCTGCGTCTGCACGAAAAATTCGATTTCGCGGATGCCGCCACGGCCGAGCTTGATATTGTGACCCTCGACAGCGATCTCGCCATGGCCGCGATACGCGTGGATCTCCTGCTTCATCGCGTGCACGTCGGCGACGGTTGCGTAGTCGAGATATTTGCGCCAGACAAAGGGCGAGAGATCGCGCAGGAGTTGTTCGCCGGCGGCCAGGTCACCGGCGCATGGCCGCGCCTTGATCAGCGCCGCTCGCTCCCAATTCTGCCCCCGGCTTTCATAATATTCGAGCGCGGCTTCGCGCGAGATCGCGATCTGGGTCGAGGACGGATCGGGGCGCAGCCGCAGATCGACGCGAAAGACGTAACCGTCGGCTGTCCGCTCCTGCAGCAGCTTCACCAGATCGCGGGTTAGCCGCACGTAAAACGATGCGGGTTCGACGTTCGCGGCGCATGAGGGCGCACGCGGATCGAAGAAGACCATGAGGTCGATATCGCTCGAGAAGTTGAGCTCATGGGCCCCCATCTTGCCCATCGCCAACACGATATATCCGCAACCGCTCTCCAGGTGTCGCGGATCGCCCGGCCGGAGCTTGCCGCGTTCGGCCGCCTCGGCAAGTAGAAAGCGCACGGCCGCGCCAAGCGCCGTCTCGGCGACGTCGGTGAGTGCGTGGGTGATCCGCGCCACAGGCCAAGCGCCGCCAATGTCCGCAAGCGCGATCAGCAGCGCCGCTTCAGCCTTCGTGCGGCGCAGAATGCGCATCAGCGGCTCGCGCCCCGAGGCCGCCCCCGCGGCGGCGCCGGTCGCGCTCAGCAGCGCGGCAAGCTCGGTCTCCGGGTCGCGTGTGAGAAGCCTTGTGGTGCGCGAGGGATCGGCGCGGAGCAGCTCCCAGAGGTAAGGCGCGGTTTCGGCGATTCCAGCGAGTATCCGCGCAAGCGCCTGGTCTTTCTCGACCAGCGATTTCAATGCTTTACCCGATATTTTTCGAGCAATCCCTGAAAGCCATGTCGAAACCGCCTTGCGGGCACCGGCCGAAGGCAGCGGCAGCGCGCCGGCAAATCGCCGGACCAAAGCCCCTTCGCCGAGACTTCGCCGCGGCTCCCTGCCGCGCGTCGTTCGCTTCATCACGTCCCCGCCGGGCCGGCGCGCGGCAGGACGATCATGCTTTTCAATCCGGGGGCATTGTCCTCGAGCCTGAGCTCACCGCCATGCAGGCGGGCCACAGCGGAGGCAAGGCTCAGGCCCAACCCGGAGCCCGGCTCCGATCGGCTTTGTTCGAGCCGCACGAAGCGCTCGACGACACGGCCGCGATCGGCCGCGGGAATGCCGGGGCCGCGATCAGCCACGCTGAGCGTGATGCGCTCTCCCTCCCCGCCGGCTCCGACCACAATCTCGGCCGGCGCGCCGTTGATCTTGCTGGCCTCCGGCCCGGCATATTTGATCGCGTTGTCGACGAGATTAGCCAGCGCCTGACTCACCAGCTCGCGATTGCCGCGCACCGGCGCGGCAACCGGTGCGTCGATGGTCAGCGCCAGCCCCTTTTGCTCGGCGAGCGGCTCATAGAGTTCACCCACGTCGCGCGCGATCTCGGCGGCGTCGAATTCGGTCATGTTGTCGCGCGCGTGTCCGGACTCGGCGCGCGCGATCATCAGCAAGGCGTCAAAGGTGCGAATGAGCTCGTCTGATTCGGCGATGGTCAATTCCAACGCAGCCCGGTAGTCCGCCTCGCCATTGGCGCCGCGCAACGCCTCCTCGCAGCGGTTGCGCAGCCGTGTGAGCGGCGTCTTGAGATCATGGGCGATGTTGTCGGAGACCTCCTTGAGGCCGCGCATGAGCGCCTCGATCCGCTCAAGCATCGCGTTGACGTGATCGGCGAGGCGATCGAGCTCGTCGCCGGTGCCGGCGACCGGCAAGCGGCCGGCGAGATCGCCGGCCATGATGGTCTGTGCGGTGCCGGTCATCGCATCGATCCGCTTGAGCACGCGCCGGCTGACAAAGAATCCGCCGGCGAGCCCGAGCACGACCACCAGTGCGAACGACCAGCGTCCGGCATTGGAAATGATGCCGTAGAGACGTTCGCGTTCCTCAAGATCACGCCCAACCAGCAGGCGGAAGCCGGCCGGCAACTCGACAACGCGCACCAGCGCCCGATGTTCGAGGTCTTCCGGCGCCTCGATGCGGCGGTACGGGGTTTCGAGCCACCCGGGGTGATCGAGCACGCCGGGTTCGAGCGCCTCGATATTGCCGGCAAGCGTCTGTCCGGTCGGCGTGGTCACGAGATAAAGGCTCGACCCCGGGCGGCGCGAACGCACCTCGACGACGATCACCAGCCGGCGGATGCCGCCCTGCAGGTAGAGCTCGCGCAACCCGCCGATTTCGGCATTGACGGTATTGGTGATCTGCTCGGTGATGAGCCGGCGGGTGTTGAGCGCGAAATAGCCAAGCAGCGAGACCGCGAACAGGACGAAGATCAGCAAATAGGCGAGTGTCAGCTGAAAAGCCGTGGTGCGGAGGAGCTTGCCGAGCGCGGTCACGGATCAGGCCTCCATCACACGCGAACTTCAGTCTCTGCGAAATCCTCTTCCCAAAATTCGAGCGCGCCGCGCTTGCCGCGTTGCTCCTTCGCCGCTTCCGCCCGGCGCAATTCCACGCGCCGGATCTTTCCCGAAATTGTCTTCGGCAGCTCGGCGAACTCAAGGCGTCGCACCCGCTTGAAGGGAGCGAGCGCGGCGCGGCAGTGCCGAAAGATCGACAGCGCCGTTTCACGATCGGGCGCATGCCCGGGCGCCAGCGCGAGAAAGGCTTTGGGCACGGCGAGGCGCATGGGATCGGGCGACGGCACAACCGCTGCCTCGGCTACGGCCGGATGCTCGATCAGCACGCTCTCGAGCTCGAACGGGCTGATCCGGTAGTCGGATGATTTGAAGACATCATCGGCGCGGCCGACATAGGTCAAATAGCCGTCGCGGTCGAGGGTAGCGACATCGCCGGTGCGGTAGACCGAGCCGTCGAGCGGTTGCACCTCACCGTTTTCGCCCTGATAGCCCTGCATCAATCCGGTCGGCCGCGATCCGAGCTTGAGGCAGATCTCGCCCTCTTCCGACGTTGCGCCCGCAGGGTCGAACAGCGCGACACGATAGCCCGGAAGCGCGCGGCCCATCGAACCGGGCTTGACCTTCTGGCCCGGCGTATTGCCGACAAGCGCAGTGGTCTCGGTCTGGCCGTAACCGTCGCGGATGGTCAATCCCCAGGCCTGCTTGACCCGCTCGATGACTTCAGGATTGAGCGGCTCGCCGGCGCCGATGAGCTCCTTGAGTTGCATCGACCAGGCGGCAAGATCCTCCTGGATCAGCATGCGCCACACCGTCGGCGGCGCGCAAAAGGTGGTGACGCCGCAACGCGCGATGGTGTCGAGAAGGCTGCGTGCGTTGAAGCGGCGCTGATTGACGATGAAGACGGTCGCGCCCGCGTTCCACGGCGCGAAGAAACAACTCCAGGCATGCTTGGCCCAGCCCGGCGAGGAGATGTTGAGATGTACGTCGCCCGGCCGCACCCCGAGCCAATACATGGTCGAAAGGTGCCCGACCGGATAGCTCTGATGACTGTGCAAGACGAGTTTCGGCGTCGCCGTGGTGCCCGAGGTGAAGTAGAGGAGCATCGGGTCGTCCGCGCGCGTCTCGCCGTCGGACGTGAATTGTCCGGACGCCTCGTAGCTCGCCGCATATGAAAGCCAGCCCGCCATCTCACCGCCGACGATGATGCGCGTGTAGGCGCCGGGCAGATCTGCGAATTTTGCCGCGGCATCGGCGGCGGCGATCACGTGCCGGACCCGGCCGCGGGCGAAGCGGTCGGCAAGGTCGTTCCGCGTGAGCAGCGTCGTCGCCGGCACGATCACCGCGCCGAGCTTCATTGCCGCCAACATGCATTCCCAAAGCGGGACGACATTGCCGAGCATGACCAGGATACGGTCTCCGCGCCGGACGCCGAGTTGACGCAGCGCATTGGCCACACGGTTGGAACGCTCGCTCAGTTGTGTAAAGGAGAGCTTCGCCTCCCCCGCGTCCTCGTCGACGAGCCACAGCGCCGATTGCGAGTTGCCGCGGGCCATGACGTCGAAATAGTCGAGAGCCCAGTTGAATCGGTCGAGCTTGGGCCACTCGAAGTCGCGGTACGCCGTGGCATAATCTTCGCGGTGGCGCAGCAGGAAATCGCGCGCCGCGAGAAAGGGTGCCGCGTTGCTAGAACTCATGGCGTCTCCAGCCTAGAGAAGCATGGCTTCCAGTTGACAAGAAGTAAGGCGCACGCTCCTTTCAGCGTGATTTGCCAGAGTACCTGCCCGGAAGCCAATGAAAAACCGGAAAGGTTAAGGGGACGGAAGCGCAATCGCGCAGCGATCAGGGCACGCATGATGGGACCTCTCGCCGGATTTCGGATCGTCGAATTTGCCGGTATTGGGCCGGCGCCGATGGCGGCCATGCTGTTCGCCGACCTCGGCGCCAATGTCGTGCGTATCGATCGGGTTAGCCCGAGCGGACTTGGCATCGGGATGCCGACCCGTTTCAGCTTGCTGACGCGGGGACGGCCGTGTGTGGCGGTCGATCTGAAACACAAGGACGGCATCGCCCTCGCCGCCGATCTCATCGACAAGGCCGACGCGCTGATCGAGGGCTTCCGGCCGGGCACCATGGAGCGTCTCGGCCTCGGCCCGAAGGAGGCGCTGGCGCGAAATCCGCGCCTCGTTTACGGGCGGATGACCGGCTGGGGACAAACGGGTCCGCTCGCGCAAGCAGCGGGCCACGACCTCAACTACCTCGCGCTCACCGGGGCGCTCGCCGCGATCGGGCGCGCCGGGTCGAAGCCGACGCCGCCCCTCAACTTGGCGGCGGATTTTGGCGGCGGCGCGCTCTATCTCGCCTTCGGCATCGCCTGCGCCATGGTCGAGGCGCAACGATCGGGAAAGGGCCAAGTGGTCGATGCAGCCATGACCGAGGGTGCGGCCTCGCTGATGACGGCCTTCTATGGGATGTACGCGGCCGGCGTGCACAAGCTCGAACGCGGCACCAATCTCCTCGATTCAGGATCGGCGATCTATGAAGTCTACCAATGCTCGGATGGCCGTTTCATCTCGATCGCGCCGATCGAACTAAAATTCCGCGAAGTTTTATTTGAGCGGCTCGGCCTTGCCTATACCACCGACGATGGACAGGCGGTGCGCGGCAAGCTCGAGCAACTTTTCAAGACCCGCAGCCGAGACGAATGGTGCTCGCTGCTCGAAGGAACCGACGCGTGCTTTGCACCGGTCCTCACCATGGCCGAAGCGCCGCACCATCCCCACAACGTGGCGCGCGGCAGTTTCGTCGAAGTCGACGGCGTGGTGCAGCCGGGCCCCGCTCCGCGCTTTAGCCGGACTCCCGCCGGGCACCCGACGGCGCCGCGCGGGCTTGGCGAAGGATCGCGATCCGCCCTCGCCGAATGGGGCATCCCGCCTGAGAAGATCGATGCACTCTTCTCCCGCGGCGTGCTCGCAGAGCCCAAGGCGCAAGACGCCATGGCGAAGTAGACCTTGGACCGGCAGCGTAAGCTCAGCGAGCGCCTTCGCGGATCATGTAACCGGCGCCACGTACCGTATGCAAAAGCGGTTGCGCGAAGCCCTTATCGATCTTGGAGCGCAGGCGCGAGATGTGCACGTCGATCACGTTGGTCTGCGGATCGAAGTGATAGTCCCAGACGTTTTCCAATAACATCGTGCGCGTAACGACCTGGCCGGCGTGCCGCATCAGATATTCGAGCAGGCGGAATTCGCGCGGCTGCAGTTGCAACTCCTGTCCGGCGCGGCTCACCTCGTGTGACAACCGATTGAGCTCGAGATCGGCGACGCGATACACGGTCTCTTCGCCACGGCTCGCTCGCCGGCGGCCCAGCGCTTCGATCCGCGCCAGTAACTCCGAGAACGCGTAGGGTTTCGCGAGATAATCGTCGCCGCCGGTGCGCAGTCCTTTGACGCGGTCATCGACCTGCCCCAGCGCCGAGAGAATGAGCACGGGCGTCTCCACCGCCTTGCTGCGCAAGGCGCCGATGACGGCCAAGCCGTCGAGCTTGGGCAGCATGCGATCGACGATCAACACGTCGTATTGGCCTTCGAGTGCCAGCGCGAGACCCTCCTCGCCATCGGCGGACTGCTCGGCAATATGACCGACCTCGCGGAAGGCCTTGACCAGATAGTCGGCCGCGTCGCGATCGTCCTCGATAATGAGAAGGCGCATGATGGTCGCCGTTCCCTCACAAACCGATTGGCGGGCCGCGTTGCCTGCCCATCGCCGAATCATATCACCTTGAAAAGCCCTGCCGGCAATATTGCGGCCGTGTCGCTTGGCAGCCCTGGAGCGGGGGATGAAATTGAGGGGGTAGCAAGCGGCGAGCTTGCTACCCCCTCGACCGACTCTACCCCGGCGGGGGCGACGGATGCCGGTAGGCAGAGTTGGTATTCTGCGGGGACGGGCCTTGCGGCCCGTCCCCAGGGTACGCCCGCCAGCGGGGGCGACGGATGCCGGCGGATCGCCCCATTGGGTCAGGCGTTGCCGAGCGGCAGGGCGACGAAACGCGTGCCCTCGTTCGACTTCACCCGAAACAACAGCGTGTGTTTGCCGTCCTTGCGCGCGTCGGCGACCTGGTCGCGCACGTCGCTCGGATTGGAGACCGCCTTGCCGCCGACATCGAGGATCACGTCGCCGACCCGGAGGCCGTGATCGGCAGCAACGCCGTTCGGGTCGACCGCGGTGACGAGCACGCCTTTGCCGTCGGTGCCTGGAGCCTTGCTGCCGGGAGCCAGCGTGAGCCCGAGCTTGGGCACATCACTCTCGGGCAGCTGATGCTGCGTCTGCTCGTTCGCAGCCTGCTTGTCGTTCGGCAGCGTGCCGAGCGTCAGCGTCACGGTCTTTTCCTGGCCCTCATGGAACAGGCCAAGCTTGATCGTGGTGCCCGGATTCATCGTGCCGATCCGGCGCGCCAGCTCGCGGGCATCGCGGACCGGAGTGCCGTCCACCGACATGATGACGTCGCCGCTCTCGATGCCGGCCTTGGCCGCCGGGCTGTCATGCTGCGGCTCGGAGACGAGGGCGCCGGCCGCTTTCTTCAAGCCGAGGCTATCGGCGATATCGGACGTCACCGGCTGAATCTGTACGCCGATCCAGCCGCGGGTGACGCTGCCCTTCTCGCGCAGCTGCGCGATGACACCCTTCACCGTATCGGCAGGAATGGCGAAGGCGATGCCGACCGAGCCGCCGGAGGGCGAAAAGATCGCGGTGTTGACGCCAATGACATTGCCTTCCACGTCGAAGGTCGGACCGCCCGAATTGCCCTTGTTGACCGGAGCGTCGATCTGGATGAAGTCGTCATAGGGGCCAGCGCCGATGTCGCGGCCGCGCGCCGAGACGATGCCGGCCGTAACCGTTCCGCCGAGGCCGAACGGATTGCCGACTGCGAGGACCCAGTCGCCCACGCGCGGCGCGTTCTCGCCGAGCTTCACATAGGGGAAGTCCTTGGCGTCGACCTTGATCAAAGCGAGGTCGGTGCGCGGGTCGGCGCCGATCACCTTGGCGGCGTAGGTCTTGCCGTCGTCGGTCGTGACCTGCACGGTCTCCGCGTTCTGCACGACGTGATTGTTGGTTACGGCATAGCCGTCGGCGGTGATGAAGAAACCGGAGCCTTGGCCGGTGACAATCTCGCGCCCGCCGTCACCATTATTGGGCATGCCGAAGCGGCGGAAGAAGCGTTCGAAAGGCGAGCCGGGCGGGAACGGAAGCTCGTCACTGCTCAGCCCGGAATTGGTCTGCCGCTCCATTTTGACACGCACCGAGATCACCGCCGGTTTGACCTTCTCGACGATGTCGGCAAAGCCGACCGGACGTTGCGGGAGCTGCTGGGCCTGCTGCGTCAGGTTCTGCGCATGTGCAGGGCCGGCTAGGAAATTTGCTTGCGGCGCATAGGGCGCCAAGACCGCGACCGCACCAATCCCGGCGATCGTCGTTGCCAACAGAGCAATACGTCGCGCAGACAGACTGCGACGCTGCGTTTGTTTATTGTCGTTCATGAGCCGTCTCCAAAATCGTTGTCCGTCTCGCAACGGAAGATGCCCTAGCCCCAACACTTGATGCGAATGTGGGGCCCGCCTCATTACGTGGCGGTTTCCCCGGCATTAAAACTTCGTAATGTCACGGCGACGTGAAATCGCCTCGCAAAAACATGAAGTTACCGCAATCATCACGGTGCGCTTCTGCCGCGCGACGGATGTGAATTAGGGTGAGCCGAACGCGGGCAGTCGCAAATTCATCATTGCGAGCAAAGACGAAGCAATCCGGTTCGGATTGGCCCAACCCGCGTCAGTCGCGCAAGAGATCGGACAGCCGGGCTTCCTCGGCGGGCGAAAGGTTCGCCGCCTCATGTGCCGGCGGTGCGGCACGGCTTCGCCGAATTACCGCGAGGATCAGCGTCATCCCGATGATGAGAGCGACGGGCGGCAGACACCAAAGGACGGCCGTGTGCCACGACAATGGAGGCCTGAGCAGCACGAACTCGCCATAGCGGGCGACGAGGAACTCCATCACCTGCGCGTCGCTGTCGCCGGCCTTGAGCCGCTCGCGTACCAGCACGCGCAGATCGTGCGCAAGTGGCGCCTCCGAATCGTCGATCGACTGATTCTGGCACACCATGCAGCGCAATTCCTTGGACAGCGCCCGCGCGCGCGCCTCCAGCGTCGGGTTCGCCAGCATCTCATTGGGCTCGACGGCGTGTAGCGGGAACGACACCGAGAGCAGCAGCAGGAGTCCAAGGCAAATCGTCCTCGGCCGCCAGAGCGTGCGCAGCGATGCCACGATCTTCACTCCGCGGCCTGCAAGGCTGTCCGGGATTTCGCCGGCCGCGGCGCGCCGATGCGCAGCCTCCGATCGGATAGCGACAAGGCGCCGCCGATAAACATGATGACGGCGCCGAGCCAGATCATCAGCACTTGCGGCTTGAAGTAGAGCCGCACCGGGAGCGTGCCGTCCGGATTCGGATCGCCGATCGACAGATAGAGCTGGCTCACCCCGCGCGTCATCAGCGCCGCCTCCGTCGTCGCCATGCTGCGGGCGGGGAAAGTGCGCCGGCTCGGCTCCATTGCTCCTAGCAAATCGCCGCTCGCGCGGCGGACCGTGAAATGGCCGACGAGGTCGCGGTAGTTCGAACCGGCTCGGTTCAACAATCCATCGAAAGTGAGCCGGTAGTGCGCGACATCGATCGTTTCCCCGGGCTTGAGCGCGGCGATGCGTTCGCCGCCCCAGGCGGTCACGGCAACGATGCCGAACAAGGTGACGCCGATGCCGAAATGCGCAAAAGCCGTACCCCACGCCGACCGCGGCAATCCGGCCGCGCGGCGCAGCGCGGCGCCGAACGGAATGCGCAGGAACAATGTGCGCTCGGCAAGATCGACCAGCGCGCCGGCCATGACGAAAACCGCGAGCCCCACGCCGAACGGGGCAAGCACCGGACCGCCGCCATGTTGGAGCGCCAGCGCCGCCGCCATGGCGACGGCAGCGAGCGCGGCTGCCGCGAACAGGCGCTGAGCGGCGGCCAACAGGTCGCCGCGCTTCCAGCCGAGCAGCGGCCCGAACGGCATGATCAGCAAGAGCGGGACGAATAACGGGCCGAAGGTCGAGTTGAAGAACGGCGGTCCGACGGAAATCTTCTCGTTGGTCAAAGCTTCGAGCGCCAGCGGGTAGAGCGTGCCGACGAACACCGTCGCGCAAGCCGACGTCAAAAACAGATTGTTGAGGACGAGCGCGCCTTCGCGCGAGATCGGCGCGAACAAGCCGCCCTGTTTGAGCAGCGGCGCGCGAATGGCATAGAGCAGCAGCGCTCCGCCGATGAACAAAACCAGGATCGCTAGGATGAAAATGCCCCGCCTCGGGTCGACGGCGAAGGCATGCACCGAGGTGAGCACGCCGGAGCGCACCAGGAAGGTGCCGATCAGCGACAGCGAGAAAGCGAGGATCGCGAGCAGGATGGTCCAGATCTTGAGTGCCCCGCGCTTTTCCATCACCACGGCGGAGTGCAGCAGCGCGGTGCCGGCGAGCCAGGGCATCAGCGAAGCATTCTCGACCGGATCCCAGAACCAGTATCCGCCCCAACCGAGCTCGTAGTAGGCCCAATACGAGCCGCCGGCGATGCCGAGCGTCAGGCACATCCAGGCGCCCAGCACCCAGGGCCGCACCCAACGCGCCCACGCGGCGTCAATGCGCCCTTCCAGCAGCGCGGCGATCGCAAAGGAGAAGGCGATCGAGAAGCCGACGTAGCCGAGATAGAGGAGCGGCGGATGGAACGCGAGGCCGGGGTCCTGCAGGACCGGATTGAGATCGCGCCCCTCGAACGGCGCATCGGCAATGCGCAGAAAAGGATTCGAGGTGGTGAGAATAAAAAGATGGAAGGCCGCGGCGATCCAGGCTTGGACGGCGAGCGCATAGGCCTTGAGCATCGCCGGCAAATTGTTGCCGAAAGCGGCGACCAGCGCGCCGAACAGAGCGAGGATGAAGACCCACAGCATCATCGAGCCTTCGTGGTTTCCCCATACGCTGGTGAGCCGGTACAGCAGCGGCATCGTCGAATTTGAATTTTCGTAGACGTTGAGCACCGAGAAATCGGAGGTGACGTAACAGGCGGCGAGCGCGCCAAATGCCATCGCCACGAAGACGAATTGCGCCAGCGCCGCCGGCACCGCGATACCCATGAGCACAGCATCGTCGCTGCGTGCGCCGACAATCGGCATCGAGCCCTGGATCAGGGCAAGACCCAGCGCCAGCATCAGCGCGTAGTGGCCGAGTTCGGCGATCACTTTGCGCCTCCGCCGGTCGGCATGGCGGCGCGCGGGCCGTAATCGTCCTTCCAGTGTCCCGACCTCTTCAGGGCGTCGGCGACCTCCTTCGGCATATAGGTCTCGTCGTGTTTGGCGAGGATGGTGTCGGCGTTGAACACGCCGACGCCGTCGAGTGCTCCCTCGGCAACCACCCCCTGCCCTTCGCGAAACAGGTCGGGCAGCGCGCCCTGATAGGCGACCGGCAGTTCACTCTTGCCGTCGGTCACCTCGAAACGAATTTTCAGATTGTCGCCGCGCACCAGACTGCCTGGCTTCACCAATCCGCCGAGGCGGATGCGCGCGCCGGCGGCGACGTGCTTATCAGCGACATCGCTCGGCGAATTGAAGAATACAATGGAATCGCGCAGCGCCCCGAGCACCAGCGCGACCGCAATCGCAAGCACCGCAAGACCGCCGCCGATCAGGATAAGACGCCGCCGCTTGCGCGTCATTGCTCTGGTGTCCGCATGATTCCCGCCGTCAGCCCTCGAGGCCGAGTCCCTTGAGAAGATCGTCGATGCGCTTGACCTCGTCGGGACGGCCGGCGAGCGCCCGCCTAGCGTCGGCGGCAACCCCCTTCGCCCGGTCGCGATCGCCGAGCACGACATAAGAACGCACGAGCCGCAGCCAGCCCTCGACGTCGGCACCGTCGTTCTGCAGCCGCTCGGCGAGACGCCCGACCATGCCGCGGATCATGTCGCGGCGTTGCTCGTCGGTCATCTTCGCCGCGCTCGCCGCATCGTCGGCGGTCGGCCCGGCGCGCCGCATCCGCGCGCACCGGACCCCAACGCGCGCCAGCGCGCCGCGCACGAATTCGACCCACTGCGCTCCCGGCGGCGCGTCGGTGAGAAGCGCGCGCCAGATGGCGGCCGCCGCATCGGCTTTGCCGTCCTGCTCGGCCGCAAGGCCGAGAAAATAGCGGGCCTTCGCTTCATGCGGATCGCGGGCGACCGCGCGTTCGAACAGACCCTTGGCTTCGGCGGTGACTACGCCGTCCGCCGCGGTCGCAAGCGCCTCGCCGAGATCGGACTCGCGCGTTGCGGTCGCACCGTTGAGCGCCAGCGATTTGCGCCGGGCCGCGACCGCATCGTCGAAGCGACCGAGCCGCATGTAGACCGGGGCAAGCACCTCCCAGCCGGAACCGTCATTGGGATTGCGCGCAAGGTGGGCCTCGACCTGACCGACAAGTGCTGCGACCAACTCATTTCCCTGCGGTGACGTGACGCGGGCGAGGGCCGGCTCCCCGGAAAGGCCCGGCGAGCCGAGCGCGATGTAAAGGCTGGGCGGACCCAACGGCAGAATGATCAACGCAGCCAGCGCCGCCGTGCGGCGGCGACGCAAATTCCGCGGCGACGCGGCGTCGAACACGGCCGGCGTCTCGCGGTCGGCCGCGGCGAGGAGCCGCCGCGACACTTCGAGCCTGGCGGCTTCCGCCTCCGCCTCACCGATCAGGCCAGCGGCGCGATCGCGGTCGATTTCCTGCAATTGATCCTTGTAAACGAGAAGGTCGCTGCCGCCGACGGCGCGTTGGCTGCGCCCGAGCGCCCACAAGACGACGAAAGTCGCCGCCGCGGTCATCGACGCAAGAATAAAGAACAGGATCATATCGTCTCGACCATGAGCCGGATCGAAAAGCCGCGGTGGACCTCGCCGCTATCGGGCCGCTTGGTTACATCATCACGGCGTCAATACGGCGGCAATGGGAGCCCTGGCGCGGCAATTGCGCGCTGCTGCGAGGCAACCCGGGGTTTTGCGACCCGGTCCGCGGGTCACGCCCGTACCGGTTTGCGCTCGGCCGAGCCGGCCTGCACGGCCATCTCGGCGGCTTTGGACAAGAGCCCGGCGTAGTCCGCCCCGAACATGATGCGGCAGAACCGGACGGCGGCCTCGACCTGCGATTGCCGAAACGGGCGGTCGCCATCGCCGGCCTGCCGCAGCGTATCGAGCAGCACCTTGGTGCCGGTCTCCAGGTACTCCCGCAGCTCGGCGTAGCTGCGCATGGTCGCTTCATTGACCGCGAGCTCGCTGGCGTAATGGCGGCAGGCACCGACGAGTTCGACCAGCATCTCGGCGTCACCTACGTCGATCGCGTCAACGAGCGAGCCGGGAGCGATTTCCTTGACCGGCCGCGGCCGCAACAGGCGTCGAACGCGGCCCGGCGCCGAATCGATCTCGGTCTTGAGCAGGTTCGAGATCTCGGTACGGATCGCGGTGAGCTCCCGGCTCCACGGCGAGTCGACCGAAAGGTCCAGCTCGGTGCGCAAGCCGCGCGCGGCGTCATGCAGGGTCTTGAGCAGCGCCGTCACCCGATGATGCGCCTTCAGCTGGGCGCGCAACTCGCGCACCATGCATCCGACCTCGCTCAGCACGATCGTCACCGCGGCGGCAAAAGGCGTCTCGGAGATCCGGGCGGTGTCGTCGCTCTCGGCGGCGCGGGAAGCGATGCGGATAAGCTGCCAGGGCGCTTCCATGCGGCTCATCACCAGAATGAGGCCATACAGGAAGATATCCGCCTTGCGCGCAGCGCCTTCCGGCGATCGCGGCGATGTCGCGCTCTCGAGCAGCGCCTTGACGGAATCGACGTAGTCGCGCTCGAACATGCGCATATGGTCCGGGAGCCGCCGCGCCAAGTCGCCAAGCACGTCGCGGATCGCGAGCACGCGGGTGACGGTGGCGAGGTCGTCGAGCGCGCGCGGCGTGCCGACCTGAACGGCAAGGCGCCGACGCGCTTTTTCATTACCGTCGACCGCGACCATCGTTTCCCTGCTGCGCTGGATGGCGCGATCCTGCAGGGCGCGGGTCAGCTGTTCCGCCTTGATCTTGTCGTCGGCGAGCAAGGCACGGTTGATGTCCTCGCTCAGCGCCTTGGCTTCGGCCGGCATCAGGTCGCGACCGATCCACTCCCAGATCGGATCGAGCGACACGCGCGCGAGGCGTCCGACGCGTTTGTGATCGGCGGCATCGTCGGTGAGGAACGGCTCGAGCGGCGCGAAAAACAGGCGAGCCGCGTCGCCGACGCGCGGCGCCGGCTGCCCGGCACCACGGATCGCGCGGCGCAACTCCTGCAGCACGAGATCGTTGGCGGCGACCTCCTCGCCGCGCAACAGCCCGCGCTCGAGCTCCGCGACGAGCATCGCCCGGGCCTCCGGCTTGAGAGTCCGCAAATAGTCGCGCAGCCGCTCGGCGGATTGCTGCCCGTCGCTCGCCATGGACACACCAAACCTCGCTTGGACGGCGCCCAGCGCCCTTTCTAATCGCCCCGCGCTTAAGAAGGCGTTACCCAAAATGTCAGGAATTCAAGGCGGAAAAGCTGTGCAGGCGGATCAGCTCACGATCGTCCAAGTGCCGTCGGGATTGCGGCAGGCGGTGCCGCGTTCGACCTGCGGCCGTCCGTCGATATAGACCGTATGCGTGTATTGCCGGCAGGAGGCGCCGTCGATTTGCGCGGCGGGACCGGGCACGACGTTGCCATAGCGCCCGGACTGCGGATTGCGCCAAGCGACCGGAGCCCCGGACGGCCCAGTTTCCAGCGCCTGCATCTGCGCTGCATAGGCGCGCCGCTTGTCTTCATCATCGAGCGCCGCGCCGATGCGGTTGCCGAGAAAGCCGCCGACGGCGGCACCGATCAACGTCCCGGCCACCCGATTGCCGGCGCTGCCGCCGATCAGATTGCCGATGAACGCGCCGGTGAAGGCTCCGCCCGCCGTGCCGCCAACCTCCCTGGGCCCGGAATCGGCCGAGCAGGCGGCGACGCTCGACGCGGTCAACAGAACCGAGATGAACTTGATCGCCCGCATAGGGTCCCCGCGGCGGCCCGCCGTGCCGGCTTGCCGCAGAAGACGCCAGACACGGGACGATTAAGGCTAAACTCTGTCCGCGTTCCGCGCTAGCGCGAAGCCGCAGTTCAGCCGCCCGGAAGCGCGAGCTCCGCGCGCAAACCCCCGATCGGCGCGGTGCCAAGCGAAAGGACGCCATCGTAGAGGCCGGCAAGCTCGACGACGATGGAAAGGCCGAGGCCGGAGCCGGGCTTGCTTTCGTCAAGCCGTTGGCCGCGCAGCGCCACCTGTTCGCGTTCCGAAGGAGAAAGGCCTGGTCCGTCATCGTCGACGATGATGCGTACGCGCGGCTTGTCCTCGCCGGTGGGTCGCTCGGCGACCACTTCGATGGCCACCCGCGACTGCGCCCATTTGCACGCATTGTCGACCAAATTGCCGACCATCTGCTCGAGGTCCTGGCCTTCGCCGCGGAAATAGGAATGCTCGGGTGCGTCGATGGCGATGGCGATGTCGCGCTCGCGATGCAGCTTCTCCATCGTGCGCGCCAGCGCGGTGACGATCGGGGGAACGTCGATGAGCGTGCCGACGACGGTAAAGCGCGCGGCAAGCCGCGCCCGCTCGAGCTGGCGCGCCACCTGATCGCGCATGATCTCCGTCTGCTCGAGCACCTTCTTCGCCAAGGGATCGCCGCTTCTCGCCGCAGCCTCGTTGAAGATGACAGAGAGCGGGGTCTTCAGCGCATGGGCGAGATTGCCGACATGCGTGCGCGCGCGCTCGACGATTTCACGATTGGCATCGAGGAGCGCATTGGTCTCGCGCGCGAGGGAGGCGATTTCGACGGGGAATTCACCCTGCAGGCGCTCGGCGCGGCCGGAGCGGATCGCCGCCAGACTCTCCGAAATGCGCTTGAGCGGGAACAAGCCGAAGCGAACCTGCAGCGCCGTGGTCAGCAGCAACGCGCCGGCGAGCACGGCGAAGGTCGCGCCGATGACCCGGTCGAAGCTGATCATCTCTTCGTCGATCTCGGAAGCATTGCCCGCCACCTCGATCAGATAACGGCCATCATCGCCAAGGTCGATGTTGCGCTCGACGAGGCGCAGGCGCACATCCTCGGGACCCTGCGCATAGCCTTTCTGGTAGCCTGCGGAGAGCGCCGAAGCGTCCTTGCTGTCGGGCAGCCGCGGCAGATTAGAGTCCCACAGCGAGCGCGAGGAATGCAGCTCGGGCTTCGGCGTATCAAGCCGCGTTACCTGCCAATACCAGCCGGACAGCGGCAGCTCGAACAACGGCTCGCCGATCGATTGCGGAAACTTGTCGTTGCCTTCCTCGGGCGAGGCCACGTCGGCGACCAACGTTCGCAGATAGACGTCGAGCCGGCGGTCAAAAGCGCGCTCGACGGCCTGACGATAGAGCGAGGACAGGACGATGCCGGTCACGATGAGAATGACCACCGTCCAGCCCGTCGCCCATAGAAAAAGCCGGAGCGCGAGCGAGTTAGCGCGCATCGGGCGGCGTGAGGAGATAGCCGAGGCCGCGCACCGTTTGGATCACGTCAACCCCCAGCTTCTTGCGGATGCGCCCAACGAACACTTCGATCGTGTTCGAATCGCGGTCGAAATCCTGATCGTAAAGATGCTCGACCAGTTCGGTCCGAGACACCACGCGGCCGGTATGGTGCATGAGATAGGAAAGCAGCCGGTATTCGTGCGAGGTCAGCTTGACCGGATTGCCTTCGACGGCGACGCGGCCGGTGCGCGTATCGAGCCGCACCGGCCCGCAGGTGAACTCGCTCTTGGCGTGACCGGCGGAACGGCGCAACAGCGCACGCACCCGCGCCAGCACCTCTTCCAGATGGAAGGGTTTGGCGACGTAGTCGTCGGCGCCCGCGTCGAAGCCTTGCACCTTGTCGCTCCAACGATCGCGCGCGGTGAGGATGAGCACCGGCATGGCCCGGCCGGCTCGCCGCCAAGCCTCGAGCACGGAAATCCCGTCCATCTTCGGCAAGCCGATGTCGAGGATGACCGCGTCGTAGGGCTCACTCTCGCCGAGATAGTGACCTTCCTCGCCGTCGAAGGCGCGATCGACCACGTAGCCGGCGTCGGTCAGCGCAGTAGCGAGCTGGCGATTGAGATCGGGATCGTCTTCGACAACAAGGAGGCGCAAGAAGAACTCCGCTTAACGCCCGCTGACGAGCGTGCCCTTGGCTGCGTCCACGGTGACGCGCGCCACCTTGCCATCGTGGGCCAGTACTGTCAGCAGATAGACCAAGCCCTCGGGGCGGCGACAGAGCCGCGCGCGCACTAACGTTCCCGGAACGTGGCTCCTGATTGCATGCAGCGCGGCAGCGAGGCGAAGCACGGAACCATTCTCGACCAGGGCGCGTCGTTCTCGTTGATTGAGACAGCCGCGCGTCAGCTCGATGGGATGGGTGGGGTGGCTCGCGGCGTCCTGCGCTAGGGCGGGCGCAAGCGCGACCGCGAGCGTCAGTAGGGCGACGGCGACCGTTCGTTCGGCGGTACCCATGCGGCTTCCTTGCGCGCTTGCCGGTGAACCAAGCCTGAACGGCTGATTTGCCAATCCAGCCTACCCGAGCCGCCCACGGCCGGCTCTGCCCGGGCCACCCAAATCCTTGATTCCTCAGGTATAGACGCGGATATCCGGTACAAGGGGCGGCATGACGGGCAGTCGCCGGCCGGCAGGCATGAACCGCGGGACCGAAGGGCGCGATGCGTAGGCTGCGTATCGTCATCGGCACCCTTGCCGCCGTTTCGATGACCCCGGCTCTTGCCATCGTCGGCGGAGCCCCGCCGGCGCCGGAAGGCCTCACCCGATCCGTCGTGATGATCGTCGGCTCTTTCGGCACGCTATGCACCGCCACCGTGATCGCGCCCGATCTTCTCCTCACCGTGGCGCACTGTGTTGAGCCTGGCGCGGAGTACAAGCTCGTCGACGCCGAGAGCGGGCAGGCGCCGGTGCTAAAGGATATCGCGCGCGTCGAGCGGCATCCGCAGTTTGAGCTCAAAAAGCTTTTCGCCCATTTGGCCACGGCCGACGTGGCGCTGCTCAAGCTCGCCGCATCGCTCCCCGCCGAGTTTGCCCCGCTTCCACTTGACGAGGAGACGCACCCGGCGACGGCGGGCAACGCCTTCACAGTCGCGGGCTACGGCGTCAGTGCACGCGGCAAAAGCGACAGCGGCGGAACGCTGCGCGCAGCAACGCTCATCGCCCTAGACGGGCCCGATACTGCACAAATACGCCTTGTCGATCCGCGCACCCAGGGCAGGCGCGCCGGTCTCGGTGCCTGCACCAGCAATTCCGGCGCTCCGGCCTTACGCAAAAACGGCAGCGGTTTAGCCGTTGTCGGCATTGTGAGCTGGTCGACCGGGCCCGACATGCATGGCGGCTGCGGCGGTGTGACCGGGGTCACCGCACTTGCGCGCTATCGTGATTGGATCGCCGAAACGGCGCGAAGCTTGCGCTCTTCGCTCGGACCATAGCCGCGCTGTTCGCGAGCCTCACCGCGCACGCTTCGGCAGCTTGAGCGGCCAGCTCACGATGTAGTCCTCGAGCATGTCGTCGGATACGTCCTTCTCGCTCGCGCGCACGCGGCCGCGCACCGACACCCCCGCGGCGTGCACCGTGTCCGTGTCGCCAGAGACCAGCGGATGCCACCAATAAAGGTCCCTGCCCTGCTCAACGAGCACATAGGCGCAGGATGGCGGGAGCCAGGTGATGGTCTTCAGGCTTTCCGGGGTGAGTTGCACGCAATCTTCGACCTTTTCCAGCCGATGCGCGTAGTCGCGGCAGCGGCAGCTTTTTCCGTCCAGCAGCCGACAGCCGACATCGGTATAGTAGGTGCGGTCCGTCTCCTCCTCTTCAAGCTTATTGAGGCAGCAACGCCCGCAGCCATCGCAGAGGCTCTCCCACTCCGAATCAGTCATTTCTTCCAATGACTTGCGTCGCCAGAACGGGACCGGATCGGAGCTCTTATCGCCTGCCATGTCGCTCAACGATCCTCGACCGAACCAAGCTCGTTGCGCCCCGCCTGGACGGCCTGGGAGGAACAAGATACGAGCATGCCGTCATACGCCCTATTTACCCCCAATTTCCATTCACCCTGTGCCCGCGGCGTCATTGGCCGGCAGCGTTACGTCGGCTAAATCTTACCTTGGTCGCCTGCGGCGGCCCAAGACCTACACGCCCGAAGCGCTTGCGGAGTGCCGAACTTGACGGACCTGTTCCCCGATTCGGGTGACGACTGGCGGCTCAAGCTCAAGCGGCTGGCGCTCGACATCGATGCGCGGATCGATTCCGCCGTCTTCGGTAGCATCAAATGGACGCGCGAGCTGTACGAGCGCTTCACGGCGATTATGGACCGCTGCCATATCGCCGGCTGGCGGCGTTGGCTGTTCATCGAGCCGCTGTCGGAAGCGACCACGCTTGGCACCGGCGCCATCCTGCTCATGCTCGCGCTCGCCATTCCGGCCTTCCGCGAGACGTCGGACGAGGACTGGCTTAAGAAATCCGAGCTCGCGGTCAGCTTCCTCGACCGCTACGGCAACGAGGTGGGCAATCGCGGCATCAAGCACAACGATTCGGTGCCGCTCGAGGACATGCCCGACCACCTGATCAAGGCGGTGCTGGCGACCGAGGACCGGCGCTTCTTCGAGCATTTCGGCATCGATTTCTACGGCACTTTCCGCGCGCTGATGACCAACGCCAAAGCCGGCGGCGTGGTGCAGGGCGGCTCGACCATAACCCAACAGCTGGCGAAGAACCTTTTCCTGTCGAACGAGCGCACGCTCGAACGCAAGATCAACGAGGCCTTCCTCGCCGTCTGGCTGGAGACGCGGCTATCCAAAAACGAGATCCTCAAGCTTTACCTCGACCGCGCCTATCTCGGCGGCGGCGCCTTCGGCGTCGACGCGGCGGCGCAATACTATTTCGGCAAATCGGTGCGCGACGTGACGCTGCCCGAAGCGGCGATGCTCGCCGGACTATTCAAGGCTCCGTCCAAATTCTCCCCGCTCGCCAATCTGCCGGCCGCCCGCGCCCGCGCCAATGTCGTGCTCGATAATCTCGTCGACAACGGATTCATGACCGAGGGTCAGGTCTATGGCGCGCGCCGCAACCCGGCGACGCCGATCGACCGCCGCGAGGAGGATGCGCCGAACTATTATCTCGATTGGGCCTTCGACGAGATGCGAAAGCTCGTCGACACGTTTCCGAAATCAGTGACCGAGCGCTTCTTCGTGGTACGCACCGCGCTCGACGTCAATCTGCAGCACTACGCCGAGCGCACGATCGAATCGGCGCTGCGTCAGTACGGCCACGACTATGGCGCGAGCCAGTCCGCCTCGGTGATCGCCGATCTCGATGGGGCGGTGCGCGCGATGGTGGGCGGACGCGACTATGGCGCGAGCCAGTTCAACCGCGCGGTCGACGCGCTGCGCCAGCCCGGGTCGTCGTTCAAACCCTACGTCTATGCGACGGCGCTCGCCAACGGCTTCAAGCCGACCTCGGTCGTCGTCGATTCACCCGTGTGCATCGGCAATTGGTGCCCGCACAATTACTCCGGCGGCTATTCCGGATCGATAACGCTCACGCAGGCGATCACCAATTCGATCAACGTCATTCCGGTCAAGCTCTCGATCGCACTGGGCGAGGGCAACCCGAAACTCGGCCGCGCCAAGATCATCCAGACCGCGCGCAATTTCGGCATTTGGACGCCGCTGCCGGACACGCCCTCGCTGCCGATCGGCGCCGATGAGGTGAACGTCCTCGAGCACGCCGTCGCCTACGCCACTTTCCCCAATCTCGGCAAAGCGGTCACCCCGCACGCCGCGCTTGAAGTGCGCACCGGTACCGGTGAGCTGGTTTGGCGCTTTGACCGCGACGGCAAACGGCCGCAGCAGGTGATCAGTCCGCAGGTCGCCCTGGAAATGGTCGCGATGATGAATTCGGTGGTCGAGAACGGCACCGGCAAACGCGCACAGCTCGACGGCGTCAAGGTCGCCGGTAAGACCGGCACCACCAATGGCTGGCGCGACGCGTGGTTCGTGGGCTACACCGGCAACTTCTGCGGCGCGGTGTGGATGGGCAACGACGATTACACGCCGACCAAACGCATGACCGGCGGCACCATCCCGGCCCTGGTCTGGCACGATATCATGGCTTACGCACATCAGGGCGTTGAACTGCGGTCGCTGCCCGGCCTGCCCACTTCGGAGCATGCTCCGACCATCGCCGCGGCGACGCTGCCGGGCGGCGAGGCGCCGCAGCAAGTGCTGCTGACACGCAAGGGAACCGAGGCTTTGGTCCGTGTCGAGCATCTTCTCGACGACGCGAGCCGTGCGCTTGCGGCGCAGGCTCCGCCGACCGGAACGGTCGGCGCGCTGGGCGGCCGACAAAGTCGCCCCAGCGCGGTGGCAGCGGCTACGAACCAGCAGTCTGCCGCGACGCCGCGCGGCGATTGAGCGCAGCCGAAGCCGTGTTCGCAGGACCACCTTCTTAGCATCGGGTCGAACGTGCGCCTGTTCCTCGGTTCCTGTTTCACATTGGTGCTGGCGGCCGCCATCGGGCTCGGCGCGACCTGGCTGACACTGACGCGCGGCGTCGCCTTCGGCGCGCTGAGCATCGGTGCCTGGACCGCATGGCCAAGGAGCGGATCGGTCGATATCGATCCCTACGCCCGCGCTACCATCGCGCGCACCGGCGAGTTGCCGGTCGGAACCGGCGACGGCGTCGCCTTCTATGCCCGTACCGACGATACCAGAAACCCGTTCGACGGCCGTTGCAGCTTCGCGATCAGCGGTCTGTCGCCGGCGGCGCGTTTCTGGACGCTCACGCTTTACGATCCGGAGGGCCGGCTCGTCGCCAACGCCATCGACCGGCACAGCTTCACCAGCGCGGAGATCGTGCGCGACGCCGAGGGCCGCTTTATCATCAATATCGCCCCGCGCGCGCGCCCCGGAAATTGGCTGCCGACCGGCGGGATCGAACGGTTCGTTCTGGTATGGCGCCTCTACGACACGCCGATCGGCGTTGCGACGCGCACCACCAAGGAAGGGCCGATGCCGGCGATCGTGGAGAAGAGCTGCTCATGATCCTGCGCGTCTTCTTGTGGATTCTCGGGGCCCTGGTGCTGGGCGGGATCGTGCATCTGTCGACGGTGCTGGCGATGCCCCAGGCGGCAAAGCAGGACGCCTACGCGCGCCTCGCGCCGGTCGCTCCAGTCAATACGATGACGACACTTGCCGCGCCGACCGCACAAGCCGCAGTCATGCCGTTCATGGATCCGGCCTTCGCGGTCGCGGTTTGCCGCTACGATCTCTCCAACGCGCCGCTCAAGCTTACGGCGCCGGTCAGCCAATCCTATACGTCGGTTACATTCTACACGCGCAACAGCGTCGCCTATTATGCGATCAATGACCGTGCCGCCGGGCGAAGGACGATCGAGCTCGATCTGATGACCACGCAACAACATGCGGACATGCCCGAGGAGGAAGACGTCACCGCCGCCGACCGGCTGATCATCGAGTCCCCAACCAATTCCGGACTGATTGTGCTGCGGGCGCTGGCGGCCGAGCCGGGGCTGATGGCCATGGCGCGCCGCGCGCTCGGCGCCGCGCAATGCCGCGTCGACCCGCAGGCCAAGCCCTAATCTTTGGTGACGAGCGCGCCCTGCGCGGCGACGTTGACCGGCACCGGGGCGAAATGCGGCACCGGCACGAGCTGATTCGCTGCGATCAGCTGCTGCAATTGCGTGAGCGCCACATCGGCGTCGGCGGCGACCCTCTCCGGCTCCGCCACCACCAGATGCTCGAGCGCGAAACGATAGGAAGCGGCGCGAAACGCCAGCGAACGCTCGACCCAGGCGATGGTCAGGATGTTCTCGCCAATCCGCGCGCGTGCATTGGCCCGGTCGGCCGGGCTGAGATCGGCGACATATTTCAGGCTCATCTCGCGCCGCCGGTCGAGATCGAGGACGCGTTGCGCGAGATCGAAGAACGGGCCGATGCGCACCGTGTCGTTGCGGATATCGTCGATCAATTTGTTGTAGCGTCCGGTGCTCGACCGATAGCCGGCCGCCTGCAGATATCCGTAATAGACGGTAGGACCGAGCGTCCACAACGCCGGCCGGAACCCGCGCTTGGTGCCGTATTCATAGACGATCGCGTCCCAGCGGATGCGGTCGTAGGGCGGCTCGATCAGCGCAAAGGCGAGATCGCGCAGCGCCTGCTCGTCTTCGGTCAGATTGTAGTTTGAGATCGGCGCGCCGGCATGCGCGGCGGCGTCCCAGCCCACCCAAGCATGGATGTCGTCGGTGACGACCTGTTGCTGCAGCCGGCCGAAGTCGCCAATGCTGGAGCATCCCGGCAATGCCGAAAGCGCAAGGACGATCAAGGAGAAAAATTTTGTCTCGGTGCGGCAGCGACTACGCGACATCGACGCAGCCGCTCAGCGGCGCCGGACGCGGCGGCGTCCGCCATTGTCCGCCGGCGGCGGCGAATAAGGTTCAGCCGCGTCAGCGCCCTGATCGCCATGACGCTCGATACGGATGACCGGCAGAATGATAACGGTTGCGGATTCGTCCGGCGCGTCAACGCGGCCGAAACGAACAATGCGCCCCTCGTCGGGAAACTTGACGATAGTACCCATGACCGCAGCCAGCCGTGCCACTGCCCAGCGGCAGCGGACCCCCTGCCCCGATGCTCGCGCATCGGACCCCGCAACTAAGCGTCATGCAAGGTTAACGCTACGCTAACGCAGGCGACTTAGGTTCATGCGCCTGGGTGCTTGTAGCTTTGCCCGTCGAGCCGCGTACGATGCAAACACAGAGCCTGTTCGGTCTCGACGGCCTCGGCGAACTCGGCCGACGCAGCGGGGTCGCCATGCGTCCTACCCTGCTCCGAGTCCTGACCGATCTCTACGTCCACAGGCTGCGGCATACGCCCGAAGAGGAACGCCATTATACCGAGCTGGCGTTACGGCTCCTCGCGGCCGTGGACGTACCGACGCGCATTGCCGTGGCGAACCGGCTGGTGCGGCACACCTCGCCGCCGCCGCGGGTGCTGCAATATCTTTCCGGCGACGTCCCGGAGGTCGCCGCGGTGCTGCGGTCGCATCCGCTCTTGCGGGCGCGCGACATAGTCGACGAGGCGCCGCCTGGCGCCGCCTCGGTGCCGGAAGCGCGGCGCGGCGGCTCCGACGAAGAACGCCGTCCCGCCGCAGCGCCGCCCGCAATCGACCCGGCGAACGCCCGCGAACTCAACGAGCAATTCTTCGCGGCGAATGCGGCCGAGCGGCGCCTCATTCTGCTCAACCTCGACGTCGTCGCTCCGATTCCGGTCTGGCTGATCGGTGTTTCGCGCGATCCATCCATCAGCAAACGGTTGGAAACGGCGGCGCTCGCCCACGCCGGCGACGACTTCGCCCAACACCTCGCGGCGGCGTTACTGATTCCGCGCGAGCAGGCCCGACGCATCGTACGCGACGATCTCGGCGAGCCGGTCGCGGTGGCGGGAAAGGCGCTCGGCATGCCCCGAGACGTGCTCTACCGGATCCTCATCTTCATCAATCCGGCGGTCGGTCATTCGGTCGAGCGTGTCCATGCCCTCGCCGCGCTCTATGACGAGATGTCGGCCGCCGCGGCCGCCGGCATGGTCGCGATCTGGCAGGCCCTTCAAGGCGGCGAACGCGCCGGGGTGAAGTATCAAGGGATCACCTGGGACGACAGGCGGCCACCCGCGCGCCCAGCCGCGGCAGCGCAACGCGCTGCGGTTACGCCGCGCACCGGCGAGCGGCGCAGCGGCTCTTAAGCACCGCGTTCAGCCGCGCCCAGCCGCGGCAGCGCAACGCGCTGCGGTTACGCCGCGCACCGGCGAGCGGCGCAGCGGCTCTTAAGCACCGCGTTCAGCCGCCGACGAGATCGAGAAAGTTTCGTCCGGCCCGGTCCTCGACCTCAACGATCCAGACGTCCGGATCGAATTTGATCTCGCGCGCGAGATAGGCCTCTACCGCCTCGTCGGACGCCGGCTGCGCGGTGAGGCTCGGCGTGAACGCGCGCGGGGCGGCTTGGATGGCTTCGAACGCGCTCTGCGGCGCCGGACCGAACAAATCCGACGTGCCGTCGAGCCTGCTGACGCGGACGAACACGGCGCCCGCCTCCTCTGCGCCGCGCCTGCGCACCACGCCGAACACGCCCTCCACCTCACATCGGCGAAGATAGGCGGCAACCCAGATCGCGGTTTTCAGGCGCATCGCGGCTCACATTGCCCGCCATTCCGGCGCGGGTGAAGCCCGCGCGCCCGGATTCCATGACCAGCCAATGTGAGGTTTGCGAAGATCCAGACCAATAATCGACGACCGTGACCGCGGTTTCTAGGCGCCTCGCCCGTTCGGCCCCGAATAACAGCCTAGTCCACCGGCCGTCCGCTCATACTGGCGAGTTCGCGCACGAGGCGATCCGAGAGGAGCCCAGTTGCCGGCAGCTTGTGCTCGCGCTCAAATCTTTCGATCGCCGCGCTCGTTGCTGCGTCGAGAATGCCCGACGGTTTGATCTGGCCATAGCCGAACTCCGACAGCACGCGCTGGACGGCGGCGACGCGCGAGGATGATCCGAGCAATTCGGCGATCGGATCGTTGCGGCGCATCGCCACTGTCTGCGTGGTGCGTGCGGCGGCCGGCGAGCGCATGCTGGCAGTCGGTTCGGCAGGCCTTGCGAGCGCCGGACCAGCGGCGTTCGGTCGAGCTTCCGCCGCCGCCGGCGGCTGCGTCGTGTTGACGAAGAACGGCGCCGGGTGCGAACCGGATTGCAAAAAAACCGCGTTGACGATGACCACCAGACTTGCCGCGACAGCGCCGAGTATGGCGAGCGTATCGACCGGACGACGCGCCGCCTTCGCCCAGAGCCGGAGCCCGAGCAAGGCGGCCCCGGTGGCGATAGCCGCGGCCGCACTAGGCCCATTGTCGGTACGCCGCTTACGCACTTTTCTTCACCCGTATGTCGCTGAGCGAGCCCGCCTGTGCGCGGACCGCCGCGGCGGTCACTTCCGGCAAATCTTCGGCGGCAGCTCGCAAAGACACTTTCTTCGCCGGCCGCGCGTGCTCGCAATCGAGCGGCAAGCGCACGGTGACCCGCGTCCCCTCGCCGACACGGCTGCGAATACTGATCTCGCCGCCGTGCAGCCGCACCAGGCCCTTGACGATGGAAAGCCCGAGACCGGTGCCGCCATGCCGACGATCGTAAGCGGTGCGTGCTTGAAAATAGGGCTCGCCGACCCGCGCGAGATCGTCCTCGCTGATACCGACGCCGCTATCCTCGACAGCGAAAGTGACCGCCGTTGCCTCGGTGCGCACGCTGATCGTCACCTTGCCGCCACGATCGGTAAAACGGATTGCGTTCGACAGGAGGTTGAGCAATATCTGATTAACCGCGCGCTTGTCGGCGACGATTTCGGGAAGATCGTCCGAGGCGATCTTGTGAAGCTCAACGCCGGCCTCGCGGGCCCGCAGCGCCATGAGATCACAGCAACCGGCAACGACCCGTGCCGGCGCGAACGGCTCGGGCGTGATCTCGAAATTGTCGGTTTCGATCTTCGACATATCGAGAATGCCGTTGATGACGGCGAGGAGATGATGGCCGGAATCGTTGATCAGGCCGGCATATTCATGACGCCGCCCGGCGTCGATCATCAGCCCGGCTTCCTTC
Organism: uncultured Alphaproteobacteria bacterium; assembly: GCA_963850855.1. GTDB lineage: Bacteria > Pseudomonadota > Alphaproteobacteria > Rhizobiales > Xanthobacteraceae > BOG-931. Next base: position 70,956 of record CAWKNH010000006.1, read on the forward strand.
TTCAACATGTCCGAGAAACCGATGATGGCGTTGAGCGGCGTACGCAATTCGTGGCTCATGGTGGCGAGGAAACGGCTTTTGGCGGCATTGGCGCGCTCCGCCTCGGTGCGCGCGTCCTCGAGCGCCCGCGCCTGCCGCTGACGCTCTGTCACGTCGCGCAGGACGGCGACGACCTCGCGCCGATCCGGCCTGCCGGCAGTGGCCATCGCCTGTTCGAGCGGCCGACAGCGCATCTCGATCCACATGAATTGCAGCGTGGGACGGCCTTCGGCGTCGGCAGCCTCGCGCCGCACCCGGAACTCGACCGAACGGCTCTCGCCGATCGCTGCGGCATCGCCGAGCGCGGTCAGATAAGCGGGGCGATCGGCGACATGAACGCGATCGAACAGCCCGTGGCCATGCAACGCGATAACGCGACAGCCGAACAGCGGCTCCGCTGCCGGCGAAACAAACAGAACGGCGCCGTCGCGGCCGTGCCGTATGATCACGTCGGTCATATTGCGCGCGAGCAGCCGGTAACGGTCCTCCTCGGCGTAGAGGAGCCAAAAACTCGTCCGCGCGAGCGCCTCGGCGCCGAGCGCGAGCCCCGCCGCGTAGAGCGCAGCCGAGACGATGCCGACGGCGGCAAGCCCGGCGTGTCCGCCGGTACCGGGCGGCGGCAACAGATCGAGCGATCCGCAAAGCGCCAGCAGGCCGGCGGCTCCGAGGGCGAACGTGCAGGCCGTAGCGACGACGCGGCGCGAAGCCGAAAGCGACGCCTCCAGCGGCACGACCACGAGCCAGATGGCGGCAAAGGAAGCGATGCCGCCGGTCGACGCCGCGACCGCGGTCACCAATCCCGTCAAGGCCAACGAGGAGAGCACATGCGCGCTCTCATAGCGGCCGGTGCGGGAGAGAAAGTAGGCGGTGAGGATCGGAACGACGAGCCAGGCAAAAATCAAAAGCTCGATTGCGCTCGGCGCGCCACGCGCGATCAGATAGGCCGGAAACGAGGCCAGCGCGACCATGCTGCCGAGCAGCCGCGGAGCGATGAAGGCGCGATGCCGCGCCGCCGTCAGCGCGTCGTGCTGCGCGGACGGATGGATGAGGGTCTCGATATAATCTCGTACCGGCGCGAAGAGGCCCACGTTTCCCGATCGCACGTCCGATTTTTCAGACGCGCTCCCCCTTTTTCTATGCCGGTAATCGTGTCAGACGCCGCTTAAGCGAACGCTAAGGCCCCGCGCGCCGGCGCCGCACCCGCGCCGCAGCCGCGTTCGGCGCAGGCGCAAGGACTTGGGATTCACCCATCATGGTGAACGGCCCGTTGCCGAAAATGACGATCACACTGGTCGCACTCGCAAGCCTGGGTGAAGAAATATCGAACCGCATCGGCGCGCCCCAGCGTGAGGTCGCCACAAATCTAGGGGAAACGCGTTCGCGCAAATTTTAGGTAAATTCTATTTTTTCGAATTGTGCGAAAATTTGCGGCGTATTCTGCTCGATTATGCGGAAAAACGTACCGATCTCGCGAACGTCGCTTTCAACGCTGCCTGCTAGGTTGCGTGCATGCGCGGCCACGCAGGCCGCCGGGGATGCGGCTCTTATGTTCTTTCTGTTACGAATGGCATTCTGGCTCGGCGTGGTGCTGGTGCTCTTGCCCAGCGGTTCTAACGCGCGCGGTCCCTCGGTGAGTGACGTTGGCGCCGCGAACGCCATCTCGGCAGCCTCGGCGACGGTGTCGGATCTGCGCGGGTTCTGTTCGCGCCAACCCGATGCCTGCACCGTCGGCTCGCAGGTCGCGACCGCGCTCGGCTATAAGGCCCAGGCCGGCGCGAAGATGCTTTACGAAGTCTTGACCGAAGCGCTCGCGCCGCGCGAGACCGGCTCGGTCGCAAACGGCGCCACCCGAGGGGCCGGCGCTGCGAAATCCGGGTCGGATAATTCTCCGCCGAATCGGGGTTCGCAAAACACGCTCACCTCGACGGATCTCATTCCCGCCTGGCGCGGTCCGCAGCCGCGCAAGGACACCAAGCACTCCGTTTAGTCGAACGTCCGTGCGCCCCTTGGGGCGTCGCCTGCAGCCACAATAGGCTCGGCGGCGGCACCAATGCGCGCGGGAACATCGACCTCCGCCGCAGGGCGCTCTATATAGAGGGTGACTTGTGGGACGCCGACGCGATGGCCGATATCGAAGAAATCGTCGACAATTTCTCCGTCCTCGACGACTGGGACGATCGCTATCGCTATCTGATCGAGCTGGGGCGTGAGTTGCCGCCGCTGGCCGAAGCCGCCCATAGCGACGCCAACAAGGTGCAGGGCTGCGCCAGTCAAGTCTGGCTCGAAACCCGGGTGCATCCGAACGGCGCCAGCGGGCCGTCGCTCACCTTCGAAGGCGACAGCGACGCGCATCTCGTCCGCGGGCTGATCGCGATCCTGTTTGCCGTCTATTCGGGCAAGAGCGCCAAGAACATTCTGGCGACCGATGCGGTGGCGCTGTTCGAAAAAATGGGCCTGCGCGAGCACCTCACGCCACAGCGATCGAACGGCTTCCGCTCGATGGTGGAGCGGATTCGCTCCGACGCGCGCTCGGCGCTTGCGGTGGCCGCGGTATGAATCGGCGATAGCCGCCGCGCCGGCGCCTCTGGCGCGATACTCAATTCTGGTCACATCGGAGAACGTGTTGTAAGTCTCTTCTTGCCGCCGCGATCATCGCGGACCAGGCGAGCGGAAAGATCAAACTATGGCCGCCAGCGTTGTCGGGGCTGATAGCAGGTTCGGCAACCAAAAATTCCGTGCGGCCATGACCGACGTGTTCGCCGGCGCGATCTGCAGCGTTTTATCGATCGCCTATTGCCTGTCTTACGCGGCACTCATCTTCACCGGTCCGCTCGAGAACCTGCTGGCTTACGGCGTTGCCGTCACATTCCTGTCGGCCGCGGTCGGCGGCGCCGTCGTGGCGTTGCGCAGCTCGATTCCCTTCGCCATTGCCGGACCGGACAGTTCCATTTCCGTCGTGCTCGCCGCGATGGTGGCCACGCTGGTCCAGCGTCTCGTCGCCGATGGCGGCAATCATCTCCTCGAGCCGACGCTCATCGCCTTGTCGCTCTCGACGGCCCTCACCGGTGGGCTGCTTTGTGTTCTCGGCTATGCCAATGCCGGTCGCGCAATTCGTTTCGTTCCCTATCCGGTGATCGGCGGCTTTCTCGGGGCGACCGGCTGGTTGATGATCACCGGTGCAATTCAGGTAATTGCCGACCAGCGGCCGACGTTCTTTGATCTCGACGCCTTCGCCAGCGGTCCGATTATCGCCAAGCTTGCGGCCGGTGCAGCCATTGTGATCGTGCTGCATATGCTCTTGCCCCGCGTGCAGAGCGCCTTCGTCCTCCCCGGCGTTCTGTTGGCGGCGATCGCTACTACGCATATTGTCTTGCTGGTGTCCGGCGTGTCGCTGGGCGACGCGCAAGCGGCCGGCTGGCTATACCGGCCACAGGCCATGGCCGCCCTGACGCTGCCGTGGAAACCGATCGAACTCGCTCACTTTCCGTGGACGGCATTGCCCTCGCTTGCCGGCGATCTGCTTGCCGTGGTCTTCGTTACCGTCATCACGCTACTGTTGAACACGACCGGGATCGAGATAGCCACGCGAACCGAGGCTAATATCGACCGCGACCTCAAGGTGCTCGGGCTTGCCAATTTGCTGACGGCGGCGCTCGGCGGACTGGTAAGCTGCACGTCGGTAAGCCGCAGCACACTGGCCCGGGTCGCCGGGGCGAGCAGCCGCATTTCCGGACTCACGGTCGCGGCGGTCTGCGCCGTGCTGCTGCTGGTCGGTCCCGGCTTGCTTGGCGCCGTGCCGAAATTTGTCCTCGGCGGAGTGTTGTGTTTCCTCGGCAGCGGTCTGGTCTACCAGTGGCTGATCCGTTCATCGCGGCAATTGCTGCTGATCGAATACCTATCGTTGATCGCAATCGCTGTGCTCATCATCTATTGGGGCTTCATCGGCGGCGTATTGATCGGCGTGGTCATTGGTTGCGCAACATTCGCATTGAGCGCGAGCCGGGTGAACGCGATCAAGTTCAGCTTTGACGGCTCGGAGTTCCGCTCATCGCTCGATCGCGGGCCCGATGAATTGTCGATTCTGGCCGCCCATGGCCGGGAGATCCAGGGCATGGCGCTGCAGAGCTATCTGTTCTTCGGCTCGGCCAGCCGGCTTTATCAGTACGTCAAGGAGCTCCTGGGCCAACAGGCGGCGTGCCGCTTCCTCATTTTCGATTTCCGCCGCGTCACCGGCATCAACTCCTCGGCGACGCATAGCTTCGCGCAAATCAAGCAGGCGGCGACGGAAGCAAACGCTCGCGTAGTTCTGGTCAATCTGACGCAGGATTTGGAACGAGCCTTTCGTACCGCCAGGTTCATGTCCGATGACATCGTCGTTGCCTCCGATCTCGATCGCGCGCTTGAGGCTTGCGAGCAGGAGATCATCGAGACGCATCGGGCCGAGGGCGGAGAGTTGCGGTCATTGCGCGCGTGGTTGTCCGATGCCCTGGGAGGCGCCGAATTTGCCGATCGCCTGGCGAAATATTGCCGGCGGCTCGAGGTTCATGCCGGCGAGATCATCGCCCGACAGGGCGAGGCGGCCGCCTCGATGCATTTCATCCTCGAGGGGCGCGTCGGCATCATCGTCGATCTGCCGGAAGGGCGGGCGGTGCGGGTGCGCAGCCTCGGCCGGCATACGACCGTCGGCGAGATGGGCCTGATCACCCGACGTTCGCGCAGCGCCACAATCCAAGCCGAGGCCGCGAGCGTCCTCTACGAGCTCGACGCCGATGCTTTCGCCAGCATAAAGCGCGATGACCCCGCCCTGAGCCAGGCCCTGCTCGGCTATGTGGTCGGGGTGATGACGGAACGCCTCAGCTTTGCCAACCGGGTGATCGGCGTCCTGCAGCGTTGAGGCGCCGCCCGTGCGCAAATCCCGATCGATCAGCCGCGCTCCCTGCGCCGGCGGCGTTGCTGGCCGAGACCCATCTGCTTCGCGAGCTGGGAGCGAGCCGCGGCGTAGTTGGGCGCGACCATGGGGTAGTCGGGCGGCAACGTCCATTTGTCGCGATATTGCTCCGGCGTCATGTCGTACTGCGTGCGCAAATGGCGCTTGAGCGATTTGAACTTCTTGCCGTCTTCCAGACAGACAATGTAATCGGATGTGATCGAGCGCTTGACCGGAACGGCCGGCTTCAGAGGTTCCGCCGGCGGCGCTGCTTGGCCGCCGGAAACCCGCAGCAAAGCGGCGTGCACCTGGCCGATGAGGCTCGGTATGTCCCCGCTCGCAACGGTATTGTTGCTGACATAGGCCGACACGATGTTTGCCGTCAGCTGAATGTAACTGCTGTCGCCTGAATTCTCGGGCATCTGAGTCTGGGCCCCGAACGGTTGTCCACGCCACAGCCCATCCGGCCGCAGCTTACGGCGCTGAGGATGCGCTCAGAATTCGGCGCCCGACCCCCGTTTTGTCCCCGCTGGGCTGATGCCGAACCAGAGGCAGTTGTAGACTTTAGGCCATTACAAGAATTAGCGCAACGAACTACGCCCGCCACCAGGGATCAAACCTGAATAATCAAGTCATACGGTCATTGTACAAAGAATTTTCGTGAGATTTTTCGCAGCAAGGCCGGGCGCCTCTGAGCCATGGCCGGGAAAGCCAGCGATGGGGGCTAAGAGCTGCTCTCGATGTGGTTGCGCAACTCGGTGATCGAGCCAAACCGCATCATGCCTTGAGGAAACTGAGCTTCGATGGAGCCGTCCGAGTAGAGCGTGTACGCCCTTCCTTCGACCACGCCGGATTTGAGGACCGATACTGACGCCGGCGCTGCGGCGGCCGGTTCATCGATCGTTGCCTGCGGCTCGGCGGCCGCCTCTTCGCTCGCTGCCTCAAGTTCGGCCGGGGCCGGCTGAGCCGGCGCCGGTGCAACGCTCTCTTCTGCGTCCTGCGGCGTTCGCGGGCCCTTCGGCCAAAAGGCGTCGAACACAGTGCCTTTCGCTCGCGGGGACGCTGCTGACGCGCGAGCACTATTGGCGCGCGACGCAAGCCTGGCGGCGGCGGAGCCGTTGGTCCGAGCGACGGCGGCGCCGTTGACGATTGCGCCACCGTTCTCGTGCGCGGCCGCGTCTGGCGGCGGCAGCAAGGACAGATTCGCATCCTCCACCGCCGGCGTCTGTTCAAGCCGCATCAAGGTGGGGAATCTCTCTCGTAGGCGTTCAGCTACGGCATCCTCGACCGGCGCTGCCGCGGCCTTCCCGGCAGAGGCGCCCGCCGCCTGCGCGGCAGGGTCGATCTTCGGTCTTACCGGGAATGGAATCGGCGTCGGTCCGCCAGCTTGTCCGGCGACCGAGGCCGAGCCAATACCGGGCGCTTCGCCCGGCCGCGAAGGACGCAGCAACGGCCGCGCTTCCAACGCGCGCTCTATGCGCTGCAATGTGCGCACAGCCAAGCCAAGGCCGACCAGCAACAGCCCGCCGACGGCCGCGATCGTGCCCGGCGTGATCGTCTCTACATCAAAGGCGCCAGTCGCGACCGACGTCACAAGTGTCAAGCCGGCGGCGGTCGTCACCGCACCCAAAATCACCAAAAACACGTACATAACGCCAATCCCTTGCCGCCGATCGAACGGCGGCCGCCCAAGAAAAACCATTGGGACCAACTATTTTGTCCGTCCTCCTGAAGCGGTGCAAGGAATTATTGTCGTACCTTCGGCGCGAAGGTTCCACGCGCCGGGGTCTCCATCGCATTCGATCGCGATTCTGAACTTAAAGACTTCGGATAATTCATTGCGCCACATGAGGAATCGGTGCCGATCCGAGGATCGCTTTTGACCCCGCTTCTGCGTTAACCTTGGCCACCGTTGCCCAAACCGTGCGGATCGGCCTATCTAGGTGGAAACTTTGTCTTGCCCTGACGGTTTCATCCGCAAGCCCGCCGCCCCAATCCGGTTTCTCATTTGAGGAGTAGAGCCTATGGCATTCACCCTGCCCGATCTGCCTTATCCGTACGACGCCCTCACCCCGCATATGTCGCGCGAGACGCTCGAATTTCATCACGACAAGCACCACCAAGCCTACGTCACCAACGGGAATAACCTGGCCAAAGGAACCGAGTGGGAGAACAAATCCGTCGAGGAAGTGGTGAAAGGCACCTTCGGCAAAAACCAAGGGCTCTTCAACAATGCCGGTCAGCACTATAACCACATTCACTTCTGGAAATGGATGAAGAAGGGCGGCGGCGGCGACAAATTGCCGGGCAAGCTCGAAAAGCAGATCATCAGCGACATCGGGTCGATCGCTAAAATGAAGGAGGACTTCGCCCAGGCCGGCGTCACTCAGTTCGGTTCGGGCTGGTGCTGGCTCGCGGTAAAGGACGGCAAGATCGCGGTGATGAAGACGCCAAACGGCGAGAACCCGTTGGTGCACGGCGCCAAGCCCATCCTCGGCTGCGACGTGTGGGAGCACTCCTATTACATCGACTATCGCAACCGGCGTCCGGACTACCTCAAGGCGTTCCTCGACCATCTGGTCAATTGGGACCACGTCGCGCAGATGTACGAAGAAGCGATGAAGTAGGCGGCTTCGCGCTGCATTGCGTTGGATGCGAGCGGGGCCGCTTGCCCGCTCTCGGTGTAGGCCGGCGCCCCGCCCATCGTTGTGGGCAGCGGCGTCGGATCTCATACGTTTGCGCTCCGTCCGAGGTCACTGAGGATTACGTTTTGAACGTTGGTGCACAGCGCATCTCCAAGGCCGGCCCGGCCTCGTTCAATCCCGCGGTAGACTCCTCCCTCTCGTTCTCGACCGCGGCCGTCGCCGCGCATTGGCTCGATGCTGTTGCGATTGGTGCGTTGATAGCGGTCGCCGCGGTCGCCGCACTCACCTTTCGCGACTACGGCCTCGGCTGGGACGATTACACCCATTCGCAATATGGCAGCCTGCTGCTCTCGCTTTACGGCTCGGGGTTTGCCGACAGACGCGCGCTGTCCTTCGTAAACCTCTACATGTATGGCGGCGGGTTCGACCTTCTTGCCACGCTTTCCGCAAAGATTCTGCCGTTCGGTCTGTTTGAAACGCGCCGCCTCGTCGGTGCCGCCGTGGGCCTGGTCGGCCTGTTCTTCACCTGGCGGCTGGGACGCCGCCTGGGCGGCCCGCTCGCCGGGTTGATCGCGCTCGTTCTTCTCGCCACCTGCCCGCTCTATTACGGGCATATGTTCATGAACGCGAAGGACACGCCCTTCGCGGTGACGATGGCGATGGCTGTTCTCGGCCTGGTGCGCGCATTTCAGGAATACCCGCGCGCCACGCCGGCGACGGTCGCCTTGTGCAGCGTCGGCATCGGCCTCGCCGTCGGATCGCGCGTGATGGGCGGATTTGCCGTCCTGGAAGCGCTGCTGGCGTTTTTGTTCATTCTCGCCATCAGATCGCGCGAAACCGGGCTCAAGCCAGCGCTCGGCGAATGGGGAACGTTCCTCATACCCTTCCTTCCCGGCGCGGTCCTAGCCTATCTGGTGATGGGGCTGGTTTGGCCTTGGGCGGCGCTGTCGCCGCTCAATCCGTTCCGCGCCGTGGAGTATTTCTCCAACTTTTTCGAGAAGCCGTGGCGCGAGTTGTTCCGCGGCCAATTGATACCGGTCGTCGACATGCCGCGCAGTTACCTGCCGACACTGGTCGGCCTAACGCTGCCGGAGCTCATGCTGGCGCTCGGGCTTTGCGGAATCGCCGGCGCAGCCATCGTCGCTGCGCGCGGCCAGCCGGGCGGCGATGGCGCAACGGCCGGGCGACGGGCGGCTCTCATTGCCGTCGTGCTTGCCGCTCTACTGCCGGTACTGGTGACGGTCGCGGGACGGCCGGCCATGTACAACGGCATCCGCCATTTCGTGTTCTTGACCCCGCCATTTGCTGCACTCGGCGGCCTTGCCGGCGCGTGGATCGCGCGAAGCCTGAGGCAATACGGCCGCACCGCAATCGCCGCGGGTGCGGTCCTCTTGGCCGCAGGCCTCGCCTCCCCGGTTATCGAGATGGCGCGGCTGCATCCCTATGAATATACGCACTTCAATCATATCGCCGGCGGCGTCGCCGGAGCGCGGCCGCGCTACATGCTCGATTATTGGGGACTGTCGATGGCGCAGGCGTCGTGGCGGCTGCGGACGCTCGTAGCGGAGCGGGGCGAGATGCCGCACGGGGCCACCTGGAGCGTCGCGGTATGCGGACCGCATCCCGCCGTTGCCGTCGCCTTGGGCCCGCAATACTCGGCGATCTGGAAACCGAAGGGCGCCGACTTCGCCATGACGCTCGGCGAGTTCTATTGCGCCAAGCTCGACGCGCCGGTGCTGTTCGAGATCGTGCGCGAAGGCATCGTGTATGCACGCGTCTATGACATTCGCGGCCGTTCGATTCCCACGCTGCTGACCGTGCGCGGTCCCGATGCCGACGACTGATCGTTCACGCCGCCGCGTGCGCGAATTGCCAGTAGAGCTCCCGCGCCTTGCGGTAGAACGGGCCGGGCTGCAAATCGCGATCGTCGATGCGCGTGACCGGCGAGACTTTAGTGAAGTTGCCGGTAGAAAAAATCTCATCGGCCGATTGGAAATCGGAATAGCGCAGCGTTGCCTCGACGATGGTTGCGCCAGCGTCGCGCAACAGGGCGATCACGCGCGCGCGAGTAATTCCGGAAAGGAAGGTGCCGTTGGCGGCCGGCGTGAACACGACACCGTCCTTCGCCATGAAGATATTGGCCGTGCCAAGCTCGGCGACGTTGCCCAGCATGTCGCACATGATGCAGTTGTCGAACCCGCGCGAGCGCGCTTCGATCAGCGCACGCGCATTGTGCGGATAAAGGCAGCCGGCCTTAGCCTCGAGCGGAGCGGTCTCGCGCGTCGGACGCCGAAACGGCGATAGGGTGATCGCCGTGCCGGTCGGCTCCGGTAGCGGCGCAATATAGAGCGTGAGGCACCAGCGGGTGGTCTCCGGGTCGGGCCGCACGGCGCCGCCCGCTGCATCCTCCGCCCAGTACATCGGCCGGATATAAAGCTCGGCGTCGCGCTCGAAGCGTTTGCGGCCGTCGCGCGCGAGGCCGATCCAGGTCTCCGTCGAGACCAGCGGCTTGAGGCACATGGCCTTCACCGATTCGTTGACGCGCGCGCAATGCAGATCGAGATCGGGCGTAACGCCGTCGAAAGCGCGCGCACCGTCGAACACCGACGTGCAAAGCCACGCCGCATGCGTGCGCGGACCCATGATCGGCACGTTGCCCTCGTGCCAGTCATTCTCGAAAAACGTAACGGTCTTCGACCAGGTTACCCGCCGGCTCATGCAATCATCCTTTCGTGGGCATATTGTGCGGCAAGGAGATTAGGCCATGTTTAACGCTTATGTTTTCGACGCCTACGGCACGCTGTTCGACGTCCATGCCGCGATTGCCCGCCACCGCGCCGCGGCCGGGCCCGAAGCGGAGCGGTTTTCGGAAATTTGGCGATCAAAGCAGCTCGAATACACGTGGACGTTGACGCTTGCCGGCCGCTACGTCGATTTTTGGACGTTGACCGAACGGGCGTTGGACTACGCGTTCGCACGCGTGCCCTCGGTCGACCGGGCGCTGCGCCCGAAATTGCTGGACGCCTACCTGGCGCTCGACGCGTTCGCCGACGCCCGCGCCGCCCTGGCGGCCCTCAAGGCGCGGGGCACCCGCCTTGCCATCCTCTCCAACGGCACAGCGCGCATGCTTGCCGCCGCCGTCGATGCCGCAGGAATCGCCACCCAGCTGGACGCAGTCCTGTCGGTGGACGCCGTGCGCCTCTACAAGCCGCGGCCGGAAGTCTATGCGCTGGTCACTGAGATCCTCGCCATGCCACCGCGCGACATCGCGTTCGTGTCGTCGAACCGCTGGGATGTGATGGGCGCTGCGTCGTTCGGCTTTGCCGCGCTGTGGGTCAATCGGGCGAGCTTGCCGGACGAATATGCCGACCATCCGCCGCCGCGCGAGATACCGAATCTCGCCGCGCTGTCCGATGTGGGGACGAAAAGCCGATAGGCGCGCTATGCGGCGTGGTCTTTCGACCCGCTCGTTTCGGGGTTCTTGAGAGCGGTTACGATCTGTTGTTTGGTCAGCCGGGTGCCGTCGTCACCCTCGATCAGCAGCGCGACCCGGCCGCTGTCGTTGATGTGCCGCGCCCAGCTCATCGCCTCGTCGAGAACGCCGAACTCCTTGTAGAGATGCCGGTCCTTCTCCAAGGGCGAGATGGACTGCGAGCCGCGCGGCCCGGAATAGACGCGATAAGTCATCATCGGTCTCCTCTTTATAGGCCTCCTGTTTGCAATGCCGTCTACAACCAATGTTGGTTGGAAATGTGCCGCTCGTATGTCGTCATCGGTACCGCGGCGCGATGACGCGGGCGGACGCACACTGCCAGCCCCTCCAGGTGCATGCCCGACCGCGTGGCTATTTCGGTGGCGGCGCCCGTTGCCTTGCTCAGCTCATCGGCGCGAGCGGCTCGGCGCACTGTTTGGCGTGCTCCGCCTGGCAGACCTGATAGAGCGCGGGGCAAGGCTTTGCCGCGGCGAGCGCCGCCTCGATGCTTTTGACCCGCTCGCCCGCCGCGCGCGACTGCCCGTCATAGGTCAACACCGCGTCGGCGCGCTCGATGCCGCGATCGGTCATCAGGAAACGCTCGGCTCCGTTGAAATATGTGGTCGCAATTTTGATCGCCTCGCCGAGCTGCTTGGTGAATTCGGCGTTGGCCTTGGGGTCGGGCTTGACCACGCGGGCGTGCACTGCAGCATCGGTATAGAGCACGTTGAGCCTGAAATAGATGCCGCCGCATTGGGCGAGCGCCGCCCAGTATGGTCGGCCATTGAAGGGACCGGGCGCGGCGACAACGCTGTCGCGCTTGTCCACCGGAGCTGCCGGAAGCGTGGGCTCGCTCCGGGCGCGCTCGCGTTTGCGGCTGGTCGTCTGCGCGTGCGCAGTCGCGGCAATGACGAGGGCGAGCGTGAACAGAACCGCCTTTGCGAGCGTCTTCGGCATGGCGCGATTATATACAGCCGCGCGCAGACGCGGCGGTCTAAAATCTTTCCACCCAGGGCCGCAGCTCGATTTCCCAAGCCCACGCACTGCGTTGCTGCTGCAGCAGATGCAGATAGGTCTGCGCGATGGCGTCCGGATCGAGCATGCTGTCAGGTTTGTCCGGCGGTTCAGCCCGTTGCGCGCTGCGGATGCCGCCATCGATCACGACATGGGCGACGTGAATGCCGCGCGGCGAAAGTTCGCGCGCCATGCTCTGCGCCAGCCCGCGGAGCGCAAACTTGCCCATCGCGAACGGCGCTGACTGGGCGTAGCCTTTGACGCTAGCCGAGGCGCCGGTGAACAGGATCGCGCCGTGGCCGCGCGGGAGCATGCGCTTGGCCGCCTCCTGCGCAACCAGGAAGCCGGCGAACGCGCTCACCGTCAGCGTCTTCTCGACATCGGCCGGATTAAGCTCGACGAACGGCCCGCGGGTGCGGAAGCTCGCGTTGTAGACGACGACATCGAGCGGGCCGAACGCGGTTTCGGCGTCGGCGAACAGTTTTGCCACCTCGGCCTGCTTTGCCGCATCGCAGGCAAACGCCTTGCCGCCGGTCTCCTTGGCGAGTGGCGCGAGATCGCCGGCGCGGCGCGCGGCGAGCGCCACCTTCATGCCGGCTTTTGTGAATGTGCGCGCCAGCGAGGCTGAGAGCCCCGCCCCGGCACCCACGACCAGCGCGGTTCGATAGGAAATTTCGCTCATGCAACCCTCCAACTATGTCCAGCCTACGAAAGAAGCTTCAATCGACGACAGCGACCGCGTTGATCTCGACTAGGCAGCGCGGGTCGGTGGCAAGCCGCACGACCTGAACGGTGGTCGTCGCCGGCTTGGCATCGCGAAAATATTCACCCCAGACGCGATTGAGCGCATCTTGCTCGGACAGATCGGTGACGAAGCGATCGGCGGTGACCACGTCGGCGAACGTCGCGCCGACCGCCTCGAGCCCGCGCTTGAGATTTTCCAGCGCGGCGCGCGCCTGCCCGCCCATGTCGTGCGGCATGGCGTCGAACTCCTCCGGCCGATGCGGATGATGATGATAAACCGGCGCGGCGGTGACACCGGCGAGATAGACGGTCGTCCCACCCCTCACCTTGATCGCCGGCGCATAAGGCATCCACAGATCCGGCGCGTCCGGCCAATGAATATGCTCGACGGCTTTGGGCATGGCGTGTCCTCCCAATTCATTCTGTCTGATTTAATTTGTGACATCGTTGTTAGTCTTATGCCCGGACGCGTTGCCGACCACAATGTGCGTGCGGCGGGCGCATGACGCGGCACACCGAGAATTGATGCACTTGGCGCGCGCAGCCGCTTGGCTCGTCGCCGGAAAAACATTAAATCAAGCGTACGACATCGCTAGACGAGCGCCCCGAACAACGACCCAAAGAGGAGAATCGCCATGCTGCCTAAAACCGTGCTCGCGGGCTTAGCCGCAGCCACCATCATTGCCGGATCGGCTCTCATCTCGACTGGCGCCTCGGCCGCAGGAGGGCACGGCGGCGCCGCGGGCAACTGGCCCCAGTCTGGGACGTGGAATTGGCCCGAATATGCCGGCGCACCGGCATGCAACTGGACGCACGTGAAATATTACGACCATGGCAAGGCTCATTGGCGCTGGGAGCATGTGTGCCCGTAAGCCTGTAAGCTAAAGTCGATCGGCGATCTCGTACAGCCGACGAGATCCAGAAATAGGCGGCGGGTTGCTCGGCAGCCCGCCGTTTTCATTCCGAGACCGCCGAGACACGCGCGCGCGCCGACGGCGATTGAGACTAGTTGCGACGACGGGCATCCACTCCACTACATCCGAAACACCCCGAACTTTGTCTCCGGAATCGGCGCATTGAGCGTCACCGAGAACGCCAAGGCGAGCACGCGGCGGGTTTCCGCGGGCGTGATGATGCCGTCGTCCCAAATACGGGCGGTGGCGTAGTAGGGATTGCCTTCCGCCTCGTATTGCTCGCGGATTGGCTGCTTGAATTCTTCCTCCTCGACTTCGGACCATTGCTTCCCGGCGGCTTCGATGTTGTCGCGGCGCACGGTCGCCAGCACGCTCGCCGCCTGCTCACCGCCCATCACCGAGATGCGTGCGTTCGGCCAGGTGAACAAGAAGCGCGGGCCGTAAGCGCGGCCGCACATGCCGTAATTGCCGGCGCCGTAGGAGCCGCCGATGATAAGCGTGATCTTCGGTACCTGCGCGCATGAGACTGCGGTAACCATCTTGGCGCCGTCCTTGGCGATGCCGCCCGCCTCGTAATCGCGCCCGACCATGAAGCCGACGATGTTCTGCAGGAAAAGGAGCGGCACGCGGCGCTGGCAGCAAAGCTCGATGAAATGCGCGGCCTTGAGCGCGCTTTCCGAGAACAAGATTCCGTTGTTGCCGATGATGCCGACGGGGATGCCGTGGATGTGGGCGAAACCGGCGACGAGCGTCGTCCCGTAGAGCGCCTTGAACTCGTCGAACTCGGAGCCGTCGACGAGGCGGGCGATCACCTCGCGCACGTCATATTGCTTCTTGAGGTCCGCCGGCACGATGCCAGCGAGATCATCGGCGTCGTATTTCGGCTCGGCCGGCTTGGCAAGCGCGGTGTCGATCGACTTTTTGGTGTTCAAGCTGGCGACGATGCGCCGACAAAGCGCGAGCGCATGGCGGTCATTCTCGGCGTAATAGTCGGCGACGCCGGATTTCCTTGCGTGCACGTCGGCGCCGCCCAGTTCCTCGGCCGAAACCACCTCGCCGGTTGCCGCCTTGACCAGCGGCGGCCCGCCGAGAAAGATGGTGCCCTGATTGCGCACGATAACGGTCTCATCCGACATCGCCGGCACATAGGCGCCGCCGGCGGTGCAGGAGCCCATGACCACCGCGATCTGGGCGATGCCGGCTGCCGACAGCGTCGCCTGATTGTAAAAGATGCGGCCGAAATGCTCGCGATCGGGGAACACCTCGGTCCAATGCGGCAGGTTGGCGCCGCCGGAATCGACCAGATAGATGCAAGGAAGCCGATTCTCGCGCGCGATTTCCTGCGCGCGCACGTGCTTCTTCACGGTCATCGGATAGTAAGTGCCGCCCTTGATCGTCGAATCGTTGCAGACGATCACGCACTCGCGCCCGGCGATGCGGCCGATGCCGGTGATGATGCCGGCGCCGTGAATGGGCTCGTCGTACATATTATTGGCGGCAAGCGGCGATAATTCCAGGAAAGGCGCGCCCGGATCGATGAGTGTCATGACCCTATCGCGCGGCAGCAATTTGCCGCGCGATAGGTGGCGCTCTCGGGCGCGCGGCGGCCCTCCCTCGGCGGCCTTGGCGCGATGCTCCTCAAGCTCCGCGATCAGGGCGCGCATCGCCGCCTGGTTGGCTTGGAACTCCCGCGATGCCGTATCGATCGTTGATGGAATTATCGGCACTGGCCCCTCACGATCATTTTCGACGTCGGCAAATTATCACAAGGAACCGATGTGGCTTCCTCTATTTCATCGTCCGCGACGAACTGATCATCCGGTCTGACGAGGAGACCATCGCCAAACGCAGCGAGGGCGGCGCAAGCCGCCCTCGCCTTTTCACTGCTCCATTGCGGCGACCTAGGCGCGAACTTCCTGACGCTGGAAGATCACGTAGCCAATGACGAACAGGAGGATCGCACCCGCTATCATGCCGACCGTCTGCGGCCAAGCGATCAGCATGCTTTCGGACAATGGCAGCGGCGCGCCGAGCACGGCACCCTGAAGCTGGCTCAGATAGATCGGCCCGAGCGAGCGCGTGGTGGGATCAAGCAGCGCCACCACCACCTCGGCAAACAGAGTCGATGGCGACAAGCGCGCGAGCATTTGCTCCATCTGCGCCGTCAGCGGAGTAGGCAATCCCAACGCGGTGTATCGCGGATCGATCGGCGCGATCACCTGCGCGACCGCGCCGGCAAGCACCGGCCATATGAACGTGATGAACAGCCACAGGCCGAGAGTGACCAGCGCCGCGGTCGCGGCCGAGCGGAAGACCACCGAGAACAACAGCGCCAGCGCCAGCCAGACGCCGGCATAGATGATCGTCACTAGGAGGAACAGGAAACTGCGTGCGATCTCTTCGGCGCCGGGTGGTATGCCGATGAGCAGCAGGCCGAGCCCGATGACCAGGAGCCACAGCGCGATCAGGCTGATGGCAAGCGTCAGCAACCCGGCGATGAATTTTCCAAACAGCAGTGCGTCCCGGTAGATCGGCTGCGCGAGAATGCGCGACAGCGTGCGCCGATTGTACTCGCCATTGACGGCGTCGAAGCCGAGGCCGATCGCCATCAGCGGCACGAGGAAGGAGATGAACGAGACGAACGAGGGCAGCGGATCGCGCGAGGTCGTGAACAGGCGCAGGAACAGGAACGGATCTTCCGCCGTGGTCTCCTTGATCTGCTGCACCGCGCCGTAGAGGGCGGCCAGCGCGACCAGCACCACGAGCCATTCGAGGACGCGCATGCGCACGCTGGTGAGGTGGTCCGACAGCTCCTTGAGCACCACCACGCCGACGCCTTGAAAGGCCGAGCCCTCACGCCGCATGGCGGGTTCCGTCCTTCACGGTCTTGCCTTCGTCGGCTTTGGTTTCAAAAAATCGCGTGTAGATCGCCTCGAGGCTCGGTTCCTGAACGCCGAGATATTTGAGGCGGCCGTGCATCGCCACCACTTCCACCGCGGCTTCGGAGCGCACATCCCGGTCGGCATGCAGGCGTACTTTGCCGATGCCGATCTTCTCGACGCCGCTCACACCCGGGATCAGCGCCAGCCGATCGGCGAGCGCCGCGCCGTCGGCCTCGATATCAACCACGTAGCCGCCGCCGAGCACCTCACGTCCGAGCTCGGCGACGGTGCCCATCAGCGCGATGCGGCCGTTATTGAACAATGCGACGCGGTCGCACACGCTCTGCACTCGCTCGAGCAGGTGCGAAGAGAGCAATACCGAGACGCCCTCGCGCTTGAAGCCGCGGATGATCGCAAGGAGCTCGGCGGTGGCGTGCGGATCAAGTCCCGATGTCGGCTCATCAAGGATGGCGATCTGCGCTCCCTTCATGAGGATCTCAGCAAGCCCCAGACGCTGCCGCATGCCGCGCGAGAAGGTGCCGACGCGCTTTTCGGCAAATTCTTGCAGCCCGACCTGCTCGAGCGCATCGGCGATCCGCTTCTCGCGCTCGCGCGCTTTGAAGCCGATGAGGCGGGCGGTATAGCGCAGATTGTCGGCGGCGGTGAGCTGATCGTAGAACCCCACCGTATCGGGCAGGTAGCCGACGCGCCGTTTGACCGAGAGCGGCTCACGCGCCGGATCGAATCCCAGCACGCTGACCTCGCCGCTGGAAATGTCGGTGAGGCCTAGCAGCATGAGGATGGTCGTGGTCTTCCCCGCGCCGTTCGGTCCGAGCAGACCGAAAATCTCGCCGCGTCCGACCGTGAACGAGATATGGTCGACCGCGGTCGCGTCGCCGTAGGTCTTGGTGAGGCCCTTTGCCTCGATGACAACGCCCTCGTTCATCGCCGGCCGAACCTGGCGACCGCTCCAACCATGACCAGGAGCGCGATGCCGATGATGCCGACACCGGCAATGCCCCACATCGTCGAGGTGCTCACGGTGACGCGGAACGTGGCGGCGGCCGACTCGCCGCGGGCGGAAGCGCGGATCGTCGTAACGTAGTCTCCGGCGATGGCTTTCTCGGTCGGCGTAATCCGTGCTTGCACTTCCTTGCTGTCGTTGGGCGCGATGCGATCGACCGTTTTCGGATCGAACGTGACCTTCCAGCCGCTGGGCGCCGAACCGCTGAGTTCGACCTCGTCGGCCGGCGCAGTGCCGGTGTTGGTGATCACGACCGGCATAGACGTCTCCTGCCCGGCCGCCGCTCGGGTCGAAACCAGACCTTCGCGGCCGCTGACGTCGAGCTTCGGCTGGCCGGTAATGTCCATGGTGAGGTCGGCGGTCGCCGCAGCGTCTTCGGCGCCGACACGGGCGGCGACCTTGTAGCTGCCGGCGGCAGCGGTATTCGGCGGGCGAACCTTGAGCTTCACGTCCTTGGTCTGGCCGGCATCGACCGGCACCGCGTTGAGCTCCTGGCTGCCGTATTGCTCGGTGAACGAGGCGTCGAAATTCTGCGGCGCCTGCGCGGCGAGACTGACTGTCAGCTTCTTGCCGCTGTCGTTCTTGATCGCGAGCTGATACTCGAAGCTCGATTTCGACGTGCCGCGCAATTCCGGAAGCTGCGGCGTCAATGTCAGCTTCGCCGGCAAATCCTTGGCGAGGGTCACGGCGATCGGCAGCTCCGCCTTGGTCGAGGCGCCGGCGGCGGCGACGGTAAGCGTTTGCGTGCCCTCGGCCGCGGTCTTCGGCACGTCGAGCCGCAATTCGAGCGAGACGCTGGCGTTGGTCCCGGGCATCGCCGCGGCAACCGGCTGCCCGCCGCCCATCAGCGTCGCCGTCCAGCCCGCGGGTACGCCGGAAACCGACAGATCGAGCCGCTCGGGCGCTAAGTCATAATTGTGCAGCCGCAGACTGATCGAGGACGTCTCACCCGGCCGCAGCGTGACGGCTGGATAGTCACTCATCAAATAGAGGCCTTTGACGTCCTTGGAGGTGCTGTCGTCAGCCTTGGCAACCGGCGCAAGCAGAGCCGCGACGGCGACAGCAGCGGCGGCGGCGATAAATCGATATCGCATTGGCATTAGCTCCCGTGCAGGAAAATTGTTCGGTTCGCCCCTCCACGGCGCGCTCAAGGAGCACGGGCGAGGAGATCGCTATTGTGGGCGCAATCGTGACAAAATCATGCAGACAACGGCCCATTTAGCAAGACCTGCGGTAGAGAGCCGCAGTTTGAAGGTAAATTGCGCTGATGCGCCGCAGCCCTGAAATCAGCGCCGGCCTGCTGGCGTTCCGCCGCGACAGCGTGCTCGAAGTGCTGCTTGCGCACCCGGGCGGTCCGTTTTGGGCAAAAAAGGACGACGGGGCCTGGACCATCCCCAAGGGTCTCGCCGAGCCTGGCGCCGATCTCCTGGCCACCGCGCAGCGCGAATTTGCCGAAGAGACCAGCCTCGCCGCGTCAGGGCCTTTCCTCGCCCTGACAGCGGTTCGGCAAAAGAGCGGGAAGCTGGTGCACGCGTGGGCATTCGAAGCGAACCTCGATCTTGCGTCGTTTGCCAGCAACATGTTCGAGATCGAGTGGCCGCCCAGATCGGGACGCAGCCAGCCTTTCCCGGAAATCGACCGCGTCGCCTACTTCGCGCTGCCAGCCGCCATGACCAAGATTCTCGATTACCAGCGCCCGCTGCTGCACGAACTCGCGTCGCGTCTAGGCAGCCCACTCGCCTGACCATCGTCACTCGATTTCATTGCGCGGCAGCACCCACGGTTCGCGCAACGCCGCCTCGCGCCACTCGTTCCATGCCGGCAGCTCCATCACGTTACGCATGTAGGCGCCGGCGACAGCGCTGACCTCGACCGCATAGGTTTGGAAACGCCAAACCACCGGCGCGTACATGGCATCCGCCGCCCCGAACCTCCCGTAGAGAAACGGCCCCTCATTGCCGAAGCGCGTGCGGCATTCGCTCCAGAGCGCATCGATGCGCGCGATATCGCGCTTGGCGTCATCTTCCACTGCGTGGGCCTTCACCGGCCGGCGGATGTTCATCGGCAATTGACTGCGCAGCGGCCCGAAGCCGCCGTGCATTTCCGATGCAGCCGCGCGCGCATGCGCCCGCGCTCGCGCATCACGCGGCCACAAGCCGTTCGTTGGGAATTTTTCCACGAGGTATTCAAGGATCGCCAGAGATTCCCACACCGAAATGCCGCCGTCGACCAGCACCGGCACCTTGCCGGCCCCGCTCACCGCCGTCACGCGCGACTTGAAGTCGGGCGCATCGAGCGAAATCACCGTTTCCTCAAACGCGATCCCGGCAACCTTCATCGCCAGCCATGGTCGCAACGACCAGGAGGAATAGTTCTTGTTGCCGATGAGCAGACGCAGCCCCATGCGCGCCTCTCTGGCAGCCCGGCTCGCGAGAGTTGAGCACGCCATTCTCGGGCAGCAATCGGCGTTATATGAGGCCGGTCACGACCGCGAGAAACGAGGCGCAGAGCACCGCCGCCGTGCCGACGAGAACGACATAGACCGTCTCGATCCGCTCGCGCCTGGCTTGTTCGGCGTCGGCGTCGGTCCCTGCCATGCCGCCCCCGAGCGCGGCAGGCATTTCGGTCGCCATGATTGTCCCTTCCCGCAAACGACGAGGATGCACGGAGCATTCAGCGACATGGTTGAGGATTGGTTAACCGCAGGCGAGCGCGACGACAGCAGACCGGCGGGGCGCGGGTCAGGGCGCGGGAAACAATTCTGCGGTCTTGCCGCTAAGCCGGTAGGCCAGGAGGCCGATCCACTCGTGCACGGCGGTGTCGGTACGGCGCAGGCCGTCGCCGAGCGAGACGAACGGCCGCACCGCGTCAATCGGCCCGCGCGTGCGCCAATCGACCGGATACGCCTCGACCGGGAAACCGGCCGCCCGGAACACCGCCATCGCACGCGGCATATGATAGGCCGAGGTCACCATAAGCCAGCGCTCGCCCGGCTTCGGGTTGGCGATCAGGCGCGAGAACACGGCATTCTCGATCGTATTGCGCGACTGCTCCTCGGCGGCGATGCGGTCATGTGCGACGCCCAGAGCCTCCAGCTCGCGGACGGCGAAGGCGGCTTCGGCACCCTCCTCGAACACGAGCGCACTGCTGCCGCCGGCAAAGACGATGCGCGCATTCGGATAACGCCGCGCCAGCTCGACGGCGGCGGTGATACGCTCGGCCGCCTCGTCGAGCGCCACCACCCCGCGCGCGGCCGATATGTCGGGCGAGATCGCGCCGCCGAGCACGACGATTCCGTCGGGCGGTCCACGCGAGGCGTCCCATGGCGGAAAGCGTTGCTCCAAGGGCAGCAGCAGCGCATTGCCCAGCGGTGACAGGCCGGCGAGCGCGATGAGTACCAGGCTCGTCACCACGAGCCAGCTCGCGAGGCGGGTAAAGCGCGTCAACAGCAAAACGAGGCCAAGAAGCCCGATTGCTATCAGCAAGTTCGACGGCAGCGCAAAGAAACCGAAGATCTTTGAGAGGATGAAGAACATCGGCGATGCCGTTACGAACGCGACTTCCGCCACGCCGTATAGCGGGCTTTGGCGTCATCGTTCGGCGGATAAAGGCCCGGCAGCTTCACGCCATTCTCGACCTCGTTGACCACCCAGCTTTCGTAGAGCTCGTGCTCGGCGCCTTCGTGGGCGACGAATTCCACCAAAGCCTGCGGAACAACAACCACGCCATCATCGTCGGCGACGATCACATCGCCGGGAAAAATCGCGCATCCGCCGCAGCCGATCGGCTCCTGCCAGCCGACAAAGGTCAATCCATTGACCGAAGCCGGCGCCGCGACACCGGCGCACCACACCGGCAGCGCGCTTCTGAAAATACCGGCGCGGTCGCGCACGACGCCGTCGGTAACGAGTGCCGCCACGTTGCGCTTCTTCATGCGTGCGCAGAGGATATCGCCAAAAATTCCTGCGCCCGGCACGCCCATGGCGTCGGCAACCGCAACGGCTCCGTCCGGCATTTCCTCGATCGCGGCGCGAGTAGAGATCGGCTTACCCCAACTCTCCGGCGTTGCCAAATCTTCGCGCACCGGGACGAAACGCAAAGTAAACGCCGGCCCGACCACGCGTTCGCCTTCCGGGACGAGCGGCTTTGGGCCATTCATCCAACAGCGGCGGATGCCCTTCTTGAGCAGCATCGTCGTGATCGTCGCCGTCGTCACCTTGCGCAGAATTTCGAATACGGCCTCGTTCATTGCTTGCCCCATCCACCGAAGTTAGGCCGGCGTCATACCGAGCCGCGCCTCGCGCCGCCGCAGCCACGCCACCAGCGGCACCGACAACAGCACCATCCATGCCTTGCCGATGACCTGTCCAAGCAAAAAATCGAGCGAGCCGAAAGCGAGCCACAAGAACACGATCGAGTCGACGACGAGACCGACGGTGCTCGAGGCAACGACCGCGGCGACCAGCCGCCGTCGCGCCAGCGGCGTATAGACTGCCAGATCGGCGAACTCCGACAGAAGGAAGGCGACACCGGAAGCGAGAACGAGGTTCGGCGGCGCGAGCAGCGCCGAAGCCGCGGTTCCGAAAAGGATGGCGATGGCCGATATGCCGGCACCGAGCCGGCGCTGCACGAGGTCACGTAGCACCAGTGCAAAACCGACCATCATGACGCCCGAAGGCGCCACCACGCCGGGTGCGACCGGCACCACGCACGGCCCGTGCGGGGCGACGCACGCCGTGCCGAGATGGCCGATCATCCAATTGGCGGCCGGGATCGTCAGCGCGAACAGGACGAGAAAAATCAGGCCTTCGCGCCGGCGCCGGCGTTCCTCGGCGGGCGTCATCAGGCTGCCTTCCATTTCGCATATCCGTCCGCACGCAACCGGCAAGCCGGACATTCGCCGCAGCCGAAGCCCCAGGCATGCCGGTGTTGGCGGTCGCCGAGATAGCAGGTGTGGGTCTCGGCCAGAAGAACCTCGATCAAGGATTCTCCGCCGATCTCGAGCGCAAGCGCGAACGTCGCCGCCTTGTCGATCCACATCAGCGGCGTATCGATCACGAATCGCCGATCCATGCCGAGCGTGAGCGCTAACTGCATCGCCTTGACCGTGTCGTCGCGGCAGTCCGGATAACCGGAGAAGTCGGTCTCGCACATGCCGGCTACGAGGTGCTTTATCCCGCGCCGATAGGCGAGCGCGCCGGCGAAGCAGAAGAAGACGAGATTGCGTCCGGGCACGAAGGTCGTCGGCAGACCGTTCTCGGAGATCTCGATCGCGACCTCGCGCGTGAGCGCGCTGTCGGAAACGGCGGCCAGCGCGTCGATCCGCACGACATGATCGTCACCCAGCCGTGCGCGCCAATGCGGCATGAGAGCCGCCAGGCGCTCGCGGATGCGCGGACGGACTTCAAGCTCGACGACATGGCGCTGCCCGTAATCGAAACCGATCGTTTCCACGCGGGCAAAGCGCTCGAGCGCCCACGCCAGACACACCGTCGAATCTTGTCCGCCAGAAAACAGGACGAGCGCGCTCTCGGGCGAGTTCACCGGTGCTTGCCCTCTAGCCAGGTGCCGATCCGCTCGACCGCTTCGCGCATCTCCTCGCCCGAGCCGGCATAGCAAAAGCGCACGAAATTTCTTCCGCGCAGCGGGTCGAAATCGACGCCGGGTGTCGTCGCCACGCCCGCCTCTTCCAGCATGCGCGTCGCGAAGGCATGACTGTCGGTCGAGAAACGCGAAACATCGGCATAGAGATAGAATGCACCGTCGGCCGGCAAAAACAAATCGAGGCCGGCGCGCGGCAATCCCTCGAGAAGAATGCGGCGGTTTTCTTCGTAGCCGCGACGCACGGCTTCAAGCTCCGCGCGTCCCTCGAACGCCGCTTCGGCGGCGATTTGCGAAAGTGTGGGCACCGAAATTGCGAGGTTCTGCTGCAGCCGCTCGACCGTCCGTATCAGGGACGGCGGCACGACCATCCAGCCGATCCGCCATCCGGTCATGCAGAAATATTTGGAGAACGAATTGACGATGACGGCGTCCGGCGAAATACGCGCGGCGCATTCGGCGGCAAAGGCGTAATCGAGGCCGTGATAGATCTCGTCCGAGATGACGGCGATGCCGGCATCCTCGGCGCAGCGGATCAGCTCGGCGAGCGCGGATGCCGTCATCATCGTGCCGCTCGGATTGGCCGGAGAGCCCACGATCACGCCTTTGAGCGGGTGCGCTCGATGCTGCTCAAGCAAAGCTGCGGGAGTGATCGCCCATCGTGTTTGCGCCGTCGTCTCGATGCCCACCGGCTCGCAACCGAGCGCGCTGAGGATGTGGCGATACGGCGGATAACCCGGCAGCGCCGTCGCCACGCGATCGCCCGCTTCGAAGGCGGCGAGGAACGCCAGCACGAAGCCGGCCGACGAGCCGGTGGTGACAACGATGCGTGCCGGATCGATTTCGAGGCCGTGCCACTCGGCGTAGGCGTGCGCGATACGCCGGCGCAGCGAGGCGACGCCGAGCGTTTCGGTATAGCCGAGGCGAACGGAGGCGAGCGCAGCGCGCGCCGCGGCGATCGCGGTTGCCGGCGCGCCGGCAGCGGGCTGGCCGACTTCCATATGAATAATCCGGCGGCCCTGCGCCTCCAGCCGGGTCGCGGCGGCGACAACGTCCATCACCATGAACGGCGGCACGGCGCTGCGCGCCGACGGCTTCAACAGATATTTAGCTCTTTCGAGCATCAACTTGTCCTGGTTCGCGGCCGCAGCGGAACCGCCCCGCTGCCGCCGCATTCGGCCGGTTTGGTGACATTAAGCTTCGCCCAGCAACGCGCCGGGCCCGTGTTGACCGTAACCGGCTCCATCCATAGCTTGGGTCCTGGACCGGGGGACCGACACTTTGTTCCACATGATCGTCGACAGACCTCCTAGCAAGGCGTGCCCGGTGAGGCCAGCGTCGCGCGCTATTTCGCTTGCCACCGCCGCCGCGATCGCGCTGAGCGGGGCTCCGGCACGCGCGCAGACCGGATCCAACGCCGGCATCCCGATGATCCGGGACGCGGAGATCGAGCAGCTCCTGCGCGAATACACGCAGCCGATTTTGAAGGTTGCTGGCCTCACTCAGCAAAACGTGCAGGTCGTCATCATCAACGATAAATCGTTCAACGCCTTCGTCATGGATGCGCACCGAATCTTCGTCAATTCCGGCGCGCTGATGCAGGCGACCACGCCGAACCAGCTCATCGGCGTCTTCGCTCACGAGACCGGGCACATTGTCGGCGGGCATCTTGCGAAGATGCGCCAGGAACTTGCCAACGCGCAGACCGCGGCGATCGTCGCCATGCTCCTCGGCGTCGGCGCGATGGTGGCTGGCGCGAGATCCGGCAATGTGAACACCGGCAATGCCGGCGCGGCGGTGGTCAGCGCGCCGCAATCCTACCTGATGCACACCTTGCTCGCCTACCAGCGCGCCCAGGAAGAGCAAGCCGACCGCGCCGGCGTCCGCTTCCTGACCATGACCGGCCAGTCGGCCAAGGGGATGTACGACACATTCAAGCGCTTCGCCGACGAGATGATGTTCTCGGCGAGCTACATCGATCCCTACGCGCAGAACCACCCGATGCCGGCAGAGCGCATGGCCGCACTCGCCGAGTTGGTAAAAACGCAGTACTGGGACAAGAAGGACCCGCCCGAACTGCAATTCCGCCATGACATGATGCGGGCGAAGCTCTACGGCTTCACCGAGCGCTCCGACGTGATCGCGCGGCGCTACCCCCTCTCCGACACCAGCATACCCGCTCGCTACGCGCGTGCGATCTCGGCTTACCGTTTCGGCGACCTGCGCGCCGCCGTCGTGCAGATCGACGGCTTGATCCAGGCGATGCCCAACTATCCCTATTTCTACGAGCTCAAGGGCCAGGCCTTGCTCGAAGGCGCCCATCCGGCCGAGGCGATCGCGCCGTTGCACCGCGCGGTCGAGCTATCGCCCAATCCGGCGCTCATTCAGATCATGCTGGGGCAGGCGCTGATCGCCAATAACAACGTCAAGATGGCGGACGAGGCGGTCCCGCTGCTGCGTGCGGCGCTGACCAAGGAGCCCGAATCGAGCGACGCCTATGAGCAGCTTGCCATGGCCTACGGCCGCAAGGGCGACATCCCCGATGCCGACCTTGCGTCCGCGCAGGCGGCCTTCGCGCGCGGCGACAACAAGACGGCGCGCGAACTCGCAGCGCGCGCCAAGATGCGCTTTCCGATCGGCTCGCCCGGCTGGGTCAGAGCCGACGATATCGTCGCCTTCAACAAGAACCTGAAGCAGAATCCGCTCCGGGCCGGCCCATGATCCCAAAAAAGGAAACTAAGATGACCTCGCGCGCCACTACTGCATTCCTGTTCGCAATCATGACGCTGCTCGTCGTGCCGGGTTTGGCACCGGCACGCGCGGAGCCGATCTCCGCCGACCAGCGCGGCGAAATCGAAACAATCGTCAAGAACTATCTCATTCAGCATCCCGAGGTTTTACAGGACGCGATGGCGGAGCTGGAAAAGCGGCAGCAGGCCGCCGATGCCGAGAAGCATCGCCAAGTGGTCAAGGAGAACACCGCCACGCTTTTCAGCTCGCCGCATCAGGTCGTGCTTGGCAACCCGCAGGGCAACGTCACCATGGTCGAGTTTTTCGACTACAACTGTGGATACTGCAAACGCGCCCTGCCCGATATGCTCGGTCTGTTGAAGGCCGACGCCAATCTCAAATTCGTGCTCAAGGAATTCCCGGTTCTGGGCGAGGGCTCGGTCGAGGCTGCGCGGGTCGCGGTCGCCGCGCGCATGCAGGACAGCACCGGCAAGAAGTACATCGAGTTTCATCAGAAGCTGCTCGGCAGCCGCGGACAGGTCGACAAGGCGCGCGCGCTGGCGGTCGCCAAGGATGTCGGTTTCGACATGCCGCGTATCGAGAAGGACATGGGCAGCGACGAGGTCAAGAAGACGATCGACGAAAACATGAAGCTCGCCGACGCGCTCGGCGTCAGCGGGACGCCGAGCTATGTCGTCGGTCACGAGGTCGTCATGGGGGCAGTCGGCCTCGATGCGCTGAAAGAGAAAATCGAGGCTGAACGCAAGTAACAGTTCTCGCCCCAGGCCTTCTCGCGCCAAGACCTCGGCGAAGTATCGCCCTCCCCCAGATTTGGGGGGAGGGCTTTTTATTGGGGTCCTACTTGGCCAGATAGTTTCGGTGCACCCAGCTGCCGTTGGCACGCTGCGTCTCGGCGTAGAGCGACGTATCGCGATCGAGCGTCGCCAGACCAACGCTGGCACTGACCGCGCGTTCGGTCTTGGCGCCAGTTTCGGCCGTAACGAGGAATGTTTGCACCTCTTTGGCCGACGGCGGCGTCACCGCCGCCGCGTCCTTCTTGCTGATCGCCTCGGTCACGTTGGCGTCGAGCTGCTTGCGCCACATTTTCCGGAACAGCGCGTTCGACGCATACACGTCGCCGCCATTGACCTTGCCGTTGATGGCGTAGACATAACCGACGATATCGGTGTCGGCTTCACCCGCGTCCTGAAGCGCCTTGATATAGGCCGCCTGCGCTTGTTTGAGCTTCTCGTTCTCGAGCGAGAGCTGCAGGCTCGACGGCGAAGCCGGCGCAGCGACTGGCGCTCCCACGGAATGGCTCAGGCGCTCCTGCACCTTCTTGACAGTCGACCAAATGGTCTGCTGGCTCGACCCGGCATCGGCAGCCGCTGCATGGGGCGGCAGATGGGCCGGGGCGGAGCTCGGCATCGGCGCCGCGGCCGCGTTTGCGTAGGCCCGTATCGCCAGCTTTGCCTCCTGAGAGGGCATCGCGCTCGATGCGCTGGAGAACGATGCCGAGTCCTCACCGCCGCGGCCGGACCAGCGGCCGTGTTCGACGCAGAATGCCGCAATCGAGACCCGCCCCGAGCCGGGCGGCAGCAGCAGATCGACCGACAGCACGCGGTCCTGCCGGCCACCTTTGACGATATCTCCGGCCTGGACGAACACCTCCTCGCTGCCGAGATTTTCGACCGTCAGTTCGTTGACACTGCCGGTCTCATCGACTTTGACGCTGCCCTTGGCCAGAGCCTCCTGCAACGTGACCGGTACCGCCTTGTCGGCCGCTGAACCACGCAGCAGATAGACGGCGAGGTTCTCGTGAACAATCGGACCCGAAACACGGATGTCGTCGGCGGCAAACGCCGACGAACCGAACGCGAGCGAAACAATGATTAACGCGGCGAGATGCACGAATGCTCTGCGGCGCATGGAATGGCCTCTCCAATGACGTCGCCCGCCATCTGCCAGCGTCGATGCCTTCTGTGGTCGGGTCGCGGGGGAGCGATGGCGGATTTTGGGTTTCATCGTGGCGGCAGATCGGCAGCAGCCCGGCTTCCCCTTTGCGGGTGCCTTCCCTATAAACAGACCCGGCACGGCGGATACCTCCGCCGCGGCCGCAGCCCGGGTGCATCTCGCGAATGGCGAAGACGGTCTACGTCCTCAATGGACCTAGTCTCAATCTGCTCGGCACGCGCGAACCGCAGATCTACGGCCGCGCCACGCTGGCCGACGTCGAGAAGCTCTGCCGCGCGACGGCGAAGCGTCTCGGGTTGACGGTTGAATTCCGCCAATCCAATCACGAGGGCGAAATCGTCGATTGGATCCAGGAAGCGCGGGCCAAGCAGGCTGCCGGACTGCTGATCAACCCCGCCGGATACACGAACACCTCCATCGCGATCCTGGACGCCCTGCTCACCTTGGCCGTGCCGGTCGTCGAGGTGCACATCAGCAACATCCATGCGCGCGAGCCGTTCCGCGAACACTCCTACGTATCGAAAGCCGCGCGTGCGGTGATCTGCGGCTTTGGCATCAACGGCTACGCACTCGCCATGACAGGCCTTGCCGCCATGATCGACGCCAAGGATTGATCGTGGCGCGCAAGTCCGGGAGCCCGCCGATGCCGAAAACGCCCGCGATCGACCACGGTGTGATCCGCGATCTGGCGAAGCTGCTCGATGAAACTGGCCTTAGCGAAATCGAGTTCCAGCGCGATGGGGTGTCGATCCGCGTCGCGCGAAATGTGAGCGCGCCTGCCGTGCGGCCACGATCGGCGGAAATGCCCATTGTCAACGCCGATTATCGCCCCGCTCGACCCGACCCAACATCCGGGCGTGGTCGCTTCGCCGATGGTCGGCACCGTCTATCTCGGCGCTTCGCCCGGCGCGCGGCCCTTCGTCGAGATCGGCACGCAGGTAAAGGCCGGTGACACGCTGATGATCATCGAGGCGATGAAGACGATGAATCAAATTCCCGCGCCGCGCGCCGGCACGGTGACCCAGATCCTGGTCGAGGACGGGCGGCCGGTCGAATACGGCGAGCCGTTGTTGATCATCGAATGACGGCGGACGGCGAAAATGACGAGTAGCGATGCCTGTCTCCCCTGTTTCGCTATTCACCGCTGCCTCGTTCGCGCTGAGCCTCGGTAATGTTCGATAAAATCCTGATCGCCAATCGTGGAGAAATCGCATTGCGCGTGTTGCGCGCGTGCAAAGAGCTCGGCATTCCGACAGTGGCGGTGCATTCGACCGCGGATGCCGACGCTATGCATGTGCGGCTGGCCGATGAGAGTGTCTGCATCGGCCCGCCGCCGGCGAAGGACAGCTACCTCAATGTTCCGGCGCTGCTCACCGCATGCGAGATCACCGGCGCCGATGCCGTGCATCCGGGCTATGGCTTCCTTTCGGAGAACGCCCGCTTTGCCGAAATCCTGGCCGAGCACAATGTGCATTTCATCGGTCCGCGTCCCGAGCACATCCGCCTGATGGGCGACAAGATCGCGGCCAAGCGGGCCGCCGTCGAACTCGGCATCCCGACCGTCCCCGGCTCGCAAGCCGGCATCAGTTCCGACGAAGAGGCGCAGCGATTGGCGCGCGATATCGGCTTCCCGGTCATGCTCAAGGCGGCCGCGGGCGGCGGCGGACGCGGCATGAAAGTGGTGCGCGCCGAGAGCGAGCTCGCCGCGGCACTGGCAACCGCGCGCGCGGAAGCGAAGGCGTCCTTCGACGACGACACGATCTATCTCGAAAAATATCTCGAGCGGCCGCGCCACATCGAGGTCCAGGTCCTCGGCGACGGCAAAGGCCGCGCCATCCATCTTGGCGAGCGCGACTGCTCGCTGCAACGCCGTCACCAGAAAGTGTGGGAGGAAGGCCCCTCGCCGGCTCTCAACATGGCGGCACGCGACCAGATCTGCGAGACCGTCGCCAAGGCGATGCGCAAAATCAATTATCTCGGCGCCGGCACCGTCGAGTTCCTCTACGAGGACAACAAGTTCAACTTCATCGAAATGAACACGCGCATCCAGGTCGAGCACCCGGTGACGGAGATGATCACCGATATCGACCTCGTGGTGGAGCAGATCCGCGTCGCCGCCGGCAATGGCCTAGAGCTGGCCCAGAGCGACGTGAAATTTCACGGCCATGCGATCGAGTGCCGCATCAACGCCGAAAATCCGGTATCGTTCAGGCCCTCCCCCGGCAAGATCATCCACTATCATCCGCCGGGCGGATTGGGGGTGCGCATCGATTCCGCCGTCTATCACGGCTATGCGATTCCGCCGTTTTACGATTTTCTCGTCGGTAAGCTGATCGTGCACGGCAAAACCCGCAGCGAATGCCTGATGCGGCTCAAGCGCGCGCTCGACGAGTTCGTCGTCGACGGCATCGAGACAACGCTGCCCTTGTTTCGCGCGCTGGTGCGCGAGGCCGATATCATCGACGGGGACTATCACATCCACTGGCTCGAGGAGTTCCTCGCGCGCGGCGCGATCGAGCAGTAGCGGCTTTAGGCCGGCGCCCGTTCGGCCCTTGTTCTCAAGGTGTCGGCCAGGATCCGCCCGACCAAGGCCGGCACATAAGGCTTCGGCACGAAAATCGAGCCGGGCACGCGCAGCGTCGGATCGAGCAGATTCGCCCGCGCGGAGGCATAGACAACCGGCAGATCGGGCAAGAGCGCCCGCGCGCGGCGGGCGAGTGCGGCGCCGTCCATGCCGCCGGACAGATTGATATCGGTGAACAGCACGTCGACCGGCTCGGTAGCGAGATAGCGTAGAGCCTCGACCGCGTTGCTGGCGGTGTGCACCGCAAAGCCCTGCTCGGAAAGCGATTCGGCAACCCATTCGCTGATCAGGAACTCGTCCTCGACCAGCAACACCCGGATCGGCTCGACCTGACTACGCATCGTTCCCATCGGCCCCAGTCCGCAATCGCCCCCGGTGATGGCGAAACGCGCCGTGAACGAATGCGTTCAAGGCGACGAAAATCTTAGCGAAACCTTGGTTTGCGAATGGTTAAGGCCGGGTGGCGCGGTGGACTTTTGCAGAGCCGTCGACGACGCGAGGCCGTCGTCTGGGGCGCCTCTTGAAGATGGTGCTCGCGGCCGGTTAAACCGGAATCCATGGCCAGCCGCGAGTCCGCGCTCGTCGACATCACGCCCGAGGTACTGCTGAAGGCCTATGCCTGCGGCATCTTCCCGATGGCGGAAAGTGCCGAGGATCCGGCGCTTTACTGGATCGAGCCGGAGCGTCGCGGCGTCATACCGCTCGACCGGTTTCACGTACCGGGCCGGCTGGCGCGCACCGTGCGTTCCGGCCGCTTCACGGTGCTTGTCGATCGCGACTTCGACGGCGTCATTGCCGGTTGCTCGCAGCCGCAAGCCGGGCGCAGCCGCACCTGGATCAACGCGCGCATCCGCAATCTGTACGGCAAGCTCTATGAGCGCGGCGACTGCCACACCGTTGAAGTGTACGAGAACGGCGAGCTGGTCGGCGGCCTCTATGGCGTCAGCCTCGGCCGCGCCTTCTTCGGCGAGAGCATGTTCCACCATGCCCGCGATGCGTCGAAAGTCGCCCTCGTCCACCTGGTGGCGCGGCTCCGGGCCGGCCGCTATCGGCTCCTCGACACCCAATTCGTCACCGATCATTTGCGGACATTTGGCGCCGTCGAGGTCTCGCGGCCGGCCTATCACAAGCTCCTCGACGCCGCGCTTGTCGGCACGGCCGATTTCGGCGCGTTGCCGCTCGACCGGCCGATTTCCGGCAGCACCGCTCTCGCACGGCTTGCGGGAGCCGACCGGCCCTAATGCTGCTGGGGGGGCGCCGGCGCAATGGGCGGCGCCGGTTGCTGTCGCGGAGGCGCCACTTGCCGCGGCCTTGATGGCGCAGGCGGGCGAGCGGGATTGAGCGCAGGCGCGGGCTGAACGGCCGGTTGCGCGACCTGCATCGGCAACGGCGACGCGCAATCGCTCAGCCAGACATCGTAGATCGGGTGCTCGACCGCGTGCAGTCCCGGGCTCGAGGCAAAAATCCAGCCGGTGAAGATGCGCTTGATCTCGCCCTGCAGCGTTACCTCGTCGACATCGATGAAGGCATCGGTATTGGTCGGCTCGGTCGGAGGCCGCGTGTAGCAGACGCGGGCGGTGACCTGCAGCGCGCCAAACTGCACCGTTTCGCCAATGGCCGCGTCGAAGGAGATGATGCGCCCGGTGATCTTGTCGAGCCCGGAGAACACGGCGCGGCCGTTCGGTATCTTTTGCGACGGCATCTCGGTGACAACGGTATCGTCGGGCTGCGGCGAAGTGTCCGCCGGTTGTGGTGGCGGCGGATTGGCAGGTTGCACCGGCGGAGTGGGCGGTTGCGGCGAAACGCGCGCGCGCTGGGCAGGTGATGGCGCGACAGCCGCACCGGGTGGCGGCGGCAATGGCTGGGCCTGAATATTGGAGGGCTGACGTTCAATCGGCGGCGGCGCGAACTGAGGTTGCCCGGGGCCCCCGACCGGCGGCGGCTGGGGTGGGAACCCACCCGGAACGTCCGCGGGCGGGCGCGGCGGGTCGCCGAAGACGTTGTTCGGCTGCGCCTGCGCCGCACCCACTGCAAGCGTTCCGCCAAGCACAACCACAAGAGCGGCAAGACGAAGCATGAAATCTTGAGCGCGACCCGGTTGGCGCTTCATCATGTTCCGCCCGCTTAACATGTGGAATGAGGCGCGGAAAGGGCGGAGCTATCCGCCGGGTGTCCACGCCTTGTAGTCGCCGGTGGCCTTTGGGCGGCGGCCCTGCGCCAAAGTCGAGCCGCTCGGCCGGTGCGCCCCCGGCGTGCCGGTGAGATTGGGCCGGTGCGGCTTCTCCCAGCGATACGACCTGGTCTTCTCATGCATCGGAAGTACATCGACGGTGTGATGCAGCCAGCCATGCCAGCTCGGCGGCACGGTGGAGGCTTCGGTAACTCCTTTGTAGATCACCCAACGGCGCTCAAAGCCAAGTCCCGGATCGATCTTGCCGCCCTTCGTCCGGTAATAGCGATTTCCGAATTCGTCTTCGCCGACGAACTCGCCATAAAGCTTCGTCCACAGCTGGGTGCCGAAGGTCTGGCTGTTCCACCAAGTGAAGAGCCGCAGCAGGAAGGTCTTCATCGCTGCTCGATTGTTGGCGATTGCTGTTGAATGGCCGCTTGATGCCACGCCCATCGGTTTCAGGCAATCCCGCCCTGGGCGCTAGCGATGCTCCGATCCAAGGAGGGCAGCGGAAATCGCCGTCCATTCCGCGGCAAGCGCACCGTCTGCCGGCGCGCGGCGGGCCTGCCGATACCAATATCGGGCATTGTCGAGGTCTCCCTCGACGCGATGCAGATGCGCATGGACCCAAGCGCAGTCGGCACTATCTTCGTTTGCCACCAGTTCGTGCGCCTTGTCCCAGTCGTCTTTTCCAAGCCACCACAGCGCGGTCAGCGCCGGCGAAAGTCCGGCCGGTGGCTTCTCTTGCCCCAGCGAACGCGCGAAGGCCGTGGGAGTCATGGCCGGATCATGGCGCGGACCGCTGCCACCACCGCTGCGGAACAAAGCGCCCGGCCGCCTGTTCGATCACCTCCGCGAGGGCAAACAGCGTTTCCTCCTCGAACGGCCGCCCGATGAGCTGCAAGCCGAGCGGCAGTCCCTGGGCGTCGAGGCCGCCCGGCACGGAAATGCCGGGCAATCCGGCCAGGTTCACCGTCACCGTGAACACGTCGTTGAGATACATCTCGACCGGATCGGCTCGCCCTTTTTCGCCAATGGCAAAGGCGGCCGACGGTGTCGTCGGCGTCAGCACGGCGTCGATACCTGCGGCAAAGCACGTCTCAAAATCCCGCTTGATCAGCGTGCGCACCTTCTGCGCCTTGAGATAATAGGCATCGTAATAACCCGCCGAGAGCACATAAGTGCCGATCATGATTCGCCGCCGCACCTCCTTGCCGAAACCGGCGGCGCGGGTGCGCTCATACATGTCGATCGTGTCGCTGCCGGGGATGCGCAGCCCGTAGCGCACGCCGTCATAGCGCGCGAGATTGGACGAGGCCTCCGCCGGCGCCACGATGTAGTAGGCGGCCAAAGCGTGTCTCGTGTTCGGCAGCGAAATCTCGACTATCTCGGCGCCGGCGTCGCTCAGCCATTGCGCGCCGCGCTCCCATAGCGCCCCGATTTCGTTCGCCATGCCCGGAATCCGGTATTCCTTGGGAATGCCGATGCGCTTGCCCTTGATCGAGGCGCCGACCGATTTCTCGTAGTCCGGCACCGGCAGGTCGACGCAGGTCGTGTCCTTCGGGTCGAGTCCGGCCATGGAGCGCAGCAGAATCGCGCAATCGCGCACGGTGCGCGCGAAGGGCCCAGCCTGGTCGAGCGAGGACGCAAACGCGATGATCCCCCAGCGCGAGCAACGGCCGTATGTCGGCTTGATCCCGGCGATGCCGCAAAATGCCGCCGGCTGACGGATCGAACCACCGGTATCGGTACCCGTGGCGCCGACGCAGAGACTAGCCGCAACGGCGGCCGCCGAGCCGCCCGAGGAGCCGCCGGGCACGAGCTTGGCGTCGGACCCGTGCCGGCGCCACGGCGACACCACCGGGCCGAAATGGGATGTCTCGTTCGACGAGCCCATAGCGAACTCGTCATTGTTGAGCTTACCCAGCAGCACTGCGCCGTTGCGCCACAGGTTTGCGGTCACCGTCAATTCGTATGTCGGAACGAAGTTTTCCAGAATGCGCGAACTCGCCGTGGTGCGGATATCGGCGGTACAGAACAGATCCTTGACGCCGAGCGGCAGCCCTTCGAGCGGACCGCCCTCCCCTCGCGCCAGTCTCCCATCGGAGGCGCGTGCCATGTCGCGCGCGCGATCCGGCGTCTCCAACACGAAAGCGTTCAGCGCGCGGGCGTTCGCCACTGCGTCAATATGCGCATCGGCGAGTTCAGTCGCGGAAAACTCCTTCCGCCGCAGCGCGTCGCGCGCCTGCGCCAGCGTGAGCGAGGTGAGATCGGTCATCCGGCCGTTGGGTCGTCACAGGAAAATTTGTTCTTGTCCGCGGGTTCACCGCTATCTTCTGCCGGCGGCGATGGCGGCTTATCCGCAAAGGTAACCGGCGCCGGCTCACTCACACGCCCATCCGGCCCGATGAGACCGCGGCTCTCGAGATAGGCAAGCCACATGAAGTCCTGCTGACAGGCGATGCACATCATTCCACCACTTTGGGAACCAGGAAGAAATGATCCTCCCGCGCCGGGGCGTTGGCCATGACGGCATCGGCAATGCCGCCGTCGCTGACCTCGTCCTTGCGCATTCTCATTGCCATCGGCGTGACCGAGGTCATCGGTTCGATGCCCTCGACATCGACCCCTGCGAGCTCTTCGACGAAGGCAAGGATGGCGTTGAGTTCGCCGCGAAGATGCTCCACCTCATCCTCGGCGACCGCAATGCGCGCGAGATGCGCCACGCGGCGGACGGTATCGGCGTCAACAGACATGCCAAGCCTCACGCCGGATCAAACGGCAGGGTTGGTGCGGCTATAGCAGAGGCTCTGTCGCCAGCCAACCGAGCCCCTCAATCCGTCATCTCGGAATGCAATTGCGGGTCCGTTCGATGTGCTTGAATCCCCCGGCTTTCACGTGATTGCCGCCAATGACCTGCTTGATCTGCCCGGCCGGGCATGAGCCGTCATCGACCAGCACAACCTGGCCTTCGCGCAGCTGCCCCATTGGCGGCTCTCGTTTAAGCACCTCGGCCAGAGATTGGCCCGAGAGGGCAGTCGTTGCGATGGCAAATACAACGGCAAACGCCAGCAAGCTACGGTTCGACATCGCGCGTCGCTCCTCCGCTCAAGGCGCCGGTCCATGTTGCCCGGGCGCCCTGGTATGCCTAATTTCGAAACTATGACGTATCCAATATCGCCCGTCCACGTCGTCGGCGGCGGCCTTGCCGGTTCCGAGGCCGCCTGGCAGATCGCGCGCCGCGGCGTGCCGGTGGTGCTGCACGAAATGCGGCCGCTGCGCCCGACCGCCGTGCACAAGACCGGGCAGTTCGCCGAGCTCGTTTGTTCGAATTCGTTCCGCTCCGACGACGCCGGAGCGAGCGCGATCGGTCTCCTGCACGCCGAGATGCGGCGGCTTGGTTCGCTGGTGATGCGCGCGGCCGATGCCCACAAGCTGCCGGCGGGAGGCGCGCTCGCCGTCGACCGTGATGGCTTTGCCGCGACCGTTACCGCGGCACTTGCGGACGAGCCGCTCATCGATATCCGCCGCGAGGAAGTTTCCTCCCTACCACCGGATTGGGACAGCATCATTGTCGCCACCGGCCCGCTCACCGCGCCGGCGCTCGCCGATGCAATCGGCGCGCTCACCGGCGAGGCCGCGCTGGCTTTCTTCGATGCCCTCGCCCCGATCGTGCACCGCGAGACGATCGATTTCGACGTCGCCTGGTTCCAGTCGCGCTACGACAAAGCGGGGCCGGCGGGCTCCGGCGCCGATTACATCAATTGCCCGCTCACGCGCGCGCAATACGAGGCGTTTGTCGATGCGCTGCTCGCCGGCGAGAAGATCGCGTTCCGCGATTTCGAAACGGCGACGCCCTATTTCGATGGCTGTCTGCCGATCGAGGTGATGGCCGAGCGCGGTCGCGAAACGCTGCGTCACGGCCCAATGAAGCCGTTCGGCCTCACCGATTCGCATCAACCGGGCGTAAAGCCCTACGCCGTGGTGCAGTTACGGCAGGACAACAAGCTCGGCACGCTGTTCAATATCGTCGGATTCCAGACCAAGCTGAAACACGCCGAACAGGTGCGCATCTTCCGCACCATTCCCGGCCTCGGCGGGGCGGAGTTCGCCCGGCTCGGCGGCCTGCATCGCAACACCTTCCTCAATTCGCCGAAGCTCCTGGATGAGACGCTCCGCCTCAAGGCGATGCCGCGGTTGCGCTTTGCCGGACAGATCACCGGCTGCGAAGGTTATGTGGAATCGGCGGCGATCGGCCTCCTCACCGGCACGTTTGCCGCCGCCGAGCGGCGTGGCGAAGCGCCGCGCCTGCCGCCGCCGACCACCGCGCATGGCGCGTTGCTCGGCCACATCACCGGAGGCCATGTCGAGACGATCGATTCCGGTCCGCGCTCGTTTCAGCCGATGAACATCAATTTCGGCCTGTTTCCGCCGCTGGGGCACCGCACCGCGCGGGACAATAAGAGGCAGGCGGTTTGTGCGCGCGCACTCGCCGATCTCGACACCTGGCTCGGCGCGCAAGTGCCGCACGCCGCCGAGTAGCACCTGGTTATCCAGCAATTCGCGCCGGATTTCGCGCCGCGCGCCAGATGAGCCATTGCCGCCGCCAGGGCGCGAGCTCGGCCGGCGCGAATGGATCGCTGCGTTCCAGCCGGTCGAGCGAAGGCCGCACCAGCGCGACCGGAAGCAAGGCCGGCATCGCCAGCATCGGCAGCGCCGTCCGATGCGCGTGCGCCGCGTGGAGGTGACGCAGCGCGAGATCGCGCAACTCGGTGAGCGCCGCCTGAAGGCCGGCCGATGATCGGCCGGCGAATATGTCATGCGGATGCGCCTGATGCCGCTCCAGGATCTCCATCGGCACGTAAAGCTGACAGCGCGACGCATGAAGCGGGAAGGCGCGCAGCAGGCCGGCGATCGCATAGGCTATACCGGCCGGGCCGGCGAGCGCCCCGGCATCGGACCCGGAAAGGATTTGCGCAGCGAGCGCGAACAGAGCCGAGGAAGTCCTGGTCGCATAGCTCTCGAGGTCGGCGAGCGCCGCCATCGGCTCGTCGTACAGGTCGAAACGGTGGGCCTCGATAAGATCGATCAGCCGGGCCGGCGCCAGGCCGTGACTTTCGATCGTGGTCAAGAGGGCCGCGGCGACGGGATTGGCCTGCGCCTCCCCTCGCCTTTCGCCGCCGATGACCTCGCTCCACCACTGCAGACGAACCTCGCCAGGGAGCGCCTCGCGCGCCGCCTCGCGCACACGCGCTACTTCGCTATTGAAGGCATAAAGCGCGTGCAGCGGACCCCGCTGTTGCGCCGGCGCAAACAGCGAAGCGATGAAGCGGTCGTGGTCGGCGGCCCGAACGAGGTCGGCGCAATAGGCGAATGCATCTGGCATCGGCGAAGTCTACCAGCATCACGCCACGGCGATCAGGCCGGCCCCGACACGGCGGTCTTCCATCAGCATCACGTTATAGGTGCGCACCGCCGGTGCGGTGGTCATCGTATCGAGCGAGATGTGCGCTTCGCGAAACCGAACGCGCAAGGGATCCGGTGCAATCCAAGGCTCGGCGCCGGTGCCAAGAATGAAAAAATCGAGGTCGCCGGCGGCGGCAAAGACGAGCGCGAGCGCCTCATCCGTCAGCGCGACGGGGGTTGCGACCGGCCAGGCCCAGATTCCGCTCGGCAGGCACAGGAGCGAGCCGCGGTGCGACATGCCGGCGAAGCGGAAGCCGCCGCCGCCATGGGCGTCGATCAACGCCTGGCGCGGCAGATGCGGCGCCTCCACTAGCGGCGCGCCTTGGCGACCGCGCTCGGCTCCCGGGGTGGCGTCTCGGGCTCGTCGGCCTCGCCCAGCCGCGTCCTGCCGACGCCGAGATAGATCAGGATCGGAGATGCGATGAACACCGAGGTATAGGTGCCGACCAGAACGACGCCGAACATCATCGTCGCGGTGAAGCTGCGGATGGCCTGGCCGCCGAACAGGAGCAGAGCCAGGAGCGAAAGCGACACGGTCAGGTGGGTGACGATCGAGCGCGACAGCGTCGCATTGATCGAAGCGTTGAGCAGGTCGGGCATCGACAGGCGCTTGTAGCGGCGCAGCATCTCGCGAATGCGGTCGTAGATCACCACCGTGTCGTTGAGTGAATAGCCGAGAATAGTCAGCAGCGCGGCAAT
Source organism: uncultured Alphaproteobacteria bacterium (assembly GCA_963850855.1). Lineage (GTDB taxonomy): Bacteria > Pseudomonadota > Alphaproteobacteria > Rhizobiales > Xanthobacteraceae > BOG-931. Next base: position 109,841 of record CAWKNH010000006.1, read on the forward strand.
GCTGGTGAGATCGAAATCGACCCCCGTCAGCGACATGAACCCGACGGTGAGCACCAAATCGTGCACGTTGGCGATCATGGCGCCGAGGGCGAACTGCCATTCGAAGCGGAACCAGAGATAGATCAGGATCGCGCCGATGGCGAGCACGAGGCCGATGGTGCCGTAAGCGAGGAGCTCAGTCGACACGCTCGGCCCCACCACCTCGACGCGGCGATATTCGACCGCATCGCCAAGCGCGTTCCGCACTTTCTGCACCGCCTCCTGCTGCGCCGCGTCGCCGCCCGGCTGCTCGGAGACGCGGATGAGGACGTCATTCGCCGCTCCGAATTGCTGCAATTGGAAATCGCCGAGATGCAGCGCGCCGATGGTCGAGCGCATTTGCGCCAGATCGGCCGGGCCGGCCTTCGTCTCCACTTCCATCAAGGTTCCGCCGACGAAGTCGATGCCGAAATTCAGGCCGTGGAAGAAGTAGAGCAGGATCGCGACGATCGACAGCAGCGCCGAAACGGGAAAGCTGATGCGCCGAAAGCGCATGAAGTCGAATCGGGTGTCATCGGGGACGATGCGAAGGAGGCGCACTGGGAATCTTTCGAATGGTTCAGATCGGTACCGTGCGCGGCCGCCACAGGCGCACCCAATAGGCCACGATCAGCCGGGTGAGCGTGAAGGCGGTGAACAGGCTGGTGAGAATGCCGATGCCGAGCGTCACGGCAAAGCCGCGCACCGGCCCGGTACCGATATAGAACAGGACGGCTGCGGCGATGAAGGTGGTGATGTTGGAATCGAGAATGGTCGCGAGCGCGCGGGAGAAGCCGGCGTCGATGGCGCTGATCGCGCTGCGGCCGGCGCGAACCTCTTCGCGGATGCGCTCGTAGATGAGGACGTTGGAATCCACCGCGATGCCGACGGTCAGCACGATGCCGGCGATCCCGGGCAGCGTCAGCGTCGCGCTCAGCGCCGACAGGACGCCGAAGATCATGGCGATGTTGATGGCGACCGCGATATTGGCGAACAGCCCGAACAGGCCATAGGTGACCAGCATGAAGAGGATGACGAGCGCGGCGCCCGCATAGGCGGCGTGCTCGCCGGCGTTGATCGAGTCCTGGCCGAGGCCGGGGCCGACGGTGCGCTCCTCGATGATGGTGAGCGGGGCCGGCAAGGCGCCGGCGCGCAGCAGGATGGCGAGATCGTTCGCCTGCTCGACGGTAAAACTGCCGGAAATCTGCCCCGAACCGCCGAGAATGGGCTCGCGGATGACCGGTGCGGATATCACCTTGTTGTCGAGCACAATGGCGAACGGCTTGCCGACGTTCTGCTGCGTCGCCTCGGCGAATTTGCGCGCACCGGTCGAATTGAAGCGGAAGCTGACGATCGGTTCGCTGCTGCGCTGGTCGAAACCGGGCTGCGCGTCGGTAAGGTCGGCGCCGGAGACGAGCACGCGCTTCTCGACGAGAAACTTCTGACCTTTCTCGCCGTCGAGGATTTCCGAATCCTGCGGCACGTGCGACCCCGCCGCCTGCTCTGCGGACATCGACTGGTCGACCATGCGGAAATCGAGTTTCGCCGTCTTGCCCAGAATCTCCTTGAGCCGCGACGGATCCTGCAGGCCGGGTACCTGCACGAGGATACGGTCGATCCCCTCGCGTTGGATCGTGGGTTCGACCAGGCCGAGCTCGTTCACGCGCCGCTCGATGATCTGAATCGACTGATCGACCGCCTGGCGGACGCGTTCGGTGACCGCTGTGTCCGAAGGGGTCAGCGTGATGAGGCCGCCGCTGTCGGTTATGTTGATGCTGCGCTGTCCCGAGCTGCCGAGAATCCCGGACAGCGGCTGCGACAGCTCGCGCAACTTGCCGAGCGCGGTCTCGATGTCGCTGTCCCGAGTGATGCGTACCTCGACGCTGTTGCCGTGGATGGCGCGGCCGGTGAACGGAACGCGGGCCTGGCGCAGCACGCGCAGCACTTCATCATTGATCCCCTGCAGGCGCTCCTTGCGCACGGCGTTGGCGTCGACCTCGAGCAGGAGGTGCGAGCCGCCCTGCAGATCGAGACCGAGCACGATGTGACGCTGCGCCCAGCCCGGCCATTTCCGCACGGTGCTCTCGGAAAAGAAATTCGGCACGGCGAACAGACACGCGACGAGCGCCATGAGCAGGATACCCGCCGCCTTCCACCGCGTGAAAAACAACATGGATGCGATAATCCTCGTTACGGGCGCGCGATCAGCCGGCGCTCTCGTCCTTCACCGGCTCGCTCTTGGCCCGCACTTCGCTCACCATCGAGCGCATCTGCCGCACCCGCACGCCATCGGCGATCTCGACCTCGATCTGATCGTCATCGACGACCTTGGTCACCTTGCCGACGAGTCCGCCATTGGTCACCACGCTGTCGCCCCGGCGCAACGCCTTGACCATTTCCTTGTGCTGCTTCATCCGCTGCTGCTGCGGGCGCAGAACCAGGAAATACATGATCACGACGATGAGGATCAGCGGCAGCATCGAAGTGATCATGCCGCCGCTGTCGCCGCCGAACAGCGAGCCTTGCGCGAATGCGGGCGTGATCAGCATTGCTCCTCCGCGGGCCGTTCAAGACGCGCCGGCCGCCGCAAAGAAGGGCCGATTTTGCGCCGGAAATCGCCGCGGACTATAGCGGCCATTGGCCCAATTGCAACGCCGCGCACGCGTCAGCCACGGCGCGCTTGCGGGAGTTCGGGCACCCCGTTAAGTGGGAGGCGAGCGACGCGGTAAGATCATGGCCCCTCCTCCGCAAAATCTCAGGAACAAGGCGACGAATCCGGCGGCTGCCGGGGCGGCCAAGGGGCGCCCCTCGCGCGATAGCGCCGAGGAGGTCCTCGAGCGGATCGCCGACGCGTTGGAGCGCCTGGCGCCGGCGCCCCCCACCGCGCCGGATTTTTCCGCCGCCGAGGCCTTCGTCTGGCACCCCGAGGAGCGGGGCCTCAATCCGGTGCGGCGCGTAAACCGTGTCGAGATGTCGCTCCTCAAGGGCATCGAGCGCGTGCGCGACCTCCTGGTCGAGAATACCGAGCGCTTTGCGCGCGGTCTGCCGGCGAATAATGCGCTCCTTTGGGGCGCGCGCGGCATGGGCAAATCTTCTCTGGTCAAGGCCGCGCATGCCGCGATCGGGGCAGCGCGTCCCGCGGCCGGTCTCAAGCTCATCGAGATTCACCGCGAGGACATCGAGTCATTGCCGGTGTTGATGGATTTTCTCCGCCACGCGCCGCAGCGTTTCATCGTGTTCTGCGACGACCTCTCCTTCGAGGCCGAAGACACGTCCTACAAATCGTTGAAGACGATGCTCGAAGGCGGCATCGAAGGGCGGCCGGAGAACGTCATCTTCTACGCGACGTCGAACCGCCGCCATCTGATGGCGCGCGATATGGTCGAGAACGAGCGCTCAACGGCGATCAATCCCGGCGAGGCGGTCGAGGAAAAAGTCTCGCTGTCGGATCGTTTCGGATTGTGGCTCGGTTTCCACCGCTGCAGCCAGGACGAATACCTCGCCATGGTCGAGGGCTATGTCGCTCATTTCCGCATCCGGATTGCCGAGCCGGAGCTGCGCCAGGAAGCGCTGGAATGGGCGACGACGCGCGGCGCGCGCTCCGGCCGCGTGGCTTGGCAATACGTGCAGGATTTGGCGGGGCGGCTCGGCGTGCGCGTGGACCAGGAACGACCGAGGACGGACGCCAGGGGGAAAGCCGGCTGATCCGTCCTCTGCCGCCCGTTGTCTCTGTCTTACGCCCCGTTGAGGTATTGCGCCGGATCGACGGGCGTTGAGCCCTTGCGGATCTCGAAGTGCAGTTGCGGCGCGGTGACGTTGCCGGTCTGGCCCGACTTGGCGATCACCTGCCCGCGTTTCACTTCGTCGCCACGCTTGACCATGATTTCGCTGGCGTGCGCGTAGGCAGTCACGAAACCATTGCTGTGACGCACCAGCACCAGATTGCCGTAGCCCTTTAGCTCGTTTCCGGCATAGGCGACGACGCCGTCTTCCGCCGCTTTGACCGGCGTGCCCTCGGGGACGGCAAGGTTGATGCCGTCGTTCTGCAAGCCGTTCGGCTTCGGCCCGAAGCCGGCGATGACGCGGCCGCGCACCGGCCAGCGGAAGGATGGCAATCCGCCCGCGGGTTCAGCGGTCTTGACCGCGCTCTGCGGGACCGCCTGCGCGGCAGGCGTGGCAAGGCGCGCGCTGTGCGGGGATTCGGCGGTCGCGAGCACCGGACCTGCGGGCGGCGCCGCGGGGGTTTCGGCGCGCGGCGCGACCGGCGCCGCGGCTGACTGCCGTACGTCCGGAATGACAATGCGGTCGCCGATCCGCACCATGGTGTCGGGCCGGATATTGTTGGCCTTGGCGAGCGCCATGACCGGCTTACCGTAGAGGCGGGCGATGCTGTGCAGCGTTTCTCCAGCGGCAACGGTATGGACGCTGGAAGCCGGCGCGAGCGTGCTGCGCGGCGAACCGATCGGCGCGCCGGACGGCACGGTCGGCGTATTCGAGGCGATGCGCGTCTGCGGTGGCGAAACCGCGGCTGCCGCCGCCGGCCCGCGATAGCGCGGGATCACCAGGTGCTGGCCCGGATGTACCATTGCCGGGCTGCTGATGCCGTTTGCTTCCATGATAGCGCCGACCGGCACGCCATGGCGCCGGGAGATCGTTTCGAGAGTCTCGCCGGGCGCCACGATGATCGGCTTGCCACCCTCCCACGTCCATTTCGGCGGCGTGACCGCGCCGGTGATGTCGCCGCCGCCAGGCTGGTACGAGCCCATGCCGCGGCCGCCGCCGGAGGTCCCCTCGGCGTAATTGCCGGCGGGATGCGGCATCGGCCGGCTCTCGATACGGCCGGAACCGCCCGGCGGGACCGAGCCGGTCACCTCGTTGCGCGAATTGTCGGAAGCGAAGGGATTTGTGAAGCGATCGGAATCAGTGCAGCCGGCGACGCCCAATCCGATTAACGCAATGGCAACCACTTGCGGCCCGAAGGCCGAACGACGCGACACGCACATGGTTACTCGCTCAAACGCAACATTACCTGCGCGCGACTAAACATCGTTGGGGTAAACAGGACTTTAAGTCATTGGATCGGAGTCTAATAATGTTCAACCGTGGTAAAACGGTTACAACTCGCGCGCCTGACCGCGCAGCAACGGCACAAATCTGACGGCGATCAGATCTTCGCGCACCAGTCCGCCGGCCGTCTTGGAGAGTTTCACGATATGCTGCGTGCCGCTGCGCGGACCAAGCGGCAGCACCATTTTGCCGTCTTCGCCGAGCTGCTCGACCAGCGCACCGGGAATTTCCTCCGCCGCGGCGGTCACCATGATGCGGTCGAACGGGGCCCGTTCCGGCGCGCCGCCAAAGCCATCGCCGACGAGAATGGTGACGTTGGCATAACCCAGCGTCCTGAGGCGCTCGCGCGCGGTATCGGCGAGCGTGCGGTAGCGTTCGATGCTCACCACTTCGCGGGCGATCCGCGCGAGGATGGCGGCCTGATAGCCCGAGCCGGTGCCGACCTCCAGAACGCGGTGTTGCGGCTCGACTTCGAGCCGCTCGGTCATATAAGCGACGACGTAAGGTTGGCTGATCGTCTGCCCACAGGCGATCGGCAATGCTCGGTCGGCGTAGGAACTGTCGATGAATTCCGGAACGACGAAGTGCTCGCGCGGCACCTCGTCCATGGCGCGCAGCACGGCCTGATCGCTGATTCCACGCCGGCGCAGCGCCAGCTGGAATTCCATGCGCTCCACGTCAGCGGCTTCGATCCCGGCCACAAATGACCTCACGTCAGCAACGCGTTTATGCCTACATTCTACCACTTTGAAGTTGCTTTTTGCACCGTCTCTGCGCGGATGCGTGCAATGAACGGGGAACCGACCGCATCCATCGGCGTTGAGTTGCTTACAGGCGAGATGCGGCGCAAGGCTCCTGCCGGTCAGCAATTTGATGCTTCGGAGCCTTTGCAGTATTCCGTATCGGCGCCGGCACGGGACCGCCATGAAGTCTGAAGACATTGCTGCCGCAGGCAAGCGCGTCCTCGTCGTCGAGGACGAGCTGATGATTCGCATGCTGCTCCAGGACATGCTGGCGGATCTCGGCCACACGCTCGCCGGCGAAGCCGGCCGGATCGAGGATGCGGTGGCGCTGGCGAAGCAGGGCGAGTTCGATATCGCCATCCTCGACGTGAACCTCAACGGTCAGCCGATCTCGCCGGTGGTCGAGGTTCTGCTTGAGCGCGGCGTGCCTTTCGTGTTCGCCACCGGCTACGGCCAACGCGGCGTGCCGGAACCCTATCGCGGCAGCCCGACGCTGCAGAAGCCGTTCCAGGCGGATGCGCTTGCTGAAGCGATCAACGCCGCGTCAGCGGTCGGCCATCACTGACCGGCCTTATTCGAACAGCTTGGCCAGCTGCGTCATATAGGGCTCGTCGGTCATATCGAGCTTGAGCGGCGTCACCGCGATGCAATGCTCCTCGAGTGCGGCAAGATCGGTGCCGTGTTCCGCCGGCGCGAAGGCGTGGCGCACATAGGCGATCCAGTAATAGGGATTGCCGCGGCCGTCCTTGCGCTGGTCGATTTGCAGCCGCTCCTGCATGCGCCGCCCTTGCGTGGTGACGGCGATGCGTTTGACCTCATCCGGCGGACAGTCCGGGAAATTGACGTTGATCAGCACGTCGCGCGGGATGCCTTCGGCGACGACGCGGCGGATGATGTCGGGCCCATGGCGCAGGCTCGTCTCCCAATAGGGCGGGCGCCCGCTGCGCGAAGCATAGGCTTGCGACAAAGCCAGCGAAGGAACGCCGATCACGGTGCCTTCGACGGCGCCGGCCACGGTGCCGGAATAGATCACGTCCTCGCCGGCATTGCGGCCGCGATTGACGCCGGAGAGGACGAGATCGGGGCCCTTGCCGTTGAGCACGTGGCGCGCGCCCATGATGACGCAATCGGTGGGCGTACCGCGCACGGCGAAGCGCCGCTCGGCGACCTGGCGCAGCCGCAGCGGATCGTTGAGCGTCAGCGAGTGGGCGACGCCCGACTGGTCGTATTCCGGCGCGATCACCCAGACATCATCGGAGAGAGCGCGCGCGATCTGCTCGCAGATGTCGAGGCCCTCGGCGTGGATGCCGTCATCATTGGTGACCAGGATGCGCATGGGACTCATTGCTTCTCGATTTTCTTGATGCCGCCCATATAGGGGGCAAGCGCCTCCGGCACGGCGATCGAGCCGTCTTCCTGCTGATAGGTCTCCATCACCGCGATCAGCGCGCGGCCGACGGCGACGCCGGAGCCGTTGAGCGTGTGCACGTGCCGCACTTGCCGGCCCTCCTTGGTGCGGTAGCGCGCATTCATCCGCCGCGCCTGGAAGTCGCCGCACACCGAGCAGGAGGAAATCTCGCGATACGCCCCCTGCCCCGGCAGCCATACCTCGATGTCGTAAGTCTTCTGTGACGCAAAGCCCATGTCGCCGGCGCACAGCGTCACCACGCGATAATGCAGGCCGAGACGGCGCAGCACTTCCTCGGCGCAGGACAGCATGCGCTCGTGCTCATCTTTGGATTGCTCCGGTGTGGTGATGGAGACGAGCTCGACCTTGGTGAACTGGTGCTGCCGGATCATGCCGCGCGTATCCTTGCCGGCGGCGCCGGCTTCGGCGCGGAAACACGGCGTGCAGGCGGTGAAACGCATCGGCAGTTGCGCTTCGTCGACGATAGATTCGCGGACGAGATTGGTTAGAGGGACTTCAGCGGTAGGGATGAGACCGAGAGGCGATCGTTCCCGTTCAACAGCGTCTCAAAAATACTCGAAATGACCCTCGTTACGGCGTCGTTCTGCATATTCATGTGGACTTTTCATCTTCTGCATGTCTTAGATTTTGGAGCAGGTCACTCCGTCTCAATCAGCTAAATTCCACTTCAATTGCGAAGAATTGATCGTCTTCAAACTTCGGTAGTTGCGCCGTTCCAAACATCACTTCGTCACGCACAAGCAAGCGGCGGTGCGACCTCTGTGTAGTTGTGCGGCTCGCTCGTGTGCACATCGAGCATGAACTGTCCGAGCGCACGTTCGAGCCGCGCGAGACCCTTCTTCAGCACGACAAAACGCGCGCCCGACAGCTTCGCTGCAATCTCGAAATCCATCTGCCCGAGGGCTTCGCCGAGATCGAAATGCTGTTTGGGCACGAACGCGTAGTTGCGCTTCGCCCCGAAATGATGGTGCTCGACATTGTCGCTCGCATCCTTGCCGTCAGGCACGTCGTCCTGCGGCAGATTGGGAATTTCAGCCAACGCCGCGTTGAGCTCTTCGGTCGTCTTTCGCTCCTCCGCCTCCAGCGCCGGGATCGATTCTTTCAGCGCCGCAACCTCGATCAGCAATCCCTTCGCCTTTTCCTCGTCCTTGGTCTTCTTCGCCTCGCCGATTTCCTTCGACGCCGCGTTACGGCGCGCCTGCGCGGCCTCGACCGTCTGGATCGCGGCGCGTCGCTTCTCGTCGAGCGCGATCAACCGCCGTGCCTGCGGCTCAAGCCCGCGCCGAGCGAGCCCACGGTCGAAAGCATCGGGATTGTCGCGGATGAAGCGGATGTCGTGCATGGATGGGCTCAAGGAATCGGGACGCCCTTATAGCATCCCAACTCGTCATGCGCGGGCTTGAACCCGCGCATCCATGCTGCCGCAACCGCTGCATGGATTGCCGGATCAAGTCCGGCCATGACGAGAGAGAGGCCTCACTCCGCAGGCTTCGCCTGCGCGGCAGCGGCCGCCGCGGCGGCATCGCGCGCGGCGCGCTTTTCCACCATGCGCACGGACCAGACCGAGCCCTCGTAGAGGGCAAGGAGCGGCAGCGCCAGCGACATCTGGCTGAGCACGTCGGGCGGCGTGAGCACCGCCGCGATGACGAAGGCGATGACGATGAAATAGCGGCGCTTCGATTTGAGCTGGTCGGAGGTGATGATGCCGACACGACCAAGGAGCGTCAGGATCACCGGCAGCTGGAAGGCGATGCCGAAGGCGAGAATGAGCTTCATCATCAAGGAGAGGTAGTCCTCGACCTTGGGCAGCAACTCGATCGTCGCCTGGCCGGGGCCGCCGAGCTGCTGCATGCTGAGCGAAAAGCGCGCCAGCATCGGCCACACCACGAAATAGACGATCAGCGAGCCCAACAGGAAGAAAAACGGCGTGGCGATGAGATAGGGCAGGAACGCCTGCCGCTCGTTGCGATAGAGCCCCGGCGCCGCGAACATGTAGATCTGCGACGCGATCACCGGAAACGCGATGAACGCCGCGCCGAACATCGCCAGCTTGAGCTGGACGATGAAGTATTCGAGCAGGCCGGTGTAGATGAATTTCGAATTTTCCGGTCCGGCGACCCACACATAGGGCCAGGTCAGCACGTTGTAGATCTGCTTGGCGAAGAAGAAGCAGCAGATGGCCGCGATGGCGAACGCGGCGATGGCCTTGATGAGCCGCCCGCGCAGCTCGATCAGGTGATCCATCAACGGCGCTTTGGTCGCTTCGATTGCCTTTTCTTCTTCCTCCGTGCTCATGCCGTGCGCCTTGTGCTGTCGGCCGGCTGCGCCTCCTCGACGGTTTCGGGGGTGACCGGGCCAATGGCCGCGACGGCTGCGGCGACGATATGCTTCTCGCGCGGCTCGGCCGCAGGCGCGGGAGCGGGAAGCGCGTCTGCTGATTTCTCCGTCGCTTCGGGCGGCACGGGGCCGGTCGTTGCGCCGCCGATGTCGGTATTGGGCAAGTCTGCCGCGGCCTCGGACGGAGGCAATTCGCCCGCCGGCTGCGCCGCATTCGCGGGCGGCTCCTTCCCCTCGAGCGACGCCTTGAAATCCTTGCCGATCGCTTCGACGTCGCTACGCACGTCCTTCAGCGGGTCGTAGCCTTTGACGTCCTGTGCAATGTCGTCGACCTGCTTCTTGAGGTCGGCGACCTCCGCTTCGCGCATCTCCCGCTCGAACTGCCGCTGAAAATCGGCAGCCATGCCGCGGATCTTGCGGGTCCACTGCCCGATCGTACGCATGACCCCGGGCAGTTCCTTCGGGCCGATCACGATCAGCGCCACCACGCCGATGAGCACGAACTCGGTCCACGAGATGTCGAACATGGAAACTCTCCGGCCGTCTCACCCGTCCGCCGCCGTAAGCGCCGACAGAGAGTGTGGTCCGACGGTGCGTCGCGCGTTCGCGCGGAGCCTCAGGACAGCGAGCGCTCGACCTTGCTTTCGGTCTTGCCCGCGCCCGCCGCCTGCTGATGGTCGATGGACCTGATCGGCGCGTCGGTCTTGGGAGCGGCTTGCGCCTCGTCCTCGGACAGGCCCTTCTTGAAGGCCTTTATGCCCTTGGCGACATCCCCCATCATGTCGGAAATCTTGCCGCGCCCGCCGAACACCAAAAGAACGATGGCGCCAACGACGAGCCAATGCCAGATGCTCAGAGAGCCCATGAAATCCTCCGTGCGCGGCGCCGCCCGCGCCCGCGGTAAGCCTGCTGATTTTAACTAGAAACTAGGCGTCGGCGCCGGCAAAAACAAGCACATGCCTAATGCCGGCCGCGGCAGGCTGAAGAGCGGCGGCAAACCACCCGGCAAATGCCGGTGAGCGACGCCGCGCACCCTATTCCTCGGTACGTTCGGCGGGCGGAGCGAGGCCGAAATCGAGATCGCCGGGTTCCAGCGGCTCTTCGTCCTCCCGCAAGGACGGATCGTCGGACGGCACCGGGATGGCAAAGCCTGACGGCAGCGAGCCTTCGATGAGGCCCGCGCCCTTGAGCTCGTCGAGCCCGGGCAGGTCGCCCAACACATCAAGCCCGAAATGCGACAAAAACGCCTCGGTGGTGCCATACGTCACCGGCCGACCGGGCGCCTTGCGCCGTCCGCGCAGACGAATCCAACCGGTCTCCAGCAGAACGTCGAGCGTGCCCTTGGAGGTGGTCACGCCGCGGATCTCTTCGATCTCGGCGCGGGTCACCGGCTGGTGGTAAGCCACAATCGCCAGCGTCTCCACGGCCGCGCGCGAAAGCTTTCTTGTGACCACCAACTCCTTGGTCAGCAGCCAGGCAAGATCGCCTGCCGTGCGGAGCGACCATTTGCCGCCGACGCGCACGAGATTCACCCCGCGCGACGCATAATCCTCCTGCAGATGGATGAGCAGAGTGCGCACGTCGACGCCGGCCGGCATGCGGGCGGCGAGAACTTTCTCGTCGAGAGGTTCCTCGGCGGCGAACAAGAGCGCTTCGAGGATGCGCAACTCCTCGGCGCGTTCCTCTTCCCTGTCTCGATCACCGACGATCACACGCATCTCCGCGACATTCGCCATCGTACGGCCTCCCCCTCATCCATTCCCCGGCTTGACGGTCGTCTGCTCGCCGCTCGCGTCCGGCCGCTTGCGGATGTAGAGCGGAGCAAAGGCCCCGTGCTGATGCACTTCAAGACGGCCCTCGCGCACCAATTCAAGCGCCGCCGCAAAACTCGAGGCGATGACCGTCGCCTTGAGTGAAGGCTCCACGATGTAGTCGAAGAGATATTGATCGAGGCGGCTCCAGTCCGCAGCGCCGCCGACCAAGCGCTCGAGCGCCTGACGCGCTTCGGCGAGCGACCATACGGTACGCTTGGGAACACGCACATAGGCTCTCGCCTGTTTCTGCCGCTGTCCGGCATAGGCCGAAAGCAGATCGTAGAGCGTCGCCGACCATTGCGGCCGTTTGATCTCGGCAATCGGCTCCGGTTGGCCGCGCGCGAAAACCTCGCGGCCCAATTGCGGTCGATTAAGCAATTGCTCGGCCACCTGCCGGATCGCCTCGAGCCGGCGCAGGCGCTGCGCGAGCGCGGTCGCCATTTCCTCGGCGCTGAGGCCATCGGGCTCGGGCTCTTCCGGGAGCAGGAGGCGCGATTTGAGATAAGCGAGCCAAGCCGCCATCACCAGGTAATCGGCGGCGAGCTCGATGCGCAGTTTGCGCGCTGCTTCGATGAAGGCGAGATACTGGTCGGCGAGCGCGAGAATCGAGATTTTGGCGAGATCGACTTTCTGCTGGCGGGCGAGCGTCAAGAGCAGGTCGAGGGGTCCCTCAAAACCCTCGACGTCGATCACCAGCGCCGGCTCGTCGGCGCCGCGCTCCGACATTTCGGTCGTGAAATGCAAGTCTTCGGCGATCATGCGGACCCCGGCGCCAGCGGCCAGACGGCGGCCATCAGATTGGCGAAGTCAGTGCGCGCGGCGGCAACATCGATCGGCAGCGCCGGCCGCTTGGCCGCCAAAGCTGCCGCGGCTCGCCGCGCGGCCTCTCCGGCCAGTTGCGGCACCTCGGCGGCAACCGCCAGCATCTCCGACATCTCGCCGTTGCAATGGAGCACCACGTCGCAGCCGGCGGCCAGCGCGGCACGGCTGCGCTCGCCGATCGAGCCCGACAACGCGCTCATGGAAATATCGTCGGTCATCAAGAGGCCCTGAAACCCGATCGAATCGCAAATCACGTCGCGCACTATAGTCACCGAAATGGTGGCCGGCGCGACCGGATCGAGGGCACTAAACACAACGTGCGCCGTCATGCCGAGCGGCAACGCCGCGAGCGGGCGAAAGGCGGCAAAATCGGTGGCTTCCAGCGCCGCCCGGTCGGCTTTGACGACTGGCAGGCTCTTATGGGTGTCGGCGGTCGCGCGGCCATGGCCGGGCATGTGCTTGAGAACCGGCAGGACGCCCCCATCGCGCAGTCCTTGCGCGATAGCGCCGGCAATGGCCGCCACTTTCCTCGGCTCGGTGCCATAGGCGCGATTACCGATCACCGGATCGGCCCCGGCGCTCGGCACATCGGCGATCGGCAGGCAATCGACGTCGATGCCCAGCGGCGCAAGATCGGCGGCGATCAGGCGGGCGCCGAGCCGCGCGGCGGCAAGGCCGGCGTCACGATCCCGGTCGTAGAGCGCGCCATAGGCCGCGCCCGGCGGATAGCTCGGCCAGTGCGGCGGACCAAGGCGCTGAACGCGCCCGCCCTCCTGGTCGATCAGGACCGGGGCCTCGCGTCCAAGGATCGTCCGCGCTTCATCGATCAGCCGGCGTAGCGCGTCGGGCTCGGCCACATTGCGCTTGAATAAAATGAGGCCCCAGGGCTCAGCCTCGCGGAGGAACCCTCGCTCCTTTTCCGCGAGAACGGGACCGGCGAGGCCGGTAATGAAGGCACGCATCGCCGCCGCTTAGCGCGCGCGCAGCGCGAGGGTCAAGCGCAGGTTAGTTTCGCTGCACGAGGCAATTGCCGCCGGCAGCTTTCAAACTGCTGCACATACCGGCGGCCTCTTCGGCCGAGGCAAACGGCCCGACAAGGGCACGGTAGTAGGTGCCTTTTGCGCCAAGGTCGGCCCGGCGCACCAGCGGCTCGCGGCCGCCGAGCTGATTGGGGAATTTGGCTTGCAGCGCCCGGAATGCCGACTGGGCATCGGCCTCGCTGCGCTGGGAGGTGACCTGCACCGAATAACCGCCGCCGGAAGGCGGCGCCGCTTCGGCCGCGGGGGCCGGCGCTGCGGCGGCCACTGCTACGGGCGCCGGTGCTGGTGACGGCGCTGCTCGCGTCCGCGGCGACGGCGCTGGAGCAGGCCCCTCGCTTTGTTGACCGGGCACCAGGGAAAGCGGCTGGCTTCCGCCAGCCGCTGCCTTCGGCCGCGGCGCGGGCGCGGCCGCGCGTGGCACCGCAGGAGCCGCGGCTGCGTCGCCGCCGGCCGGCTGGTCAGCCCGAATGGTGACGGTGTGAACCCTCTTCGGCCCCGGCGGCGCGGCCGCAGGCGGTGGCGGCGGGGCCGGCATTTGTGCTGCCGAACCGCCTGGCGGCGCTGGAGCCGGAGCAATCTGAGCAGGCGGCGCAGTGCCGGCAGGCGCGGCATTGAAGGACGCCGGCGGCGCGCTCATGCCTGACGGCGCCACACCCTGGTTCGGCGCAATCGGAATGGTCGAAACCACCCGCGGGGCCGGCCGGGGAGCTTCCTGCATGTCGACCGGCTGCTCCTCATGGGAGACCAGCTTCTCGCTCGAGCTCGTGTCAGCCGCACCACCTTGGCTCGAATTGCCGGCCTGAGCGTCACCGTAGTTCGGCGCAATCTTGTTCGGTCCATTGGCCGGTTTGATGATCGGCGGAAGCGTCGGCAATACCGAGCCGCCGAACATGGCGCGATAGCCGAAAGCCCCCGCGGTGCCGAGCACCGCCAGGGCCAGAACCGCCATGACGACGACGAGGCCGCCGCGGCGGCGTGACGGCGGAGCATCGCGATAGGGTTCTGCGGCGTAAGCGTCGGCATCCTCGTATTGCCGATCGTCAGCGCCGTAGCGATCGTCCGCGGACCGCTGCGAACCGGGCTCCATCTCGTCCTGGTAGCCGGAATCGTCTGCCGCCGGATCGTCACTGGTCTCCTGGCGGAAGCCGCCGGGCCTTGCGCCCGATCTTGAAAAGAAACGGTCGCCGACCGCTGGCTCATTCGCGTAGCCGCGGTCTTGCTGCTGATGATAGGATTGAAAATCAGCGAGCGGCGGTGCGTAGCGGTCATCATCGCGAGCGCGTTCGGGGGGATAACTCTCGTCGGCCGCCCAATCGAGCCCTGGAGCCGCGGCGTCGTCCGGCGCGTCGGCGGCGTATCTCTCATGGCGCGCCTCGCCACGAGGATCGCTTTGACCGATCAGCCGCGCCAGCTCCGCAAGCGGATCGCCCGCATCGTCACCAGCGGTCGAATCCATATCCTCCCGCGCGATCGAATCGCGGCTGCGGTAGGAGCGGAAAACATTGTCAGCCATCGAACTCGCCCTGATTAGGCGTTGAACCCGCGCGGATTAGCTATTCCCCTCGACTGCAGCTGCCGTGTCCGAACGGCACAAACCGAACTTATCGCATCTCGTTTGGCGCCTCGACCCCGAGCAAGGCAAGCCCCGACGCGAGCACGGTCACGACGCCTTGTACGAGCGCGAGCCGAGCCACAGTCAGTTGTCGATCATTCTGGATAATGAAGCGTAAATGTGGCGAGGTATTGCCCAGCGTCCAAAGAGCATGAAATTCGCTGGCTAAATCGAACAGATAGAAGGCAATTCGGTGCGGTTCATGCGCCGCCGACGCGGCTTCGACCACGCGCGGATAGAGGGCGATGCGGCGCATCAGGGCAAGTTCGGCGGGGTCCGAAAGCCGTTCCAGGGCGGCATCTCCGACGACTTTGGGATCGGCGAAATCGGACGGCAGATCCGCAAACGCTGCACGCGCGTTGCGGAACACCGATTGCCCGCGGGCATGACCGTATTGGACATAAAAGACCGGATTGTCGCGTGACTGCTCGATCACCTTGGCGAGGTCGAAATCGAGCGCGGCGTCGTTCTTGCGGAACAGCATCATGAAGCGGACGGCATCCGGACCGACTTCATCCACGACCTCGCGAAGAGTTACGAACTCACCTGCCCGCTTCGACATTTTGACCGGCTCGCCGGCGCGCAATAGTCGCACCAGCTGGACGAGCTTGACGTCGACCACGGCGCGATTTTCGCTGAGCGCCGCGACCGCTGCCTGCGTGCGCTTGACGTAGCCGCCATGGTCGGCGCCGAGGACATCGATCAGTACGCGAAAGCCGCGCTCGAGCTTGCTGCGATGATAGGCGATATCGGAGGCAAAGTAGGTGTACGAGCCGTCCGATTTCATCAGCGGGCGATCGACGTCGTCGCCGAACGCGGTCGAGCGGAACAATGTCTGCTCGCGGTCCTCCCAATCCTCGACCGGCGCGCCCTTCGGCGGCGACAGGCGGCCCTGGTAAACGTAGCCGCGTTCGCGCAGCCAATCGATTGTTGCGGCGACGAGATCGGTATCGCCCTGCACCAGTGATCGCTCGGAGTAGAAGACCTCGTGTGTGATGTTGAGCGCGGCGAGATCGTCGCGAACCATGACCATCATGGTCCCGACGGCGACGTCGCGGACAATCGGCAGCCACTCGGCTTCGGACCGGTTGAGCAGCGCGTTCCCGAATTCAACGGCAAGTGCCGATCCGACGGGTTTCAGATAGTCGCCGGGATAAAGCCCTTCCGGGATTAGCCCGATATCTTCGCCCAGCGCCTCGCGATAGCGCAGGTAAGCCGACCGCGCCAGCACATCGACCTGCGCGCCGGCGTCGTTGACGTAGTATTCGCGCGTGACCTTGTAGCCGGTGAAGGCGAGAAGATTTGCCAGCGCGTCGCCGAACACCGCCAAACGGCAATGGCCGATATGCATGGGCCCGGTCGGATTGGCCGAGACGTATTCGACGTTGACCGGCGTGCCGTGGCCGACATCGCTCTTGCCGTAACGTGGACCGAGCTGCACGGCATTGCGCAGCGCCTCGATCCAGGCCGCGGGCTTGAGCGTGAGATTGATGAAACCCGGCCCGGCGACGTCGACCTGGCCGACGAGTTCGTCGCCGCGAAGCTTTTCTGCGATCGCTTCGGCAAGTTCGCGCGGCTTCTTGCCCGCATCCTTGGCCAGCACCATGGCGGCGTTGGTCGCCATGTCGCCATGCGCCGGATCGCGCGGCGGTTCGACCGTAACGCGCGACTGGTCGATGTCAGGCGGCAAGACACCCGCGGCAATCAGCTCACCGCTCGCGCGGTGAACGCGATCGAGCATCTCGGCGAAAATGTTATGCGCGACCATGGAAATTCCGGCGTTACGCAGCCATGTTGGAGCGCCGCGCGCCTAACCCAATTCCGGGGTCGAGTCAAAAAGCCGCCTATGTTCGGCGAGCGCATAGCGGTCGGTCATGCCGGCGATGAAATCGGCGATGCGGCGGGCGCGCGAAGCCGTTCCCAGCTCGTCGAGCCCCAGTCGCCATTCCGGCGGCAGATCGTCGGGATGCGCGTCAAAGTGCATGAACAGGTCGCGCACCACGCCCGCGGCTTCGTCCATGACGCGCATGACCCGCCGGTGCCGGTACATGCGCGCCTTGAGAAAATCCTTGATCGCACGGTCCGCCTCCCCGACCCGAGGCGAGAAGCCCGCGACCGGCGAAGCCGCAAGCCGCACTTCGTCGGCCGAGCGCGGTGCGAGAACGGCGAGCCGGCGCGCGGTCTCGTCGACCACATCCTCGATGAGCAGGCCGATCAGCCGGCGAATGAACCCGTGCACAAGACGGCCGGTTTCGAGCGCCGGATAGGCGGCGCGGATATCGGCGACAATCTCTCGGGGCAGCCCCGCAGCGGCGATCTCATCGAGCCCGAACAGATCGGCGCGCAGGCCATCGTCGATATCATGGGCGTCGTAGGCGATATCGTCGGCGACGGCGGCGACTTGCGCCTCCACGCTCGGGAAGCTCCACAATTGCAGGTCCTGCATCCTGGTATATTGCAGGATCGTCTCGGGGACACCCCGCGTGCGGTAGCGCTCGAGCGGCGTTCCGTCCCGGGTCGTGAGCGGACCGTTATGCTTGACGAGGCCCTCGAGCGTTTCCCAGGTCAGATTGAGCCCGTCGAACGCCGGATAGTGGCGCTCCAGGGCGGTGACCACGCGCAAGGTCTGGGCGTTGTGATCGAACCCGCCGAAGACGGCGAGGCGCTCGTCGAGAGCGCGTTCCCCAGCATGGCCGAAGGGCGGGTGCCCCAGATCGTGGGCAAGCGCCAGCGCCTCGGCGAGATCCTCGTCCAGCCCCAACGCGCGGGCGAGTGCGCGGGCGATTTGCGCGACCTCGAGCGTATGGGTGAGCCGGGTGCGGTAATGGTCGCCCTCGTCGAACACGAACACCTGGGTTTTGTGCTTGAGCCGGCGGAAGGCGGTCGAGTGGATGATGCGGTCGCAGTCGCGGCGAAAGGGGCTGCGGCCTTTGCTGGCCGGCTCGGCGTGCAGCCGGCCGCGGCTCTCTTGCGGATCGCACGCATAGGGCGCCCGCGTCGCTGAAGCCTCAACCACCATCGTCCTGTCCGGCCTTCACAATCGGCTTTTGGCCGATTGACCTTGAGATTCGGCGCACTTAACTATCGTGGTAATGCCGTGGCAATCGGCCCCGATGCCCCGGCTGGAGACGAGAATGGCAACTAACGTCACCGTGACCGAGCGCGCGGCACGCAAGATCGGCGAAATCCTCGGCCGGGAGCCCGCCGGCACCATGCTGCGTGTGAGCGTCGAGGGCGGCGGCTGCTCCGGTTTCCAGTACAAATTCGACACCGAACGCGCCAGGGCCGATAACGACATCGTCATCGAAAGGAGCGGCGCCACGGTGCTCATCGATCCGATGTCGCTCAACTATATGGCCGGCGCCGAGATCGACTTCGTCGATGACCTGATCGGATCGGCCTTCAAGGTGAACAATCCACAGGCCACGGCTTCCTGTGGTTGCGGCACCAGTTTCGCGCTGTAAAAGCCATAGAACCCTCGCGCGTCCTGCAACGGGGCGTCAGCCCGTGCGCATCGCCACCTGGAACGTCAATTCGATCAAGCAGCGTCTCAATTCGGCCGTCGTCTGGCTCGCCGAGCGCAAGCCCGACATCGTCTGCCTGCAGGAGACGAAATGCGTCGATGATGCCTTCCCGCGCGAGCCGTTCGAAGCGCTCGGCTACAATGTCGCGGTGCACGGCCAGAAGGCGTTCAATGGCGTGGCGCTCTTATCGCGATTTCCATTCGACGAGGTGAGCAACGGCCTGCCCGGCGATGACCAGGATGATCACGCCCGCTTCATCGAAGCGGTCGTCTCGACCGCGCGCGGCGCGCTACGAGTCGCCAGCATCTATTTGCCCAATGGCAATCCGCCTGAGACCGATAAATATCCATACAAGATCAGGTGGATGCAGCGGCTTTCTGCCTACGCGCGCGAACGATTGACGCTGCAGGAGCCGCTCATTCTCGCCGGCGACTACAACGTCATTCCCGCCGCTGCCGACGTCCACAATCCTCAGGCTTGGCTCACCGATGCGCTGTTCCTGCCGCGTACGCGCGGCGAATTTCGCCAGCTCCTCAACCTCGGCCTGACCGACGCGGTGCGCGCGACAAGCGATGTGCCCGGCCTCTACACATTCTGGGACTACCAAGCCGGCGCCTGGCAAAAGAACAATGGCATCCGCATCGACCACATGCTGCTGTCGCCGCAGGCGGCCGACCGGCTCACCGATGTCGGCATCGACCGTCATGTGCGCAGCTGGGAAAAGCCTTCCGACCATGTCCCGGTGTGGCTCGACGTGGCGATCGAGGTGGGCAAGCAGCCTTAGCTCGTGCCCACCCTGCCCTGCGTCGTGCGTGGGCTACGCGGCGCCGGTCGATCGACCCAACGAAAGACGGATGGACAATAGGCTCGGCTTACGCAGATATCCCAGTTGGGGATTTAGCCAATTGGCTCGCGAGACTCGTGGCTTTGAATGCTGGAGTTCTTATCCAGACGCTCGGCCAGTGCTAAAGAGGCGGCTCGCTCCGATCCGGCACCGCCGCCGCCGCCGCTAGACCAGACCAAGCCTCAACAAACGGTCCCGGCAAGCAGTATCCGCGAGACGATCAACCTGCTCGAGTCCGACCTCGGCGCCATGATCGGCGAGGTCTACCGGGCATGCGAGCTCGTGCGCCATGAAGCCGGGGACTCCGCCACCGCCGTCCATGGGATTACCGAGAAGACGGTCAGCCTGATATCGCAAGCCGACGCCGCGAGCCGCGACCTGAAACTCCTTGCGGCAGCGACCGATGAGCTTGCGCACGCTTCGGATAATATCGGAAATCAGGTGCGCAAGGCTGATGATCTCACGGATTCAGCGAGCGAGTTGGCCACAATGGCCGGCCGCAGCGTCGACGGGCTCAAGAAGTCAACCGCGGAAATCGCGCACGTCGTCGGCCTCATTTCGGCGGTGGCGCGGCAAACCAACCTGCTGGCGCTCAACGCGACGATCGAGTCTGCGCGGGCGGGCGTGGCCGGCCGCGGCTTCGCGATCGTCGCTTCCGAGGTGAAGAAGCTTTCACGCGAGACCCAGGAGGCCACGGAGGAGATTTCGCAGAAGATCAATGCGGTGCAGAACGACGCTGCCGCATGTTTTGCGGCCGTGCAGAGGATCACCGAATTGGTCAAGGTCATTCGGCCGCTGTTTGCGGCAGTTGCATCCGCGGTGGAACAGCAGAACAGCGCAACAGCGGCCGTCGCGCGCAACGCCAACGATACCTTGCATTTCGCCGACGCCGTGTCCAAAGGGGCGTCGGAGATCGGCGATGCCGCGGCGGGCGCCAATGCGCATGGAAAATCGGTGGAGCTGAACGGGCAACGCGTCATCGCGCTTGCCGAGAAGCTCAAAATGCGCGTGACGATCTTCCTGCGGCAAAACCAGGCCGGAGACCGGAGGCGGCACGATCGCCTGCCTTGCGAAATCGGCGTCGAGCTGCAAACCAGCGCCGGCACGATTCGCGGCCAGACCGGTGACCTTTCCGAAGGCGGCATGCTGCTGCGCCTCGACGATAAGCAGTTGATCGCCTCAGGCGCTCTCTTGCACGCCAAGATCGATGGTATCGGCGCCACGCGGATTCGCGTCGCCAACCGCTCCTCGCTTGGACTGCATGTTGAATTTCTGGAAATGGATGCGGCCGCACGCGCGGCACTGGAGCACAAGCTCGCGTCAATTCGTGACGAAAACCGCGAGATCATTTCCCGCGCGGTAAACGTCGCCAACGAAATCTCGCGGACGCTCGAAAAGCTTGTCGAAACCGGCAAACTTACGCGCGAGGATTTGTTTGACAATGACTATCGTGAAATCGAAGGGAGCGACCCGGTTCAGCATAGCACGCGGTTCCTCGCCGCCCTGGATGACGTATTGCCGCCGATTCAGGAAGCATTGCTGGCGAGCGACGAGCGGATGGTGTTTTGCGTTGCGGTCGATCGCAATGGCTACCTGCCGGTGCATAATCGCAAATATTCGCTTCCGCAGCGTCCCAATGACAGTACCTGGAATACGGCGCATGCGCGCAACCGCCGGATTTTTGACGATCGCGCCGGTCTTGCCGCCGCGCGTAATATGCGTCCCTACATCATCCAGGTCTATCCACGCGACATGGGTGGCGGCGTCACCATCGTGATGCGCGAGATCGACGCGCCGATCCGGGTCCTGGGGCAGCATTGGGGCGGGTTTCGTACGGCTTACACGCTGTGAGCGGGGCCGCTTGGCGGCGAGCAAACAGCGCGACCGTCCAGCCTAATTCCTGCGACCCCTCAGCCAGTCTTCCAGATAGACCAGGGCCATGGCCCGCTCATCGTCGCTCGCGCGATGGAAGGCGTTGTCGTAGAGCGGCTTGATCCAGCCATCTTCGGGGCCGGCGCAATCGCGCCCGAGCGTGAGCCACATCAGGCCGCGCGCGGCCTGTCGCGGCACGTGCTGGCCGCGGAACAGCATGTCGCCAAGAACCGCCTCGGCGCGGCAATCGCCCTTGGTCGCGGACAGCTGGAACCAGCGCGCCGCCTTGTGCGCATCGCTCGGCGTGCTGTCGAGGTACAGACGGCCAAGCTGGTACTGCGCGTCGGCATCGGCGAAATAGGAGGCGGCGTAGTCGAACATCTCACGCGCGCGCACAACGTCCGGCTTGATCGTCGAATTGGGAATGCCCGCGAGATAGTAGCGGCCCAAAGCCACAAAGGCGTTCGCGACCAAACGCGCCTGCGGGGTGCCGGGGCTTTCGTCCGGGTGGGCATTGGCGATCTGGCTGAAATAGTTGAAGGCGCGCAGATCGTCCTGGGGAACGCCGTCGCCGTCCGCATACATGCGGCCGACCTTCCATTGCGCCTCGAGGTGCCCCTGATCGGCCGCGTATTCGAGCGCGGTCAGGGTGCTTGTCTTGGCGTTCGCCTTGTCGGCGCCGTCGGGTGTTCGGGCAACAGGACGCAAGCCGTCGCCCGGCGCCAGCAAAGCGGTGTTCGGCGCGGACGTGCCATCGAAGGCGAAAGTCGGCTCGGACGCGATGCTCCATCCGAGCACCACGGCAAGTCCGGCTACGAGCGCGGCCCACATGCCGCCTCTTGCGGCACCGGCTACTGCACTAGATGTCCGCATAACACGCCTTCTCGACCGTCGCTCCCGGATGGGTGACGGCGCCCTGACGCGCCGGCCCGACCTGCTGGGCGTATTTCCACAAATAACCGGAGGTGAATTCGTCGGCGCGCGGCTTCCATTCTCGCGCGCGCTTCTCAAGCTCGCTCTTCGTCAGCTTGACCTCGAGCGTCGCCTTTTCCGCATCGAGCTCGATGATGTCGCCGTCGCGCAGCAGCGCGATCGGCCCGCCCACCGCCGCTTCCGGTCCGACATGCCCAACACAAAAGCCGCGCGTGGCGCCGGAGAAGCGTCCATCGGTGATCAGGGCAACCTTGCCGCCCATGCCCTGGCCGTAGAGCGCCGCGGTGGTGGACAGCATCTCGCGCATGCCCGGCCCACCCTTCGGGCCCTCGTAGCGGATAACAAGCACGTCGCCTTCCCGGTATTTCTTATTTTTCACCGCGTCGAAGCATGCTTCCTCGCCATCGAAGCAGCGCGCCGGTCCGGAGAAATGCAAGCGCTCCATCCCGGCAACCTTAACGATCGCGCCCTCGGGTGCGAGGTTACCTCTAAGACCGATGACACCGCCGGTCGGCGAGAGCGGCTTGTCCGCCGGGCGCACGACGTCCTGGTCCGCGTTCCACTTCACCGATTTGAGGTTCTCGGCGATGGTGCGGCCGGTCACCGTGAGACAATCGCCATGGAGGAAGCCGTGGTCGAGCATCGTCTTCATCAGCAGCGGAACGCCGCCAGCTTCGAACATGTCTTTGGCGACATAGCGGCCGGAAGGCTTCAAATCGGCGATATAAGGCGTCCTTTTGAAGACCTCGGCCACGTCGAACAGATCGAATTCGATGCCGCATTCGTTGGCGATCGCCGGCAGGTGCAGCGCGCCGTTGGTCGAACCGCCGGTGGCGGCGACCACGGCCGCGGCATTCTCCAGCGCCTTGCGGGTGACGATGTCGCGCGGGCGGATGTTCTTGACGATCAGATCCATGATCATCTCGCCGGCGAGCATGCAGAACTTGTCGCGAATCTCGTAGGGCGCCGGCGCGCCGGCCGAATAGGGCAGCGCCAGGCCGATCGCTTCCGACACCGTCGCCATGGTGTTGGCGGTGAATTGCGCGCCGCAGGCGCCGGCCGAGGGGCAGGCGTTCTGCTCGAGAGTATCGAGATCGGCGTCGGACATGGAGCCGACCGAGTGCTTGCCGACAGCCTCGTAGACGTCCTGGATGGTCACCGGCGCGCCCTTGAAGGTGCCGGGCAGAATCGAACCGCCATAGATGTAGATCGCCGGAACGTTCAACCGGCACATGGCCATCATCATGCCCGGCTGTGACTTGTCACAGCCGGCGACGCCGATGAGCGCGTCATAGGAATGGCCGCGCACGGTCAATTCGATCGAATCCGCTATGACCTCGCGCGACGGCAGTGAGGATTTCATGCCGGCATGGCCCATGGCGATGCCGTCGGTCACGGTGATCGTGCAGAACTCGCGCGGCGTGCCGCCGACGGAAGCGACCCCCATCTTGACCGCCTGCGCCTGGCGCATCAGCGCGATATTGCAAGGCGCGGCCTCGTTCCAGCAGGTGGCGACGCCGACGAAGGGCTGATGGATCTGCTCCTTGCTCAGCCCCATCGCGTAATAAAAGGCGCGGTGGGGCGCCCGCTCCGCACCTTCCGTCGCGTGACGGCTGGGGAGCCTTGATTTCAAATTGGTTTTAGCGTCCATCGAACTCTGCGGGCCTGTCCGGCCCCCTCGCCCCCGCTCCCGGTCCAAGTCAACTCCAAAGGCAACGCCTGAAAACCGGAAGCGTCGCAGCGGCTTGTCAGCACGCCCCGCTGCGTGTTGCATTGATGTCGAAAAATCCTATGGCCAAAAAGCGGCGTTCGGCTCGCGTGCAGTGCGAAAACTGTGAAATGTTCCAAATCTGTTGCACAAGAGCCACAGATTCACCGCCGCGCCGCGATCGCCTTAACGCGCGATTTACCGGCAAGCGCCGCTCTTGCGACGATTGGATATGCCGAGACCGATAGGGCGAAGCTTCTTCGGCCGCAGCGTCCTCGAGGTTGCGCCGGACCTGATCGGGGCGACGCTACTCGTTTCCGGCGTCGGCGGACGTATCGTTGAGGTCGAGGCCTATCATCATACCGAGCCAGCGGCCCACAGCTTCCACGGTCCGACGGCGCGGAACGCGGTGATGTTCGGCCCGCCGGGATACGCTTACGTCTATCGCTCCTATGGCATCCACTGGTGCCTGAATTTCGTCTGCGAGCCAAAGGGTTCGGCCAGCGCCGTGCTCATCCGCGCGCTCGAGCCGCTGACGGGCCTGGCGGCGATGCGGCGACGGCGGGGCATGGCCGACGAAAGGCTTCTTTGCGCCGGACCCGGCCGGGTCTGCGAGGCGCTCGCGGTCACCGCAGCGCACAACGGTTTGGCGTTATCCAAGCCCCCCTTTGAGATCTTCGCGCGGACGCAGGCGCTAGAAGTCGTAGCCGGCCCGCGCATCGGCCTCACCAAGGCGATCGATAAACCCTGGCGCTATGGCCTGAAGGGTTCGCGCTTTCTCAGCAAGCCGTTTCGGTCCGCGGATTGAACGGAAAACCAGAGCGCCGGCTTCGCGAAGCCGGGCTTCGGCAGCCAGTCCTTTACACCCCTTCATCATCGACATCGGGCAGAAAGCGTCGGAGAATTCGCGCCCCTCGTGCCGCTTAACCGCGCAGCGACCACATGGAGCCGCCACATGCAGCTTGCTCGTGCCCTTTGCGCGTCCGTGTTGGCGACGTGCGTCGCATTCCCCGGATTTGCACAGGGTCTCCCCAAAGCGAGCCAGCCCGAAGAAGTCGGATTCTCATCGGCGCGGCTTGAGCGGCTGACGAGCGCATTCCAAGCGGATGTCGATAAGGGCGCCATCCCCGGCGCGGTTATTCTGGTCGCTCGTCATGGCAAGGTCGCCTATCTCGAAGCACTCGGCTTCCAGGACCGTGAGAAGAAAATACCGATGAGCACCGACGCGATCTTTCGCATCGCGTCGATGACCAAGCCGCTCACCTCCGTCGCCGTCATGATGTTGGTCGAAGAGGGAAGGATCCAGCTTTACGATCCGGTTTCGGTCTATTTGCCTGAGCTGAAGGGGCTTCAGGTCGGCGTGGAGAGGACCAACGCCGCCACTGGCAATCCCGAATTAGCGCTTGAGCCGGCACAGCGTGAAATGACCATTCAGGATCTGCTCCGCCACACTTCGGGGATCACCTACGGCATCTTCGGCAATTCCCTGGTCAAACAAGCTTACCTTGCGACCAACCTTTTCGATCCCGGCCAGACGTTGGCGGAGCTGGTTTCGAAGCTGGCGAAGCTCCCGCTTGCTCATCAACCGGGGACGACATGGGATTACAGCATGTCCGTCGACGTGCTGGGGCGCGTCGTCGAGGTCGTTTCCGGTACGACTCTGGATCAGTTCATCGCCGGGCGGATCGCCGAGCCGCTTGGACTTTCCGACACCGGCTTTTATGTCCCTGCGGCGAAGGTCGGACGCGTCGCCCAACCTCAGGCCGATCCGATGACTGGAATGCGACTGCCGGTCTTCGACGCGTCGCGCAAGCCTAGCTGGCCATCGGGCGGCGGCGGCATGGTATCGACCGCTTCCGACTATGCGCGGTTCAGCCAGATGCTGCTCAATGGCGGTGAGCTGGATGGAGTGCGCGTATTGTCGCCGAGGATTGTCGCGTTCATGACTTCCGACCAGCTTCCGCCCGGCATCGCCTTCAGCCCGGCGGCGCTGCAAATTTTCGAGCCGCTCGGCGTCGCGCCCACCCCGCGCATCGGCCAGAGTTTTGGGCTTGGCTTCATGATCCGCACGCAGGCTGGGCGCAATCCGCTGCCGGGATCGCGCGGAGAATTCTTTTGGAATGGGATTTGGGGCACAGCTTTTTGGGTCGACCCCAGGGAAAAGCTGGTCGCGGTCTTGATGGTGCAGCTGCCGCCAGCCCAGGGAGCGCACTACCGCTCGCTGTTACACAGCCTCGTTTATCAGGCGCTGATCAACTGATCGCGGCCTTCAGGCTGCAACACCGGACCTGCGTTCGAACCTGATGCTCGGCACGAGGAAGATCAGCGGCAGGGCACAGGCCGCGATCGGCAGGAAGGCGAAGCGCGCCGCCCCGGCAACATCCCAAGCCACGCCGCCGAGGAGGGAGACAGCGACGGCGCACGAGTAGCTGATGGTGAACATCGCAGCCGAGACACGGGGCACCTCGCTTGGCGCGCTCAACAGTGGCGGCAGCGTGAGACCGAGCGCGAACACGCCACCGGCGGCAAAGCCGAGAATGCCCGCGCAAGCCACCGTCAGCGCGCTCGCGGTCGTCGCCAATCCGACAACACAGGCAAAGCACACCGCGCCCGCCGCTATGAACGGCCAGGCCTTTCGTTCGAGCTGTCGGGCAAAACCGATGAGCAGCACCGAGGCCGGAAGCTGGCCGACATTAAGCGCGGTGAGTGCCGGGCTGATTAGATCGGAGCGGCCGGCCTCGCTTAGGTAGCCGGGCAGGAAGGCATTGCTTCCGAAATAGAACGCGCTCGCGCTGCCGAAAATGAGACCGAGCCGCCAGATGTCGCGCGCCGGCCAGTCCGGCCACCAGCGCGACGCCGCGGCAACCGATGCACCGGCGTCACGCGGCGCCGTTGCCGCCATCAGCACCGCGATGGCCAGTATCGGCACGCCCCAAAGGACGAACGTTGCGCGCCAGCTGCCGCCCAGCAACGGGAAGAGCAGAGGAAAAAGTGCGATCGGCAGGATTTCGCCGACCAGCAATCCGTTCGTATAGATGCCGGTGCCAAGCCCGATGTGCTGCGGCAACCAGCGGCCGACCAGCGCCGGCATAGCCGGCTGAGTGATCGCGACGCCCGCGCCCATCACGATAGTCGCTCCGAACAGCGTCATGGCGTCGGATGCGGCGCCACGGAGCGCGGAGCCGCCGGCCGTCAGCGCCAATCCCGCGACGATCGCGGCCACGGCGCCGATCCGCCCAACCAGCCTCGAGCCGGCCAAAGCGGCGGCCGCAAACAGAATGATCGGCAGGCCGGTGAGGATACCGATCTCGGTTCCGGACAGACCGAGCTCGTGGCGCAACACCGGGATGACCGGCGGCACCGCGAGAATCGGAAACCGCAGCGCGTTGCCGACAAGCCACAAGAGCCCGAGGGCGATCGGCAAGGATGGGGACTTCACCACTGGAATTTCACGCCGCGCCTTTGAGCCGCTCAAGCGCTTCAGCGATCTTTGCCTTTCGCGTCTCGGCCTCCTCGCGCTTCTCTTTTTCTTCTTCGACGACTTCCTCGGGCGCGCGCGCGACGAAATTGGCATTGCCGAGCTTGACATCAACTCGCGCGATGTCGGCGTCGGCCCTGGCCATCTCCTTCTCGAGCCGCGCACGTTCGGCCGCGATGTCGATGATGCCGGCGAGCGGCAGTGCGATAGTTTCACCGCCGACAATTATTTGGGCTGACCCAGGCTGCACTTTAGGTGGAAATGTGCTTCCCGAGATCCTCGCGAGCCTGTTGAATGTGGCATCCCAGAATTCGGCCCGCTTTCGGGTTGAGTCTGATGGGTTTACAAATTCAATTGGGATAAGCGATCCAGCTGGAACGTTCATCTCTGTGCGCACTGAACGAACCGCAGTAACCAACTCGATAAGCCAGCTCACTTCTTCATGCGCATCCATAAAATAGGGCTGATGCCCCGGCCACTGCGCAAGGGCGAGCATTGGCTCTCGACGATTTGTTTGTGTGACGCGCCAAAGCTCTTCAGTAACAAACGGCATAAACGGATGCAGAACCTTCAATATTTGATCACGAATATAGGCAACGGTTGCCTGCGTCTCACGTTTTGCCGCATCGCTCGGCTGAGGTGTGACAAAGATTGGCTTTGTAAGCTCCAAATACCAATCGCAGTAGAAGTCCCACACAAAATGATAAATCGCATTGGCCGCGTCATTGAATTGATAATCGCTGAGCGCCAGTTCGGTTTTGCCCAGCGTATCGCCAAGTTGCGAGATGATCCATTGATTGATCAACCCTTTCGCTGACGCAGGGTTAAAGTCCGATACAATGAAACACTCGTTCATCTCGGCAAAGCGTGCGGCATTCCACAGCTTGGTCGCGAAATTGCGGTTGTTTTCGACGTCCTGAGGACCAAGCCTGATATCGTGGCCTTGCGCGGCGCCGCGGGCAAGCGTGAAGCGCAGCGCGTCCGCTCCGTATTGGTCGATCACACCGAGCGGATCGACCACGTTGCCCTTCGATTTCGACATCTTGGCGCCCGAGGCGTCGCGCACCAGGCGGTGAATATAGACGTCGTGGAACGGCACATCTTTTTGGAAATGCAGGCCCATCATCATCATCCGCGCGACCCAGAAGAAGATGATGTCGAAGCCGGTAACCAGCACGCTAGTCGGGTAATAGCGTTTCAGCTCGGGCGTATCGTCCGGCCATCCAAGCGTCGAGAACGGCCAAAGCGCCGAGGAGAACCAGGTGTCGAGTACATCGTCGTCACGCCAAATTGGATACCGAATCGACCCCTCCCCACCTTGCTGACTGATGAGGTTCAGAGCTTCAGTTTCGTTTGGGACAACAACTATCTCGTTTGAGCCGTAGTAGATCGCAGCCTTACGAACAGCCTCTGCTTCGCTTGGCGCGACAAAGTCTTCCGTCACACGCTTAAAAATATTAGATGATGCAATCAGAATGGCCCCGCCCTCGTTGCTTAACTTAAAGCCGTACCAGGCCGGAATTTGGTGGCCCCACCACAACTGGCGTGAGATGCACCACGGCTGGATGTTCTGCATCCACTGGAAGTAAGTGTTCTCCCAGTTCGCCGGCACGAACTTGGTCTTGCCTTCGCGCACCGCGGCGATCGCCGGCTTCGCGAGCTCCTTGGCGTTCACGTACCACTGGTCGGTGAGTAACGGTTCGATGACGACGTTGGAGCGATCGCCATGCGGCACCGTATGCGTGTTCGGCTCGATCTTGTCTATGAAGCCTTGGGCTTCCAACATCTCAACGATGCGCTTGCGTGCAGCAAATCTATCCAATCCCTTCAGTTCTTCAGGGACTTTCTCGACATCGGATTCGCGGAAGATCTCGCCGCCGGGCAAAATCACTTCACTCGGGTCCGCATACGGTCCCAAATCGCCGCTAAAGGCTGAAACTATTTTTGCTTCTGGAGTTAAAATATTAATTGGCGACATATTGTGCCGCTTGCCGATTTCGAAGTCGTTGAAGTCGTGTGCCGGGGTGACCTTCACGGCACCGGAGCCTTTGTCGGGGTCGGAATATTCGTCGCCGACGATTGGAATCTGCCGTCCGACCAGTGGCAGGATGACCTTCTTGCCGATCAAGTCCTTGTGGCGTGGGTCTTCGGGGTGCACGGCGACGCCGGTGTCGCCGAGCATTGTCTCCGGCCGGGTCGTCGCAACGACGATGAAGGTTGAGGGATCGTTCGCGTCGAATGTCTTGCCCTCGAGCGGATAGCGCAAATACCAAAGGTGGCCTTTGGTCTCGACCTGCACGACCTCAAGATCGGAGATCGCGGTCAGGAGCCTCGGGTCCCAGTTGACTAGCCGCTTGTCCTTGTAGATCAGCTTTTCATTATAGAGCTGGACAAAAACTCTGATCACAGCCTCAGACAGGCCGCAGTCCATCGTAAATCTTTCTCGTGACCAATCACACGACGCACCGAGCCTCTTGAGCTGCTTGATAATTGTTCCACCGGATTCCTCTTTCCACGCCCAGACGCGCCTGAGGAATTCCAAACGCCCCAAATCACGTCGGCCTTTTTCTTGGCGCTCCATCAATTGCCGCTCGACCACGGCCTGGGTGGCGATGCCGGCGTGATCGGTGCCCGGCTGCCACAGCACGTCCTTGCCGCGCATGCGCTCGAAACGGCAGAGGATGTCTTGCAGCGTATTGTTGAGCGCGTGGCCCATGTGCAGCGAGCCGGTCACGTTGGGCGGCGGAATGACGATGCAATAAGGCGCCGCCTTGGCGCGCTCCGGCCGGCCGGCGCGGAAGGCTTCGGCCGCCTCCCACGCTTCGTAGATGCGGCGCTCGACCGCGGCGGGCTGGTAGGTCTTGTCGATCGTCATTGTTTCGCTGTCGTCGGCATGGCGCGCTAACAAACCTGCGCCGCGTCCGCTGTCAACGCCAGTGCCTGCCGTTTGGGTAGATTAGATCGCCATCGCGAGCAGCGAAGCGACGAAGCAATCCACAAATCGCGGCGTGTGTGCTGGATTGCTTCGCTTTCGCTGGCAATGACGGGCGACTCGCCCCTCAGACTTTGACCAGCGGCACCTTCGGCACCGACCCGCGGCCGGGCGGCGTATTGCCGCCTGGTCCCGGCGGTTTGCGGCGCGGCGTCGGCCGGCGCTTCTTGGCGCGGCGCGGTTCCGGAAGCTTTTCCGGACGTGGCTTCACCGGACCGTCGGGATAATCGAAGGCGAGCTTGCTGTTGCCATGCTCGTCGGTGACCACGATGACGCGAACATGGCCGCCCGACTTCAGGCGCCCGAACAGCACCTCGTCGGCCAGCGGCTTCTTGATGTGCTCCTGGATCACCCGCGCCATCGGCCGTGCGCCCATGAGCTCGTCATAGCCGTTGGCGATCAGCCATTTCGCCGCCTCGTCGGTGAGCTCGATGGTCACATCGCGGTCGGCGAGCTGCGCCTCCAGCTGGAGCACGAACTTCTCCACCACCATGGCGATGATCTCGGGCGAGAGATGCGCGAAGGTGATGATCGCGTCGAGCCGGTTGCGGAATTCCGGCGCGAACATCCGGGTGATCGCCTCCATGTCGTCGCCCTCGCGCTTGGTGCGCGTGAAGCCGAAGGCGGCGCGCGCCATGTCGGCGGCGCCGGCATTGGTCGTCATGATCATGATGACGTTGCGGAAGTCGACCTGCTTGCCGTTGTGATCGGTCAGCTTGCCGTGATCCATGATCTGCAGGAGCACGTTGAACAGATCCGGGTGCGCCTTCTCGATCTCGTCGAGCAGGAGGACGCAATGCGGATGCTGGTCGACGCCGTCGGTGAGAAGGCCGCCCTGGTCGAAGCCGACATAGCCGGGCGGAGCGCCGATCAGCCGCGACACGGTGTGCCGCTCCATATACTCGGACATGTCGAAGCGGATGATCTCGACGCCGAGCGTCGCCGCCAGCTGCCGCGCCACCTCGGTCTTGCCGACGCCGGTCGGTCCGGAGAACAGATAGCAGCCGATCGGCTTTTCCGGCTCGCGCAGCCCGGCGCGGGCGAGCTTGATCGAAGCCGCGAGCGCCTCGATCGCCTTGTCTTGCCCGTAGACCACGCGTTTGAGCGTCTCTTCCAGGTGCCGGAGCACCTCGGCGTCGTCCTTCGACACCGCCTTCGGCGGTATCCGCGCCATTGTGGCGATCGTGGTCTCGATCTCCTTGAGGCCGATCGTGCGCTTGCGCCGGCTCTCCGGCAGCAGCATCTGCGCGGCGCCCAATTCGTCGATCACGTCGATCGCCTTGTCGGGAAGCTTGCGGTCGTGGATGTAGCGGGAGGAAAGCTCCACCGCCGCCTTGATGGCTTCGTTGGTGTATCTGAGCTTGTGGTAATCCTCGAAATAAGGCTTGAGCCCTTTGAGGATCTCGATCGCGTCGGGGACCGTCGGCTCGTTGACGTCGATCTTCTGGAAGCGGCGCACCAGCGCGCGGTCCTTCTCGAAATACTGCCGGTACTCCTTGTAGGTGGTCGAGCCGATGCAGCGCACCGTGCCCGACGCCAAAGCCGGCTTGAGCAGATTTGAGGCATCCATGGCGCCGCCGGAAGTGGCGCCGGCGCCGATCACGGTGTGGATCTCGTCGATGAACAGGATGGCGCCGGGGTAGGCTTCCAGCTCCTTGATGACCTGCTTGAGCCGCTCCTCGAAATCGCCGCGATAGCGCGTGCCAGCGAGCAGCGTACCCATGTCGAGCGCGAACACGGTGGCGTTGCGCAATACATCTGGCACTTCGTTATGGACGATGCGCCGGGCTAAGCCTTCCGCAATCGCGGTCTTGCCGACGCCGGCCTCGCCGACGAATAGCGGGTTGTTCTTCTGCCGCCGGCACAGCACCTGGATCGTGCGGCTGATCTCGGCCTCGCGGCCGATCAGCGGGTCGATCTTGCCCTCTTTCGCCTTCTTGTTGAGGTTGATGCAATAAGCGTCGAGCGCGTCACCCTTCTTCTTCGGCTCGTCGCCGTTCTTGGCGTCGGTATCTTCGTCGGCGCCGCGCACCGGGCGCGCTTCCGACATGCCCGGCCGCTTGGCGATGCCGTGGCTGATGTAGTTGACGGCGTCGTAGCGCGTCATGTCCTGCTCCTGCAGGAAGTACGCGGCGTGGCTCTCGCGCTCGGCGAAGATGGCGACCAGGACATTGGCGCCGGTCACCTCTTCGCGGCCCGACGACTGGACGTGGATCACCGCGCGCTGGATGACGCGCTGGAAGCCGGCGGTGGGCTTGGAATCCTCGGCACCGTCGGTGACCAGATTGTCGAGCTCCGATTCGAGATAGGCGACCAGGCTGCGGCGCAGCTTATCGAGGTCGACGTTGCACGCGCGCATGACCGCGGCCGCGTCCTGATCCTCGATCAGAGCGAGCAGCAGATGCTCGAGCGTCGCGTACTCGTGGTGGCGCTCATTGGCGAGCGCCAGAGCGCGGTGGAGCGACTGTTCGAGGCTGCGCGAGAACGTGGGCATTCAATGTCTCTTCATCTGTGTTGGCCGTCCCCCGGAATCACTTCTTCTCCATGATGCACTGCAAAGGATGCTGATGTTTGCGGGCAAAGTCCATGACCTGAGTCACTTTCGTTTCCGCCACCTCATAGGTGAAGATCCCGCATTCGCCGATCCCATGCTGGTGCACGTGCATCATGATCCGATGGGCCGCATCGTGGTCCTTGTTAAAGAAACGTTCGAGCACATGAACGACAAATTCCATCGGCGTGTAGTCGTCATTGAGCAGCAGCACGCGGTAGAGATTGGGCCGCTTTGTCTGCGTCCGCGTCTTGGTGATGACCGCGGTCCCCGGTCCGCTCTGGTCGCCCTTGCGCTTGCGGTCGTCGTCCGCCATGCGGATCCGGAGATCGGCGGAGGAATTGGCAGTTAGCGGCATTGCTTCGTCTGTCGTCCAAACCCGTTACGGCGCCACCGACGGCCGTGAAGCCCTCGGCGCTGCGATACCCACTATCATAATCATGGATTGCCCTGCGTTCCATATCCCATGACCTGCTTCCCGCGGCCATTGCCGCCGGATTAGAACGGCCTGCCCTCCCGCCGCGTTCCGCGCTGTCCGATTGGTGACAGACGCCGACTCGGATATTCATCGCCGCGATATTCACCGCCGCGGGCGAAAGGAGGCAACGATGGTTGACCCCGCACGACGCGCAAGGCTGCTACGCGACCTGGAGCAGGACTTTTTGCCGGACTACGATGCCCAGAGCATGCCGTCAGGCGACAAACGCGCCGCCTATGCCCTCGAACACATCGCCTTCCGCGTTGGACGCATCGAGCAAACCCTCGCCAAGATCGCCACCGCCCTCGAAACCGTTCTCGCCAAGTTGTTATGCGCCGAGCGACGGGAGCGCCGTCGATCGCCGTGGCAGCGCAGCAGGCCTGCTCCGCCAAATCCGAATCGGCGCGGGCGCTTTCGGTCGGGTTACTTGATCGGCCAAGCCTTCCCGAAAACATTTTCGACCGGCTTGTACGTCTCCTTGGCGAGATCGACGTAAAGCTCGCCAAGCTTGGTCGTCCTGGCGACGAAATCTTCAAAGGCGGATTTCAGGTATTCACTTTGTATCTCCGCCGCCTGGTCGAGAGTCTTCGCGCCGAGAAGCCTTTCCCAAGCCGCTGCGGAGCCCTCGAACGACTTCTTCGCGTAATCAATAACTTCAGCCGTTATCGCTTGGGTGCTCTTCGTCGACGCGCCGAACGAGGAAAACGCAGCACCCATGCTGTCCTCGCTTAGCTTGTGCTTCTTATCGGTGGTCATGATCACCCTCTCGCCGGTGCGCGGGTTGCGGGTTATGGTCAAATGCGCGGCGCCCCTTGCCTTGAAAAGGCCTTCTCGGGCGTCGACTATTATTATAGTGCAGTGCACAAAAATTTCAACCCGCGTGTTGAAAGCGGGCGCAACTTGAGGAGACTTAACGCTTTCGCAACGGCGTTTGCCTAGCGTGCTTGACCGTGTCGCTGAGGCGACACCGGTCGGGGTGGCCGGACCGAGTCGGCCCCTGGTACTAAGGAAGCGGCGTCGCGAAGGAACAACAGGGGTGGAGGTCACAATGACCTCCGGGCGCGTTCAGGGACGGGGTGCGTGATGGGGTGGATGCGTTCTGGAGCCGGCAATGGGCTCCGCTATTGTGTCCTGGGACTTGCCGGCATCGTAGCCGGTCTCGTCGTCGGCAGCGATGCAGCCGATGCACGCCATCATTATCGCCACGTCCACGTCGTGCGCCCGGTACATTTCGTGCGTGTTGCGCCACGCGTTCATTATCGCGTCCGCGCCCAAGCCTATTCCCCGCCAGTCGCTTCGATCGTCGTCGACGCCAACTCCGGCGAGGTGCTGCAGGCGTCGAATGCCGACGCGCTGCGCCATCCGGCATCGCTGACCAAGATCATGACGCTCTATCTGCTGTTCGAGCGGCTTGACGCCGGCACGATCAAACTCGACACGCCGCTCAAGGTTTCCGTCCACGCGACCGAGCAGGCGCCCTCGAAGCTCGGCACCAAGGCCGGCCAGACCATTACCGTCGACGACGCCATCAAGGCGGTCGTCACCCGGTCGGCCAACGACATCGCGGTCGCGATCGCCGAAAATCTCGGCGGCGACGAGGATGCGTTCGCCAAGCTGATGACGCAGAAGGCGCGCACGCTGGGCATGGCGCATACTACTTACGTCAACGCCTCCGGCCTACCGGACGACGATCAGATCACGACCGCGCGCGACCTCTCGCTGCTCGGCCGCGCGATCCAGGAACGGTTTCCGCGCTACTACAGATATTTCGCCCTGCGCGAGTTCGCCTATCACGGCGTGGCGATCCGCAATCACGATCATCTCCTTGGCGCCGTCGGCGGCGTCGACGGCATCAAGACCGGATATACGCGAGCCTCCGGCTTCAACCTCGTCACCTCGGTTCACCGCGACGGCCGCTATGTCGTTGCCGTTGTGCTCGGCGGCCGCTCGGCCTTCGAGCGCGACGCGCATATGCGCGAATTGATCAACGCGCATATCCGGGAAGCCTCATCGCACCGCACGGCGCCCGTCCTCGCGGAGAGAACCGAACAGCGCGCCGAGCCGCCACCGGCCGCGCCGGCCAAATCTCCGCAGCCCGCGCATGCCGACCCGGCGCCGGCGGCGCATGCCGATCCAATGCCGACGGCGACTTTGCGTGCGGCAGTCGGCTCGAACGAGCCGATCCAGCCGCTTTTGGTGAAGACTGTCACGTTCCGCACCGCGCCGATGCAGACGGCCTCGCTTGCGCCGATGCCGGCGCTGGTACCGGTCACCTCGCCATCGCCACCGCCGAGCGCGCCGCCGCCCGCGCACCCGCAGCCATTGGCACAATCCTCCGACGCGTCGCATACGATCGTGGTGGCGTCATCCGAACCGGGCGCAATTGCCACCGCCAGCAGGTCCGAGCCGGTCGCGAGCGAGCCGGCCAAAGCCGAACCGGCAAAAGCCGAGCCCGCAAAAGCAGAACCGGCCAAGGCCACAGGACCTTCCAAGGCTGAGGCCACAAAGACTGAATCCGTGAAAACGGTATCGAAGGCTGAACCGGAGACGCCGCCGCAATCCCAGATGCGCAGTCGTTGGATCATTCAGATCGGCGCGTTCGAAGGGGAAGACGAGGCGCGGCAGCATCTGAGTGCGGCACAGACCAGGGCTCGTACCATGCTCGCCGCGGCGGATCCGTTCACCGAGCGGGTGCAAAAAGGCGACAAAGCGCTCTACCGGGCGCGCTTCGCCGGCTTCGACAAACAGACAGCGGAAGCAGCCTGCCGGCAGCTCAAGCGCAGCGACATCGATTGCATGGCAGTAAAAAACTAATGCCCGCGACAACAGGACGTCATTCACGGACAGGACGACACGCGAGGATTCTTCTAGGGAACCTCAGCGATGGCGGCGAAGCAAGACTTCCTTGGCCTCATTGACGCGGGCCGCAAGGTACGTCGACCCCCCTTGGTCGGGATGCAGTTTCTTCATGAGGGAGCGGTGAGCACGAGTGACCTCTTGCGCGCCCGCTCCGGATTGAAGGCCAAGGATTTGATAAGCCTCCTGTTCAGTCATTTTGCCTCGGGGCGTCGCGTTGTTCCCGCCGCCCGCTGCCGCATCACCCTGCGCGTGCTCACGCCAGCCGGGCTGCCGGCGATCAAGATAAGCCATCAGTAGCTGCCGGCTATCATTGTCGATCTCGGCGAGAAGGCCGATCAGCGTTTGCGCGTCGAGCGTATCGAGCGAGGCGCCAGTGTGCCGTCCCGCCAGAATGTGACCGCGCATCGCACCGCTGTCGTGGTCGAGCTCCATCTCGAGAAACGCCGAACGCACGCGCGATACCTGACCCGAGCTCTTGCGCATGCGTCCGGTCAGACTTGCCGGCCACAACGAGATCCAGCCGAGCAGGCCGAGGCCGACTGCACCTATCGGCACCGCAACTCCGATTTCTCCGCGAAAAAGAAGGAATGCGGCGAGGATCAACGCGCCGCCGCCACCGAGGTAGCGCAAAACCCGAGCGGCCTGCTTAGGATCGGCCTTGGAAAAGGCGTTGACGGCCCAAAGCAGCAAGATGAGGACGACGACGCCGAGCAGAAGTGCGGGCATGATTATTTGAGCTGCCCGATAAGCCTGCCCGCACCGGCATCGCGCCGCGTTTCGAGATCGGCGAGCGCCTTCATTCCGCCGGCTGCGTAGGCCGCGGCGGCGCGCAACAGCTCGCCCAGTTCGTCGGCGGCGCCCGGCGTGAAGCGGCAATACGCCCCGCGCGTAAGCCGGGCGATCTCACGGAACGCCCGTTCGCAGATGGGATCGTATCCCTCCTGGAACATGAAGGCCGGGACGTTGCGCAGACCAAGCTCGCCGGCGCGGGCACACAGCTCGTCGAGTTCCTCTTCCATGGCGTCGCCAACGAAGACCATGGCGGCGACGGCGACGCCGTCGCTTTCCCGTCGTGCATGGGCGAGGACCTTGCCGATTTGGGTGTGGCCCGCACGGCAGTCGATGCGCGACATCGTTTCACCCAGCCGTCGCGGTTCGGCGATCCAGGGCGAGGCGCGGCACTCCCCCAGCCCGCGGTAATAGACCAGCTGGATGTCGAGGCCGCCCACGGTTGCCGCCTCGCGGAACATGTCGGCCTGCAGCCGGCAGGCCTGATCCCATGTCGGCTGCCGGCTCATCGTGGCGTCGAGCGCAAAGAGGAGCCGGCCGCGCGTGCCCCGATGGACGAGAGGCTCGAACGCTTTAATTTGGCTGAGAAAGGCATCGATCTCTGCGCGCGAAGACGCCGCGGGGAGCCCGGCGGGCGCCCCGGAATCGGTTTGGTCGTTGCTCGGCGCCGGCACGGGGCCGGAGCGGTCGTTGCCCATCGCAAAGCCCTTCGCGGCAAGAGACAAGCCTCCTCATAAAGGTGGCCCGCTCCGGCGCGCGGCGCAATGGGCGGGGGGTTCGCCTTACTCGGCCTCGGCGAGCAGGCCGTGGGTGTCGAGCGGCTTGCCGGCCGCGGCGACCCATTCGGCGCGCGCGGCGGCGCGGCGCTTGCCGCGTTCGTCGAACGGCAGCTTCAGCGCGTTCATCAGGGTTCTTACCTCGTCGCGCGCGGTCCCGTGCGACAGGCTTGGTCGTTGGCCAAGCGTATTCTCATCGATTTCGTCGAGCGCGGTCAGTCCGCGGGGAAAGAATTCGCGATAGACGACGCGCTCGGCGAATCCATCGATGGCGCGGAAACCAAGTTGCCTGCCAAGCTCGTCGACCCCCTCCCCGACCAGCCGCTTGTTGCGCGAGGTCAGCGCCGAGAGCCGGTTGCGCACCACCACCCAGTCGGTCAGACCGCCATCGACGAGCCGGCGTTGCCGGCGCGCTTCGCGGACCATTTCCGTGTAGTGGCTGAGGCCGGTGACTTCGAACGTCGTCGGATCGACGGCGCCGAGCACATCGAAATCGACGAAACTGTCGTTGAGCGGCGTGATCAGCGTGTCGGCCATCGAATGGGCGAGCCGCATCAGATAGGAATCGCTGCCCGGCGTGTCGATGACGACGAAGTCGTGGCTATTCTCGACCGCGCTTATCGCCTCGGCGAAGGCGCCGAACTCCTGCGCCTCGATCTCCTCGAGCCGGGCGCCGAAACCGCGGGCGACGCAAAAATGCTGCGGGACGTCGAGCTTGACGCCGCCGCGGGCCGCCCAGTCGCGGCGGTTCTCGACGTAGTGCGTAAAGCTGCGCTGGCGCGAATCGAGATCGATGGTGGCCACGCGCTGGCCGGCTTGCAGCAGCGCGACGGCGACATGCATGGCCGTGGTCGATTTGCCGGAACCGCCTTTTTCGTTACCAAGGACGATGACATGCGCCGCGACGGGCTGCCCGATATCCGCCTGCATCAACATGAAAACGCGACCTCTGCGTGCGATCACTTCTCCGGCTTGCAACGCGTGCGGTCAAGATACAGCATTGTCGGCGATAAGTTAATCATTAACCACACCGCGCGCGACGAATGCATGCGGTGTGTGCTTGTGCGGCAACGCTATGGCTGGAAATTTTTCAGGATCGAAGGATCGCCCGCGCGTGGTGCGTGCACTGCCGGCGCTCCGGAGCACGATTGCGCAGTGGCGCGCGCGGCGGCAGACGATCGCGCTGGTGCCGACCATGGGTGCGCTGCATGCCGGCCACCTCGCCCTGGTGCGGCTGGCGCAGCGCCGCGCCGACCGCGTCGTCGTGTCGATCTTCGTCAACCCGACCCAATTTGCGCCGCACGAGGACTTCAAGACCTACCCTCGCACTTTCCCAGCCGATATCGCGGCTCTGGCCTCGCTCAAGACCGATCTAGTTTGGGCGCCCGGCGTCAAGGCGATGTATCCCGCAGGCTTTGCCACGCGAGTGGTGCCCGAAGGGCCGGCCAAGGCCGGCCTCGAAGACGCCATCCGGCCGCATTTCTTCGCCGGCGTAGCGACTGTGGTTGCCAAGCTCCTGCTGCAATGCACGCCAGACGTCGCGGTGTTCGGGGAGAAGGATTACCAGCAGCTCAAAGTGGTCGCGCAGCTCGCGCGCGATCTCGACCTTGCGACCCGCATCGTCGGTGCACGGACCGTGCGCGAGAGGGACGGGCTCGCTCTCTCATCGCGGAATCGCTACCTGCTGCCGAGCGAACGCGAAGCGGCGCCGATGCTTCACCGCGTGCTGGCGGATTGTGCCAAAAAGATCGGGGCAGGCGAGCCGATCGACGCCGTCCTCAGCGCCGGCCGCACGGCCATCACCGGCGCCGGCTTCGCGCTCGATTACCTCGAAGCCCGCCACGCCGAGACGCTCGCTCCCCTCGCCTCCGCCAAGGAAGATCGGATCCGCCTCCTCGTTGCCGCACGCATTGGCACGACGCGGCTGATCGACAATATGGCGGTCTAGCGCTTACGCCGGCTCGAGGTGTGGAATTTGTGGCCGCTCGCCGCGCGCCTTGCCGCTGATCGGAGG
This sequence comes from uncultured Alphaproteobacteria bacterium, assembly GCA_963850855.1. Taxonomy (GTDB): domain Bacteria; phylum Pseudomonadota; class Alphaproteobacteria; order Rhizobiales; family Xanthobacteraceae; genus BOG-931. The sequence goes on from CAWKNH010000006.1 coordinate 149,541, forward strand.
CTTCGGCAAGCGCGCCGTGCCTTTCTCCATAACGAAGGCGTGTTCCAGCGAGTACCAGGGCGGCTTCACATCCGGCGCGCGCGCCTCGTCGTGACGCACATAATTGCCGATCAGGTGGCGGGTGACGCCGAACTGCACGTCGTTCTCGATGTACCTGTCGTCCGGCGCATAGAGCTGCGAGATCAGCGTCTTGAACCCAGGTTTGTAAGCCAGGAAATGCAGATGGGCGGGCCGCATATTGTGCCGCCGCTGCGCGCGCAGAAGCGCACCCACCGGGCCGTCGATCGGGATCGGATAGCCGGCCGGCTTCACGCTGCGAAAGCCGATATGGCCGCGGGCGTCGGTGATGAACTTGCCGCGCAGGTTCATATCGGACTGGATCGGGTCCTGGTTTTCGTAAAAGCCCTCCGGCGAGGATTGCCAGATGTCGATTTCGGCGCCTTCGATCGGATTCCCTCCGGCATCGCGGAAAAAGGCATCGACGAAGAGCGCCGGGCCGGGCGTCGGAGATCGGACGATCGAGCCGCCATTTTGGGTCAGCGGCGCGTCCGCGCGCCAGAACGGCCCGAGGAGGTTGGCGTCGGTCTCGGTCTGCCCGCCATCGCCGTTGTTGAGGAGGCAGATCAGGGCCGAGAAGCCGAGCGTTCCCGCCATCAACACCCCCTCATTGTGGGTCTCGCTGGTGTGCTTGCCGAGCGCCACAAGGTAGCCGATGGCGGCCTGGAACTCCTCCTCGGTCAATTTCACCTCGCGGGCAAAATCGTGCAGGTGGCGGATGAAAGAGGACATGACCTCGCGGAAGCGCGGGTCAGGCGCGTGCTTAAGCTCGCTCAGCACCGCCTCGGTAACGTCCTTCTCGCTGCCAATGATCATCGTCGCGCTCCTGCCGTCGCATCCGGCTCACATGAGGCCGAGCTCTCGCAACTCGCGCCGTAATTTCTCCGGCATGGCCGCCGCGCCCGGTGCAGCCTTGGCGAGATCGCGCGGCGCGTCCTTGGCCGCGAAATAACGCCAACCCTGGAAGGCGCGATAGGGCCGCAGCTCGACCAGCACCACCTTGGGATCGAGCACCAGGGCACAGCGTCCGATACCGTCCTTGTCGCGGAACGGCCTCACCGCCAGAAGCCGCTGGCGGCAAGCCACCTCGCCGCGGATCACCCAATAAAGCGAGCCGCCATCGGTCAGCTCCGCCGCCCGCTTGGGCACCATGCGCGTGCGGTGGATATGCTCCGGCTTTTCGCCGCGTTTGCGCTTGTCCTTGAGTTTTTGCCTGATCCAGTCTTCGAGATCTTGCACTGAATCGCAGCCGACGCAGAGTTTGATGAGATGCAGGGTCATGGGTCGAGGTTACCGCTCCGGCGCCGGCTCGATCACCATGATCTGCGCGTCCTCCACAACTTGCGCGCCGGCGCTGACCGGAATTTGGGCGACAATGCCCGCAAACGGCGCGCGTAGCGTGTGCTCCATCTTCATCGCCTCGATTATGGCGAGACGCTGGCCGCCGACGACGGGCTCGCCGACACTGACGAACAGGTCCAACACCTTGCCGTGCATCGGCGCCCTGATGACGCCGTCGCCAGCGCCCGCTCCCGCGGTCGCGGCGGAAACGTCCCGGATGCGCACGCGTGTCTGCCGGCCGTGCCGCAAGACGTAGACCTCGTCGGCGGCCGCGAACACCTTCGCGTCCGTCGCGGGCTCCGCGCCGTCCACTGAAACGTTGATCCTCTGCTTGCCGAAAGTAAGGGTCGCGTAGGCGGCGTCACTATCGATCAAGATTGGAACCATGACCGAGCGGCTGCCGCCGAGCTGGAAGCCATCGCGCGCCGACCACGGCGAGTCCGCCGCCGCGCCGACCTCATCGGGCGCTGCCGCCCCACCGGGACCCTCCTTCGCCAGCAGGCGTACGACGCCGAGCGCGGCTGCGGCGCAATCGGGAGCGTGCGGCACCGCGCCGAGCTTGGCGAGATTGCGATCGATGAAGCCAGTATCGACCTTGCCCTGCCGGAACTCAGGCGTACGGCAAAGCGCGCCGAGGAAGGCGACATTGCTGCGCACCCCGGCGATCACCGTCTCATCGAGCGCCTCAATGATCCGATCAAGAGCGGCTTTGCGCGAGGGCGCCTGCGCGATCAGCTTGGCGACCATGGCGTCGTAGAACGGCGTGACCTCGCCGCCGGCTTCAATGCCGCTCTCGACGCGGATTCCGCCCGGCACTTCAAAGGCGACGACCCTGCCGGTCGACGGGAGGAAGCCGCTTTCCGGGTCTTCAGCGTAGACGCGCGCCTCGATCGCATGACCCTCGAGGCGCACTTGCGATTGCGCGAGCGGCAGCTTGCCGCCGGCCGCGACCTGGAATTGCCACGCGACAAGATCGAGACCGGTGACCGCCTCGGTCACCGGATGCTCGACCTGAAGCCGCGTATTCATTTCGATGAACCAGAAGGCGTCCTCGCGCAGCCCCTTGGTGCTGTCGGCGACGAACTCGACGGTGCCGGCGCCGGTATAACCGACCGCCCGCGCTGCCTCGACCGCGGCGCCGCCCATTCGCGCACGCAACTCCGCCGTCATTCCGAATGCCGGCGCTTCCTCGATCACCTTCTGGTGGCGGCGTTGCAGGGAGCAATCGCGCTCGCCGAGATGAATGATGTTGCCGTACGTGTCGCCGAAGACCTGGATCTCGATGTGGCGCGGCGCGGCGACATATTTTTCGATCAAGACACGGCTCGAGCCGAACGCCGCGCCGACCTCGCGAATCGACCCCTCGAGCGCATCGTCAAAGTCGGCGTGCTTATCGACGCGCCGCATCCCGCGCCCGCCGCCGCCCGCGGCCGGCTTGATCAGCACCGGGTAGCCGATCTCGTAAGCTTTCTCCTTGAGGAATTTGGCGTCCTGGCGGTCGCCGTGATAGCCGGGCACCACTGGAACGCCGGCTTTCTCCATCAGCGCCTTGGCGCGGTCCTTGAGCCCCATCGCGCGGATCGCCGCGGCGGGCGGACCGACGAATACGAGACCGGCGCGGGCGCAAGCCTCGGCGAAATCCGCATTCTCGGACAGGAACCCGTAGCCGGGGTGAACGCATTCGGCTCCCGTCTTCTTCGCGACTTCGATCAATTTGTCGGCGGCGAGATAGCTCTCGCGCGGTTCCGCGGGGCCGATGAGATGGGCCTCATCGCAAAGGCGCGGATGCAGGGCCCGCGCGTCCGCGGACGAATAAACCGCAATGGTGCGCATGCCGAGCCCTTTGGCTGTGCGCGCGATGCGGCAGGCAATTTCGCCGCGATTGGCGATGAGGACCGAGTTGAGCATGACCGGGGAGTACTACAATTGGCACGGGGCCGGCCACAGCCGCTCGGCCCGGCTCGAACGCGCTCAGCTCATTGTGCGCCTACTGTCATGCCGGCGTTGGCATCGGGCGGTGGCGGTGGCGGAAACGGATTGAGCCGCAGCGGCCCTTCGGCCGCAGGCGCCGGGGCTGCCTGCTGCGCTTGCTGCGGCGGCGGTGCCGCTGGCACCGTCGGAACGGGCTCCGGCCAAATCGGTTCAATAGCCGCGGTCGGAGCGCCGGTTTGCGCGGGCTGCGCGGGAGGTTGCGGCGCGGGGCTAGCCTGCTTGCGCGAACGGCGGCCCGTCGAGGCGCCCGGCTGCGGGTTCGGATTGGCCGCCGCCGCTGCGGCGACGCCGGGAAGGACCGGGCCACTCGGCTCGGGAGTCATGATGCTGACGGCCGGGATCGATGCGGCGGTGGGGAAATCGATATTGACCGGTTTGTGCAGCGCTGATGTGGGTGGAGGCGTCGCTGCCGGGCGAGCCGGCGTCGCGTCGGCGAGCGCGCCTTCCGGCGGCTGCATCCACGCCGTCGAATAATGCTCGACTAGCTGATCGAACATCCCCTCGCCCAAATGGGCGCGCACGCGGCCGGCGTCGTGCAGCAGCGCCAGCGCACCGCAGTTCTCCACCGTGCAGCCGTCGCGCACGGCGAGCATGTGCGCGAGAAACCCGAAACGGTCCGTCTCGAGCGCACGGCGCAGCGGCAGCAACACATGGTCCATATTGGTGCCGCCGTTTCCGGTGTAGGTCGCGATGTCGGAGAGGAGCGCAAGCCGGGCCGCCACGTAAGAGGTCGCCGCCGCCGCGCTCGCCGGAGAAACGAAGATCGCTCTTTCGCACGCCGCCTCGATACTCTCTCCCGCCAGGGCGTCGAGGCAACCAAGCGGCGAGCCCGGCGCCAGGGCTTTTGCGCTCAGCTCAGCGGCCCGTTGCTCCAGATCCCGCCCCTCGGCACGCATGTCGGGTGCTGATCCGCGGTCGAGGAAAGCCCACGCGACGGCCGCGCCGAGGAGCGCGCCGAGAACCAGCACCTCAACGCGCAGGGCCGGGACTGCCCGGAACACCGCCACGACACAGCAGACGACGAGCAGCGCCGCGGATCCGGCCGCCACCCACAAATGCAACGACGAGGCTCCGATCTCGGGATCAAAACCGAGCATGAACACCCCACTAAGCGCCACGACGCTCATTGGGCCCGGAGTATGACCCCGAGCCTCAGGAGACGCCAGCCCTCGACAAAGCCAGATTTAGGCGTACGCGCTGCGGCAGCGCCGCACAATTTTTCGCGATCAATGATCGAGTTCGAGCTGGCTCTCTTTGGCCACGCGCTCAAACGCTTCGCCCGAATTTTTGATCCGGTATTGATAGTCCTCGCCGTCGGAAGGAAGCAATCTGACGACCTTGTACGTGCCGCTGGCGCCCGGACGCGTGATGGGGCTCGACGTGTACAGCACGGTCTGGCCGACACGGAATCTGTGCGCCCGCAAGACCGGGGCACGCAACGCCATCGGGTGAGGAACGGTTATCGAAGCAATGTTCACGGCACTCTTCGCCTCGGGTTTTCCCGAAACTCGCCGCGAAATCGCCTTACGCACCGGGGTGCGGCTCACCTTCGCCGGCCGCCTTTTCACTGAAGGTTTGTTCATAAAACCAACTATAGCATCCAATCCCTCTTCCGAGCAAAAAATATAGTGTCGCGCTACGGCCTTTGCGACCTTTCCTTAAGACGCCGGAGCAACATGGAAAAACGTCTGATCTCAGTGAGATACCGACCGTCCTTCACATCAGCCTTACGGCAGCCTTTCACGCCTGGCGGTGCCAGCCTCCCTTTTCGTCAGCCTGCCAGTAGGTCACCTCAAAACCGGCCGATTTTGCCCCGGTCCAATGCGTGCGCGCGGCCTCAAGCGCATCGGGATCTTCGCCATCGAACAGCAGGACCAAACGCTGGTAGGCCGCGGCATCGTCGGGGATGGTCGCGCCTTCGATGAGAAACCGCACCGCCGCGCCGTTGGGATTGTCGCCGTTGAGCGTGAGCAGGATGGGCTGCTCCGCGGCTGCCGCATCGCGCCAAGTGCCGTGCGGGAGGAAACTATCATCCCGCCAGGTCCAAAGATGCGCATCGAGCGCTTCGATGCGCTCCTCCGAGGACGCCTGAACCACGACGCGCCAGCCGCGCTCGAGCGACTTTTGCAGCAACGCCGGCAAGACCTGTTCCGGCGCCTGGCCCTTCAGGTGATAGAAGAGGATTTCAGTCATCCCGCCAAATCGCCCTGCAGGGTTGCGCACAATGCTCCGGCCTAGTAACGCCCATGCCAAGGCCAAGTAAACGGAGCATTCGGGAGCATCATGAGCAGCGACGCCATCAATCACCAAGTGCGGCTTGCCGCCCGGCCGGTGGGTTTGCCGAAGCGCAGCGACTGGCAGTTCACCGAGACGCCGCTGCCAAAACCGGGCAACCGCGAGGTCCTCGTGCGAACGCTATACCTGTCGCTCGACCCCGCCATGCGCGGGTGGATGAATGAGGGCAGGTCGTACATCCCGCCGGTCGGCATCGGCGAAGTCATGCGCGCAGGCGGCATCGGTCGAGTGGTCGCCTCGAACCATCCCGACTTCGCCGTTGGCGATCATGTCAACGGCACGCTCGGCATCCAGGACTATGCCGTGCTTGAAGGCGGGCGGCTGACGAAGGTCGATCCCGAGCTCGCCCCCCTGCCGGTTTTTCTCAACACGCTTGGCATGCCCGGCATGACCGCCTATTTCGGCCTGCTCGATGTCGGCCAGCCGAAGCCCGACGATACCGTCGTCGTCTCGGGCGCCGCCGGCGCCGTCGGCGCGAGCGTCGGCCAGATCGCCAAGATCAAAGGATGCCGCGCGGTCGGCATTGCCGGCGGCGCCGCTAAATGCCGCTATCTGGTCGATGAGCTCGGCTTCGACGCGGCTATCGACTACAAGGCGGAAGACGTGCGCGAGGGATTGCGCACCCATTGCCCCAAGGGCGTGAATGTTTATTTCGACAATGTCGGCGGCGACATCCTCGACATCGTGCTCACCCGGCTGACCCTGCACGCCCGCGTGGTGATTTGCGGCGCGATCTCGCAATACAACAACACCACTGCGGTCAAGGCGCCGAGCAACTATCTCTCGCTGCTGGTCAATCGGGCGCGGATGGAGGGCATGGTCGTGTTCGACTACGCCGACCGGTTCCCGCAGGCGCGGCGCGACATTGTCGCCTGGATCGCCGCCGGCAAGCTGAAATCCCGCGAGGATGTCGTCGACGGCCTGCAGACTTTTCCAGAGACGCTGTTGAAGCTGTTCAACGGCGAGAATTTCGGCAAGCTGGTGCTCAAAGTTGCCGACGACCGCTGACTGCTCGGCGAAAATCGTCAGCGGGGCGCGCAAGCGCTTACCGCTCGTAGTAATCCTCGACGAACCGCTCGAGCAGGCGCACGCCCCAGCCGGAACCCCAGCTCTTGTTGATGTCGCTCTGTGGCGAGGCAAACGCCGTCCCGGCGATGTCAAGATGCACCCACGGCGTCTTGCCGACGAAACGCTGGAGGAATTGCGCCGCCGTGATCGAGCCGGCAAAACGGCCGCCGGAATTTTTCATGTCGGCGAATTTCGAATCGATGATCTTGTCATATTCGGGCCCGAGCGGCAGTCGCCACACACGTTCGCCGGTCGCCTCCCCGGCCTTGGCCAGCCGCTCGGCGAGCTTGTCGTCGTTGGCGAACAGGCCAGTATATTCCTGCCCGAGCGCGACCATGATCGCACCGGTGAGCGTCGCCAGATCGATCATCAATCTCGGTTTGAATCGCTTGTTGACGTAGTGCAGCACGTCGGCGAGCACGAGGCGGCCTTCGGCGTCGGTGTTGATCACTTCGACGGTCTGCCCCGACATGGTGGTGACAATATCCCCGGGGCGCTGGGCCTTGCCGTCCGGCATATTCTCCACCAGCCCGATCGCGCCGACGGCGTTGACCTTGGCTTTACGCGCCGCCAACGCGTGCATCAGCCCGACCACGCAGGCGGCGCCGGCCATGTCGCCCTTCATGTCCTCCATGCCCTGCGCCGGCTTGATCGAAATGCCGCCGGTATCGAAGCACACGCCCTTGCCGATGAATGCAACCGGATCGGCACCGCGTTTGCCGCCCTCCCAGCGCATGACGACGAGCCGCGATTCATGCGCCGAGCCCTGGCCGACGCCGAGCAGAGCACCCATTCCGAGCTTTCTCATCGCCGCCACGTCGAGCACCTCGACGGTGACGCCGAGTTTCTTCAGCCCGGAGGCGCGGCGAGCAAATTCGCCGGGATAGAGGATATTCGGCGGCTCGTTGACGAGGTCGCGCGCCAATAAGACGCCGTCGGCGATCCCTGCCGTGCCCGCCCAAGCCTTCTCCGCCGCAGCCGGATTTGCGCAGGCGAAATTGACCTCGCGCTTGTCGGCGCGCTCCTCGCCTTCCTTGCGCTTGGTCTTGTAGCGGTCGAACGCGTAGGCGCGCAGCCGCGCACCCAGCGCCAGATCGGCGATCTGGCCGGCCTTGAGCGCCCCTGTCGCAAGCTCCGCGATGATCGTTGCCTGCGCCGCGGAGCCTGGCACCTTTCCCATCGCGACACCGCCGAGTCCGAGGATGTCGCGATCCTTGGGTTGGTTCTGCTTGCCGGTCCCGATCACGACCAGGCGGGGCACATTAAGGCCCGCGGGCGCAATAATATCGAGGCTCGACCCGCTCTTGCCGGTAAAGCGATCCGCGGCCGCGGCGCGGCGCAAATGATCGGCGATCGGGGCGAGCGCCTTCTCAGTGGCCGGACCGAACTTCATATTCTCGGCGCAGAACACAACGAGAACGCCCCGCAGTTGGGCATACGGGGAGAAGCCGAGCTTGAACGAGGCGGGCATTTGGCGGTCCTTTTCGGCCGGATCGATGAGTTCCGAGCCCGACATATGGACCGGTCGGCGCAATCCTGCAAAGCGGGTTTTCTCGCCTTATTGCGGCGCCACGCCAAGGATTTGCATTAACTCTTTGTTGTGCAAGTTCAATAGGTTTGCCTTGGCGAGGCCACTTTGTGAAAGCATGAAAACAGCCGGGCTTGGGGACTTTGGACGCGGCGCGGACCTTGGGGGGCCGATGCGGCCACTGCGCGCCCCGCCAGCGGGGATATTCGTCCGATGGGGTCGATCGGCCGTTACGTGTTTCGCACCACGATGGGTGCGTTCGTAATCACCCTTGTCAGCTTGACCGTCGTGATGTGGTTCACGCAGGCGATGCGTGAATTCGACCTGATCACGAGCGAGCGACAAACCCTCCTGGTCTTCATCGGCATCACCGGACTGCTGGTGCCGCTCCTGGTGATGATGATCGCACCGATTGCGCTGGTGTTGGCCGCTTCGCACGTCCTCAACAAGCTGAGCACGGATTCCGAGATCATCGTGATGAACGCCGCCGGAGTCTCGCCGTGGCGGCTGGTCACGCCCTTCGTGGCCGCAGGGTTGGTGGTGTCGCTCCTCGTTTCGCTGCTCGCCGCCTACATCTCGCCGCTGAGCCTGCGCGAGTTGCACGACTGGGCGACGCAGGTGCGCGCCAACATTCTCACCAATATCGTGCAGCCCGGCCGCTTCACCACCGTCGGCGGTCTCACCTTCCACATCGCCGACCGGCGGCCAAACGGCCTCCTGGTTGGAATATTCCTTGACGATCGACGCGACCCGAAGGAGCGCGCCACCTATCTTGCCGAGCAAGGCGAGATCGTCAAAAACGACAACGGCTCGTTTCTCGTGCTCGAAGGCGGCAGCAGTCAGCGCCTGGAAGCCGGCCAACGCGATCCGCGCATCGTCACCTTCGAACGCTATGCCTTCGATCTTTCCAAATTCACCGGCGGCCCGCAGAGCACCACCTACAATACGCGTGAGAAATACCTCACGGAACTGCTCTGGCCGCGGCCGAATGATCCGACTTACTTGGCGCAGCGCGGTCAACATTGGTCCGAACTGAGCGATCGCCTGGCGAGCCCGCTCTATCCGCTCACCTTCATCATCGTCGCCTTCGCTTTCCTCGGGCCGCCGCAAACGACCCGGCAAAGCCGCACTCTGGCGTTCCTCAGCGTGATCACTGCGGTGTCGCTGCTCCGCCTGATCGGCTTCCTCAGCGTCATTATCGGCGCGCATGTGCCGAGCGTTCTCGCCGCTCAGTATGTTGCGCTTCTGAGCGCTATGCTCGCCGGCATTTGGCAGATTTCGCGCGGAAAAGCGGTCGAGCCGGGGGCGGTGGTGTCGAAGATCGCCACCGTGATCGGCGAACGTATCGCTCGAGCGTACGCGAGTTGAGGAACGAGCCGATGCTCAACACTACGCTTTCCCGTTACTTCGGATCGCACTTTCTCAAATCCGTGCTTGCGACCTTCGTCGGCGTGGTCGCGCTCGCCGCGATGATCGACTACGTCGAAATGCTGCGCCGCGGCTCCGATTGGCCTCATGCCACTTCGTGGCTGCTGGCCCAGGTTTCGCTCTTTCGCGTGCCCCAGATCGCAGAACGCATCATGCCGTTCGCGGTGCTGATCGGCACGATGTCGTCCTACCTGACCCTCTCGCGCCGCCTCGAGCTGGTCGTGGCGCGCGCGGCCGGCGTGTCCGCCTGGCAATTTGTGGCGCCGGCGATGATCGTGGCGTTCCTGTTCGGCACCCTCGCCACCGCGATCTACAACCCGGTCGCCGCAATTCTTCACGAACGCTCGAAACGCCTCGAAGCCGAGCAGACCGGCGAGCTTCCTTCCTCGGCAATGCAGGCAAACACCAGCGGATTTTGGGTGCGGCAAAAGGGCGCCGACGGCGCGGCCATCATCAACGCCAAATCGAGCCGCGAACAGGGCGCACAGCTTGGCGGCGTCAGCGTGTTCGTCTTCGACAGCGCCGGGCAATTCCAGAAAAGAATCGAGGCAAGGAGCGCCACCTTGCAGCAGGGCTATTGGCGGCTTGACGAAGCGCGCATCTATGCCGCGGCTAAACCGCCGGAGCTTGAGGACACGTATCGACTCGGCACCACCTTGACCCCCGAGCAGGTGCGGGAAAGCTTCGCCACGCCGGAAACGGTGCCGTTCTGGCAGCTCCCCTCCTACATCGAACTGGCCGATCGCGCCGGCCTCGCCGCGGCGGGTTATCGGCTGCAATATTATCAGCTGCTGGCGCGCCCGTTCCTGCTCACGGCGATGGTGCTGCTCGCGGCCTCGGTAAGCCTACGCTTCTTCCGTTTTGGCGGCGTGCAGAAAATGATCGTCAGCGGAATCTCCGCCGGCTTCCTGGTCTTCGTCCTGTCGAAGATCACCGAGGATATGAGCAAGTCGGAACTCATCTCGCCCGCCCTGGCGGCCTGGATTCCGGTGCTGGTCGGCGGCCTTACCGGATTTGTCGTGTTGTTGTACCAGGAGGACGGCTAGTGGCGCGTCCGCCTGGCGTTTTTAGTTTCGTTCTTCGTGGTCAAGCGCGCGCCGGCGCGGCGATCCTCGCGGCGCTGCTTGCATTTAGCGCGTGCTCCTTGCTCGCGCCCGAGCCCGCCTCGGCGCAGGTCAGCAGCCTGCTGCACTTTCCTCCACGGGAGAAGGAGCTGAAGGTGCCGACGCAGCCGTCCGACTCGCCGATGCTCGTGCAGGCGGACGAAATGAAATACGACTACACCAACGACAGCGTTTCCGCGCTTGGCAACGTCCAGATCTACTACCGCGGCTCGAGCATCGAAGCGGACGAGATCACCTACGACCAAAAAACCAAGCGGCTGCGCGCAAAAGGTAACGCCAGGCTGACCGAGCCCAATGGCAGGATCACCTATGGTCAGTACATCGATCTGACCGACGAATATCGCGACGGCTTCGTCGATTCGTTGCGGCTTGAAACGATCGACGACACGCGCTTTGCCGCCTCACGCGCCGACCGCGACAAGGGCACTTACTCGGTGATGCAAAACGGCGTCTACACCGCATGCGAGCCCTGCAAGGACGATCCGAAAAAGCCGCCGCTCTGGCAGGTTCAGGCGGCCCGGATCGTCCACGATGACAGCGAAAAGATGCTCTATTTCGAGGACGCCCGCATCGAATTCTTCGGCCTGCCGCTCATGTATTTGCCGTTCACCTCGATGCCCGATCCGTCGGTCAAGCGAAAGAGCGGCTTTCTGTTTCCGCTGATAACGGAAACCACGCAATACGGATTGGGCGTTCAACTTTCCTATTTCTGGGCATTGGCGCCGGACTACGATCTCACTTTTTCGACGACGGTGACGACGAAGGAAGGAGAGTTGTTTCAAGCCGCGTGGCGGCAGCGGCTGGCGGATGGCTCCTACAACGTCAAGATGGCCGGCATTTTCCAGCAGGATCCCGGCTATTTCGCCGCGCGCGACGGTGCCAGCAGTCCGACCGCCGATCTATTCCGGGGCGCCATCCAAACCGCGGGTCAGTTCTCGCTGACCAACCAATGGGTTTGGGGATGGACCGGGCTCCTGGTGACCGATACGCAGTTCCTGTACGACTACGAGCTCACGCAATTCACCAGCTCGTTCGATCCCTTCCGCACCGGAATTGCCCGCGAGGGAATCTCTCAGCTCTACCTCACCGGCGCCAGCCAGAGCAGTTACTTCGACATCCGCTCGATCTACTACTACGGCTTCTCGGGCGCGGACATACAGTCGCAGATTCCGATCATTCACCCGGTCCTCGACTATTTCAGCGTGCTGCCGCAACCGGTGCTGGGCGGCGAGTTTAGCTACAAATTCAATCTGACCAGCCTCACGCGCCAGCAAGCGGAGTTCGACGCCGTCACCCAGAACGCCGCCAATCAGATGCTGTGCGCTTCGGGCAATTCGGCGGTCCTGACTCCGGCGAATTGCCTGTTGCGCGGCATCGCCGGGACCTACACGCGCGCCTCCGCTGAGGTCGACTGGCGACGGACCTTCGTCACCGACAACGGGCAGATGATCACGCCGTTTGCGAGCTTGCGCGGCGACCTTGCCCAGCTCGATGTTTCGAACCAGGCCGGTATCTCCAACTATATCGGCACCGGCAGCAGCGAACCGGCCCGCTTCATGCCGGCCGTCGGCGTCGAGTACCGCTATCCCTTCGTTGACGTTGAATCGTGGGGCACGCAGACGATCGAGCCGATCGCCCAGCTCATTCTGCGCCCGAACGAGACCGAGATCGGAAAGTTCCCCAACGAGGACGCGCAGAGCGTGGTCTTCAGCGACGCCAATCTGTTCTCGATCGACAAATTTTCCGGCTGGGACCGCGTCGAGGGCGGCGGCCGTGTCAACGCCGCGCTCCAGTACACGGCACAGTTCAACCAGGCCGGATCGGTCAACGTGATGTTCGGTCAGTCCTATCAAATCTACGGGTTGAACTCCTATGCGGCCACCGATCTGGTCAATACCGGCCTGGAGAGCGGTCTCGACAAAGCGGTTTCCGACTACGTTGGACGCATCACCTACCAGCCGAATCAGACGTTCTCCTTCACCGCGCGCGGGCGCTTTTCTTCCGGTGGATATGACCCGGGCACCGGCCAAAACGTGGCAGCGTTCACGCCGGAGCGCCTCGAGTTCGAGGGCCGCGCCAACTTCGACCGCTGGACGCTGCAACTGCTGTACGGCGACTACGCACCGCAACCGGATATCGGCTTCCTGACGGCGCGCCAGGAAGTCCTCGCCGGCGCCTCGGTCAAGTTGACGCAGAACTGGGTGCTGCTCGGCTCCATGCGCTATGATCTCGCCGTCCACCAATTCGACGCGACGCGGATCGGCCTCGGCTACGTCGACGACTGTCTGTTGTTGGCGCTGAATTATTTCACGTCCTACACCTACACCGGGGTCACTCCGACGCCCAACAACACATTCATGCTCCAGTTTAGCTTGCGGACGCTGGGCCCCGATGTGTTGCCCGCGACCGGTTCCGCTGCATTCTAAATTCCGCCGCGAAGCTGTAAGATGGGCTTTAGGATGATCGCAGGCAGGGAAGGAGGCGGAAGCGGTGCGGGAGCGCTGCGTTCGCCGAATAGAGCCAAGAGGCCATATCAGTGATCCGAGCCGCCGGGCGGATAGGTTTCGTTGCGACTACGCTCGCAACAGCGATGGTCGTTGCTGTTGTCTCCGATGCGCGCGCGCAACAGATTGTCGCGCTGGTCAACGGCCAGCCGATCACCGCGCTCGACGTCGAGTATCGCAGCAAATTCATGCAGCTGAGCACGAAGAAAGTACCGGCGCGCAAGGAAGTCATCGACAGCCTGATCGACGAGATTTTGGAGGTGAACGAGGCCAAACGTTTCACCCTCGAGGTTCCCGACGCGGACGTGGATAACGCCTTCACCAGGATCGCCACGAACATGGGCCTCGACGCGCAGAAGTTCGCGCAGGTGCTTGCCAGCAGCGGCACCAACGCCGACACGCTCAAGCGGCGCCTACGGGCCCAGATTGCATGGACCTCGCTGGTACGCGGGCGGTTCAAGGCGAGCCTGGAGATTCGGGACAGCGACGTCGAGGCGCAACTTCAGTTGCACAAACCCGACGAGAAGGATCAGGTGGGGTACGAGTACATTATGAACCCCGTCGTCTTCATCGTGCCGCGGGGCTCGCCCGAGAGCGCGCTCGAAGCTCGCAAACAGGACGCCGAAGCTTTGCGGGTGCGCTTTCTGAGCTGCAACGAAGGCATTCCCTTTGCCCGGGCACTCAGGGACGTCGCGGTGCGCGACCAGGTGTCCAAGTTTTCCGCCGACCTGCCGCAACAATTGCGCGGAATCCTCGATGGCACGCCGCTTGGCCATCTGACCCCGCCAGAGACGACGGCGGAGGGGGTGCAGATGTTCGCGGTGTGTGCCAAGAAGGAGACGAAAACGGAAACGCCGGGCATGCACGAAATCCGCGATCAAATGTTCCAGCAGAAGTTCGGCGTGAAAGCCAAGCATTATCTCGAGGATTTGCGGCGCGCGGCGATGATCGAATACAAGATGCCCGAAGATCAGGTCCCCAAATAGAAGCGACATTTGTGCAGCCGCTGGCATTGACGCTCGGCGAGCCCGCCGGGATCGGCCCCGACCTCGCGCTTGCGGTCTGGTGTCGCCGCGCCGAGCTCGACATTCCGAGGTTCTATATTGTCGCCGACGCGGATTTTCTGCGCCGGCGCGCCGACTATCTCGGTCTCGACGTTCCTATCGCCATGGTAACGCCGGCGACCGCGGCCGCGAAGTTTTCCGCGGCTTTGCCGGTGGTGGCCATGGAGGTCGCGGCGAGCGCCGCGCCGGGCCGGCCGGATCGGTCGAGTGCGCCGGCCGCGATCGCATCCATCCGCCGCGCCGTGTCCGATGTCATGGCCGGATCCGCGGCCGCCGTGGTCACCAACCCGGTGGCAAAAAACGTCCTCTACAATTCGGGCTTCGCCGAACCGGGCCACACCGAGTTCTTGGCCACGCTCGTGCAGCAAGCGACCGGCAAATCGATGCGGCCGGTGATGATGCTATGGTCGCCGGAGCTCGCCGTCGTGCCGGTGACGATCCACCTTCCGCTGCGGCAAATATTCCAGTATCTGTCGACCGAACTCGTGGTCGAGACCGGGCGCATCGTCGCCCGCGACCTCGCCGCCCGGTTTCGGATTGCGCGGCCGCGCCTCGTCGTCGCCGGCCTCAATCCCCACGCCGGCGAAGACGGCGCGTTCGGCGAGGAGGACCGTACCATCGTTGCGCCGGCGGTCGCGCGGCTCAATGCTGACGGCATCGATGCGCGGGGTCCGATGCCGGCGGACTCGCTGTTCCATGAGCGTGCGCGCGCGACCTACGATGCGGCCTTGTGCATGTATCACGACCAGGCCCTGATCCCGATCAAGACGCTCGCCTTCGATCACGCGGTCAATGTCACGCTCGGCCTGCCCTTCGTGCGCACTTCGCCCGACCACGGCACCGCCTTCGACATCGCCGGGAGCGGCCGGGCGGACGCGACCAGCCTCATTGCCGCGCTCCGGCTGGCGGCGCGGCTTGCCGCAGCGAAGGCGCCGGCGCCGCTTGGCGCCCGGTGACGGCCGCGCCAGACGAACTGCCGCCGCTGCGCGAAGTCATTCGCCGCCACGGGCTCGTCGCCAAGAAATCGCTCGGGCAGAACTTCCTCTTTGATCTCAACCTGACGGCGCGCATCGCGCGCGCGGCCGGGCCGCTTGCCGGCGTGACCGTGTTCGAAGTCGGCTCCGGGCCGGGGGGATTGACCCGCGCCCTATTGGCGCTCGGCGCCGCTCGCATCATCGCAGTCGAACGCGACGAACGGGCCATTGCGGCTCTACAGGAGATCGCCGCCCGCTATCCCGATCGGCTCGACGTCGTAGCGGCTGACGCGCTCGCATTCGATCCACGCTCCCGCGTCGATGCTCCAGTGCGCATCGTCGCCAACCTGCCCTACAACATCGCGACTGCTTTGCTCGTGGCTTGGGTCACGGCCGAGCCATGGCCGCCTTGGTACGATGCCGCGATCCTCATGTTCCAGCGCGAAGTCGCTGAACGCCTCGTTGCCGAAGCGGGCACCAAGAGCTACGGACGCTTGTCGGTGCTGGTGCAGTGGCGTTGCGAAGCGCGGATACTCTTCGACGTAAAGGCGTCGGCATTCGTGCCGCCGCCCAAGGTGACATCCTCGGTGGTGCGTATTCTCCCGCGGGCGGCGCCGCTTGCCTGCGACCGGCGGACCTTGGAGGCCGTGACCCAGGCCGCCTTCGGACAGCGGCGGAAAATGCTGCGCCAAAGCCTGCGCTCGCTGGGCGTCGAGGTGGCGAGCCTGATCGCGGCGGCGGGGCTCAGCCCAACGGCACGCGCCGAGGAGATTCCAGTCGACGGCTTCGTCGCATTGGCGCGGGCTCTCGCCGCGATCCGCTGTCTCGGGCATGATGTCGGGACCTGAAGCCGTCGGAGAAAGCGCCGCCATGACCAAGATGCATCGCCAATCGCTCGTCGCCTACGGGCAGCCGCTTTGCGAAACCGTCATCGATTGCCCGACGCCGCGCGGCAGCGAAGTGCTGGTGCGCGTCGAGCGCTGCGGCGTGTGCCATTCCGACCTGCACCTGCAGGACGGCTATTTCTCGCTCGGCGGCGAGAAGCGGCTCGACGTCACCGCCGGACGTGCGCTGCCATTTACGCTCGGGCATGAGATTGCCGGCGTCGTCGAGGCCGCCGGGCCAGAGGCCGGCGAGGCGGCCCGCGGCCGCCGGGTCGCCGTCTTTCCTTGGATCGGCTGCGGCACTTGCCCCGCATGTCTCGCCGGCGAGGAAAACCTCTGCGCCGCCCCGCGTCATCTCGGCATCGGCGTGGACGGCGGCTTCGCCACGCATGTGCTCGTTCCGCATCCGCGCTACCTCTTGGATTATGCGCCGCTCTCGGCGGCTTTCGCCGGAGCGTTGATGTGCTCGGGACTGACCGCCTATTCGGCGCTCAAGCGTCTGACCGGACGGCCGGAGCGCGGTCCGGTGCTGCTCGTCGGGGTCGGCGGCGTCGGCATGATGGGCCTCGCGATTGCGCGCGCGCTCTTCCGCGAGCCGCCGATCGTCGCCGACATCGATCCGGAGAAGCGCAAGGCGGCGATCGCCGGCGGGGCGGCGCAAGCCTATGATCCCGCCGATCCGCAAACGCGCAAGGCGCTGATCGCCGCGAGCGGCGGCGGCGTGCTCGCGGCCTGCGACTTCGTCGGCTCCGACAAGTCGATGCAATTCGCCACCGGTGTCCTAGGGCGCGGCGGCAAACTGGTGGTGACGGGACTCCTTGGCGGGACGTTTTCGATAGCCGCCGCCATGTTCGCCATCAGGCCGATAGCAATCGAAGGCTCGTTTACCGGCACGCTTGCCGAGACGCGGGAGCTGCTCGACCTTGCCCGCTCGGGAAAGATCAAGCCAATTCCGATCCACGATCGGCCGCTGGCTCAAGCGCAGGCGGCGCTTGAGGATTTGCGTGCCGGCCGGGTCGTCGGCCGCACGGTCCTGTCGGCTTAAAGACTCGATCGGAAAAGCGGCTGGTCGAAAAGCGAGCGAGCGCCTTACAGCTTCGCCTGCAGCGCACGCACGAAGGCGGAAAGGCCCACCTGCCGCTCGCGCTTGCGCCGTTCCGCGGCAAGGATCGCCTCCAGCTCGACGAAGGCTTGGTCCTTGTCGCGATTGACGATGACGTAATCGTATTCCGGCCAATGGCTCATCTCGCCCGCGGCTTTCGCCATCCGCGCGCCGATAATGTCGCGACTATCTTGGGCGCGGCGCTTGAGCCGGCGTTCCAGCTCCTTGACGCTGGGCGGCAGGATGAAGACGCTGACCAGATCGTTGCGCGCCTTTTCGCGCAGTTGCTGGGTACCCTGCCAGTCGATGTCGAAGAGCACGTCGCGGCCCGCGCGCAACGCCTTCTCTACCGGCCGTCGCGGCGTGCCGTAGCAAAAGCCAAATACTTCGGCCCATTCCAAGAGCTCGTTAGCCCTCACCATGTCCTTGAGACGGGCGAGATCGATGAAATGATAGTCGCGCCCGTCGATCTCGCCGCGCCGCTGCGGACGCGTCGTCACCGACACGGAAAGCTCGACGTTGCGGTCGGCCTTGAGCAGCATGCGCGAGAGCGTGGTCTTGCCGGCGCCGGAGGGCGAGGACAAGACCAGCATCAGGCCACGGCGCGCAATCTTCTCTGGATTTTTTCCTGCGCGCGCCATTTTATTCCACGTTCTGCACTTGCTCGCGAAATTGCTCAACCGCGGCTTTGAGTTCCAGGCCGACATTGGTGAGCTCGACGTCGTTCGACTTGGCGCAAAGCGTATTGGCTTCCCGGTTGAGCTCTTGCGCGAGAAAATCGAGGCGGCGGCCGATCGATCCGCCCTGCCCCATCAGCAGCCGAGCTTGCGCCACGTGCGCGGCCAGACGGTCAAGCTCCTCACGGATATCGGCCTTGGCCGCGATCAGGATCGCTTCCTGATGCAGCCGGTCCGGATCGAAGCGCTCGGACTGCGATAGCAGCGTCGCCACCTGCTCGGCGATTCGCGCCCGTATCGCCTCGGGCCGGCGGCCCGGCGCAAGCTCCGCCCGTTTGGTCAGCATGGCAATGTCGGCAAGCCGCATCTCCAGTACATCGCCGAGCGTCGCGCCTTCCTGGCGGCGCATCTCGGCGAGCGCGGCGATCGCTGCGGCGAAACCGGCAATGACCGCCGTCTCCGCGGCACGCCGTTCCGCTTCGCTCTCATCGGCTTCGCCGATCTCCATCACGCCTTTGAGCGCGAGCAGCCCGTCAAGCGAGGGCGGCGACGCTTCGACGCGCGACGCGAGCTGACGCACCGTCGTCAACACCGCTTCGAGCACCGCGGCGTTGACCCGCACCGTCGGCAGGATGCCGGTGCGCTCCACCGTCAAATTGGCCTGGACCGAGCCGCGCGCTAGCTTCTCGGCGGCGTGGGCGCGCACCGCTGCCTCGATCGCATCCCATCCGGGCGGCAGACGCAGCCGCAGGTCGAGCCCCTTGCCGTTGACCGATTTGGCTTCCCAGGCCCAGGCATAAGAGCCGTGCACGCCGTGACCGCGAGCAAACCCGGTCATACTCGACAGCGCCATGAAACCCGATCTCCGGCGGAAAAAATCGCGCCGAACTTAGCGGCGACCTTTCGCCGTCACAAGGCTTAGTGCTGCTGATTGCGGTGGTTTGTACGGCGCGACGGCGGCGGCGAGGGAGCAGGAGGAGCGGCCGAGGCCTGCGGCGGCGAGGAAATCAATTGAGCGTTGGCCGGCGCCTGGTCCTTCTGCTCGTTTTCGGACTGTCGCAGGCGTGCGACGTTCTTTAGATGCTGCTCGTAGGTCTCCGCGAAGGCGTGACCTCCGGTGCCGTCAGCTACGAAATAAAGCTCGCGCGTGCGGGCGGGATTGGCGGCGGCTTCGAGCGAGGCGCGGCCGGGATTGGCGATCGGGCCAGGCGGCAATCCGTCGATCTGGTAGGTATTGTACGGCGTCGGCTGATCGATCTCGCTCTTCAGGATCGGCCGGCCCAGCGTGCCTTTGCCGCCGACCAGTCCGTAGATGATGGTCGGGTCGGATTGCAGCTTCATCTTCTGCTTCAATCGATTGACGAACACGGCGGCAACGCGCGTGCGCTCTTCGGGCTTGCCGGTCTCCCTCTCGACCAACGAGGCGAGAATAACGAGCTGATCCGGCGTCTTCAGCGGCAGATCGGCGGAGTGGTGATCCCAGATGTCCTTAAGCAGATGCTGCTGTGCCTGCTGCATGCGCTGGATCATCTGCTCGCGGGTGACGCCGCGGGTGAAATTGTACGTGTCGGGGAGCAAGCTCCCTTCGCGCGGGATTTCCTTGACGTTCCCGGTCAGTACGTCGTCGTCCAGGAGACGCGCGACGATCTGCTCCGAGGTCAAGCCTTCCGGGATGGCGAGCTGATGCGTCACCACTCGGCCCTCGACGATGGTCGCCACCACGTCGCGCAAGCTGGCGTGCGCCTTGAACTGATATTCGCCGGCCTTGAGATCTTCGCGCGCCTTGAGCAAGAGCACGCCGCCGATGAACACCCATGATTGATCGATAACGCCTTCGCGCGTGAGGACATCGGCGATATCGCGGATCCCCGAGCCGCGTGGGATATTGACGACCTTGTCGTCCGGCAACGGACCCGCCGCTTCGAACCGCTGCTTGCCGGAGACGAGCGCGATGCCAGCTACGATGGCTGCGAGCACGAAGAGGCTGATGATTGCGTTGCCGATGACGACGAATGGGTTGCGCGCGCTTTTCGAGCGCCGCGCGGGCGCCTCGATCATGTCCGGCTCCAAAGCCGTGCGCGGGCTGCGCGGCGTTATTGGCTTGAAGTTTTTCGCGTCCATGCCAGCCGTACCAACACCATTGCGCCCGTTCGAGAGCGGCGGATAAGGCTCGTTCGTCACCGTCGCCCGCTCGCCCGACGCTCGCTTGCGCCCGTTCGAAGCGAAAAAAGCCGCGCCGGCCCCGTTCGTCGACCGCTCCGCTATAGCTTGCACCGGCTTGTCGGCATGCGCCAGAGCCGAGCGTGGTCGTTGCGCCGCAGTCGTCGCGTTTCGTTCCGACATTATCGCGCTCGGTCCGACGCCGTCCGCCTGCATCGTCTCGCCCCGAGCCGCCGATTTCGACGCGTTCGAGGATTGTTCCACCGCCGGCGTTCCGGAGCGCGATGTCTGCTCCAGCCTGTCGGCGGCGCGCGCCGCCGCGGCCCGCAAACGTGCCGCAGCGCGTTCGCTGCCATTTGGTGGTTGATCGGATCCGTTCACCGGCTATCCGCTCTCGTACTAAACACAATCGGCGATGACAGCGAGCCACGGCCGGACCAAATGCTTGCAGATTCTCCCTCGTCTGGCGATGCGTGCGTTGAAGGGCCGGACATTCACCAGTGAATTGCAGGCGACTGCGGAGCAAATATGGCGGAAAGGTGGTCGTCGGCTACTGCATCCGGCGAAACACCAGCGAGGCATTGGTGCCGCCGAACCCGAACGAGTTGGAAAGCGCGACGTTGATCGGACGCTTGCGCGGCTTGTGCGGCACGAGATCGATCGCGGTGGCGACCGAGGGATTGTCGAGATTGAGGGTCGCTGGCGCCATCTCGTCGCGGATCGCCAGCAGGCAGAAGATCGCTTCGACCGCGCCGGCGGCGCCCAGGAGATGACCGACTGAAGATTTGGTGGACGACATCGCGATGCGGCCCGCGGAATTGCCGACCAGACGCTCGACCGCTTTGAGTTCGATCTCGTCGCCGAGCGGCGTCGAGGTGCCGTGGGCGTTGATGTAGTCGATGTCGTCCGGCGCAATGTCGGCGCGGCGGATCGCGGCCTTCATGCAGCGAAACGCGCCGTCGCCGTCCTCGGCCGGGGCCGTGATGTGGAACGCGTCGCCGGAAAGTCCGTAGCCAACGAGCTCGCCATAGATGCGAGCGCCGCGCCGCTTGGCGTGATCATATTCTTCAAGCACCACGGCACCCGCCCCTTCGCCCATGACGAAACCGTCGCGATCGCGATCGTAGGGCCGCGACGCGCGCTCCGGCGCATCGTTGAATCCGGTCGACAACGCCCGACAGGCGGCAAATCCGGCAAGTGCGATGCGGCTGACCGGCGATTCAGCGCCGCCGGCCACCATCACATCCGCATCCCCGAGCGCGATCAGCCGGCCGGCATCGCCGATTGCATGCGCACCGGTCGAGCAGGCGGTAACCACGGCGTGATTGGGTCCCTTCAACGAATGCGCGATCGAAATGTAACCGGAGGCGAGATTGATGATCCGGCCGGGAATGAAGAACGGCGAGACCCGGCGCGGACCGCGGTCGCGCAAAGTCAGCGCGGTTTCGGCAATCCCCTCGATGCCGCCGATGCCCGAGCCCATGAGGACGCCGCTCGCGATCTGATCCTCATACTCGCGCGGATGCCAACCGGCGTCGTCGAGCGCCTGCCGCGCCGCGGACATGGCGAAAAGGATAAAGTCGTCGACCTTGCGCCGCTCCTTCGGCTCCATCCATTGATCGGCATTGAAGGTGCCGTCGGAGCCGTCGCCAAGGGGGATCTGGCCGGCAATTTGGCACGGCAGATCGGAGACTTCGAACTTCCCAATGCGTCCGATCCCGCTTTTTCCCGCCAGAATGCGCTGCCACGTGGTCTCGACCCCGCAGCCGAGCGGCGTCACCATACCCAGGCCAGTGACGACGACGCGTCTCATCATCCGCGCTCCCGGCGAACGTTTGGTCCGCAGCTATTCCCTTCAGGCACGCGCGTGAGCATTCCGTCCGCGCGTAATAGCGAACGGGCGGCTCGCCCGCGCGCGCCATCCGACGGCAAGGGGACGGCGTCCGGTGTCAGCTTTTCGCGTTCTTTTCGAGGAATTTGATGGCGTCGCCCACGGTCAAAATGGTTTCGGCGGCATCGTCCGGAATCTCGCAACCAAACTCCTCCTCGAAGGCCATGACGAGCTCGACCGTGTCGAGGCTGTCGGCGCCGAGATCATCGATGAAGCTGGCGTTCTCGGTCACCTTGTCGGGCTCGACGCCGAGATGCTCCACGACGATCTTCTTCACCCGCTCGCCGATATCACTCATCTTTCCGACCTCATCTTTCAAGGCGACCTTAATTGATCACGTCGCGGTCTCGTCGTGGGCGACGGCCGCGGGTCGACACCGATCAGAGGCAGACATTTTGCGCCCCGTTCTCCGGCTTGCCGGCACCCCAGCCCAGTCGCGGTTCGGTTACCACACTTCCAACGCGTTGACTAGCGCGGCGGCACGCGGCCGGCGTAGCCCCTATCACATTCAAATCATGGCCATTCCGCCGTTCACATGCAACGTCTGACCGGTCACATAGGCAGCCTCGTTCGAGGCCAGAAAGGCGACTGCGGCAGCCACTTCGTCGGTGGTGCCGGCGCGGTTTGCCGGGATCTTCTCGAGGATGCCTTCACGCTGCTTGTCATTGAGCTTGTCCGTCATCGGCGTGACGATGAACCCTGGCGCGACGCAATTGGCGGTGACGCCGCGCTTGGCATATTCCTGCGCGATCGCCTTGACCATGCCGGTGATCCCGGCCTTGGCGGCGGCGTAATTGGCCTGCCCCGGATTGCCGGTCGTGCCGACCACCGAGGTGATGGCGATGATCCGCCCGAAGCGGCGGCGCATCATGCCGCGCACCGCGGCGCGGGCGAGACGGAACGTGGCGGAGAGATTGATGGAGATGACCTGCTCCCAATCCTCGTCGCGCAATTGCACGAACAGATTGTCCTTGGTCACCCCGGCATTGGCGACGAGGATGTCGAGCTGACCCATCGCCGCTTCGGCGCCGGGAACCAGGGCCTCGGTCGCGGCGCTGTCGGCGAGATTGCACGGCAGGACATGGGCGCGGCCGCCGAGCTCGGCGGCGAGGCGATCAAGCATTTCTTTGCGCGTGCCGGAGAGCGCGACGGTGGCACCCTGCGCGTGCAGCGTGCGGGCGATGCTGCCGCCGATCGCGCCCGTCGCCCCGGTGATCAATGCCGTCTTGCCCGTGAGTTCGAACATTGGCCGTCCTTCCCGCCGCCGGAGCGTTAACCGCGTTCAGTCTTGAACCGGGTGATGTCCTCGGGCGTGCCGATCGAAGATGCCTTGGCTGTTTCGGCGATGCGTCTGATCAGGCCGGCAAGCACCTTGCCGGCGCCGATCTCGTAGAAATTGGTCACGCCCGCCTGCGCCATAAAGAGGACCGATTCGCGCCAGCGGACCGTATCCGTCACTTGCTCGATCAGAGAGCGAACGATGACGGTTGGATCGCTGATCGGTTCCGCGCGCACATTGGCGACGAGCGGGACGCGCGGCGGCGCGACGGCGACCCTCGAGAGCGCCTCGGCCATAGCTTCCGCAGCCGGCCGCATCAGCGGACAATGAAACGGGGCGGAGACCGGCAACATCATCGCCCGTTTCACGCCCCTCGCCTTGGCGACTTCGACCGCGCGTTCGACCGCTGCTTTCTCGCCGGAGAGGACCACCTGTCCGCCGCCATTGTCGTTCGCGGCCGCGCAGATGCCGCCGGCCTCGGCGGCGATCGCCCTCGCTTGAGCGAGATCAACCCCGATGAGCGCGGCCATGGCGCCGGCGCCGACCTGCACGGCCTTTTGCATGGCGCGGCCGCGGATACGCAGGAGCCGCGCCGCATCGGCGATGGTCAGCGAGTGCGCGGCGGCGAGCGCCGAGTATTCGCCGAGCGAGTGACCGGCGACGAAGGCCACGTCACGCGCCAGATCGACGCCGGCGTCGGTTTCAAGAACCCGCAACGCTGCAAGCGACACGGCCATGAGCGCCGGCTGTGCATTCTCAGTGAGGGTCAGCCGCTCCGCCGGCCCGTCCCACATGATCGCGCTGAGCCGTTCCCCCAGCGCCGCGTCGACTTCCTCAAAGACCTGCCGGGCAGCGGCGAAGGCGTCGGCGAGCCCCTTGCCCATACCGACCGACTGACTGCCTTGGCCGGGAAAGACGAATGCCGCCGCCATTGCTGCCCCTGGAAAGCCGCGAAAGATACCGCGATTGCGGTCGAGTCAAGGAGGCGCGCGTCGGTCCCGATTGCGGGTAAGGAAGCGAAAACCGCGATTTGCTAGCCTTGCCGCGTTAGGAACGCCGACACCTCTAGAGATCGTCCACGAGCCATCTTTCATGAACGCCTTTGCGCAGGTCACGGACGCCGAACTGGCCCAGGCACGCCAGGATCCGGAGTTCCGGCAACGGCTCCTGAAGCAAAGCCTCGAGCTTCTGCTCGCCAGGCTGCAGAAGCTGCGCGCGAAGCCGTCCGCTGCCAACGCCAGCGCCAAGCAAATTCGCGAAGGCGTCCAATTGGCGGTGCGGCTCGCCGAGCTCATCCAGACCGCCTCCGGCCCGCGCCGCCGTTCCTGATCCACTTGCGTTTCGCGGCGGCCCGCGTATAAGGCCTCTTTTTCCGCTCGACCCTCGGCCGGGGGCTGAACGGACGGCCGCGCGGACCTGACAGGCAAGCGCGGTAGGACCTTGCGGTCCGGCGTCCGGTGTCCCCGCCTTCAGAGCATTCGAGCCTTTCCCGAAAGGCTCGAGGGGCTTGGCGCCGGGGGCGAGCGCGAGCAACGGGAAAGGGCATCCATGCCGCTCTACGAGCACGTCTACCTTGCGCGCCAGGACGCAAGCGTGCAGCAGGTCGAGGAATTGACCGCGCATTTGAAGGGCGTCGTCGAGGGATTGGGCGGTTCGATCGCCAAAACCGAGTATTGGGGCGTGAAGTCCCTCTCCTATCGGCTGCGCAAGAACCGCAAAGCGCATTTCACCTTGATGAACCTCAATGCACCGCCGGCGGCGGTGAATGAGATCGAACGCCTAGAACGTCTCAATGAGGACGTGCTGCGTTATCTCACCATCAGGGTCGAGGAGCACGAGGAAGGTCCCTCCGCCATGATGCGCCGCGTCGATCGCGACCGCGACCGCGATGACCGGCGCGGAGACCGCCCGCGCGACCGCTGACCGTGACCGTGACCGTGACCGGCGCCCGCGCGAAGGCGCTGACGACGCCGACGCGGCAACGGAGCAGTGACCATGGCTTTCTCATCGCAATCCGCCGGCGGCGCACGCCGTCCGTTCTTCCGCCGCCGCAAGAGCTGTCCGTTCTCGGGCGCCAACGCGCCCAAGATCGACCACAAGGACGTCAAGCTGCTGCAGCGCTTCGTCTCGGAACGCGGGAAGATCGTTCCGAGCCGCATCACGGCGGTTTCAGCAAAGAAGCAGCGCGAGCTCGCGCAGGCGATCAAGCGCGCGCGTTTCCTTGGGCTGTTGCCCTACGTGATCCGCTAGGCGGACCTGGTGCCGGCGCGGCGAGGCGCGAAGGTGCCGAAGGAGAGATCGAGATGGAAGTGATCTTGCTCGAACGCGTGGCCCGGCTGGGGCAGATGGGCGAGGTGGTGCGCGTCAAGGACGGCTTCGCCCGCAATTTCCTGCTGCGGCGAGGCAAGGCCTTGCGCGCCACGGCGGAGAACCGCACGCGATTTGAAACGATGAAGGGCGAGCTTGAGGCGCGTTCGCTGACGCTCAAGGGTGAGGCCGCCGTCGTCGCCGACAAGCTCAACGGAAAAAAATTCACCGTGCTGCGACAAGCCTCGGAAGCGGGCCAACTCTTCGGATCGGTCTCGCCGCGCGACCTTGTTGCCCTCATCGCCACGGCGGGATTCACCGTGAACCGCAGTCAGATCGTGCTCAACGCTCCGATCAAGACGATCGGGCAGCATCCCGTCCCGATATCGCTGCACCCGGAGATCGAGACATTGGTCACGGTCATCGTCGCCCGCAACAACGACGAGGCGGCACGCATCGAGCGCGGCGAGGACGTCGCGCAACTGCGCGAGCAAACGCCGGAAGAAGCGGCGGTGATTGCAGCCGAGGCCTTCTTCGAACCCGAGGCGGCCGAGTCGCTGCGCGCTCGCGAGGATCCGGAACCGGCCGAAACTCCTCCGCCAGACGAAAAGAGCTGATCTCGGCTCGGCCTGCCTTACTCGGGAATTCGGCCTACCTCAGTCGGGAATATTGTCGCGCGGCACCGGCGCGTTGTCGCCTGAGGTGGAATCCGTCGACACGGCAGCGTTCGGCGTCGGGCTCGCTTCCTGGCCAGGCATCTCGCTCCCACGCGTGGTCGCGTCTGCTGCGGCTGGCTCGCGCGTGGCCGGCGCGGGCTCGTGTGCGTCCTCGCCGGGCTCCGCGGCGGGGAACGGTGCTTCCGGCTCCTTGCGATGACCGCGCGTCGCGGTGACCGGCGGGCGCGTCTCGCGCCGCTTGTCCGCCGGTTGGCGGCCGGCCCGGCCCGGCTCTTCGACGGCGATCGGCGCGTCATGCGGTTTAGGTTCTTCGACGGCCGGCGGCTGCAGCTTTGCGCTTGCCGGCGGCGTCGCCTCTTCGGGCTTTCGCGTCTGGCGATTGTTCGCCTTGGGGTCGCCAGCCGCGGCCGCCGGGCGTTCGATCGGCGGCTTCGGTCCGCTGCCAGCCCCAAGCACATAAGCGGCGAGCGCCGCCGCCTGGTCGCGGCTCGTCGTGTAGTGCTCGTGCAGGAATTCGGTCAGCGCATAGCTTCCCTTGCCGTTAGCGAGCCCGCGTGCCGTTTTATGACAGGCCGAGCAACCTTCGACGAAGATCTGCGCCGGCGTCTTGCCCTGGTCGATATTGGTCTGGGCATGCGCCATGGCCGGCGCCAACGCCGCCAACAGGCCGATCATAGGCGCGAGACCCCGGGTCACCCTGACCTCCTCCTCAAGTCTTTATCGGCTTGGCCGTTCATCCTTACCCCAAAACCGGCCGAATGCGAGCGGGACGTCACGGCCCTGGCGAAAGAGGCCGCAGCCACCGCATTGCTGGTCAATGAGGATTTTGTTTTAATGACGGCAACCACAAACGCCGCTGACGCAAGGCGCCGATGGGCTGGGATGGAGCCGGCCAAGGCAGCGAGCCTTGTGTGAAAGCGCGGATCGGCGTTGAGGCTAGTTGTGCGTGGAGGCGGTCCCTTGGATCGGTTGCTGTCGCTATTCCTTGGTCGGTTTATCCGCCGCGGCTCTCTGCGGGTGACGTCGGCTGCGGGCGACACCTACACTTTCGGCGATGGCAGCGGTGCTCCCCTCGCCGTGCGCTTCACCGACGCCAAGGCACAACGCGCAGTACTGCTCGATCCCGAGCTGCGGCTCGGCGAAGCCTACATGGACGGGACGTTCGTGCTTGAACAGGGCTCGATCGCCGACGTCCTCGCGCTCTTGATGCACCAGGAACAGATCGCCCCGCCGACCTGGGCGCTGCCGGCGCGGCTCTTGCGCTATCTGTTCCGCCGCCTGCAGCAACTGAATTTGCGCTCGCGCGCGCGGCACAATGTCGCGCACCACTACGATCTCGACGGCAGGCTTTATTCGCTGTTCCTCGACAGCGACCAGCAATATAGCTGCGCCTATTTCGAAAATCCGAACGCGTCGCTCGACGATGCCCAGCTCGCCAAGCGGCGGCATCTCGCCGCCAAGCTTCGCGTCGAGCCGGGGGCGCGGGTGCTCGATATCGGATGCGGCTGGGGCGGCCTCGCGCTCTATCTCGCCGAGATCGCCGGCGCGCGCGTTACCGGCATCACCCTGTCGCAGGAGCAGCATGCGCGCGCGCAACATCGAGCGATCGAGCGCGGCCGCAGCGAGGAGACTGTTTTCCGGCTCGTGGACTATCGCGACGTCACCGGCCACTTCGATCGCATCGTGTCCGTCGGCATGTTCGAGCATGTCGGGGTCGGGTTCTACGACACCTACTTCCGCAAATGCGCGCAACTCCTCGACGATGACGGCATTCTTCTCCTGCATACGATCGGGCGCAGCGGCCCACCCAGCGTCACCAACCCTTGGATCGCCAAATACATCTTTCCCGGAGGCTATATCCCCGCCCTCTCGGAGGTGCTGCCGGCGATCCAGCGTGCGCGTTTGGTCGTCACCGACGTCGAGATCCTGCAACTGCACTATGCGGAGACGCTCAAGGCCTGGCGCGAGCGTTTCCTCGCCCATCGCGAGGACGCCGAGCGGCTTTACGACCGGCGCTTCGTGCGCATGTGGGAGTTCTACCTCGCCTCCTCGGAGATGGCGTTCCGCGAGAGCGACATGGTCGTGTTCCAGATCCAGGTCGCCAAGCGCAAGGGCGTGGTGCCGCAGACCCGCGACTACATCGCGCGCGAGGAAGCGCGGTTGCGCGCGCTCGATACCGGTTACCCCGCGCAGATGCGTCTCGCCGGCGAATAGTGCGGCGGGTTTCTACGGCGCCAGGCCGCCGTCAAGAGCCGGTCGGCGTCCGTGTCGATTCCTCATCCGCGCACAGTGAGTAGTGGGGAAAGCCGCAATGAGGATTTCCCATTGCCGCGCCGCTCGACTATCGACAGGACGTGCGTGGTTGCGTGCAACGGTCGCGAGTGCCCAGACAGTGCCGCCGTCGTAGAGTGATCCACGATGTTGAGTGACCGCAAATCGGCCACACGCAAATCCCCTGATCGGGACCATGGCTGCAATCGATTCGATCGCACGCAAGCCGGCTCCCGCGGAACCCACGTTCCGCGCGCCGCCGCACAATATCGAGGCCGAGCAGGCGCTGCTCGGCGCCATCCTCGTTAATAACGAGGCGTTTTACCGCATTTCCGACTTCCTCGAGGCGAAGCATTTCTACGAGCCGATCCACCAGCGCATCTTCGAACTGGGCGGCAGCCTGATCCGCGCCGGCAAGCTGGCGACCCCGGTGACACTGAAGACCTTCCTGCCGACGGACTTCGATATCGCCGGCCTGACCGTCAACCAATATCTGGCGCGGCTGGCCGCGGAAGCCACGACCATCATCAATGCCGAGGACTACGGGCGGACCGTCTATGACCTCTCGATCCGCCGCGACCTGATCGCCATCGGCGAGGACATGGTCAACATCGCCTATGACGCGCCGGTCGAGGCGACGCCGCAGAGCCATATCGAAGACGCCGAGCGCAGGCTTTACGAACTCGCCGAAACCGGCCGCTATGACAGCGGTTTCCAGCGCTTTGCCCAGGCGTTGACCACCGCGGTCGACATGGCCGCACGTGCTTATCAGCGCGACGGCAGCCTCTCCGGGCTCGCCACCGGCCTGACCGATCTCGATTCACGCATGGGCGGTCTGCAGCCTTCCGACCTCATTATCCTCGCCGGCCGGCCGGGCATGGGCAAAACCGCCTTGGCGACGAACATCGCCTATAATGTCGCTAAGGCATGGTCGGGCGAAGTCCGCGCCGACGGGCACATGGCGACCGTCAATGGCGGCATCGTCGGCTTCTTCTCGCTGGAAATGTCGGCCGAACAACTCGCCACCCAAATCATCTCCGAACAGACCGGCATACCGTCGAACAAGATACGCCGCGGCGCCATCGCCGAAGCCGATTTCGAGAAGATCAAGGACGTCTCGATCGAATTGCAAAGCCTGCCGTTCTATGTCGACGAGACCGGCGGCCTGTCGATCGGCCAATTGGCGGCGCGCGCGCGTCGGCTCAAGCGCCAGCGCGGCCTCGATCTCATTGTGGTCGACTATGTGCAGCTGCTGCAAGGGACGAGCCGCCGCTCCAGCGAAAACCGCGTGCAGGAGATCACTGAAATCACCACGCGGCTCAAGGCACTCGCCAAGGAGCTCAATGTGCCGATCCTGGCGCTCTCGCAATTATCGCGGCAGGTCGAGCAACGCGACGACAAACGGCCGCAGCTTTCCGATTTGCGTGAATCCGGCTCGATCGAACAAGATGCCGACGTGGTTCTGTTCGTGTTCCGCGAAGAATATTATCACCAAATGCGCAAACCGACCGAGGCGAACCGGGAAAAATTCGCCGAATGGCTGGCCGAAGGCGAGCGCGTCGACGGCAAAGCCGAAGTCATCATCGGCAAACAGCGCCACGGCCCGACAGGAACGGTCGAATTGCAGTTCGAGGCGGCCGTCACCCGCTTCGCCAATCTGGAGACCGGGCATCAGCCTAGTTTCTAGGCCCCGCGTTCGGCGCTTTACCGCCGCCGCTCCCCCAGTCATAACGCGGCCATGGCGCGTGCGGAAACCCTGACCCACCCGATCAGCCCGGCGGCGGACCCCGAGACCGGCGGGATGCTCTGCGTCGACCTCGACGCGATCGAGGCGAATTGGCGCGCGCTGGCGCGCCACCTCCTCACCGTCGAATGCGCGGCCGTGGTCAAAGCCAATGCATACGGCCTCGGCCTCGAGCCGGTGACCACGAAACTCGCAGCCGCCGGCTGCAAGACATTCTTCGTCGCCAATATTGCCGAGGCGCGGCGCGCGCGCAGCTGCACGCGCGAGGCGACGATCTACGTCCTCAATGGATTTTCGCCCGAGGCAGCGACCGCGTTTCCGGAGCTCGACGCGCGGCCGGTCATCAACAGCATGACCGAGCTTGCCGAATGGGACGCCTTCGTCGCCGCCCAGAACTGGCGAGGCGGCGCCGCGCTCCACGTCGACACCGGCATGAACCGGCTCGGCATTTCCGTGGAGGAAGCCGCAGCGCTCGCCGCGCGCGTGCAAACCGAGAATCACGGCATCGCGCTGTTGATGAGTTATCTGGCCTGCGCCGAGATTGTCGGCCACGCGCTCAATGCGGGCCAGATCAAGCAGTTTCGCGATGTCCGTTCGCTGTATCTCGGCGTTCCCGCCTCGCTGGCCAATTCCTCCGGCATCTTCCTCGGCGATGCGGCGCTGTTCGACATGGCGAGGCCCGGCGCGGCGCTCTATGGCATCAGTCCCACCCCCGGTCGCCCCAATCCGATGCGCGGCGTCGTGGAACTGACCGGACGTATCCTGCAAGTGCGCAACATCGCGCGCGGCGAGGCGGTCGGCTACGGCGCCACCTGGACGGCGAAACGCGATTCACGGCTCGCCGTTGCGGCGCTGGGCTATGCCGATGGGCTTATCCGGGCCGCGAGCGGTAGCGATGGGGCACGCGGCGGCGCGGCGATGATTGCCGGCAAGCTTTGTCCGTTCGCCGGCAGAATTTCGATGGACCTGGTCTGCATCGACATTACCGAGCTTGCGGAAGGTGTCGTTCAGCGCGGCGACATCGCCACGTTCATTGGCGAAGGGATTAGCGTCGACGAGGTCGCGGCAGCCGCCGGGACGATCGGCTACGAAATCCTCACCCGCCTCGGCCCGCGCTGCCGCCTGATTTATCGCGGGGCCTGAATGGCGGCGCGCGCACAAAACTTCATCTGTCAAAACTGCGGCGCAGCCTCTGCGCGCTGGGCCGGCCGTTGCGAAGCATGCGGCGAGTGGAATACCTTCGTCGAGGAAGGCGCCGCGGCACCGGCGCGTTCGTTGCGCAAAGGCCGGCTGTTCGCCATCGAGCCGCTCAAGGGCCAAGCGCAGGAAACGCCACGGCTTGCCTCGGGCATCGCCGAATTCGACCGGGTCACCGGCGGCGGGCTGGTGCGCGGCTCGGTCCTCCTCCTGGGCGGCGACCCCGGCATCGGCAAATCGACGCTGCTGATCGAAGTCGCGGCGGCGTTCGCGCGCAGCCGCCAGCGCGCGGTTTACATCTCCGGCGAGGAAGCTGTCGCGCAGGTGCGGCTGCGCGCCGAGCGGCTCGGTCTCGCCGATGCCACGGTCGAGATTGCGGCGGAAACTTCGATCGAGGACATCGTGGCGACGCTGTCGCAAGGTCCGGTGCCGAATCTGCTGGTGATCGATTCGATCCAGACGATGTGGACGCAGGCGCTCGACGCCGCGCCCGGCACGGTGACGCAGGTGCGCGGCTCAGCGGGCGAACTGATCCGTTTCGCCAAGCGCACGGGCGCCGCCGTGATCCTGGTCGGACACGTCACCAAGGACGGCCAGATCGCGGGACCGCGCGTTGTCGAGCACATGGTCGATGCCGTGCTTTCCTTCCAGGGCGAAGGCGCGCAGCAATTCCGCATCCTGCGCGCGATCAAGAACCGCTTCGGCCCGACCGACGAGATCGGCGTGTTCGAGATGACCGGCGCCGGATTGCGCGAGGTCGCCAACCCCTCCGAGCTATTCCTCTCCGAGCGCGAGCTCGGCAGTCCCGGAACCGCCGTCTTCGCCGGGATCGAGGGAACGCGGCCGCTCCTGGTGGAAATCCAGGCGCTGGTCGCCCCGACCACGCTCGGCACCCCGCGTCGCGCCGTCGTCGGCTGGGACCCGAACCGGCTGTCGATGGTGCTCGCGGTGCTCGAAGCGCATTGCGGGGTTCGTCTCTCCGGCCACGACGTCTACCTCAATGTCGCCGGCGGCCTGCGCATCCAGGAGCCGGCAGCCGACGTCGCCGCCGCCGCGGCTTTGGTGTCTTCGCTCGCCCGCGCGCCGCTTCCGGCGGATGCAGTATATTTTGGCGAAGTCTCGCTCTCCGGCGCGGTACGCCCGGTGCCGCAGACCGCCGCCCGGCTCAAGGAAGCACAGAAGCTCGGCTTCGCCCGCGCCATCGTCCCGGAAGCCGCGAGCACGGAAACGCCGAACGGGCTGTCGCTCGTCACCGTCGGCACGCTCGCCAACCTCGTGGTCGACATCGCCCGCGACGGGACGCCGCCGCTGCGGCGTGTCGGCGGCCAAGAGGTGTGATCCCGATGGATGATTTTGCCTTACCGCCTCTGCTCCGGATCCTTAACCATAGGGCAAGTCGCGAAGTGTAGGAGAAGGTGGGTGACGGGGTTTGCCGGCCCGGCTATACACGGCTGGCGTTTCCCCACGCAGCGCGTGCCGAACCGGGGCGGATACGCGAGCGGGCAAGTTCCGATCAGCGAGCGGACCAGCGAACGATGCCAATTACGCTGCTCGACATCGTGCTTATCGTCGTGATGCTGATTTCCGGCCTGCTTGCCATGGTGCGCGGCTTCATGCGCGAGGTGCTTTCGATCACCGCCTGGGTGCTGGCAGCCGCGGTAACTCTGTACTCCTATAGCAAGCTGCTGCCTTACGCCCGGCAGTACTTCAACAATGACATCGTGGCCACGGTCGCCGTAGTCGGTGGCGTTTTCCTGGGCACGCTTCTGCTGGTCTCGGTCTTAACCATCAGAATCTCCGATATGGTGCTCGACAGCCGCGTCGGGGCGCTCGATCGGACGCTCGGCTTCCTGTTCGGTCTCGCCCGAGGCCTGGTGATCGTGGTTGTAGCGTTCCAGTTCTTCAGCTGGCTCGTTCCCGATCGCAGCCAGCCGGAGTGGGTCAGGAGCGCGAAATCACGGGTCGTCCTCGCGGGTACCGGCCAATGGCTGATGTCGATGTTGCCGGAAGACCCGGAAAGCACCATTTTGAAGAAGCTGAGACGGCCGCGGCCGGAGGAAACCGATACTCCCGAGGCCCCGTCGGACCGGCACAGCGAACTCGACAGACCTGCCGAGAATCGCGCTTATGCGGGTTATGATCGTTCGAGCCGGAGCGGGATGCAGCAATTGCTCGAAACGAGGGGAATGGTGCATTGAGATGATTGGCAGCCGATGACCATGACGAAACCCACCCTCCGCGACCCCGACGACGACCGGCTGCGTGAAGAATGCGGCGTATTCGGCATCTTCGGCCATCCCGATGCGGCCGCGATCACCGCGCTCGGCCTGCATGCGCTGCAGCACCGCGGCCAGGAAGCCGCCGGCATCGTCTCCTTCGACGGCAAGCGTTTTCACTCCGAGCGCCGCCTCGGCCTCGTCGGCGACGCCTTCTCCCGCCGCGAGGTGATCGATCGCCTGCCCGGCAACGCCGCCGTCGGCCATGTGCGCTATTCGACCACCGGCGAGACCATTCTGCGCAACGTGCAGCCGCTGTTCGCCGAGCTCAATGCCGGCGGCTTCGCCATCGGCCATAACGGCAACCTCACCAACGGCCTGACGCTGCGCCGCCAGCTGGTGCGCGAAGGCGCCATGATGCAGTCGACGACCGACACCGAGGTGATCCTTCATCTCGTGGCGCGCTCGCAGCGCAACCGCTTCATCGACCGTTTCATCGAAGGGCTGCGCATGCTCGAAGGCGCCTATGCCTTCGTCGGCCTTACCAACAAGAAGCTCGTCGGCGCGCGCGACCCGCTCGGCATCCGCCCACTGGTGCTCGGCAAGCTCGACGGCTGCCCGATCCTCGCATCCGAGACCTGCGCGCTCGACATCATCGGCGCGCACTATGTGCGCGACGTGGAGAACGGCGAGGTTCTCATTTTCGACGAAGACGGCGCGCATTCGCACAAGCCGTTCCCGCCGACGGCGCCGCGCCCCTGCATCTTCGAATACGTCTATTTCGCCCGGCCGGATTCGATCGTCGGCGGCCGCAGCGTCTACGACGTGCGCAAGACCTGCGGCGCGGAACTCGCGCGCGAGGCGCCCGCCGACGCCGACGTCATCATCCCCGTGCCCGATTCCGGCGTGCCGGCTTCGATCGGCTATGCACAGCAGTCCGGCATTCCTTACGAGCTCGGCATCATCCGCAATCACTATGTCGGGCGCACCTTCATCGAGCCGACCCAGCATATCCGCCAACTCGGCGTACGGCTCAAGCACAGCGCCAACCGCGCCGTGGTCAACGGCAAGCGCATCGTGCTGATCGATGATTCGATCGTGCGCGGCACCACGTCGGTGAAGATCGTGCGCATGATGCGCGATGCCGGCGCGCGCGAGGTCCACTTCCGCATCGCCTCGCCGCCGATCACCCACCCGGACTACTACGGCATCGATACGCCCGAGCATGACAAGCTTCTTGCCGCCACCCATGACCTCGAGGGCATGCGGCAGTTCATCGGCGCGGATTCGCTCGCCTTCCTCTCCGTCGAGGGCATCTACCGGGCCATGGGCGAGACCGGGCGCGATCCGGCGCGACCGCAATTCACCGATCATTGCTTCACCGGCGAATACCCGACAGCACTCACCGACCGGACCGGCCAAGAAGCCTCGCCTCGCCAGCTTTCGCTGCTCGCCGAGGCGAGCTGAGGCATGCCGCAACCGCTTGCCGGCCGGATCGCGCTCGTCACCGGCGCCTCGCGCGGTATTGGCTACGCGACCGCGCTGGCGCTGGCGCGCGCCGGGGCGCACGTGGTGGCGGTGGCGCGCACGGTCGGTGGGCTCGAGGAGCTCGACGACGCCGCCCGCGCCGCCGGCAGCACGGCGACGCTGGCGCCGCTCGACCTGCGCGATTTCGACGGCCTCTATCGACTCGCCGCCGCGCTCAATGAGCGCCACGGGCGCCTCGACGTGCTCGTCGGCAATGCCGCCATGGCGGCCACGCTCTCGCCGCTCGATCACATCGACCCGAAGATCTGGGAAGAGATGATGGCGCTCAACGTCACCGCCAACTGGCACCTCATCAGGGCCATGGCGGCGTTGCTGCGCCGCTCCGACGCGGGCCGCGCCGTGTTCGTCACCTCCCGCGCCGCCACCCTTGCCCGCGCCTATTGGGCGCCCTATTCGGTGTCCAAGGCCGCGCTCAACGTTCTGGCGCAGACCTATGCGGCCGAAACCAACTCGACCGCCGTGCGCGTCAATTTGTTCGATCCCGGCGCGACCCGTACCCGCATGCGCGCTTTGGTCATGCCGGGCGAAGACCCGATGACCTTGCCGACGGCCGACGAAATCGCGGAGAAAATCGTCCCGCTCTGCCTCCCCGGCTTTACCGAGACCGGCCGGCTCTACGAATTCCGCACCGATAAGTTTCTAGATTTCACGCAGCCGGCCTAGCCGTGCCGCCGGCTATCTGCGCGTCGTGTGCCAGGCCAACAGGCCGGCAGCAAACAGCAAGAGGCCGGCCAGTATAAACGG
The DNA here is from genome assembly GCA_963850855.1 of uncultured Alphaproteobacteria bacterium. Classification (GTDB taxonomy): domain Bacteria; phylum Pseudomonadota; class Alphaproteobacteria; order Rhizobiales; family Xanthobacteraceae; genus BOG-931. The sequence continues at coordinate 185,613 of CAWKNH010000006.1, forward strand.
CGCGCCAGGCACGCCGCGCTCGCCGGAAATGGCAAACGCGAAAATCTGGGTGAACAAGCCCGGTCCGAACAGATTGGCCACGCCCATGATGCTCGCATTGGCGCCCTGGAGCCGGCCCTGTTCCGCGGCGCTCACTCTGCGGCTCATCAAAGCCTGAGAGGCCGGCTCCTCCAGTCCCCATAACGCCAGTAGCGGAATGCCGAGCCAGAACTCGATGCTGGTGCGCGCGAAGGCGAACACCAGGAAACCCACCACCCCGAAGGCGATCCCGAGCATCAACGCGGTACGCTCGCCGATCCGCTTGGTGACCTGGCCGACGACCCCTGCCTGGACGATGATCGAGGCGGCGCCGACACCGGCCAGCGTCAAGCCGATGGTGCGTTCGTCCCAGCTGTAGCGGTACAGCATGTAGAGAACGCCGATGCTCGGCAGCACGGCGTGGGCGAGATTGGAGAGAAAATTGATGCAGGCGAGCCCGAACAACTCGGCGTGTGAGCGCAGCAGGGCGAGCGCACCGAGCGGATTGGCGCGCCGCCAGCTGAACGCCGTTCGGCGAGAGCGTGGCAGCAACTCCGGCAGCACCAACAGCCCGTAGCACGCATTGACGAGACTCAAACCCGCGGCAATCCAGAACGGCAGGCGCGGAGAAATGCTACCGGCCAGCCCGCCGAGCGCCGGCCCGAAAATAAATCCGGCCCCGAACGCCGCGCCGAGGAGACCGAAACGCGCCGCGCGCCGCTCCGGCGGGGTCACGTCCGCGACATAGGCGTAGGCGGCGGAGATGCTCGCCGCGGTAATGCCGGAGATCACGCGGCCGACGAACAGCCAGGCGAGGTTCGGCGCCAGTGCCATCAGCACATAGTCCAATCCGACGCCGAAATTGGAGATCAGGATCACCGAGCGCCGGCCGAACGCGTCGGACAACGCACCCTGGACCGGCGAGAATACAAACTGCGCCAAGGCCCACGCGGTGCCGAACAGACCGAGGATTTCCGCCGCCTGCTTGGTGTCGCCGCCCATGAAATCGACGACCAGCTTCGGCAACACCGGAACGATGATCCCGATCGACAGCATGTCGAGCAGCACCGTCACGAAAATGAACACGAACCCGGCCGGCGCGCGCGCCGTGTCGGTTTGGTCGAGCGGAGCGTTCATCTGCGACGCTTCCGGCCGGCGTAAGGATTCGCCTTGGTCCGCAGCGTCAACCGGATCGGCGTGCCGGGGAGCGCGAAGGTCTCGCGCAGACCGTTGATCAAATAGCGGCGATAGGTCTCCGGCAGAGCGGATGCGCGCGAAGAGAACAGGACGAAGGTCGGCGGCCGCGCTTTCGGCTGGGTGATGTAAGCGAGCCGCAGGCGGCGGCCTCGAGCGGCAGGCGGCGGATGCGCCGCGACCGCGTCGGCGAGGAAGCGATTGAGCGCGGCGGTCGGTGCCCGACGGTTCCAGACCGCGTGACTTTCCATCACCGCCGCCATCAACCGGTCGAGGCCCTCGCCGCTTTGCGCCGACAGCGCCACGACCGGCACGCCTCTGATCTGCGGCAGCAGCCGATCGGTTTCCTCGCGCAGCCGCGACCGAACGCCCGGCTCTCGCTCGATCAGGTCCACTTTGTTGATGCCAATGACGATTGCGCGCCCCTCCCGCTCGACGAGGTCGGCGATGCGAACGTCCTGCTCCTCGAACGGCGTCTGCGCGTCGATGAGCACGATCACGACTTCGGCGAAGCGGATGGCATTGAGCGTATCGGCAACGGACAGCTTCTCGAGCTTCTCGGCAATTCGCGAGCGCCGCCGCAGCCCGGCGGTGTCGTAGACGCGCAACCGGCGGCCGCGCCAGGCAAGATCGACGGCGATCGCATCGCGCGTGATGCCCGGCTCGGATCCGGTCAGCAGCCGCTCGTCGCCGAGCAGGCGGTTGATCAGCGTGGATTTGCCGGTGTTGGGCCGGCCGACCACCGCGATGCGGATCGGCTTTTCTTCGGCAGGGCCGGCGCGACCTTCCTCGGGCGCGCCCTCGGCCGTTGCTTCCGGGAGTGCCTCGCGCAGCGCCTCGTAGAGCGCCGCCAAGCCCTCGCCGTGTTCGGCGCTGATCGCGACCGGCTCGCCCAATCCGAGCGCATAGGCTTCGAGAACGCCGGCTTCGCCGGCGCGGCCCTCGCTTTTGTTAGCCACGACGATCGCGGGCCTGCCCGATCTGCGCACCAGATCGGCAAAGCCGCGATCGGTATCGGTCGTGCCGGCGCGCGCGTCGACGAGGAAAAGGACGACATCGGCCTGCGCCATGGCGGCGGCGGTCTGCGCCTGCATTCGCGCTGAGAGGCTGTCGCCGTGCGCCTCCTCGAGCCCGGCCGTGTCGATCACTGTAAAGGAAAGATCGCCGAGCCTGCCCTCGCCTTCCCTGCGGTCGCGGGTGACGCCGGGCCGATCGTCGACGAGCGCCCGGCGCGCGCCAACGAGGCGGTTGAACAGGGTCGACTTTCCGACATTGGGGCGGCCGACGATGGCGACGGTGAAGGACATGATGCGATCGGGGGGAAGAGCCAAAAACCGTCTCGTTGGCGCGGCGCCAGGCTCTCAGTTCAGACCGCACTCTTATCGTGAAGCCGTCAGTGTGTCGCGGGGGGCGGCGGATTCGGCCACACCGTTTGTCCCTGCGCATTTGGCTGGCCCGACGCGGCTTGCGGCGGGTTCGGCCAGGCGGTCTGCGGTGTCGCCGCGCGCGGCGCCGGGGAAGCGGGCGCCTGATCAAAGGCCGGATCTTGCCGCGCTCTCGGCGGCGCGGTCGCCACCTTTGGTTTCGGCTTGGGTTTGGGCTTCGGTTTCGGTTCGGCCTTCGCCTCTGCCTTCGCCGCGGCGTCGCCATTGTCGGCGGCCTGCTCGGGCGGCGCTTGGTAGCCCTTCACCAGATCCGGCGGCACGCCGGTCGCCGCGCCGGGCACGCCGTTCGGGAACACCGGCTCACGGTCGCCCTGCAGCTTCTTCTTGGTGCTGAAAGTTTCCGAATTGACCAATTCGGTCGGGTCGAATTGACCGCCCGCCGTGCAGCCGGCAAACATCAGCACGACGGCGAGCGCCGCGCCGAGGCGAACCAGGGAAAGAGTGGGTCGCGCCGGCATCCGCTCAGCCTTTGCCGCTCGCCGCGATCAGCTCGCTCAACACTTGGATGCGGCTTCGCGCGCCCGCCGGCGTTTGCGGATCGCTCATGATCATTTCCGTCCACTGCCGCGCCGCGGCCATGTCGCCCGACTTCCAGGCCGAGAGCGCCAGCAATTCGCGCGCGCCGTGGCGGAAGGCGCGCTCGGTCCCGGTCAAAGGTTCGAGCCGCGAGCGCATGTCGCCATAGGGCGCGCTATCGACCAGGAGGAATCCGGCCCGTAGGGCGGCCAAATCCTGGATGACTTGTCCAGCGCTCTTGTCGGCTGCGATCTCGTCATAGGCGACGACCGCGGCCTTGCTGTCCGTGCGCGCGAGCTCGGCGGCCTCGCGCAGGCGCGCCAGCACGCGATAGCCGGCGCTCCCGGCGCTCGCGAGCTTGGCGAAGGCCGCTTCCGCCTCCTGGTGCTTGCCGGCTTCCGCCAGCGTCACCGCCTGCTCGAAGGCGGCGCCCGCCTCGGCGGCCTTTCTGGTCTCCCACCAGTCGTAACCGCGCCAGGCAGCGACGCCGGCGACGAGGAGAACGCAGGCCGCGATCGCGTAGACGCCGTAGCGCTGCCACAGCTTCTTGAGCTGTTCGCGACGGACTTCTTCGTCAACTTCCTGGAAGATATCGGCCACGGCCCCTGCCCCAGCGCCAGCCCATGCTCCGGAACGGCCCATTCCGCGCGGAGTTCCGCTGTGGCGCCAATTCCGAACAGACGAACGGACAAAAATCAAGGAATTCCGGCTAGTTAGACCCGGAAAACCCTGCGCGAGTTAATCTAATCATATGGCGCGAGCAAGGCAAAGTCGCGTCGCTCCACTGCGACGATTTGGGCATGGTTTATGCCACGGCCGCAGGGTCGCGGGCGCGCCGGTTAATCCTTCTTCTTGCGCATCGCATAGACGTGCTCGGGACCGGGAAAGCTGCGCGCGCGCACGCTCTCGGCGTAGCTCTTCACCGCTTGTTCGATCGACGGGCCGAGCTCGCCGAAGCGTTTGACGAATTTCGGCACGTGGGGCGAAAGCCCAAGCATATCCTCGAGCACGAGGATCTGACCGTCGCAGGTCGCGCTCGCCCCGATGCCGATCGTGGGGATGGCGACCGCGCCGGTGATGCGGCGGCCGAGTGGCTCGGCGATCGCTTCGAGCACGACGGCGAAGGCGCCGGCGTCGGCGACCGCGCGGGCGTCCGCTTCGATCGGCGCCCAGTCGCTCTCCTCGCGGCCCTGGGCGCGGAACGACCCGATCGTGTTGATCGCCTGCGGGGTCAAGCCGACGTGGCCCATGATCGGTACGCCGCGCTCAACCAGGAAGGCGATGGTCTCCGCCATGCGCCGACCGCCTTCAAGTTTGATCGCGCCGCAGCCGGTTTCCTTGAGCACGCGCGCCGCGGCGGCGAACGCCTGTTCCTTCGAGGCCTCGTAGGAGCCGAACGGCAAGTCGACGACGACCAGCGCGCGCTTCGAGCCGCGCATCACCGCGAGCCCTTGCAGGATCATCATCTCGAGCGTGACCGGCACGGTGGTCTCGAGCCCATGCATCACCATGCCGAGCGAATCGCCGACCAGAATGAGGTCGCAATAGCCGTCGAGGATGCGCGCCGTGTGCGCATGATAGGAAGTGAGGCACACGATCGGCTCGCCGCCCTTGCGGGCGCGGATGTCCGGCGCGGTCAACCGCCGGATCTCGTCGTGCACCGACACCGCTAGGATCCGAGCGCCGGGGTTCCGAACGCCGGCACGCCGATGACGATCGGGTGAAAGACCAGGCCGAGCGCGAGGTAGAGGATAGTGCCGACGACGATGGCGATGATGTCGTTGCGGCTGCCGCCGACTGGAATCGGCGGGGCGCCCGCGTCAGCACGGCGCTTGAGCGTGATGCGGTCATAGACCGCCCAGGCCAGCACCGCGCCGAACAGGACAATGCCGCCGAGATCGCCGTTGGCGCACAGATGCGCGACCGCCCAGGTCTTGACCCCGACCAGAAACGGATGATTGAGCGTGCGCTTGATATTGCCGGGGATATAGGCGGCAACCACCAGGATGCTGGCCGGCCACATCAGCGCTTCCACGATGTGGCGCGTCCACGCCGGCGGGTACCACACTGCAATGAGACCGGCGTCGCGGTAGCGCGCGAAGCCAAAGCCGATCAGCACCAGGCCGACGATCGAGACCAGGGCGAACAGGCCGCGGTACGGCCCGCCGCCGATCCGGGCGATCAACGCGTCGCGCTCACCGCGCATGCTCACGAACACATGCGCGCCCAGGAACAAGACCAGTCCAAGGATTTCGACAGCAAGGCCCAAAGCTGAAGACCTAAGGCTAAACCGCGACACTCTGAACTAGCCGGCGACGGGCAATCGGACTGAAGCGCGGATCGCCGCCCGCGCGGCGGCGGCGATCATGACCGGCGGGCTGTCATTGTCAATGATAGCGGGCCCTAAGCCCGACCGGAGACCGTGCCGTGCGATGAGATCACGCGCTGGATTTCAGCGCTCACGGGCCGCCAAAGCGAAAATTCAAGCCGGCCTTGACTTCCTGGACGTTGAGATTGGCTTTGGTGGAATAAAGTGGCGTGGTCGGCGTCGTGAAATTCAGCGTCTGCGAGCCGAAGCCGAGATAGTCGTATTCGACCTTCGCCGAGATATTTTTCGTTATGCCGTATTCCAGCCCGGCGCCCGCGGTCCAGCCGGTGCGCGTGGAGGTGGCGCCGGCGCTGTTGCCGAAGAGATCGGTGAAGCCGTTCTGGTCCTGCGCGAAGGCGACGCCGCCCTTGCCGTAAACCAGGAGGCGATCGAAAGCCGCGCCGACCCGGCCGGTGACGGTCGAGGTCCAGTTCACGTTGCTGTTGATGGTGTTGCCGATCGAGTTGGTGCCGCTGCCTTTGAGGCTGCTCCAGTTGAAATCGCCTTCAACGCCGACCACAAGCATATTGAACTGGAAATTGCCGCCGACCTGCGCGCCGCCAAGAAACCCGGCGCCGCTGTTGAAATTGTTCTTCGCCCCGGTGAGTGGATCGGTCCAAGAGGAGTTGCCGAAGCCCGCGCCAAGCTGGCCGCCGATATAAAGGCCGGTCCAATTGTAGATCGCAGCAGGCGCGTAGGCGACCGGCGCCATCGGCGCCGGAGCGGGCCGCACCGGCAGATCTGCAGCCGCGGCGGAACAAACCGAAAAAGCGGTACTCGCGGCCAGCGCAATGCCGGCAGCGCACGCACGCAACGTCATGTGAACCCTCCACCCACGCCCCTAACGCTCGACCCCGACGATCAAGAAACAACCGAACCGATGCCGGACGTTCGGCCGGTAGACACCGCACCTCTTCGGACAAAACGTGGTCGCTCAATGGCGACAAAATGATTCTGCATACGATTGTTAACGAAACGGCAAACGCGGACTTGTTGCGGCGGAATTTTGTTTACGGCGATTGCCGCCGCGCTGCTGCGGCGCCAGCCGTCGACGGAAACGGCCTTGCTCAGCGCTGAGCGGCGAGCTTTTCCCGGTAAAGTTCCGGCGTGAAGCCGACGATGAGCTTGCCGCCGCCGAGATCGAGCACCGGCCGCTTGATCATGGACGGCTGCGCCAGCATCAGCGCCACCGCCTTTTTGGCATCGAGGCCGTTCTTGTCCTGGTCGGGGAGCTTACGGAAGGTCGTGCCGCTGCAATTGAGCAAGACTTCCCAGCCGACCGTCTTGCACCAAAGATCGAGCCGCTCGCGCTCAATCCCGGCGGTCTTGTAATCGTGAAACGCATAGGCGACACCGCGCTTGTCGAGCCACGCGCGCGCCTTCTTCATCGTGTCGCAGTTCTTGATGCCGTAGATGATAGTTGCCATGAGCGCACACTCTGCTGTCACCGATAGCGCCGCCGCTCGCGCCTGCGAGCGGGCACGTGGCGCGCAAAACCCGCCGGTTGCAACAGACTTTGGAACACGTTCAACAGCCAAGCTCGGAATTGATCGCGAGACGCTTCATCATTTGGCAGCCCAGCACTGCGACGCATACCTTCGCCAAAAAGTGGTTCGGCCACTTGGACCATGTGGAACAGCGCAACAATGAATTGTGTCTCAGTCCGCGTCGGCGGAGCCAGCCCCAACTCGCGCGCGGCGACCTCGCCGTCTTGGTAAAGCGCGTCAACAAGACCGGAGAGCATTCCCGACCCTTTGCCCCGGGCCCCCGAGAGCATGAGCCACATGGCCAGCCGCGCGTAGCCACGTCGGTCGTAGCAATCGGCAATAAGGTCAGTAAGTGACCAGAGATCGCGCGACCCTTGGCCCCAATTGCGTGCGGCCACGTCGATCTGTTCGCGCAACCCCCGCGCAGCATGTCGGAGCAATGCCGTCAGCAGGCCCTCTCGGTTGCCAAAGTGATGGTGAACGGCGGCGTCAGTTAGGCCCACGTCACGTGCGACAAGCTGGACCCTGACGGCAGTGGGACCGCCATCCTTGAGGCGCTTTTCTGCTGCGTCCAAGATCATTCGTTTTGCCTCGTCCGCGCTATGTCTCACGCGCTGCTCCATGGTCACCTCGCTTTCGCAAACGCCGAGCGTTGACAGGGGTACCTAAATCACTCTAACTTAGAGTAGTCTAGGTAGCAATACGGGACGCGTCGTCGTGCGCAATCACGACCGCTTAAACCTCCCTGATGACGCGGAGCACCATCGTCTCCGCCTCGAGCTGTCGGGCATACCCTACCGCCCGCTCACGCCGCCCCAGGACCATCACATCATCCTGCGCGGAATGCGCTTCCACTACGTCGAATGGGGCGATCACGCTGGCCGCCCAATCCTGTTCCTGCACGGCGGCGGTCAGACCTGTCGCACCTGGGACGTCGTCTGCCATGAGCTTTCGCGAGAATACCGATGCATTGCAGTCGATCAGCGCGGTCACGGCGATTCGGAGTGGTCATATGAATCGGACTATCGCGTCGAAGCGTACGCCGCCGACGCCGCGGCCCTGGTCGATGCATTGAATTTGGCGCCTTTGGTGATCGTCGGCATGTCATTGGGCGGAATCGCCGGCCTCCACTACGCGCTGGAGCGGCCGAAGGCCGTAGCCGGCTTCGTCGCCGTCGATGTCGGACCGTGGGTGAACGTGGAAGCCGGCCTGCCGATACACGAGTTCATGCAGGAGGTCGCCGGGCTCGATCAGCTTGAGCAGTTTGTCGACGCGGCATTGCGGCTCAATCCGCGTCGCGATGCTCGCCTCCTGCGCCACAGCCTCTGGCACAATCTTCGTTCCTGTCCCGACGGGCGGTTGATCTGGAAAACGGACTTGCGCCACCGCGGCGAGAGGCTCGCGGCCGTAACGGCCGCCTTCGGCCCCATTCGCGAGCGCATCGCTAATCTGCATTGCCCCACCCTCGTCGTACGGGGCGCCGACAGTCGAATCCTCGGCGAGGAAGACGCGCGACGCTTCGCGGAAGCAATTCCGAACGGGCGCTGGATCGCAATCGACGGAGCCGGCCATAGCGTGCAGGGCGACCAGCCAAAGGCGCTGGTTGAAGCGCTGCGTGCCTTCCTCGCTGAGATCACGTGGCCGATGTTTGGGTAGATGCTTAGGTAAAGAAACATCGCACTCCAACTCAATGTGCCCGTGAGCCAAATGCCCGGCATCACGCGCACTCCGCTCGCGCGCTAGGCTGCGATGACGTCAACCTTTTTTGGTCCCGATCAAGCGTCGGAGAATAGCAGTGTACCTCGATCGCTTTGGTAACCGCGGGATCAGGACCGGCGAATAACGCTGCGTTGCCTGGAGACGAGCTTCAGCCAAGGCGGCAAATGGAAGGCGCTCATCAGCGAGTACATCGGCGCCATTCCGCCGAGCGGGGAAGCATGGTGCATGGCCGAGCAGAGCATATCCGGTGCGCCGCTACCAAGCGCGGCCGTCACCAGCGCCATGATGGCGAAGGTCGGCGCGGCCGCGAGGCGTAGCCAAAAATCCGCGCCCGCCTTGCGCCATTCCTGGTGCGATACGGCCTCATGGTTGCCTGGGTCAGTCATTTTGGTGAGCAGGCGCGGTTCAGCGCCTGCCGGTTCCCAGGTCGTCGGAATGCCCTGCCTTCAGGCGCGGCCACTGGGTGATGGGGCGTCCATCGTTACGGTAGCTGTGCTCGCCTTGCGGCCGTTGTGGCCAGCCGGTGGGCGAGTCCTCCCACCTCTCTTGCCGCCCGTAGGCGGTCAAGTCGAGCAACGCGTAGCTATTGCCCATCACCTCGACGCCGCGCCACGTCGTCCAGTATGTCTCGAAGACATTGGATCCTTGTCGCAGGTAGCAGACGATATGCATCATGCCGACCCGGCGTCCGACCAAGAGAGTGTCGAGCGAGTCCTTCTCGGCCGAGTACCAAGGCATCTCCCAGCCCATGAAGTCGCGGTACCGGGCGCTCTCTTCGTACGGGCCCTGGCAGAACGTGGCGTAGGTGACGTCGCGGGAATGCATGAACGACAGCTCGCGGACCTGGGACGTATACAAGGTGCACCCCTCGCACTGCTCCGCCGCCGGGTGGCCGGCGTGCCACATGAAGTAGTAGGCGATGAGCAGCCGGCGTCCCTCAAACGCATCCAACAGTGTGACCGTTCCACGTCCGCCAATGAGCGGTGTGGCGCCATCCACCTCGACCATGGGGAGCCGCCGGCGGGCGGCCGCAATGGCGTCGCCTTCTTTTGTGTGAGCCTTTTCTCGAACCCGCAATGCGTCGAGCTCGACCTGGAAGGTGCTCCGATCGACTACCTTGGGAGCTCCAAGTTCATCCCTCATGGAGTTTTTCATCGCTCTCTCCGTTAACGCCTAAATTTCGGTTTTCATTTGCGTTGTCTTGTTTGCTCGTGCCGCTTTATTCCCAGCTGTCGAGCTTGATTTCGTTTGGCCAGGGGCCACCTTTGCCGGTTTCGAGAAGCGACTTCAGGCTCAGCAGGAAGACCGCCCACTTGGTGCTGCAGTGGTGCATGAACTCCACCGGCTCCTTCCAGCCTTGGTGCTTGAAGAGGACGATGGTCCAGTCGCCTTCTTGTTTGAGATCGAAACTGATTTTTGTACCCATCCATTCTTCGGGCCCGTCGACCACCTGCCACAGCACGCGCTTGGCGGGCTGCAGCTCGAGAACCTTCATGTCGAAACCGCCGGCGCCGAAGCGGAATTGGATCACGCCGCCGACCTTGCTTTCCCCGTGCGTGTCGCTGGTCCACCAACCGGAAAGGCCTTCGACCGTGGCCAATGCCTTATAGACATCATCCAACGACGACGATTTGATTCCGACTTTATGCAGGATATCGGGCATATCTATCTCTCCTTCTCGTGTTGTTGATCACCAGATAGACTTAGTGCCGAAATGGAAACGGCGAGAGTTACAAGTGTGTCGGGATTCCGATGGACTCGCTGATCACTGCCGCGGCGTCTTCACTTGCAGCCGGCGACCCCCTTGGCGCATTGAAGCGGGTCGCCCTGCGCGACGACGCGCCTGCGCTGGCGCTGCGAGGCATCGCGATGGCGCAGCTCGGCGATCTCGTTCGCGCCAAGGCGCTCCTGCGCAGTGCTGCGCGCGCGTTCGGTCCGAAGGAGGCCGTGGCCCGCGCGAGGTGTGTCGTTGCCGAGGCCGAGATCGCGCTCGTCTCGCGCGACCTAGGTTGGCCTGCGAAGGAACTCGATGCGGCGCGCACGACGCTCGAACAGCACGGCGACCGGGTGAACGCCGCGCATGCGCGGAACCTCGAGGTCCGGCGCCTCCTCCTGATCGGGCGCCTCGACGAAGCCGAGCGTAAGCTCGCCGATCTTGACCCCACGCCCTTCCCGCCCGCGTCGAGGGCCGCCCACGAACTGGTCGTTGCCGGAATTGCGATGCGACGGCTGCGGACGAAGGCGGCGCACGCGGCGCTCGTTCGGGCCGAGCGCGCCGCGCTCCAGGCCCGTATCCCGGCGCTGACGGCGGAGGTCGAAAGCGCATCCCTCGTCCTCAACACGCCGGCGGCGCGCCTGATCGCGCGTGGCGAGGAGCGACTCCTTCTGCTCAAGGATGTTGAAGCGCTCCTGGCGTCGAAGGTGCTCGTCGTCGACGCGTGCCGTTACGTCGTGCGTGACGCATTGACCGTGGTCTCGCTGGCGACCCGCCCGGTATTGTTCGCGCTTGCACGCGCGCTGGGTGAAGCTTGGCCCGGAGACGTGCCGAGAAGCACGCTCATCGCGCGCGCCTTCCGGGCGAAGCACGTCGATGAATCGCATCGCGCGCGGTTGCGGGTCGAAGTCGGGCGGCTTCGCGTGGAACTTCGGACGCTGGCGGACGTGAGCGCGACGAAGCGAGGCTTTGCGCTGGCGCCGCGCCGCGCCGGCGAGGTCGTCGTGCTGACGCCGCCCGTCGAAGAGCAGCACGCCGCGGTGCTCGCCTTCCTCGCCGACGGCAAGTCGTGGTCGAGTTCGGCCCTGGCAATTGCGCTCGGCGCCAGCCCGCGCACCGTGCAGCGGGCGCTCGATACGCTTGCGGCAGCAGGCAAGGTGCAGTCGTTCGGTCGCGGGCGAGCGCGTCGTTGGATGACCCCGCCGGTGCCGGGATTCCCGACACTATTGTTACTCCCCGGTCCACTACCGAGTGACTAGGATGGCGGCATGAAACGATCAGCCGCCAAAATCCTCCGTGAATATGGACCCTTTCCGGGCGCCGACCGCGTCAATGGAGTCACGTATGACGGTCAGCACGTCTGGTTTGCGTCCGGAGATAAGCTCAACGCGTTCGATCCAGCGAGCGGGAAGACGGTGCGCTCGATCGATGTCGCCGCGCATGCGGGAACGGCGTTCGACGGCAAGCACCTGTTTCAGATTGCCGAGGATCGCATCCAGAAGATTGATCCGAAGACCGGCCGTGTGCTCTCAACGATCCCGGCGCCCGGCGGCGGCGGTGACTCAGGGCTCGCGTGGGCCGAAGGAGCGCTCTGGGTGGGGCAGCCTCGGGGCAGGAAGATCCATCAGGTCGATCCCGAAACCGGGGCGATTCTTCGCACCATCGAGTCGAACCGCGTCGTCACCGGCGTCACCTGGATCGACGGCGAGCTCTGGCACGGCACCTGGGAAGGTGACGATAGCGATTTGAGGCGAGTCGATTCTGCGACGGGAGAGGTCCTGGAGACGCTCGAGATGCCGCCTGGAGTAGGCGTGTCGGGGCTCGAATCCGACGGCGGCGATCAGTTCTTCTGCGGCGGCGGAAGCAGCGGGAAAGTGAGAGCTGTCCGCCGGCCCAGGCGAGGCTCTAGAGCGGGCAGCGGCTCCGGGATCCCCGTCGAACTCCACGAGCAAGTAATCGAACCGACCCTCGCGGGCGAGGTTCGCCGAAGGTTTGCGCGAAGGGCCGAAACTGCGCCGAGCTACAATATCGCCGCCTAAACCCCTACTCCCACTCGATCGTCCCCGGCGGCTTCGAGGTCACGTCGTAGACGACGCGGTTGACGCCCTTGACCTCGTTGATGATGCGGGTCGCCACCGCGCCAATGAATTGCATGTCGAACGGATAGAAATCCGCGGTCATGCCATCGGTCGAGGTGACCGCGCGCAGCCCGACGACAAAGTCGTAGGTGCGGAAATCGCCCATCACGCCGACGGTGCGCACCGGCAGCAGCACCGCGAATGCCTGCCAGATGTCGTCATAGAGTCCGGCGCGGCGGATCTCCTCGATGAAGACGTCGTCGGCAAGCCGCAGGATATCGAGCCGTTCGCGGGTGATCTCGCCGGGACAGCGGATGGCGAGGCCCGGGCCGGGAAATGGATGCCGGCCGACGAACGCCTCCGGCAGGCCGAGCTCGCGGCCGAGCGCGCGGACTTCGTCCTTGAACAATTCGCGCAGCGGCTCGACGAGCTTCATGTTCATGCGCTCGGGCAAGCCGCCGACATTGTGGTGCGACTTGATGGTCACCGACGGGCCGCCGGTGAACGACACGCTCTCGATCACGTCGGGATAAAGCGTGCCCTGCGCCAGGAATTCCACCAAGCCTTTTCCATCGCTTGCGATCTTCTTCGCCTCGGCCTCGAACACGTCGATGAACAATTTGCCGATGGTCTTGCGCTTGACTTCCGGATCCGCGATGCCGGCGAGCGCCTTGAGGAAATCGTCGGCGGCATCCACGTGCACGAGCGGAATGTTGTAGTGGCCGCGGAACAGCGCCGCCACCTTCTCGCCCTCGCCAAGCCGAAGGAGCCCGTGGTCGACGAACACGCAGGTGAGCTGGTCGCCGATCGCCTCGTGAATGAGCACGGCGGCGACGGCGGAATCGACGCCGCCCGAAAGCCCGCAGATCACCCTGCCCTTGCCGACATGCCGGCGGATCTTCTCGATCGCCTCCTCCTTGAACGCGCGCATGGTCCAGTCGCCGGTGCATCCGGCGATCTTGCGGACGAAATTGCGCAGGATCGCGGCGCCGTGCGGCGTGTGCATGACCTCGAGGTGGAACTGGGTCGCGTAGAACTTGCGCTTGTCGTCGGCGATCATGGCGATCGGCGCGTTCGCCGACGTGCCGATGGCGACAAAGCCCGCGGGCGGCTTGGTGACGCGGTCGCCATGGCTCATCCATACCGGATAGCGCTGCCCGACCTGCCATACGCCGTCATAGAGCGCCGACGGCTTTGTCACTTCGACTTCGGCGCGGCCGAATTCGCGATGGTGCCCGCCTTCGACCTTGCCGCCGAGCTGCTGCGCCATGGCCTGCTCGCCGTAACAGATGCCGAGCACGGGCACGCCGGCCTGGTAGATCGCCGTCGGCGCCAGCGGTGCGTCCCGGTCGAGCACGGATGCGGGCCCGCCGGACAGGATGACGCCTTTCGGCTTCATCGCATTGAGCGCCGCTTCGGCTTTCTGGAACGGCACGATCTCGCAATAGACCCGCTCCTCGCGCACACGCCGGGCGATGAGCTGGGTCACCTGCGAGCCGAAATCGACGATGAGAATCTTGTCGTGAGCCGCCATGGCAGGTTCTATGGCAACCGCCTCGCGCTGTCGAGTTTTCGCTGCCGCAGTCATGCCGCACGCCGCAACAGGCTGACGAAAAAGCCGTCGGTGTCGGTGCGGCGCGGGGTCATCAGCAAACCTTCCTCCGAGATAAGCGCGGCATGGGTGAAAAGATAGGCGCGTTCGCCGAGCGCCTGCGCCACTTCAGCGGGTTTTTCCACGGAAAAATCCGGATTCCGGCCGAGGAAGGCCCGCACCTGGTCGCCGTTTTCCTCGGCGAGCACGGAGCAGGTGATATAGGCGATGCGGCCGCCCGCCTTCACCAGCGCGGCGGCTCGGTCAAGGAGCGCCGCCTGCTGCTTCACGCGCTCGGCGAGTGCGCCCGGACGCACCCGCCATTTGGCATCGGGGCTGCGCCGCCAAGTTCCGGTACCGGTGCACGGCGCGTCGATCAGCACGCAGTCGGCGCGGCCGGCAAGATCGGCGACCGCGTCCGTCTCCCCGCGCGGCGTGCGCACCTGGATGTTGCGGGCCCCGGCGCGCGCGATGCGGTCGTGGATCGGCACCAATTGGCGCTTGTCGATGTCGGTCGCGTAGATTTGGCCGCGATTCTCCATGGCCGCGGCCAGCGCCAGGGTCTTGCCGCCGGCGCCGGCCGCCAGATCGACGATCTGCTCGCCGGGCTTGGCGTTCGCCAATAGCGCGGCGAGCTGTGAGCCTTCATCCTGGATCTCGAAGGCGCCTTTGCGAAACAACGGCTCGGCGTGCAGCGCCGGGCTCCTCGCATCGGCGCCGAGCCGAATGCGCAGGCCGAGCGGCGACCATCGCGTCGGCTCGGCCGCAAGATGCGCGAGTTTGGGCAGCACCTCCTCGCGGTCGGCCTTGAGCGTATTGACGCGCAGGTCGAGCGGCGCGCGGCTCGCGAGAGCGGCAGCTTCGGCGATCCGCTCGTCGCCAAATGTCCGCGCCAAGTGCGGATCGAGCCAATCCGGGTAGTCGCCCTGGACCGGCGCCGGCGCGTCCTTGAGTGTGTTCCGGCCAAGCGCCGCCTGCTCGGCCTCACTCAATGGCGCCGGCGCAAAGCGCGCCCCGTCGCAGAGCGCCGCGATCTCCGCAACGTCGAGGCCGCGCTCGCGATGCAGCATGCCGATGATGGCGGCGCGCGGCGTGCCTTCGCCCATCAGCCACGCCGAGGAAGCCTTGCGGCGCAGCGCGTCGTAGACGAGACCGGCAATAGCGGCGCGGTCGGAGGAACCCGCGAAGCGATGCGCCAGCCCCCAATCCTTGAGCGCGTCCGCGGCCGGGCGCCGACGCGCTTCGATCTCAGCAGTGACCTCGATGGCGGCGGAAAGACGAGCGCCGGGCGTCATGCGGGAGAGCGGCTTGACGCCGGCATCATTTCTTCGCGCGCTTCACTGCCGCGGCGCGGCGTGCACCCGCCGTATCGTGCCGGCGAACATACTGGCGGATGTCACGGGCGGCGTCGCGCAATTGGTCGCCGCGGAATCCTTTGGGCACGACACCCTTGTCGATGCAAGCGAGCATCCGCCGCAGCAGATCGTCATCATGTTCGTCACGGTAAGGTTTGGTATCGAGATCGTCGGGTACTTTGGTCAGGCGCTCGTCGCCGATGTGCTTGACGTATTTCTGCATGAAACGGTCATAGTCGCGCCAGTTGACGCCGGCGGCGCGCACCGCCGCCTGCTCGGCGCGGGTGGCGATCTGATGGGCGTGAAGATAATGGAGCCCGAGCTGGTCGATCAGCGTCTTCTCCACTTCCTCGTGCAGGATGAGAAAGCGGTCGGTCTCGATCACGCGTCCGTGGAACTTGAACGATTTGGGCATATGACGGTCGATATAGATGGTCTTACCGTCTTCGCTGTAGCCGGCGAGGTAGGGAATATCGTGTTTGCGGTCGAACTTCTTTACGCGCCGCGCGACTGCGTCGAGCGCACGATCCATCATCAGGCTGGAGACATACCACTCCGGCAGCTTGAGCTTCTTGTGCGGCGCCGTGGGATGACAAAGATCGAGCGGCATGACGTCAGCCCTCTCAGGTGCCGGTCAGCACTTGGACGATGTAGATCGCCCACATGATCATCAGCACCAGCGCGCCGACGGAGTAGAAGGCGCCGCGCAGCCGAACGATATTGCTGGTCAAATGCACGTAGGCCTGCAGGAGCCGGCAGGCCACAAAGATCCAGGCCAGCGTTACAAAGACGGTTCCGGCATGCCGCGTGACCCATTCCAGGATGGTGAGAACGTAGAACAGGACCGGCAGCTCGAACTGGTTGGAGAAGGAATTCGCGGCCTGCGCCGTGCGCTGCGGCCAGTTCGGCTCGCGCAAGGCGACGTCCTGCGGCTTGACGTTGCCGGTGCGGAAATCGCGGCCGCGCAGCGCGCCCATTCGCAGCATCAGCAGGAAGGTGAGGATCACCTCGACGAAAAGCGGCAGCAGAACGGTTGGAAGCGACATCGGTTTGAACCCAGCTGATGTGATCTTGTGCCCGCTGCCAGTCCTATCACGGCACCTGCGGCGTCGCCAATTGGCGCGGTCAGAGTTTGACGCTGACGGCTGTTTCGCCGGCCTCATCGATGAGCGCGCTGCGCCAGGACTTGCCCTCGAACAATGCCTTGGCGACCGCTTCAGCCGTCCCGCCATGATTCAAATTGGCGGTGATCAACGTGCCGCCGGTCCGCAATAGGTTGCGCAAGCCGACGTGCAGACCCGGTATCGGCGCACGACCATCGAAGAACGCGAGGTCATAGCCGGGATCAAGTCCGGCGAGGACTTTGGCAAAGTCGCCTTCGTGTACAGTGATGCGATGATCGAACGCCGCGGCGGCGATGTTCTCTCGGGCAAGCCGGACGTGCTCCGGATCGGCCTCGATCGTATCGACGGTGGAATTCGACGCTCCATGGGCAAATGACAAAGCGGAGTATCCAAGCGCGGTGCCCAACTCGAGGATGCGCCGAGCCTGCGCCGCCGCCGCCAAAACGCCGAGCAGCGGGCCGTTGGCATAGGGATACGCGCCGCACTGGTGCTGGGCGCGATGTTGATCGGTGGCCTTGCGAATCTCGGCAAACGGATCGCGGCGCGGCCTCTTCATGGCGACCGCTCAGTCCCGCGTGGGATAGTTCGGGCTCTCGCGCGTGATGGTAACGTCATGCACGTGACTCTCGCGCAAGCCGGCGCCGGAAATGCGTATGAATTCGGCCTTGTCGTGAAACTCGCCGAGGTTCTTGGCGCCGACATAGCCCATCGCCGCGCGCAGTCCGCCGACGAGCTGATGCAGCACATGGGCGACGGCGCCCTTGTACGGCACCTGCCCTTCCACGCCCTCGGGGACCAGCTTGAGCGTGTCCTTGATCTCCTCCTGAAAGTAACGGTCGGCGGAGCCGCGCGCCATCGCGCCGACCGAGCCCATGCCGCGAAAGGTCTTGTAGGAACGCCCCTGGTAGAGGAACACCTCGCCCGGCGTCTCGTCGGTGCCGGCAAGGAGCGACCCGATCATGACGCAGTGGGCCCCCGCGCCGATCGCCTTGGCGAGATCGCCTGAATATTTGATCCCCCCGTCGGCGATCACCGGAGTGCCAGTCCGATCCGCCACCTCGACCGCGTCGGTGATCGCCGTGAGCTGCGGCACGCCGACGCCGGCGATGATGCGGGTGGTGCAGATCGAACCCGGCCCGATGCCGACCTTGATGGCGTCGGCGCCCGCATCGATCAGCGCTTTCGCTCCCTCGGCTGTGGCGATATTGCCGGCGACCACCTGCACCGCATTCGACAGCCGCTTGATGCGCGCGACGGTCTCCAGCACGCGGCGCGAATGCCCGTGCGCGGTGTCGACGACGACGAGGTCGACGCCGGCCTCGATCAGCGCCTGGCTACGCGCATAACCGAGTTCCCCCACGCTGGTGGCGGCGGCGACGCGCAGCCGGCCTTGCTCGTCCTTGCAGGCATTGGGGTTCGCCACCGCCTTCTCGATATCCTTCACCGTTATCAGCCCGACGCACCGGTAGTCGCCGTCAACCACCAGGAGCTTCTCGATGCGGTGCTGGTGCAGGAGGCGCTTGGCCTCGTCCTGGCCGACGCTCTCGCGCACCGTGACCAGTCCGTCCTTGGTCATCAGCTCGGAGACTTTTTGCCGCCGGTCGGTGGCGAAGCGCACGTCACGATTGGTGAGGATGCCGACGAGCTTGCCGGCACGGCCGTTTCCGCCGCCCTCGACCACCGGGATGCCGGAGATATGGTTTTCCTGCATCAGCGTCAGCGCGTCGGCGAGGGTAGCGTCGGGATGAATGGTGACCGGGTTCACCACCATCCCCGATTCGAATTTCTTCACCTGGCGGACCTGCGCCGCCTGCACCGCGGGCTCGAGATTGCGGTGAATGACGCCGATGCCGCCCGCCTGGGCCATGGCGATCGCCATATGCGCCTCGGTCACCGTGTCCATGGCCGAGGCGATGATCGGGATATTGAGCAGGATGCTGCGGGTAATACGCGAACGGATGTCCACCTCGGAGGGAAGCACGTCCGAGAGGCCGGGCTTGAGCAGCACGTCGTCGAACGTGAGGCCTTCGCGCGGATTGTCCTTGATCATTGCCAACTCCGCTTGCGCCCGCACGTTGCGGGCTGGCTGGGGCGGGCGTCGCGAAAAGCCGGTCGGAAAGGCGAAAACCTGCGCGGGGAGCTGTTCGCCCTGCCCGCCTGCTCATCCACTTCGACGGCCCGCTTTTGGGTTGGCGGTGGTTCCTAGCATGTCCGTGCGCCTATGCATAGATGGCACCGGCAATCAGCGCATCCGCTGTAGAAAAGAGATCAGACGCAGGAGCGCCGCTTCGGGCAGCAAGGCGCTGCCCCGCACGATGATCCGATTCGCCAGCCCTGGAATCACCAACCGTTTGCCGGCCCGAAATGCCCGCCAGCCCACCGCGGCGACCTTCGGCGCGTCGGCGCGCGGCAAAATCTTGTTGAGCCGCGTTACACCCAAAGGCGTGCGCATGAACAAGGCGGTACGGACAATGCCAGGGGCGAGGCAGGTGACGCTTACCCCGCTGCCGGCCAGCTCGGCGCCAAGGGCGGCGGTGAACGATCTCACATAGGCTTTGGACGCGCTGTATAGCGCCAGGTTCGGCCCCGGCATGTAGCCGGTGATCGAGCCGACATTGAGAACGCCGCCATGGCGTCTTGCGACCATGCCCGGAACGAAACGCAAGGTTAGCTCGGTCATCGCCCGCATGTTGACGTCGAGAAGGCGCAGTTGCTCCTCCCGATCAGCTTCCGCAACCGGTCCGAATAGGCCTAAGCCGGCACTGTTCACCAACACGTCGCAATAAAGCCCGCGCTCGGCGAGCGCATTTTCCAGGCGTCGCCCGGCGTCGCGCTCGGCAAGATCGATGCACAAGCCGTCGGCTTGCGCTCCGGACCTACCAAGTTCCGCCACAAGCTCGTCGAGAGCCGCTTGCGATCGGTCCACGAGGACCATGGCCAAGCCTTCGGGCGCCGCCACGCGCGCGAGTTCGCGCCCAATTCCCGATGCGGCGCCGGTCACGACAATGGCTGGCTTCATGGGTTGCACGCGCTTTGCCCGGACCGGCACTTCTAGCACCGCGCTCGCCGCGGTTTGAGGGCTTATCCGCTGGCACAGATTGCCTGCACGGCTTGGCCGGCGAGTGCTTGGCCGGCGAGTGTGCGGCGGCTAGATTGGCCGCAACCGAGGCCGAGCAAGCGAGACGGGCGGGATTCGCCTTGCCCAACCCTCGTCCGCCGGGTGAAACGATGATGCCGCGCAGGTCGGCGCACTTTCTTTCTACCCTTTGGACCGTTTTGGCCTTCGCCTTGATGCTGGGATTTGCCGTGGCGGCCCGCGCCCAGGAGGGGACGGATGAGCGCCGCTGCACCGGGCAATGGCGCGCCACAAACGACGAGCGCATCGCCTCCTGCACGGCGCTCCTCAATTCCGGCCGCTATCAGGCGGGCAACCTCGCGATCCTGCATCACGATCGCGGCATGGCATCGCGCGCCAAGGGCGATCTCGCCGCCGCGCTCGGCGATTTCGGTGAGGCGATCAAGCTCAATCCCGACTACGCGCGCAGCTTCTCCGATCGCGGCGCGGTCCGGTTCGCGCAGCACGATCTGGACGGCGCCATTGCCGATCTCGACGAGGCCATCCGGCTCGATCCGACCGACGCCGGCGCCTTGATGACGCGCGGAAACGCTTTCGACGAAAAGGCGGATTTCGACCATGCCATCGCCGACTACGACGAGGCGATCCGGTTGTCGCCCAACTACGCCGCGGCATACTTCAATCGCGGTCTGGCCTTCCGGCGCAAGGGCGACCTCGACCACGCCGTCACCGATTACGATCAGGCGATCAAGCTCGACCCGAAAAACGCCTCGGCGCTCAACAATCGCGGCATTGTCTGGTTTGAAAAAGGCGACTTCGACCGCGCC
Organism: uncultured Alphaproteobacteria bacterium; assembly: GCA_963850855.1. Taxonomy (GTDB): domain Bacteria; phylum Pseudomonadota; class Alphaproteobacteria; order Rhizobiales; family Xanthobacteraceae; genus BOG-931. The sequence goes on from CAWKNH010000006.1 coordinate 206,125, forward strand.
GTCGCCGACTACAATCTCGCCATCCGCATCGATGCGAATTTCGCCGCCGCCTACAACAACCGCGGCGATGCCTGGCGGGCGAAAGGCGATCTCGTCCGCGCCGTCGCCGATTTCGATCATGCCATCCAGTTGTCACCACAATTCGCGCTTGCCTATGACAATCGTGGCCTGATCGCCTACCAGAAGCGGGACTACGATCGCGCCATCGCCGATTTCGACGCGGCAATCCGTCTCGATCCCACCAATGCGGAGGCCTACAACAATCGCGGCAACGCGCATGACGACAAGGGCGACCGCAACGCCGCCATTGCCGATTACAATGAGGGAATCCGGCTCGATCCCAGGAACGCGCGTATCTACTACGATCGCGGGATCGCGTTCCGCCGCGACGGCGACCTCGACCACGCCCTCGCCGATCTGAGCGAGGCCATCCGCCTCAACCCGCAGCATGCCGGCGCCTATAATGAACGCGGCTATGCATTCTATCGCAAGCGCGATTTCGACCGCGCCATCGCCGACTACGATCAAGCGATCAAACTCAATCCCAAATTCGCCATCGCCTACAACAATCGCGGCAACGCCTTCGACGACAAGGGCGACCGCGATCGCGCTATTACCGACTACGACGAGGCCTTGCGCGCCGATCCGAACTACGCCGCGGCTTTCTACAATCGCGGCATTGCCTGGCGGCGCAAGGGCGATCTCGATCGCGCGATCGCCGACTACGACCAGGCGATCAAGCTTAATCCGACCGCCGCCGCCTACAACAACCGCGGCAGCGCCTGGCAGGCCAAGGGCGACAACGAGCGAGCGATCGCCGATCTGAACGAGGCCATCAGGCTCGACCCGCGCTCGGCCGACGCCTACGTCAATCGCGGCAACGCCAAGCGCGAGCGGCTCGACCTTCCCGGCGCGCTCGCCGATTACACGCGCGCCATCGAGCTCGCCCCGACCGCCTCGCTCGCTTTCTACAATCGCGCCTGGGCGCACTACCTCGCCGGTAACAATGTCGAGGCGCAAACCGACGCCGATCGCGCCATCGAATTCAATGCCCATTCGGCCAGCGCCTTCTCTACGCGCGGCCTGATCCGCGAACGGCTCGGCGACAACGCCGGCGCCATCGCCGATTTCCGCAAGGCATTGGAAATCGATCCGGCGTTCCAGCAGCCGGCCGAGGGGTTGCGCCGGCTCAAAGCCGGCCCGGCCGCGAGCCAATAACCGCAGATGCCAGTCAGCACGCCGCCGAGGCCGTACAATCGCATCGTCCCGATCATCATCGCGGTCGCGCTGTTCATGGAGAACATGGATTCGACGGTGATCGCCACCTCGCTGCCGGCGATCGCGCAGGCGCTCGGCACCAATCCGCTGGCGTTGAAGCTCGCGGTGACCTCATACCTCCTCGCGCTCGCGATCTGCATCCCGGCGAGCGGCTGGGTCGCGGACCGCTACGGCGCGCGAAAAATCTTCCGCATCGCCATCGGCGTGTTCGTGCTCGGCTCGATCGGCTGCGCGCTGTCCGGCTCGCTGGAGCAATTCGTGCTGGCGCGGATCATTCAAGGCATGGGCGGAGCGATGATGACGCCGGTCGGCCGTCTCATCCTGCTGCGCAGCATCGACAAGCGGGTTCTCGTCAATGCCATGTCGCTGGTGACCATAACCGCCCTGGTCGGCCCGATCAGCGGCCCGCCGCTCGGCGGTTTTATCACCACCTACGCGTCCTGGCATTGGATTTTCATCATCAATGTGCCGATCGGCTTGGTCGGCATCGCTCTCGCGACACTCTACATTCCGGATGTTCGCGCCGAACGGCCCGAGCCCTTCGACTTTGTCGGTTTCGTCCTGTCCGGGCTCGGCGTCGGCGGGCTGGCTTTCGGGCTGTCGGTCATGGGGCTGGCGTTTTTGCCGGTGGGCGTAGTTGCCGCCCTGATCGGCGTCGGCGCCATTTCGTCGGCGGCCTATGTCGTCCACGCCAGACGCACGGCAGTGCCGATCCTGGATCTGACGCTGTTCAAATTGCCCACCTTCCGCGCCAGCGTTTTCGGCGGCTTCATGTTCAGGCTCGGCATTGGTGCATTGCCGTTCTTGTTGCCGCTGCTGCTGCAGCTCGGATTCGGCCTGACGCCGTTTCAGTCGGGGCTCATCACCTTTACCGGCGCCCTCGGCGCCATCTTCATGAAAGCGGCCGCCGCGAGCGTGCTCCGGCGCTTCGGTTACCGCCGGGTGTTGCTCTACAACAGCCTGATCAGCAGCGCGTTTCTCGCCGCTTGCGCCTTTTTCGTGCCGGGCATGCCATATGCAGGCGATGGTTGCCATCCTGCTCAGCGGCGGCTTTTTTCGTTCGCTGCAATTCACCAGCATCAACACCATCGCCTATGCCGAGCTCGAGCCGCGGCAGTTGAGCAAGGCGACGGCCATGGTCTCGGCGGCGCAGCAATTGTCGCTGTCGACCGGCGTCGCCGTCGGCGCGCTCATCGTCGAGATCACCTTGCGGCTCAAACATGCGGACGCGATGGGCGCAGGCGATTTCCCGCCGGCTTTTCTCGTGGTCAGCATCCTTTCGGCCTCGGCCGGCCTGATCTTCTTGCGCCTGCGGCCAGATGCCGGCATCGAGCTCATCGGCGGCAGTGCGCGGCCTGCCGCGGCGGATAAGGATCGCTAAAGCCGCTCTCCTTTCGCTCCGCGAAAACCGCGGGCGAGGAGATAAAGCTCGGCCGAATCGCTGCGGCTCGCCGGCGGCTTGACGTGCTTGACGCTGGCGAAATCGTGCTTGAGCGCAGACAGCAGCTCCGCCTCGGTGCCCCCCTGCAGCACCTTGCAGAGGAAGCTGCCGCCGCCGCGTAATATCTCGCGCGCGAAATGCGCCGCGGCCTCGGCGAGCGCCACGATGCGCAAATGGTCGGTCTTCCGGTGGCCAGTCGCATTCGCCGCCATATCGGAGAGCACGATATCGGCCTTACCGCCCAGCATCACCGCAAGCCTTTCCGGCGCGCTCGCGTCGAGAAAGTCGAGCTTGAGGAATTCGACGCCCGAAATCGGTTTCATGTCGAGAATGTCGATCGCGACCACGCGTCCGTTTGGCGCGACCCGCCGAGCGGCGACCTCGCTCCAGCCGCCGGGCGCGGCGCCGAGATCGACCACGCGTGCTCCGGGCTTGAGCAGACGATATTTGTCGTCGATCTCCGTAAGCTTGTAGGCGGCGCGGGAGCGAAATCCCTCACGCTTGGCGCGCGCTACGTAAGGATCGCTGATCTGCCGCTCGAGCCAGGCCCGCGACGACGGCGTCCGGCGCTTCTCCCGTTTGAGCCGTTCCATGATCCGTCAGGCTTCGCCCCAGACGCCGTCGGCGCGCATCATCTCGACCAGCATGCCTTCGCGCAGGCCGCGATCGGCGACGCGCAGGCGCGGGCAGGGGAAAGCGCGGCGAATGGCGTCGAGGATGGCGCAGCCGGCGAGCACGAGGTCGGCGCGCTCGGCGCCGATGCAGGGGTTGGCAGCGCGTTCGTCGAAGCTCATGTCGATCAGCTGCCCGACCACGCGCGAAACCTCGTCGTCGGACAGCCAGCAGCCGTCGACGCGGCGGCGGTCGTACCGCTTGAGATTGAGGAACACGCCGGCAATCGTGGTCACCGTGCCGGACGTGCCGAGCATATGGAAGCCGTCGAGGTCGCAGCGATGAGCGGCCGCAAACTCGTCGACATAGCCGGCGACCTCTTGGACCATGGCGTCGTAGACCTCGCGCGGCACCACGGTGCCGCCGTAACGCTCGGCGAGCGTGACCACTCCGAAGGGGAGCGAAACCCAGCCGACGATGTCGGGCCTGGGCGGCCCGCGGCGGGCGCCATTGGGACGGCCAAGGCGCACCAGCTCGGAGGAACCGCCGCCGATGTCGAACAGGATGATCCCGGCCGCCGCCGGATCGAAAAGCTCGGTGCATCCGGCCGCCGCCAGCCTCGCCTCCGTCGCCGAATCGATGATCTCAAGCTCGAGACCGGCTTCCTCGGCGACGCGGGCGCGGAACACCTCGCCGTTCTCGGCGGCGCGGCAGGCCTCGGTGGCGATCAGCCGTGCGCGCCGCACGCCGCGGGCGCGCATCTTGTCGCGACAGATGAGCAGCGCCTCGACCGCACGGGTGATCGCCGCCTCGCTGATGCGGCGCGAAGCGGCCACCCCCTCGCCCAGGCGCACGATGCGCGAGAATGCGTCGACGACGCGGAAACCGTCTGCCGTGGGTCGGGCGACCAGGAGGCGGCAATTGTTGGTGCCGAGGTCGAGCGCCGCGTAGGTGCCGTCGGAACGCTCGTTCCCGGGCTGGTGCGCATCGTGGTGATGAAGTCCATCGCGGCGAAGGCCGTAGGGCGTCCGGCGGCCCCAACGCGGCCGCCGCCGCGGCGCTTTGCGGCCGTCGAGCCCGCTGGTCGGCGGGGCCTCCCCGTTCATCCAATGCCTTCCTGCCGCGCCGGAGCATTGCGGCTCGACGGCTGCGGGCGTGTTCAAGCTCAAAATCGAGCAAATGTATCAGTCGGGAACGGCAGGGCCAATACTGTGCTTGTCCCGCCTATGAGCCATGCTCCGCGCCAGCTTGTCGCGCTCTGCCAACTCCCTTATGTCACGCTAGAAGTCTTGCGGGATCGGAACAGCGATGAATTTGCACCAGCCTGCCCAACGGCAGGCGAACAAATTGCCGGGGGACGATTTAGCGGAGCGGTTGGCGGTTGAGAAATTTGCCATCGGGCAATCCTTGCCGCGCAGCGAGGACCCGATGCTGCTGCGCGGAGAAGGCCGCTACACCGACGACGTCAGCCTTCCCGGCCAAGCTCTATGCGGTGATGGTGCGCAGCCGCAACGCTCACGGCAACATCCGCGCGATCCGTTTGGACGCCGCGCGCAGCATGCCGGGCGTGCTCGGCGTCTACACCGCCGCCGATCTGCAAGCCTACGGCCCGCTCAAATGCATCATCCCGTTCAAGAACCGCGACGGCTCGCCGATGAAGAAGCCGTGGCGCGGAGCGCTGGCAAAGGACAAAGTGCGCTATGTCGGCGACCCCGTCGTTTTCGTCGTCGCCGAGACGGTGCTGGCCGCCAAGGATGCGGCCGAAGCGGTCGAGATCGACATCGAGCCCCTGCCCGCGGTGATTGCGGCGAACGAGGCGGTGCGCGAGGGTGCTCCCCTCCTCTATGATGACGTGCCGGGCAATGTCCCGCTCGACTATCATTTCGGCGACACCGACGCCGTCACCGCGGCCTTCGCCAAGGCGGCGCACGTCACCCGCCTGAACATTCTCAACAGCCGCGTCGTGGTCAACGCCATGGAGCCGCGCGCGGCGCTCGCCGCCTATGACGGCAACCGCTTCACCCTTCACGTCGCCTCGCAGGGCGTCAATGGGATGCGCGCCAACGTCGCCGAGGCGCTCGGCGTCACGCCGAAGGATGTCCGCATTCTGACCGGCCATGTCGGCGGCTCGTTCGGCATGAAGGCCGCGGTGTTTCCCGAATATATCTGCCTGCTCCACGCCGCCCGCGCGCTGGGCCGGCCGGTCAAGTGGACCGATGAGCGCTCCGGCAGCTTCGTCTCCGACAGCCACGGCCGCGATCACGCGATCACCGGCGAGCTCGCGCTCGCCGCCGACGGCACCTTTCTCGCGGTGCGCATCAATTGCTTCGCCAATATGGGAGCGTTCCTTTCGCCGGTAGCGCCGCTGATGGGCACGCTGAACATCGTGAAGAATGTACAGAGCATGTATCGCACGCCGCTGATCGAGGTCGCGGCGAAATGCGTCTTCACCAACACCACCCACGTCTCCGCCTATCGCGGCGCCGGCCGGCCGGAAGGCAATTACTTCATGGAGCGGCTGATCGACGCCGCAGCGGCCGAGATGGGCATCGACCAGGTCACGCTGCGGCGGCACAACCAGATCCGCACCAAGGACATCCCCTACAAGACCGCCTCGGAAATGACCTATGACAGCGGCGACTTTATCGCCCTGACCAAACAAGCCTTCGAACTCGCCGACGGCAAGGGATTTGCCCGCCGCAAACGCGAGAGCCGTAAACACGGCAAGCTGCGCGGCTTCGGCATCGGCAACTTTCTCGAGGTCACCGCTCCGCCTTCAAAGGAACTCGCCGATATCGCCTTCAATGCCGACGGCACGGTGACGATCACCACCGGCACGCTCGATTTCGGCATGGGCCACGCCACGCCGTTCGCCCAGGTGCTGAGCGATAAGCTCGGCATCCCAGTGGAGAAGATCTCCATCCTCCAGGGCGACAGCGATCGCCTGATCACCGGCGGCGGCAGCGGCGGCTCGAAATCGATCATGCACAGCGGCACCGCCATTGCCGAAGCCGCCGTGAAGATCATCGACAAGGGCAAGGAGATCGCGAGCCATGTGCTCGAGGCCGCCGTGTCCGACATCGAGTTCGCCCGCGGCCAGTTCCGCATCGCCGGAACCGACCGCGCGATCTCGATTCTCGATCTTGCGGGCAAACTGCGCGACGGCGCCAAGCTGCCGGCCGATGCGCCGCAATCGCTCGACGTTACGCATGTGAGCGACGGGCCGGGCGGCGCGACCTTCCCCAATGGCTGCCACATCGCCGAAGTGGAAGTCGATCCCGAGACCGGCATTGCCGAACTGGTCAAATACACCTGCGTGAACGACTTCGGCGTCGTCATCAACCCGATGATCGTCGCCGGGCAGCTGCACGGCGGCGTCGTCCAAGGCATCGGCCAGGCGCTGATGGAGCTGACGGTCTATGACCGTGACGGACAACTGCTCACCGGCTCGTTCATGGATTACGCCATGCCGCGCGCGGCGGACGTGCCCGCCTTCGTCCTTGCCGATCATCCGGTAGCGGCGAAGACCAATCCGCTCGGCGTCAAGGGCTGCGGCGAAGCCGGCTGCGCCGGGGCGCTTACCTCGGTGATGAACGCGGTCATCGATGCGCTCGCCGATCGCGGCATCCGCCATGTCGACATGCCGTTGACGCCGTTTCGGATCTGGCAGGCGCTGCGCGACGCCGATGGGCGCGGCAGCGGACATTCCGGCCGATGACGCAGGCGGTTTCCGTCCCGGCGCGCCGATCGAGCGAATGGAGGGTGGTGGCGCCGGTCTGCGCGGCGCACTTCCTCAGTCATTATTACATGATCGTGCTGGCGCCGCTGTTCGCCTTCGTGCGCGCGGACTATGGCGTGAGCTACACCGATCTCGCGCTCGCGCTCACCGCCTTCAATGTCGTCTCGGCGCTGTTGCAGACCCCCGCCGGCTTTTTGGTCGACCGCTATGGTCCGCGCTTCGTGCTGATCGCCGGCGTCGCGTTCGGCGCCGTCGCCTTTGCGGTGGCGGGACTTGTCCATTCGTTCGCAGTGTTCGTCGCCATGTACGCACTCGCCGGTCTCGGCAACACGGTCTATCACCCGGCCGACTATTCCCTCCTCGCGCATCACAGCGCGCCGGCGCGGCTCGGGCACATCTTCGCGTTCCACACCTTCGCCGGGATTCTCGGCGCCGCGGTCGCGCCCGCTACGCTCCTGGCGATGGAGAGCCGCTTCGGCTGGCGCGGGGCTTATGTCGGCGCCGCCATTCTCGGCTTCGCGGTGCTGGCGATCCTCCTCGCGCAGCGGCCCGCGCCCGATCAGGAATGGGCGGCGAAGCGCCATCATGGCGGGCGAAGCGAGGACCGGCTTGCGAGCGGCGAATGGCGGCTTCTCTTCTCGCCACCGATCATTCTCAATCTTTGCTTCTTTATTCTCCTGTCGCTGATGGGCGGGCTGAATACCTTCCTTGTCGTCGCGCTCGGCGCGCTCTACGGCACCTCCAACACGCTCGCCAACGTGGCGCTGACCGGCCTGCTGACCCTGAATGCGTTCGGCGTGCTGGTCGGAGGTGTGCTCGCCTCGCGGACCGAGCGGCACGTCGCCGTGGCCGCTTTCGGCCTGGCCGCCGCCGGCATCGCCACCGTCCTCATCGGTCTGATCGACTTCTCTCCCGTTGCGCTCGTCCTGATGGCGTCGCTCTCCGGATTTTTCGTCGGGGTGACGCCGCCTTCGCGCGACATGCTGGTGCGCGCGGCGACGCCGCCCGGCGCGATCGGGCGCGTCTTCGGCTTCGTCAGCACCGGATTCAATATCGGCGCGGCGATCGCGCCGGTGGTCTATGGGCATTTCATGGATCGCGGAGAGCCGCGCGCCGTGTTCGTATTTTCCGCGGCCTGCAGCATCCTCTGCATCGGCACGGTGGTGTTCGGCGTGTCGCGGCGCGGGCAAGCGAAGGCGGCGGCTGCGATTTGAGTCGGGGAAAGCCGACTTGGAAAGACGGCCGAGATGCCTTAGATGTTGTCTCCGCAATCTTTTTTAATCGAATCGCTGCCTTCGTCGCGGAGGTGGGGAATAGTTCAACGGTAGAACAGCGGACTCTGACTCCGTTAATCTAGGTTCGAATCCTAGTTCCCCAGCCAATCAGAGAACTCGAGACTACCGGCCAAATCGCCGACAAATCCTTCGCGAAAAGCTTGCCTCTGCGGGCCGATAATTCGCCCGCGACGTGCCCAGGCGTTCCCCCGCGCGCCGAGACTATCTGAATATGTTCAGGAATGACTTCGAGCGCGTACGGCCGATCGGCGCCGCCGGAGGGGGATTTGTTGGTGGGGCCGTAGGGGCCGCGGCCGTCGCAGCACCGGGAGGCGCCGCGGCGCTTGGCTGATCGGGAGGCTTATTCGGGAGGCTTATAGGGCGGGGCCGAGGGCGTGTAGTAGCCCGGAGGGACTGGGCGGAAAGACTGAGCGTCAGAAGGCGGAGCTGCCGCAACGGTAGCAGGTCCGGACGCAGCCGCAGGGCCTACTCGACCGGCCGCGGCAGGCGGATTTGGCGGCGGCGAAGCCGGCGTCTGGTCGGCGGGATCGCGGAAGGCATTGAGAAACCCGATATAGGATTGACGCAACGAACCCACGGTCGTTCCGCTGTCCGGCGTGGGCGCGGCATCGGCCGAGGTCCGAACGGATGAGGCGGATGGCGCGGAGGACGAAGTAATCGAGGAGCATCCCGGCAACAGCGGGAGAACGGCCGCGGCGATAATAATAAGGAGCGGGCGCGCGCCCCTCCCCCGACCGGTATCCCGAACTCGCGGTTGCATGGGACCCTCGTTTCCCATGGTTCCATTATAGCTGGCCTGGGATGCCGGCCTCAAGTACGGCGGCGAGGTCTCATATCAAATGCACGCGTGTGCTGCGGCGATAATGGGCCGCGTCCGTCGGGCCGCGGCCGTCGAGGCTGCGGCGATAGCGACCGCCTGCGCCGCCGACGCAAATGTTATGAATCAAGGAATACCTCCGGTGTTCTCGACAGCGCCGCTTTAGTGTAAGGCAGGGACCATGAGCGTCATCGATCGCAGCGAAGCCCCCGTCCTTGCCGCGCCGCGGCTGCCGCAAGGCCGCCTGAGCTTCCGTCAATTCCTGCGCGTCCTTCGCGACAACACGCTTGCGTCTTTTCCGCCGGAGGATTTCGACGCCGACATCCTGGTGCGCCGGCTGTTGTGGCGGCGCACCATCATCGTCAACGAGCCGGGCGCCATCCGGCACGTGCTCCTGGACAACGCTTCCAACTACATCAAGACCGAGCTGACGCGCCGCTTGCTCGAGCCCGGGCTCGGCCGCGGCCTGCTCACCACCGAAGGCGAAACCTGGCGCCGCCATCGGCGCATCATGGCGCCGTCGTTCGATCCGCGCAGCGTCGCCGGCTATGCGCCGATCATGACCGAGGTCTCGCAGGAGCTCATCGAGAAATGGGATGGGCTTGCCGACGGCAGCGAGGTCGACGTCGCCGGCGCGATGATGCACGCGACGCTGCACATCATCTCGCGGGCGATGTTCTCCGCGGATTCCGACGAGATCGTCGACGTCGTCGAGCGCGGCGTCAACCAATATCAGATGAACGTGCGGCCGCAGCTCGTCGACCTGCTCAATCTGCCGCGCTGGCTGGCGCGCCTCATCGCGCCCATGCATGCCGCCGGCATCTTCAACGAGTTCGACAAATCCGTGGATCGGCTCCTGAACGAGCGCGGCCGGCAGCCCGACGCCGAACCGAAAGACCTGCTGGCGCGCCTGATCGCCGCGCGCGACGATGAGACCGGTAGCGGCATGACGGCGAAGGAAGTACGCGACCAGGTGGTCACCATCTTCATGGCCGGGCACGAGACCACGGCGCAGACGATGGCGTGGACCTGGTATCTGCTCTCGCAACACCCCGCGGTGGAAGCCAAGCTGCATGCGGAACTGGCGACCGTGCTGGGAGGCCGCCCACCCGGCAGCGAAGACCTCGCTAGTCTGCGCTACACGCGCATGGTGATCGACGAATCGATGCGGCTCTATCCGCCGGCGCACACCTTGTCGCGCGAGCCGGTCGGGCCCGACGAAGTGCTCGGTCACCACATCCCCGCCGGCGCGACGGTGCTGATCGTGCCCTGGATGTTGCACCGCAAGCCGTCATTGTGGGAGCGGCCGGATCGCTTCGAGCCGGAGCGATTTTCGCCTGAGCGCGCGGCGGCGCGGCCGCGCTTTGCCTATATCCCGTTCGGTGCGGGCCCGCGCATCTGCATCGGCGCGGCGTTCGCGCTCGCCGAGGCGACGCTGATCCTGGCGACCATCGCCCAGCGCTACCGGCTGCGGCTCAAGCCCGGTTTTCCGGTCGAGCCGCAGGGCCTGATTACGCTGCGGCCCCGCTACGGACTGCGGATGATGCTGGAGCGGCGGCCGAGCTAGCCGGCTATTCGGTATTTCGCCGATCCAATCGGGATGCGCTGATCCGCTCTTGACGCGAGAGCATCGCTGCGCGCTCGCCGCCTGACCGGCAAGAGCGCGACACCTTCCCGGCATTCCTGCTCTTGCGCCGGTTCAGTCCAGCTATAGCCGCACCCGTGACAAGCGTAGCGCGCGCACTCATGGCCCCAGCCGTCGAGGCTGTAGCGCGGCCCGACCGGTTGGCGCGACGTTCCGCACTTCGGACAGATCATTTCACGCCCTTCTTCAGCGCACGTCACAACCATGCTCTGCAGAAGGCGGCGGCACAAACGAGAAAAACTGTTCATCGCATTAGTAATTTTCATTCGGGCAGAATGAGACCCGCGACTTATGCTTCGCCGCTACAGAAAATCCTTTCGCCGACGAGGGTGACAATGGCCAACAGCAATCTTCGACTCACCGCCACGCGGCCCTCCACCGCGACGGTCGCCTCAAGCGGCACTTGGCGTACGCCCGCGCTGATCATCGGTTTCGGCTGCCTGATCTCGCTGATGTCCTTCGGCCCGCGCTCCTCGCTCGGCTTTTTCCTCACCCCGATGTCGGCCGCCAATCACTGGGGCCGCGACGTATTCGCCTTTGCGCTGGCGCTGCAAAACCTGCTTTGGGGCATCGGCCAGCCGCTCGCCGGCATCATCGCCGACCGCTACGGCACCGCCCGGGTGTTCTGTGCCGGCGGGCTGATGTTTGCCGCCGGCCTCGCGCTGATGTCGCATGCGACCAGCGCCCCGATGCTCGACGTGTCTGCCGGCGCGCTGATCGGGTTCGGCCTTTCCGGCACCTCGTTCATGGTCATTCTGGCGGCGTTCGCAAAGCTGCTGCCGCCGCAGTGGCGCTCGCTCGCTTTCGGCTTTGGCACCGCCGCCGGCTCGTTCGGGCAATTCCTCTACTCGCCGCTTGCCGTCGTGCTCATGGACGCGTTCGGCTGGCAACAGACGCTGATGATCTTCGCCGTGAGCATGCTCGCGGTGCTGCCGCTATCGCTGGCGCTGGTTTCGCCGGCCACGGGGCAGACCGCCGAGGCGGCGCCGCAATCGCTGCGGCAGGCGCTGTCCGAAGCTTTCGCGCACCGCTCCTACGTCATGCTGGTGCTCGGCTTCTTCACTTGCGGGTTTCAGCTTGCATTCATCACCGTGCATTTGCCGTCATATCTCATCGATCGCGGCCTGTCGGCGACGGTCGGCGGCTGGACGCTGGCGACGATCGGGCTTTTCAACATCGTCGGATCGATCGGCTCCGGCTGGCTTTGCGACTATCTGCCAAAACGTTATCTGCTCTCGTTCATCTATTTCGTCCGCGCGGCGGCGATCCTGGCGTTCATCGCGTTCCCGGTGACGCCGTTCTCCTGCATCGCGTTCGGCGCGACCATGGGCCTGATGTGGCTGTCGACCGTGCCGCCGACCAACGGCATCATCGCCCTCATGTTCGGCACGCGTTGGCTCGGAACGCTGGCGGGCTTTGCCTTCTTCAGCCACCAGATCGGCGGCTTCCTCGGCGCTTGGCTCGGCGGTATTGTGTTCGACCGCACCGGCTCCTACGACCAGGTGTGGTGGCTGGCGATCCTGTTCGGCGTCCTGTCCGCGCTGATCAACATGCCGATCGTCGAGAAGCCGGTCGCGCGGGCCGCGGCGCTGCCGGCGTAGCCAACCGAGGCGAGGCGGCGAAGTGCCCCGAAGGGCTGCGACATTAACGGTGTCTTATTGGTTCGGTCGCAGCTTCAGGCGCGATTGAGGAGTGCACCGAGTGAGCGACGACGATTATCTCCGCCTTGAGGTCGCTATCGTTTGCTTGTTGTTGTTCCTGGTCGGATTGACGGCGGTCTCCCAGCATCCCGAGTGGTTCGCCTAGCGGCTGGCGTGTGAAGCGGCCGCTTGACCGACGTCGAGCGTCAGCTCGCACGCGCGGCTTTTTCATTGGCAATTGAATTTCCGTCACCGCGTGCGGCCCGATGGCGTCCGGCCAGAAGGACGGGCAGCCAGCGGACCGGATTTCGGCGCGCGCGCGGAACCGGGACGCACGGACTTGGTCGCGGCGCCCAGTTCGGACAAAAGCCATTGCTTGAACAGCTTCACCTCCGGCTTCTGAAAGTCCGTCTCGGCCGTAACCAGCCAATAGCCGCTGTCGCTCGCAATCGCCTGGTCGACCAGCGGCACCAGACGGCCGCTCTCGATATCGTCATCGACCAGCGGCCTTCGCCCAAGCACGACACCCAGGCCGCGCTTGGCGGCGTCAAATCCCATCTGCACGGTGTCGACGCGAAGTCCGCCACGAAACGACGACGGGACCTCCATTCCGCTGGCGCGAAACCAGTGGCTCCAGTCGTTGGCGACGGAGGTGATATGGATCAGGCGCGCTTGCGCCAGCAGCTTCGCGTCGGCTGCGGCGCCGAGCTCTTTCTTGAGGCCCGGGCTGCAAACCGGCACCAGCGTCTCCACCGCCAGCAAGGTCCAGTTCGGCGCCGGCTTCTTCGCCGAAGTGTTGCGGATGGCGATGTCGAAATCGTCGAGCGTGAGGTCGACCAGGCGTTGCGACGTGTCGATGGAAACGCGGATATCAGGAAATTCGGCGGCAAACTTCTCCAGCCGCGGCAGCAGAATCTTGTTGGCAAAGGTCGGCGCGCTGCTGACCGACAGCGTCCCCGTCGCCTTGCGGCCCGGAAGCTGCTCGGTGGCCTTGGCGAGAACGCTCAGCGCCTGGTTGACCAAGGGCGCGTAAATTTCGCCGGCGCCGGTCAGCCGCAATCCGCGCGATTTGCGATGGAAAAGCTCGACGCCGAGCCAGTTCTCAAGGGTCTGGATGCCATGACTGACGGCGCTGGCCGTGAGGTTGAGCTCCTCGGCCGCTTTGCGGAAGCTGTTGTGGCGGGCCGCAGCCTCGAAGACCCGAAGCGAACTCAGCGGTGGAAGCCGGAAGGCCATGCCCCCGATCCGATTCAATTTGCCGTCGCATTATAGGGCGGCTCCGCCAGCGGGCCAATCCGCGCAGCGGCAAATGAGCCGCAGCCGGCTCGTTCTAATAGACGTCGGTCTGATAGCGGCCCTTGGTCTTCAGCTCGCCGAGGAACCTCACCGCTTCGGCCGGTGCGCAGCCGCCATGCTCGGCGATGATGTCGACGAGCGCGGCCTCGACGTCCTTGGCCATGCGCAGCGCGTCGCCGCAGACATAGATGTGCGCGCCATCATTGAGCCAGGACCAGAAGTCGCGGCCGACCTCGCGCATGCGGTGCTGGACGTAGATCTTCTGGTCGCTGTCGCGCGACCAGGCGAGCGTCAGCCGCGTAAGCAGCCCGGACGAACGCATGGCAACGAGCTCGTCTTCGTAGAAGAAGTCGTAGCCGCCGCGCTGATGGCCGAAGAACAGCCAGTTGCGCCCGGGCGCGTTGATGGCTTGCCGCTCGTGCAGGAAAGCCCGGAACGGCGCGATGCCGGTCCCCGGCCCGATCATGATGATCGGCTTTGCCGGGTCATCCGGCAGCGCGAAATGCGGCGCCTTCTGCACATAGACCCTGATCCTGTCGCCGGGCGCGATGCGATTGCCGAGGAAGGTGGAGCAGACGCCGAAACGCGTGCGCTTGTCGACCTCGTAGCGCACCGAATCGACAGTGAGCGAAATGCGGGTGGGATTTGTCTTGGGGGAGGAGGAGATTGAATAGAGCCGCGGCTGCAGCGGATCGAGCGCCTCGATGAAGGCCTCCGGATCCGGCCTGACGCCGGGGAATTTGTGCAGGGCCGCGAGCACGTCGAGCGTCGCCGCATCGCCATCCGGGTCCTCGCCGGCGGCGAGCCGCTTCGCCGTCTGCCGGCGCTCGCCGCCGGTGAGATAGGAGATCAGCTGGAACAGCATGTCGGGCGCCGGCGACAGCGACACGCCGTCGGCGAGCACCTCGCGCAGCGTACGCTCGGCGATGGGGAAATCCGGCGGCGCTTCGATCGCAGCGAGCACTGCGGCGACCAGGTCCTGGTCATTGGCGGGAAACATGCCGAAGCTGTCGCCGACCACATAGTCGAGATCGGTGTCGGCGAGATCGATATCGATGTGCCAGGTTTCCTTCTCCGAGCCCGGCTTGTTCAGCCGGCGACGCGAGAGGAAGCTGGCGTAGACCGGATTGTCGCGCGAGCGACCGAGCGGTGAGGCCGGCGCGGGCTTGGCCGGCGCCGGAGCCGCTTGCGCCGGCACCATCGCCGGCGCGCCGTCGAGCTCCCGATAGAGCTCTTTGAGCATGCGCGCGGTGTCTTTGCCGCCCGGCACGCAAAGGTTCAGCCGCTTCTCGGATTTGGCAAACAGGGCATCGGCGTATTCCTTGCAGTTATAGCCGCACTGGCCGCAATCCTGCTGCCCCATCGCGGCCATCAGCCGCCGCGGCAGCGGTTTGGCTTCGGCAAGTTTCATGCGCTCGGGGAGCGGCATCGCCGGATCGTGCCAGGGCGCGCCGTCTTCCTCGTCGGCCGGCGCGGCGGGCGCCTCGAGAAGTCCGGGAAGGAGCTTGGCGGCCTCGGCGGTGGACAGCGGCGTGATGCTCTCCTGCAGGCCGAATAACCCGGCCAGGAGACCATTGAGCCAGGTGCGCTGCTCCGGCGTGAACGGCGCCGATTCGGGGATGAACGACGGGATCGGCGGCCGCGGCGTCATGCTCATGCGGCGGCCTCCGCTTCGGTCATCGCCTTGAGCGCGTCGATCTCGTGCCGGCGAACGAAGGCGAGGAAAGTCTCCTCGCGCGAGGCGCGGTGCCCGAGATAGGCCTTCAAGATCCGCTCGACGGTGCGCGGCGCGTTCTCCGCGGTGACGTCGCGATAGAGCTCGCGTCCGAGCGCGGCATTCGGCCCGAAGCCGCCGCCGACCAGCACGTGATAGCCCTCGACCGGATCCGCATCCTCGTCCGCCTGGACCTTGCAGGCGAGGAGCCCGATCTCGGAAACGAAATGCTGGGCGCAGGAATGATGGCAGCCGGTCAGATGGATGTTGACCGGCGTGTCGAGCGCCACGCGCGTCTCGCACCAGACGCGCAATGTCCTCGGCGTGACGCTTGGTGTCGGAGGCGGCGAATTTGCAGCCGGTATTGCCGGTGCAGGCGACGAGACCGGAGCGGATGGCATTGGTCGTGGTGGCGAGGCCGAGCGCTTCGATGCGCTCCTGCGCTACCGGCAGCTTCTCGGTCGGCACGCCGGAGATCAGCAAGTTCTGCCAAACGGTGAGCCGCAAATCGCCGTCGCCGAGCGTGCTGGCGATCCCGGCAAGACCCTGCATCTGTTCGACCGACATGCGCCCCACGGGCAGGACAACGCCGATCCAGTTGAGGCCCGCCTGCTTCTGCGCATGAATGCCGATATGGCCGGTGCGGTCGAAATCCGCACGCGGCGCGACCGCGCCCGGCGAGGCGCGCTCGAGCTTGCGGCCGAGCTTCTGCTCGACCAGAGCCACGAATTTTTCGACGCCCATGGCGTCGAGCACATATTTCAGCCGCGCCTTGGTGCGGTCGGTGCGATTGCCGTGCTCGACGTAGAGGCGCACCACCGCATCCGCCACCCGGCATGCCTCCTGCGGCTCAACCAGCACGCCGGTGTCGCGGGCGAAATCGCGGTGGCCGGTGATGCCGCCGAGGCAGAGCTTGAACCAAACGCCGGGCGCAAGACCGAATCCCTCGTTCACCCGCACCGCCTGGAAGCCGATGTCGTTGGTGTCCTCCAGCACCGGAATGGTGCCGGCGCCGTCGAACGCGACGTTGAACTTGCGCGGCAGGCCGTAGAGCGAACGGTCGTTGAGGATGTGGAAATGCCATTCGCGCGCGTAGGGACGCGTGTCGATCAGCTCCTGCGGATCGATGCCCGCGGTCGGCGTGCCGGTCACATTGCGGATATTGTCGGCGCCGGAGCCGCGCGAGCAGAGGCCCAAATCCTGGACCGCCTCGATCACGGCGACGGCGTTGCCGGCTTCGACTTCGCGGATCTGGATATTGGCGCGCGTCGTCACATGCGCGTAGCCGCCGCCATAGCGCTCGGCGAGATCGGCAATGCCGGCGAATTGTGCGGCCTTGAGAATCCCGTTCGGGATGCGCAGCCGGCACATGTAGGAGTTCTGATTCGGCGCGACATAGAACAGACCGAAGAAGCGCCAACGGAAATTGTCCGCAGGCTTCGGGTATTCATTCTTGGCCGCGTGCGCCTTCAAGCGCTCGTAGGTGTCGAAGGGATGTTCGTCGCGCTTGAACTTTTCCTGATCGGAAAGTTTGCCGCCGGAAGCGAGCGTGCGGTTCTGCGCTTTGAGCGCCGCAGCGTCGGGGCCGGTCGGCTCGGCTGGCGTCGCCGCAGCGGGAGAAGCCGCCGCAACAGCGCCGGCAACGCTTCTTGCCGTCTTGGCGATCTGCACGCCGGCAACGAACCCTTCGAGATAGCGCTTCTGCTCGGGGTCGAAATCGCCGGCTTGCCCCGCGGCGACCTGCTTGAGGTCGGCCTCGGTCATTCGGCCGGCACCCGCGTCGGCGCGGTCAGAGGTGCGGGCGCCGCCATGCGGGGTCTGTGGGTGATATAGAGCGCGAGGCCGGTGAAGACGAAGCCGCCGACCAGGTTGCCGAGCGTGACCGGAATTTGATTCCACAGCCACCAATCCGCGACGGTGACCTTGGCGCCCATCAACATGCCGGTCGGGATGATGAACATGTTCACCACCGAATGCTCGAAGCCCTGCGCGAAGAAGATGAAGACCGGCATGTAAGCGCAGGCGATCTTGCCGATGGTCGAGGAGGTGGTCATCGCCGCGACGATCGCGAGGCAAACCATCCAGTTGCAGAGGATCGCCTTGACGAAGACGGTGACGAGGCCGGCGAAGCCGAGCACGGCGTAGCCGGTCGTCTTCGCCTCGGCGATGGCGACGATCTTGGCGGCGACCCCGGCCGGCGCCGTGGCGCCGAAATTGGTAAGTGCGATGGCGAGGAGCCCGCCATAGACGACGCTGCCGATGAGATTGCCGAGGAATACCCAGCCCCAGTTGGCGAGCATCGTCTTGGTGTCGGCGTCGTTCTCGATCCAAGGGAGCGGCAACAAGCCGAAGGCACCGGTAACGAGATCGAGGCCGAGCAGGACGATGAGGATGAGGCCGACAGGGAAAACGAGCGCGCCAACGAGCGGCTGACCGGTCTGCACCGTTCCGGTGATGGCAAGGCTCGTCGCCGCGGCGAGAATGCCGCCGGCAAGGCCGCCGCGAATGATCAGGTCGGTCGCCGGCAGCGCGAGTTTAGTGCGCCCGGCGTTGACCATGGCGGAGGCGACGTCGATCGGCTTTACGTAGTCCATGTCCCGGCTCCGTTGCTCGAGGCCGCCGAGACGCGTTCGCCTGTTCCATCAGCACATCCCGGCTCTTCTCGCTGCAACGCAGCAAAAGCCATGCCAATGTCATCCGATTGATTGCAAAGCGCTATTTGCACAATTCACGGAGGCCAATGCCGCGCATTGCGGCAGCACCGGTCGAAATCTTGGGCAGTGCTTCTTCGGCTGCCTTCAGGGCGAAATCGCTTCGGGCGAGCTACATTCTTCGCTCGCATCACGGCCCAGCGGGCCGGAATTCCGCGCTGTCGATTTTGCCGTCGCTCATTCGACTATAGGGTGATCTTAAACCCCCGCATCGGGAAAGGACGCGTCATGCAGTACCTGATTTTGATCTACGAGAATGAAGCCAACCGTCAGAATATCGACCGCGCCAAAATGGGCGAAGAATACGGCAAGTTCACCAAATCGATCATCGAGAGCGGCAATTTCAAGGGCGGCGACGCCTTGCAGCCGACGTCGACGGCGACGACCGTGCGGGTCAAGGACGGCAAGCCGGTGACCACGCACGGCCCGTTCGCCGAGACCCGCGAGGCGCTGATCGGCTATTACCTGATCGAGGCCAAGGATCTCGATCAAGCGACGGGAATTGCAGCGCGCGTGCCGTCGGCAAAGATCGGCTCGATCGAGGTGCGCCCAATCATGGTGTACAATTGACCGATCGGAGAACTGCCGAAGCAGGCTCGGCGGAACGGCAGGCGTAAGCAAAAGCCATGTAGGCAGGAATCATGGCGGATCAAATCGAGCTCGTGTTCCGCAATGAAAGCGGTCGCGTGGTGGCCACGCTGATCCGGCTCCTCGGCGATTTCGAACTGGCCGAAGATGCGATGCAGGATGCCTTCGCCGCGGCGCTCGCGCAGTGGCCGAGCGAAGGCATCCCGGACAATCCGCGCGCCTGGCTGGTCAATGTCGGCCGTCACAAGGCGATCGATCGGCTGCGGCGGCATATGCGCTTCCTCGCCAAACGCCAGCAGATCGAAGCCGATCTCATGTCCGACCATCGGATCGGACAATGGTTCCCCGATGATGCGGTCGCGGAAGAAGGGCCGGAAGACGACGTGCTGCGGCTGATTTTTACCTGCTGCCATCCGGCGCTGCCGAGCGAGGCACGGATTGCGCTGACGCTGCGAACGGTCTGCGGGCTCACCACCGCCGAAATCGCCCGGGCGTTTCTGGTGTCGGAGGCAACAATGGCGCAGCGCCTGGTGCGCGCCAAAGGCAAGATCCGCGACGCCGGAATCCCCTACCAAGTGCCGTCGCGCGAAGTATTGGCGGAGCGGCTCGATGGCGTGCTCGCCGTGATCTACCTGATCTTTACGGAAGGCTACGCGGCGACGTCGGGCGCAAACCTGATCCGCGACGAGCTGTGCCGGGAGGCGATCCGGCTCGGCCGCCTGCTCGTCGAGCTCATGCCGGATCGCGGCGAGCCGGACGGCTTGCTGGCGCTGATGCTGCTGCACGACGCGCGGCGCGACGCGCGCACCACGCCGGACGGCGACGTCATCTTGCTCGAGTTTCAGGACCGCAGCCGTTGGGACAAAGCGCAGATCGCCGAGGGCTTGAGCCGGGTGGAAGCCGGGCTGCGCGCGCCGGCGCTGCCCAGCACCTATGCCGTGCAGGCCGCGATCGCGGCTTTGCATATGCGGGCGGAACGTTACGAGGATACCGACTGGCCGCAGATCGCCGCCCTCTATGGCGTGCTGATGCGCATCCACCCTTCGCCCGTGATTGAGCTCAATCACGCGGTCGCCGTGTCGATGGTCGACGGGCCCGAGCCAGCGCTTCGGCTCGTCGACTCGATCGACAAGCGGGGCGAACTCAACGGCTATCATATGCTTCCGGCGGTAAGGGGCGAGCTTTTGCGCCGTATCGGCCGGCGCGAGGAAGCGGTTGCCGCCTACCGTTTGGCCCTGAGCGGCGCCGCGCTCGAACCGGAACGGCGTTTTCTCGCGGCGCGGCTCGCCGAACTGGCCTAATGAGAAAAAAATTCCGGAAGAAATCTCGGAAAGTGTCGAAAATCGCCGCCGCCGCTCGACAGGATGTCGGGCAACGATCAAGCAGGGTGCGCTGCCGGGTGAACTTGCAATCCTGCACAGCACGGATGGAGGCTCGTCATGACGCCCGTTTTTCCGTTTAATACCGCGATTTACGCAGCTATTCTCGGCCTTCTCGCCGCGATTTTGACCATCAACGTCATCGTCAACCGGGTCCGCGCCAAAGTGCAGACCGGCGACGGCGGCGTCGCCGCACTGGCGCAAGCGATACGCGCCCACGGAAATTTCGCCGAGCAAACGCCGATCGGGCTCTTGCTCATCGGCCTCGTCGAGGGGCTTGGCTATCGCGCCCCGATCGCCATCGGATTGGGCGCAGTGCTGCTGCTGGCGCGCCTGTTGAGCGCCTGGGGCCTCAACTCCTCGCTCGGGCTGACCTTCGGGCGACAGGCGGGAGCTACACTGAGCATTCTGGTGACGCTCGCCGCCGCGGCTTTGATCCTCTACGCCGCGATCGGCATGCGCTGAACGGCGCCACTCTTGAGTCGGCGCGGCGCTTCCCCGCCGCGCACCCGCCCCTGTCCCCGAGCAATCAAAAGGATGAAATAGACCCCGTCAAGGGAAACAGCGCTGAGGGAGGTCGTATCGGATCAGAAGTCGCCCCCGCGCGCCCTATCCGTCTCTCGTCTTCTGACCTTCATGCGTGAGATAGATCCCGGTAGGATCTTCCAATATCCACCCGTTCCTTAGTGCCAGTTCAAAAGTGTTTTTAATTGGTTCGACCTTTAACCCATGACAACTCTTCCACCGCATGACCGCTTCCTTTTGTAAAGGCCCGCTGGCATCAAATAGTCGTAGAAGATCAAACACCAAATTGCCCATTTCCTCGTCGTCTTGCATGCTTTGTACGTCTTTGAGAGTAAGAGCCGCCACGCGAGCCTCCCTCAGAATGCGTCAGAGCGCCCATCGCGTTGATGCGTTCAAGATATGGTACCGTGCTCCCGTCGGGCATAGGTGAACCGCGCGCTCATGTTACCGAGTGTTTGGGAATCTAACTTTGTCGGTCCTAGCGCGGCCTGTCACCGGCCAACGTCACGCGGTGCATCACGCGGCGGAAGCCGTGATAGTGGTTGACTGGATTGTGCAGCGCGCAGCGAGAAGGTACCGGCCTCTCAAAACCACTGATCGTTAAGAAGTGCTCGGCAACGTGACACGAAAAATCGATCCATTAGGATGGCGTGCCGACGCCCACAGCCGACCGCCGTGGGATTCGATGATCGAGCGACATATGGACAGCCCCATGCCCATGCCTTGCGGCTTCGTAGTAAAGAACGCGTCGAAAATGCGTTCCATGTCTTTTGGATCGATGCCCGGACCGGAATCTTCAACTACAATGATCACCTCGTTACGTGCGTGATGCTTAGAACTTATGGTGAGCACGCGCGCGTAGTCCGGCATTGCGCTCATGGCTTCGCCGGCGTTCATCACCAGATTGTGCAAGACCTGTTGCAGTTGCACGCGGTCTGCCGAAATCTGCGGAAGCTCTTGACCGAGTTCGGTACGAACTGAAACGCGCCTACTGCTAAGCTCAGCACGTAAGAGTTCGACGACCTCTTGAACGACTTCGTTGACATCAAGAACCGCCTTGGAATGCTCATCCCTCTTGAACATCGCCCGGATGCCGGAGACCACCTGGGTCGCTCGATAGCCATCGTTGATGATCTGTTTGACGTTCTCCCTCGCCTCGGTGGCTTCGGGCGGAGTTTTTTGAAGCCAGCGCAGGGCAGCATTGCCGTTAGCGACGATCGCCGCCAATGGCTGATTGACTTCATGAGCGATTGAAGCCGTTACTGTATGCATCGTCGTCAGCCGGGTAATACGTGCGAGTGTCGATTGCGTTTCCCGCAAGGTATCCTGCGCCCGTCTGGTATCGGTCACATCGATAATGGTGCTGATGAACATTTTCGGTTTAAACTCGGTATCCTGCACCACCGACAAGTAACCATGACCCCACATCACTGTGCCGTCCTTGCGTCGGTATTGTTTTACGGCCTCGTAGTGATGGCGCTTTCCCTGTTGAAGCTCAGTTAATCGCATCTCCGCCGCATCGCGATCTTCTTCCACAGTGATATCCAAAGGCGTGAGTTGCTGCAATTCGTTTTCCGAATAGCCGAGCATGGCCTGAAACGCCGAATTCGTCGCTACATAGTGCAGATTTTGATCAATCACCGTAATGCCGAGATTTGATGCCTCAAACATTGACCGCCATCGCTCTTCGCTTGTCTGAAGTGCAGTCTCGGCGCGCTTGCGCATAAGCGCTTGGGCCATTACTTCTCCGACGACCTTTAGGCGCGCGATGAGGTCGTCTTGCCATTTCCGAGTCGAGCGAAACGCGGCAAAGGTTATAACACCGACAATGCGGCCGCCGACTCGGAGCGGGAGTCCAAGACTAGAGCGGATACCCACCCGGCGATGGTATTCGATTTGTTCGATCGCTTCCCGAGGAAGATCATCGATCGATTGCACGCGCATGACTTTTCCCGCACGAACCTGGCCGAGATACCAACTCAGGAAAGCCGGAGCGGGGCCGAGCGGGTGGCGTTCCACTGCGTCTCTGGAAACCGAACATAGGATAGTGGCCCAGCCGTCGGCAGTAAATTCGAAGAGGTTGCTGCGATCAAAGCCGAGGAATTCTTGGAGTTGCTTTAGCGCGCTTTCGATTTCCGTCTCGACTTGAGCGACGGGAACATTGGCAAAACGTGCGGAGAGATCGGCAAGCAGACGCTCAAACGTCAGAAATTCCTCGAGCGATGCCTCAGCCGCCCGGCCAGTTGCCGCTGCTCCTTCGACGTCAATCTCGTCGGCCATAGAGCGGACCCATGTCTACCATAGTCACGGATTTGGCCACGGCTGAGCCTAGACAGACTGACGTGCTCGATGGCTGATATGCGGACACCCAGCGGCGAAACGCCTAGGCACGAGTTGTACCACTTCACTGCACGTCGGCCCACCCTAGCAAAACACGCATGCCCGTGTCTGCCTGGGGTCAATCACGTCGCTTCGAGCGCGCTCCGGCCACGTCCGCTATTCACCCTGAAAGCCGACATTCGCTTGCGCTGCAATATCTGTCGCGATGGGCCATAAACGGTCGTGAGCAACCGCGGCAAAGCAGCTCTACTAGATCAGAGCCGAGCGCCGAGCACCTTGCATCGCCGTCCGCCTCGCCACCGCGGATGTGCTCCGAAACCAAAATTCAACGAACGCGATCGCGCGCTCGCTGATGACCGACCTTCCGCTTGGTGCGATCTAACAAACCGGCCCGCCTTCGGCTGGCTCCGGCGGTTCGACACGGGGCGGGCGAACAACCGTAACAGTGCACGAGGCTGCAGCCGCCACTTGCGCCGACACGCTGCCTAAAAGCTTGCGTAGCAGCGAGTTCTGGCGTGCGCCAATGACTACATGATCGATGCGGTTTTCCTGCACGAACTCCACAATGGCCGCAGCCGGATCGATCGCTTCGATCACGTGGACCGTGAGGCGATCTGCATCAAGCTTCAAAGGCTCGGCCCAGTGCCGCAGCGCCACCAGGCGGTCGATGTGCTTGTTGTGACCTTTCTCGTCAAGCGTGGTGTCGAGCGTGATACGGCCGAGCTTGAGCACGTTGATGCAGGCAAGCCGCGACGACGGCAGGGATGCCAGAATGCGTCCGGCCGTGCGCCGCAAAGCGTCGTTAAGGTCGGCAAAGTCGTCTGCGAGATCGACGGCGACGCCGACGATCGGGGCAGACGCCAGCTGTACGGCGAGCGCGGGCGGCCCGCTCGGCCTTGTCAGATCGGTGTTGAAGCGGCGGCGCAGAACGGTGGTCAGCGGGTCCTGTCGCAGCCGTTCAGAGCGGGCTGTGAGCTTGACCTGATCGGGATGGCTTAGATCGAAGGCCAACTGCGATGCCGTGGGATAACGCCACGCCGGATTGCTCTCCAGGCAACGCAAAACGACTTCCTGCAGCCATAGTGGATAATCAGACTTGAGCCGGCGCGGCGGGACCGGATCCCTCCAGAGCCGCCGGCGCATGCCCCCCATGGTCTCGCTTTCGCCAAACGGCCGTTCCCCGGTCGAGAAGAAGTAGAGCAGGACGCCCAACGCAAATAGATCGCTTCGCGGGTCATTGCGCGTGCCGAGCAATTGCTCAGGCGCCATGTAAGGTGCTGTGCCGAACGGCAGGCGGAACTCCGCCTGCATCAGGTCCGGCAGTTGATTGTGATGCGAAAGGCCGAAGTCGAGGAGAACGGCCTCTCCGGTCGGACGAAACATCAGGTTGGCGGGCTTGACGTCGAGGTGGATGACATGTTGCCGGTGCAGATCGTCCAGCGCCGCGGCCGCCTTCACGCCGATGTCGACCACGTCGCTATAAGGCAACGGGAGATCGCCGACCTGCGAAACCAGCGTCTGGCCGCCAATTCTTTCCATCACGATATAGGGCCGCACGGCGAAATCACCGGCTGCGACGAATTTCGGGACGTGGACCCCAGAAAGGCGAGGCATGATCATCTGCTCCATCTCGAAGCTGACGATGGCAGCGGAGTCCTCCCCTTCGCCGATCTCGGGGACCTTCATCAGCATCGGCATCGCCAAGTCGGGGTGCGAGGCGCTCCAAAGCGTCGCCATACCACCGCGATGGACGCATTCCTCGATCCGATACCCATCTATGATCGAGCCTGGCTCGAGTGACGGTTTGACCATGCGTCACTTTCCAACGAAAAGTCGATCGGCGAGCCAGGTCGGCAGGCCTATCTTTCTGATGCGGGCGGCAGCCTCTTCGACGTCGTAGGGTGCGCGACAGTAGGTGATCTCGCGTCGGCCGGTATTCCACATCAGGTACGAGGCCGCTGGGTTTCCATCGCGTGGCTGCCCGACGGAGCCGAGAACCGCGAGCCAACGCCGTCCCGGCAACAACGGCACTGCCACGCCGGTGATCGGTGTGAAAGCCGTCATTTTTCCCGTACTCGACATACAATAAAGTGCCGGCCGATGAACGTGACCGCAAAAGGTAATATCGGCAGGTGTGGCAATGATGCTCGCTGCGGCTTCCCGGGCGCTCGTCACGTAAATCCATTTGCCGGGCTTGCTGGCCTCGGAATGAACGAACAGTCGATCTCCCTCATCGCGCATCAGCGGCAGGTTCGCGAGGAACTTCCGCTCTGGGAGGCCGAGCTCGCCCCGCGTCCATTCGATGACGACCTGAGCCTCCGTATTGAGCTGCTCGCCCGCATTGTCGACGGCGTTGTCGTGATTGCCGAGCACGGCCACGGCGCCCTTATCGGCAAGCTTCATAACCTCCAACACTACCCACTCCGGATCTGCGCCATAGCCGACATAGTCGCCGAGAAGCACAATGCGCTCAGCGCCAAAGCTACGCGCCTGGGCGAGGCAAGCACCGAACGCCTGTCGATTGGCGTGGATGTCGGCGAATATAGCGACGAGCACTTCTTTGGTTCCCCAACTAAGATGCGCGGACCACATCATCCGACTTTGATCTGCGTCAAATCGGATTGCTCCGGCTCGGCGAACCGAGTGATCCTTGCGATCTAAAGCAAGCTGCTGAACCCATGCCGTCTTGTGCTCTCGCCCAAGCCCAAGATCGCGCTAAAAACTTGAAGAATTACAGCAAAGAAATGCGATCACCGAAATAGGCCAAGCCGTTCAATTTGCGCTGCAACTTTGCCGAACCGCGAATGGCGTGAGAGGGTCACGAGCGACCGATTTACGATGTCTGCACGATGTCCGCTTCTCCCCGCAAGCGAACCAAATCGCTGTGTCGCACTGGGCCAACAGCCGACATCGGGTCGGTCTAGCCGTGTCGGCGTGACTCAAATAAGCTGGTCGCCGATCTTGATCGACGCGAGCGCGGACAGGCATTTCAACCGGGACATGGCACGGTAAATCAATTCATGACAGCGCAATCCACCGTGGCGACGCGGCGATGGGGGGTTGCCGCCATTGTGACGTTCGCGGCGATGGCCGCACTCGCGGCGCTGACCGACGACGCCGCGGCGAGACAGGCGCGACCCGCGCCAACCACCGAGGCGACGGCGCCGCGCGAGGCAGGCGAGCCGATCATGGCGATCGTGTCGATCAGGAGCCAGCAGGTCACTTTCTACGACGCCGACGGATGGATCCTGCGCGCGCCGGTGTCGACCGGCACCACAGGACGCGAGACGCCAGCGGGCGTGTTCGCCATCATCGAGAAGGACAAGGACCACCACTCGACCCTCTATGACGATGCCTGGATGCCGAACATGCAGCGCATCACCTGGAACGGCATCGCGCTGCACGGCGGGCCACTGCCCGGGTATGCAGCCTCGCACGGGTGCGTGCGGATGCCCTACGACTTTGCGGAGAAGCTGTTCGACAATACGTGGATCGGGATGCGGGTGATCATTTCGCCGAACGACGCGACTCCGGTCGAGTTTTTCCATCCGGCGCTATTCGTGCCGAACCCGGAGGCCGTCGGGGCTGCTCCGGCGCGTGCCGAGACGCTCGCTCGCGAGGCCGCGGAGGCCGCCAAAACGGCCGACGAGGCGAAGAAAGCCGCCGCGACAGCGGCACGCGAAGCAGCATCGCTCACGGCGTCGCTGCGCAAGCTGGAATTGCTCAAGCCCCGCGCCGACGCAGAGCTCGCGTTCGCCGACAAGGCGCTCGCCGCCGCAAGGACGGACCAAGCCAAGGCGCGGGCCGAGGAGCTGAAGCAGAAGGCGGCCGGCAACGCCGCGGGAGCGGGGACGCAGCTCGACAGGGCCAAGGCTGACGCGAAGTCGAAGCTCGTCGCCGCGGCCGCCGCGAAGGACGCCGCCAAGGCGGCCGAGACCAAGAAGGCCGCCGCCGCCAAGGCGGCAAGCGAGGCGAAGCTCGCGCTCGAGCCGGTCTCGGTTTACATTAGCCGCGCGACGCAGAAGCTTTACGTGCGGCGCAACACGCATAAGCCGTGGCCGGACGGGGGCGAGGTGTTCGATGCGACCACTGAGGTTCCGGTCACGATCCGCAATCCCGACAAGCCGATCGGCACGCATGTGTTCACGGCGATGGCCCGCAACGACGCGGGCCTGCGCTGGACCGCGGTCACGATCGATAACGGAGACGACGCCAAGGACGCGCTTGACCGCATCACCATCCCGCGGGATGTGCTCGATCGCATCGCGCCGACTGCATTGCCGCGTTCCTCGATCATCGTCTCGGACGAGCCGCTGAGCCGCGAGACCAACTATCGCACCGAGTTCGTCGCAGTGCTCAACAACCAGCCCCAGGGCGGCTTCTTGATGCGCCGGCCTACGGTCGATGTCCCCGTTGCGAGCGGCAACGACTGGGGAAACGACGGCTTCGGCTTCTTTTTCCAGCGCAATTCGAACTCCCAACCTGCCAATACACGTCCGCGCGCCGGCCAATACTATCAACCGACGCAACAGCGCTGATGGTAAGACGCGGCACGCCGCGCGTAGGCCGCATGGTCGCTCAGGGTCAATCGCAACATTATGCAGCGCACACCAAAATCTATCGATGTCCGCTTCGCCCCGAAAGCGACAGTCAGTTGTGAAAACGCGGTCCGCCGCTTAGGGCCAATCGGCGACATAGGCTCTGTTATTCGATGACCTCGTCCGCCAGCGCGAGCAGCTTATCTGGAACGGTGAGACCGAACGCCTTAGCGGTCTTGAGGTTGACCACGAGATCGAACTTGGTCGGCTGCTCAACCGGAATGTCGGCAGGTTTCGCCCCACGCAGAATCTTGTCGACCAACTCGGCGGCGCGTCTGAACATATCAGGAAAACTTGCTCCGTATGACAGCAGCCCCCCCGACACCACTTCTTCCCGGATACTGTGCATGTTCGGCGATCGCGCGTTGAGCGTCAGGGCGCTGATTGTAATCATGTTGTTGGAGAGGAGCGGATCGGCCGTAACGTAAAGCGCGTCCGCGCGACCATCGAGTGCAGCGAACGCGGGCGCGATATCGTCGGCTCGGCGCACCTCCAGGGGCACGACCTCGACGCCGAGCGCGTGGGCCGCTGCCTGAATCGCTTCGACCTCGCGCTTCATCACGGGATTGCTCTCGTTGGCCAATACCGCCAACCGGCGGAGATTGGGAACGACGTCGTGCAAGAATTCAACACGTTTGCTGGCGGTATCGACATTTTGGATCGATAGGCCCGTCACGTTGCCGCCGGGCCGCGCCAGGCTTGCGACGAGTCCGCTGCCGATTGGGTCGCTGACGCCCACAAATACTATTGGGATGACCGCTGTCGCTCGCTTGGCCGCGATTGTCGCCGGAGTTCCACCCGTGATGATGACATTGACCTTAAGTCGGACTAGGTCGGCCGCGAAATCACTCAAGCGGTCGGCGGTTCCATCCGCCCAGCGATATTCGATTTCAACACTACTTCGCTCGATCCATCCGAGTTCATGCAGGCGGCGCGCAAAAGCTGCACTCCATAGGCTTTCGGAGGAAGCCCCGGCCGGGCCGATGTATCCGATAATCGGCGGTTTTGCCGACGACTGGGCACGCGCGGTGAGCGGCCAAGCAGCGGCCGCGCCGCCTAAGAGCGTGATGAACTCGCGCCGTCTCATCCGACTCCCCTGATCCGCTAGGATTCCCAGCGATCAAACTGGCATACGGGAAAGGGGGCGGGTCAGGTGGGTTGGGCATTTGTCGTCACGCCGCGTCTCATGTCGCAGATGGGTCATTCACTGCGTGGCTGATCACGGCCGACGCGCTTTTTTGTCCGCTGTGCACCCAACAGCGACCACTCTATTGCGGGAGTCGCGAATGACGTTAAGGGCCATAAACCGACATTCTGCACTGCGCCAAAAATGCCGTTATTCGATCACCTGGTCCGCGGTTGCGAGCAGTGACTGCGACACATTCAGACCAAGTGCTTTCGCCGTCTTGAGATTGACGACCAGCTCGTATTTGGTTGGCGCCTGCACCGGCAAGTCCGCAGGTTTTGCCCCCTTAAGGATGCGATCGACGTAAGCGGCGGCGCGTGTGTAAGCGTCGATTGCATTTGGCCCGTAAGAGGCGAGGCCGCCGCTCGCGGGCCAATAGGCGAACGGGTAAACGTTTGGCAGCCGGAAGCGCATTGCCAGCGAAATAATCGAGTCACGCTGCATCACGGCCTGTGCGCTGGCCGTGACAATCAAGCCACCATTCGGTTCAATCGCAAATGCAGTGATGGCGCGTTCGATCTCGGCAGGGTAGCACGCGTCAATGGGACTCAGTTCCAGGCCTAAAGTCGGCGGCGCCATCGCCTGGATCGCGGCAAACTGGCCGATACCTGCGGTTTCCGCCGGGTCGCGCAAGACAGCTACGCGCGTCACGTTGGGCGCAAGCTCTTTTAGAAGTTCGAGCCATTTGCCGCTCAGGCTGTACTCGAACGCGCTAAAGCCGGTGGTATTGCCACCCGGCCGGGCCAAACTGGCGACGAAGCCGGCGCCGATAGGGTCGATGAGGTTCGCGAACACGATTGGCGTGGTGCGAGTGATACGCTGTAACTCCGCGACACTGGGACTAGGAGAGGCAAGAATCACATCTGGCTCCAGCGCCAGCAATTCAGCCGCGTACCGGCGCAGGCGATCCGCATCATCACCTGCCCAACGCGCCTCAATCTGGACGTTGCCGCCTTCGGTCCAGCCGAGCTTCTGCAAACCCTGTGTAAACGCCTTTTTGCGCGCCTGACCCACGCTCGCCTCGAAATTCAGCAGCATGCCGATCCGTCGCATCCGCTCACCCTGCTGGGCGAGTGCCGCGAGCGGCCACGCCGCCGCGCCGCCGAGTAGCGTGAGCAAATCGCGTCGTCTCATGTGCTCCTCTCAGCCCGAGACTTGCAGCCTACCATACCACCGTAGGAAACGCCGCATTGTGCACCAGTGCGATCGTTCGCAAACAATGTATTCTGCCCCATGTAAAGACGCAGGCCGACCAGTACGCGATTGTCGGTCACCGCCTCGCTAATCGTGGGCGCCGCTGGCGTTGTAATCATTGATCCAACTTGATGCTTGAGTGCTGCGGCTGAGGGCTACTCGCTTCAACGCGTTTCGAGCTGGCCTTACCGCGCTCGGTTACGTCGGGGATAAGAATGTCGTCATCGAAACGCGTTGACTCGAATAGGCAAATGCGGCCCGCTTGCCGGAGCTGGCCGCATCTGCAACGGCGCCACTTCCTCGCGATTAATTGCCATTTCCCGTCCGGCATCCTAGGATCGCGGCGGGTCATCCACGATTGGATCGGTGGCCATGGAGCTCAGCCGGTCGATTGTCTTTGCCGCATGGGCCGCGATTCTCGTGGCGGGGATTATTTTCTTTGCTGGTTCGGCGCGCAGTCAAAGCTGCGACCTCGGCAGTATCGTCAACGACTTCGCGAATGTCGGAGATGCTCTGACCGGGCCGGCATGCGATCAGGCTTATGCCGATTCCACCGCATTGACCGTGGCGGCGAGCCTGCTGGGCGGATTGCTCGCCGCCGATCCGAGTGCTGGCAAAAGTCTGTGCGGCGACGTGCAGAACCTCTTCTCCAACGGCCAAAGTGCCGCCAACGCCAATCAGCTGGTGAACAATTATTTCGGCTCCGGCTTCGGCCCCGGGTCCGAGTTGATCAGCGCTCTGTCGCAAGTGGCCGGTCCGCTGGCGACGCTGTCCTGCGCCTGCTCGATCGATCAGGGCGTCGGCCAGATCGCCAACGACATCGGATCGTGTTTTGAAGCGGCGGCTTGCGCCGGCATCCAACTTATCAGCGGACATCCAGGACAACCGTGCGACTGCACCAACCCGCTTCCGGTCGCCGGCGACGATTGCGCGGCGCCGCTGCAGTGCGCCCAAGGCGCCTACGCCCAGGTACACTCCAATCCCGGTCAGGAATGCGCGCTTGCCGTTTACGAAAACGTCACCCAAAGGCCCCCGAACTACCAGATCAGCGGAAATTACATTCTCGACGACAGTGACGGCTTTAACGGCTCGAGCTGGTGCTCGCCGCAACATTTTTGTTCTTGCCCGAGCCCCATGAAGCTCGTGCAGGTGCCGGTCGACTGGGACCCGCAAAATACCGCGTTGTTTACCTGCCAGTGCCCCAACGATCCCAGCAATCCGAACGATGCAAACAACACGCACGCACCGCCTACGGCGCCTGGCGCATACCCGCCCTTGGAGTGCATCTGCAACAATACCGGGCAAGTCGCGAGGCCAACCAACAGCACATACGGCAGCTGTCCGGACCTGACCGGGAAGCAGTGCCCGAAAGGGCAGGAGAATGTCGACAATCAGTGTGTCACGCCCTGCTCGGATCCGACCAAACTGCAGATGGCGGACGGCTCGTGCTGCGATCCAAAGCAGGTCTCGGCGTGCGGCACCTGTTGTCCGACCGGTCAAGCGCCAAATCCGACGACCGGAGACTGCTCGCCGGTCGTAATCAAGCCGATCCGCCAATGAGCGCCGCGCCAGCAAATCCGGCGCTCCGCAGGTTGGCGCGCCTAATAAGTTTGGGCGTCCTGCTTTCCATGATGGCGGCGCTGGCCGATCCGGTTTCGGCGCAAGAAAATCCCGCCGGCGTGCTTGCCGTCGGCAATGCCGCGGTCAGCGGATTTTCGGGCACCACGCCGCCAGTGCAAATCCCGCCGGGAGTCGATCCGGCGGAGAAAACGTTCATCGATCCCGACGGAGCGTCGCTGCGTATCGTCGATCTTGCACATATGGGCGGGCCGCCCTCGGCGCAGCTCGTGCCGGCGCCGAAGCCGACAACGTGGTTCGCGGCGCAGATCGGCCAAGTCTTCGCGGTCGCGATCGACAGCGCCAGTCCGCCCGACATCTATGCGGCGGTGACTTCGGCTTATGGCTTGCCGATCGTTGCGCCGGGGCCGGACGGCCAGCCCGCGCATGTGCGCAACGGCGCGCCGAACGCGACGTACATGCGGGGCCTCTGGGGCAGCGCCGCCGGCGGCGGACCCGGATCGATCTGGAAGATCGACGGCATAACCGGCGCCGTCAGCCTGTTCGCCGACGTGAAGCTCGACGGCAGAGCCAATTCCGGCGCCGCACTTGGCGGCCTCACATTCGATCCCGATACCAATTCGCTTTATGTCGCCGATCGCGAAACTGGATTTGTTCACCGCTTCTCCTCGGATGGATCCGAACGCGACCGTTACGATCATGGCACGGTGGGGCGTCGAGCACAGGGCTTGCCGCCGGTCGCATTCGATCCGGCGCCGGCGCTCGACATGACCAGCCCGAAATTCGACAGCGCGGACCCGGCGACGTGGAATTATGCCGCGCCGGAGCGCCGCCTCTTCGGTCTCGCCGTCTACAAGCATCGCCTCTATTACGCGGTCGCCGCCGGCCTGCAGATTTGGTCGGTAGGGCTCGGCCCCGATGGCTCGTTCGGCAACGACGCGATGCTCGAGGTCGCCGTGCCGCCGGGAGCAGGGCCGACCGAGATTTCGAAGATCACGTTCGACGAGCAAGGCCGCATGGTGCTCGCCGAGCGGCCGGCGCCCACTGGCGCCTTCGATTTCGCAGCGCTGACGCCGCAAGGCATCGGCCGGGTGCTGCGCTATGCCAATGTCGGCGGCGACCCCAACGCCGAGCTCAACTGGCAGCCGGTGCCCGCCGAATACGCGATCGGCTTTCCTCTCGAACTGCGCAACGGCAATGGCGGAGTCGATATCGGCTATTTGTACAAGCCCAACGGCGACATCGATCTGCAGAATTGCGGAGGCTATCTCTGGTCGACCGGGGAGCAGTTGCGCAAGTCGGCCGATGCTTCGCTGGCGGCGCGCTTGCGGCAATCCGGTCCGGAGAATGTCGACGGACTGCAAGGCAACGGAACATGGCGCATCAGACGCGACGATGAGCCGCCGCTGTTAAGTTATTTCATCGACTATGACGACCGTTTCGACGATGACCCGGCGCGCGGGCACATGGGCGACGTGGCGATCGCGCGTGTTTGCACGCCGGAGCAGCGCGCGCAGTTGTTGCCGCGACCGTGGAAGCCACCGCAATTGCCGCCGCCCGGTGCGTCGTCACCGCCCCCTCCGCCCCCTCCGCCCCCTCCGCCCCCTCCGCCCCCTCCGCCCCCCCAGGCGGCTGTCAGCCGGGACAAGTCCAGCGTGGCGGCACCGGCGAGTGTTTTTGCGGCCGGCCGAACGTGCTGATCCAGGGCCAATGTTGCTCGCCTCAGGATCTCGCCCCCGGCGGCAAATGCGCGAGTTCAAGTTGCCAAGCCGGGACGACGCCGATCGGCCCGAGCAATTTTTGCTGCAACAACAATCAGGTTTACACGAATCCCACTGGCGCTCAGGCGTGCTGCCTGAGCGGAAACGTCAGCAACGGCCAATGCCAGTCGCAAACGCCGAAATGCCTGACTGGCGCGGGTAGTCCGCAGTGCTGTGCGGGTTACACGCCGACCAGTGGCGGCTCCTGCTGCCTCGCCAGCCAAATGACCTCGACCGGCATCTGTTGCCCCAGCGGACAGGCGCCAAGCGGCCCAAACAAGAGCCAATGCAACTCGATCGTTCTCATTCCGATCAAGACCAATCCGCAATGCTGTTCGGCCGGTCAGATACCGGCGCGGAACGGCTCCTGCTGCGCGGCAGCAAACGTGACGTCGAAGGGCGTCTGTTGCCCCGTGGCGATTACGACCCCGGACCGCTCAAAGTGCCCGCTAAAAATCCAAGTCATCACCAAAGACTGCGCGTCCGGCTACACGAAGATGCCGGACGGAACCTGCTGCAATGACCGCTACGTCAGCGCCGACCGTATGTCCTGCAACACCGGGCAACAGGCCTGCCCGAGGGGCGAGTTCCGCGACGTGAACGGCGTCTGCACGCCAATTCCGCTACCGGGAGGCTGCGCGCCGGGCACAAGGATCGGTGCCGACGGCGAGTGCGAGCCGATCCCTCCGGGGGGAGGCTGCCCAGCGGGACAGGTGCTGAACCCTCGACGCGGATGCGTGGCGATCACGCCGCGCGGCGGCTGCCGGCGCGGCGAAGTGCTGAGAGCCGGCGAATGCGTGCCGATCGGATCGCGCCGCTGGGGGGGTGGCCGAGCGCGTCCCGGGCGGGTTGCACCACCACCGCACCCGGTTGCGCCGTTTCGTCCCGGTTTCCGCGGACCGATGGGCGGCCGTGGTTTCTTCCGTCGTTAGAAGACTGCTTCGCCAATGGCGTCATGGAGAGCCTCATGAAACTGAAGACACTGTCGTTCGTTGTCGGATTGATGCTGCTCGCCTCGAGCGCGGGCCAGGCGCAAGAGCCGCGAGAGCAGATCGAGGCGATTATCAGGGACTATCTCATGACGCATCCCGACGAGGTCGGAGAAATTGCCAAAGAGTATCTGATAAAACACCCCGAGGCTGTCGGCGAAATTTTGGTTGAGGTGCTGAAGCGGCGATCTGTGGCAGCCGCGAATCCTCGCGCCAGCACCGGGTCCGGCGCGCGTCCCCCCGCTGCTCCCGATCGCGATCCCTCGGTCGCGAACAACGCCGGCCCGCTGTTCTCATCCACACATCAGGTGACGCTTGGCAATCCCGAAGGCGACGTTACTCTGGTCGAGTTCATCGACTACAGTTGCGGCTACTGCAAACGAGCGCTGCCCGACATCGTTTCGCTCCTGAACACCGATCCGAAGCTAAAAGTCGTCCTCAAGGAATTTCCCATTCTCGGGCCGGGCTCCGCGGCGGCGGCGAGGGTCGCCGTAGCGGTGCGCATGCAGGATCCGGGCGGGCAACGATACCTCGCGTTCCACGAGAGGCTGCTAGGCGAAAACGGTCCGGCGGGCGAGGAAAAAGCACTGGCGGCCGCCAGAGATGAGGGCCTCGATATGGCGCGACTTGCGCAGGACATGACGAGCGAAGAGGTCGGCGCCACGCTCGCCGAATCTGCCAAGCTCGCCAGCGCCTTGGGCATCAAAGGTACCCCTGGTTATGTGATCGGCAAC
The DNA here is from genome assembly GCA_963850855.1 of uncultured Alphaproteobacteria bacterium. Lineage (GTDB taxonomy): Bacteria > Pseudomonadota > Alphaproteobacteria > Rhizobiales > Xanthobacteraceae > BOG-931. The sequence goes on from CAWKNH010000006.1 coordinate 241,184, forward strand.
AGCGTGGTTTTCGGCGCTGTCGGCGCGACCGCGCTCAGAGCCCGAATCGGCGCCGCACGTAGCCAGGAGTGAGCTGATAAAGGCGTACGTGCTTAGTCGCAACGAGCCCTACCATTTGCGGCGGTGGTAATGCGGCCCGATGTGGCGGTTATAGGTCAAACGCTTCACTTTGAACGCTCGGCCGGCAAGTCGGCTCTTGCCCGATAAGATGGGGTAATCACGTCCGCTTTACCCCCCATGTGTGGACGGCGCTCTCGTGGGTGACGAGGCGGGGCGTCGGCGGAGCTTGGTTAATCATGGCTACTCTCCGTTTGGTTGGCTGACATATCTCAACTCCGAGCCAAACCCCCGCCCCGCTAGATGCTCTGCCAATTATGTGACGCGAGCAAGTAACTCAATCGATTGTCGGATATGGGTCAAACTCGACCGAGTCAGCTGATTTTCCCTACCGTTCAACTTCCGCTTTGCCCCCAATAGATGGGATAATCGGCCGGCAGTTTGTGGATAGCTGAGGATTTTGGGTGCTGCGCTTCAGGCTGATGGTTCAACGAGGTTCGTGTGAACGGCCTCAAGCATCAGAAGGAGAAGCGCAGCATGGACCATTTTGCGGGATTGGACGTTTCGGTCAAGGAGACCAGCGTCTGCATTGTGGATGAGACGGGCAAGATCGTTCGGGAAGTGAAGGTAGCAAGCGAACCCGAGGCTTTGTTGTCGGTATTGAAGAACCTCGCCTACCGCTTCAAGCGGATTGGATTGGAAGCCGGACCGCTGTCGCAATGGCTGTTCAGCGCGCTCGCCGAAGCAGGCTTGCCAGTGATCTGCGTCGAGACGCGGCACATGCGGGCGGTGCTGAAGGCACAGATCAACAAGACTGACCGCAACGATGCGCGCGGCATCGCGCAGATGATGCGGGTAGGGCTTTACCGTCCGGTGCATGTGAAGACACTACGCAGCCAAAAACTGCGGATGCTGCTGACCCATCGTCAGTTGCTGCTGTCCAAGGCCGTCGCCCTTGAGAACGACCTGCGCGGTACGTTGCGCAACTTCGGCCTTAAGGTCGGCATGGTTGGGAAGGTGAAGTTTGAGGCGCGGATCAAGGAGCTTGTCGAGAACCTCCCCGACTTGGCGGTTCTGGTCGAACCGATGCTCATTGTCCGGCGGGTGTTACGGGAACAGATCGTCATCCTGCATCGCCGCCTGTTGGCCATCGTCCGCGATGACGAGGTGTGCCAGCGCTTGATGACAACCCCCGGCGTTGGCCCCGTGGTATCGCTGACCTATCGCGCCACCGTCGACATTCCGGCTCGCTTCCGCAAATCCAAGTCCGTCGGGGCGGTGTTTGGGCTGACGTGCGCCAAGTATCAATCAGGCGAGGTGGAATGGGACGGCAGAATATCGCGTTGTGGAGATGAGATGATGCGGACGATGCTCTACGAAGCAGCTCAGGCCATGATGCGTTCCAAGAAATGGTCCTGGCTCAAGGCCTGGGCGATGCAGATCGCCAGGCGCCGCGGGATGAAAAAGGCGATTGTGGCGCTGGCCCGCCGATTGGCTGTGATCATGCACCGCATCTGGGTTGACGGCACCGAGTTCCGCTGGACACGGGAACAGGCCGCGGTAGCAGCATGACAACCGCAACGGATCAAATCCGATAGGAGGAAACTCGAGTTCCACCCTGCGGTGGAAAGATGTCCCTCGCGGGACGATGGATGAGGCGAGTTCGCTTGGTCGCTTGAACCTGCCGTTCGTGAAACGGCAAGGCCGCCCAATAGGTTGTTCCGCCTCATCCTCGGATCCCATGATGGAAGGGCCTTGGTGCCGATTCCGAAGAGAAGCACGAGCCCGTGAGCGACATTGACACCGAAGCGGTGAATGGCCTGAAAGTGCTTGACCCCAACTGGCCGATTAGAGAAGCGACCAAAACTTTGCAGCGCCGCGATTGGTAGCGATGGGCCACTAGCTGCCGTGCCGACGTAGTTTGCCGACCGTCCCCCCGGAGCCTTCCGAAATAAGCCACATCGGCACGGACTGCCCGATCACTCTTCCGGCAAGCCGGCCAGCGCCAGACCGCGATAGATCGCCTCGAACCGTTCTCGGACGAGTGGATTAATCAAAGGAAGTAACGGGCGCAAACGTGCGACACTGGTAAGCCACGCGGCACGTTCTTGCGCGAGTTTTAGCTCGGTCCGCGCGAGGTCAAGTTTGCCCTGCAGCGCATATATGCCGCATAGCGTGATTGGAACAGTTGGCAGCTGCGAATTACTAGCCCTCGCCCGCAACATCCATTGGATCGCGCGGGCCTCATCGCTGAGAACCCAATACGCAAGGCCAATATCGAATTGCCAATTTGCAAGCTGCGGATCGCGCGGGGAAAGCCGGATTGCGCGCTCGTTCAGACGGATTGTCTCCCCGGGCTGATCGAGCCAGGTCATAACGTCCCCGAGCGAACCGTAAGCCGGCGCAAAGTTCGGATTGAGCGCGATTGCTTGTTCGAAGGCTGCCGCCGCTTCCTCCAGGCGTCCAGGCTGGCGAAGTAGCAGACCTCGTACCCAGTAGACTGCCGCACGCTCAGGTGCGATCGTCGAGGCTTTCGCTATCAGATCATTTCCTTTTGCCAGATCGGCATCTACCGTTTCACTGAAAGCGGAGTTGACCATCCGCGCATAGGTATAGGCGAGACCAATCGCAGCATCCGGCGCGTCTTTGTCCAGGGCAAGCGCGCGCTCGAAAAGTGCGCGTGCATCAGCAAGCAACTCCCGCGACGGCGGCCGATGCAGCACGGCCCAGCCGCGCATAGAGAGATCAACGGCGTCGGGATCGGTCGGATGCTCCTTGAGTGAGCGTCGGCTCTCGGCATCGATAAGTTGCGTACCCAACGCACCGGCGATGCGACCTACGATTTCGTCCTGTACCTCCATCACGTCGGCGCGGTCGCAATCGAACCGCTCGGCCCAAAGATGGGCGCCGCTCTCCGCATCGATGAGCTGCGCGTTTGTCCGTACATGGTTGCCGGCGCGCCGCACACTGCCCTCGAGCACGTAGCGCACATTTAACTCGCGCGCGACCGTGCGCGCGTCAACCGTCTTGCCCTTGTAAGTGTACGCGGTGTTGCGCGCGATAACGAAACTCTCCGGGATGCGCGAAAGGTCGGTTGTAATGTCCTCGGTGATGCCCTCCGCGAAATAGTCTTCCGACGTTTCGCGGGACAGATTTACGAATGGCAGCACCACTATCGACAAGCGCGGCGCCGCAGGCGCAGCCTTAACCGGTCCGGTCGGTGCCGAAGGGCTCGACCTGATGTGGTAAACGCGCACCGGCCTTTCAATATTCTTCAGCTTCTGCTCGCCGCCATCGACGAATCTGGCCGCGACCTTGGCTTGAACCTGCCGCCAGGCGTCCTCGGAAATCGAAATGCCGCCGGGTTCAGCTAAGCCTTCGATGCGGGCCGCGACATTGACGCCGTCGCCGAGAATGTCGTCACCCTCGATGATGATGTCGCCGACGTTTATTCCTATTCTGAATTGGATCGGATCGGCTTCTTCACCGCCGCGCTACACGAAGCAGTGTTTGGATTTCGATAGCGCAGGTCACCGCGTCCACGGCGCTCGCGAACTCCATCAGCGCGCCGTCACCCATGAGCTTGACAATTCGCGCCGGAATGACGCGGCAATCGTTGGATCGATCAGTTCGCGGCGCAAAGCGTTCAGCCGGGACAGCGTTCCGGCCTCATCGAGGCCCATGAGGCGCGAATATCCAACAACGTCAGCCGACAGGATCGCAGCAAGCCTCCTTTGGAGGCGCTCTTCCGCCATGCCGACTGCTCCGCCGAGACGCCTGCTCGGCGAAGTGTATGGGCCGGTCCGGCGGGGTGTCTATATGCGTCGCCAATGACCGGCTTTGGGTCAAACTCTGCCGCGCCACTTCGCCGGGGGGCGCGACCGCAATGCCCCTAATAACGGACACGAAGGCGAATAGTCGGCGCGGCAGAGATGGGCCATAATGCGACATCGGCAAGCTTCATTCGATGACCTCGTCGGCGAGGGCGAGCATCTTGTCCGGGACGGTAAGGTCGAGCGCCTTGGCCGTTTTCAGATTGATGACGAACTCGAACTTGCTCGGCTGCTCGACCGGGATGTCGGCCGGATTGGCGCCTCGCAAAATTTTGTCGGCGATTTCGGCCGCGCGGCGGAACAAGGCAGGATAGTTTGGCCCATAGGACATCAATCCACCGGCCCTAACATAGTCTCCGGTAATGAAACTTGTCGGCAAACGCGCGCCAACCGCAAATGATACGATGCGCGTAACGTTTGGGGCAATCAGCGCGTTTTCCACGACGTAAAGTGCATCCGATTGAGACACGAGAGCCTCAAGCGCTGGCGCTACATCATCCGAATGGCGGATTTCATGCCGCGCAAGGTCAAGATGAAGCGCATGAGCTGCTGCTTGTACCTCGTTGGCCTCCTTCACCGCCGCGGGATAACCAGCGTCGAACAGGACTGCCAACCGACGGAGTCGGGGAACAAGGTCACGCAAAAACTCGAGCCGCTTGCTGACGGTATCTGCCAACTCGATCGACAACCCGGTAGCGTTGCCACCAGGTCTCGAAAAACTCGCGACGAGCCCGCCGCCGAGCGGATCGTTTGACAATGCAAAGACGATGGGGATGGCCATCGTCGCTTTCCGTATTGTGCTAACGGCACCACCATAGGTGACAATGACGTCTACCTTGTTCTGCACGAACTCAGACGCAAATTCAGCCACGCGCTCGGAGCGTCCTTCCGACCAGTGATAGTTGATCGCGACCGTGCGACCGTCGATCCAACCGAGTTGAGCCAATCGTTCCGCAAAGGCAGCAGTCCACGCGGTCCAGTTCACCGCGTCAGGGCCTATAAACCCGATGATCGGTACATTATTGGGCTGCTGCGCGCGCGCGGGGGTGGACCAAACGAACGCAAAGCTCCCAAAGACAATGATGAAATCGCGCCGCCTCATGGTGTTCCCCTTTCCGAGGACCGGGCTAGGCGTCGGGAAGCGTATCACATTCTGCAACAAGGCGCAGGTTTCACACCCCCGGCACAATAAGCTGCCGACACACTGTAAATTGTGCCGGTGGCCAATGTCTCAGTTGGGTCATTCTCGACTGAGATGGTCAAGGCCGAGGCTCGTACGTGTCCGCTTCGCCCCCGATAGCGACCGTCCACTTTCAAAATCTGTTCGGTCGTGAAGGGCCACGAGCGGACTCATGCAGCGCAGCAAAACACGTCATTCGTTGATCTCGTCGGCGAGCAGCAACATCGACTGAGGGATGGTCAACCCGAGCGCCTTGGCGGTTTTCAGATTGACGACGAGATCGAACTTGGTCGGCTGCTCGACCGGGAGGTCTTCCGGCTTAATGCCGTGGAGGACCTTTGCCATCAGACGCGCCAACTGCCGATAGATCAGTGGAAGACGCGGCCCGTATCCGATCAGACCGCCTTCCTCCGACATCTCGGGCCATTCATAAATCGCGGGCAGACCCAGCGCTGCGGCCTGCTCGATGACGATCCTACGATTGAATGAGAACAGCGGCGCCGATAGTACGTTAAGTGCAGTAGCCCCCCATGCCTTGGCTTTATCTATCGTTGGCGCGATCTGTTCGGGCGCTCCGGCTGTAAAGACCGCGACCTCGAGACCGTGCGCACGAGTGGCGTTCTGAAGTGCCTGGAGTTCCGCCGGTGAAGTATAGTTCGATTGCGCAAGGATCGCGATCTGCCGCGCGTCGGGCACAGCCTCCATGAGAATTTCCAACCGCTTGCCATTGAGTTCGTGCGCGAGAATGCTGACGCCAGTGATATTGCCGCCGGGACGGGCCAGCGAGCGCACCAAACGCTCGCCGACCATATCGCCAGACAGGCCGACGATGGGAACCGTCCGGGTCAATTCCTGTGCGGCGCGCACCGCGGCATCACTGACGCAAAAGATAACGTCCGGGGCGGATTTGGCGAACGTCGCCGCGACTTCAGAAAGCTGATCATCGCGAAGCTCAAAGCCGCCGGCAACGATCTTCAGGTTTTGACCCTCAACGAAGCCGGACAACTTGAGCTCGTCAAAAAACGCCAGCACCCGTGGCGCCAGACGAGCAGCGCCGGTTATCATGCCGAGTCTATAGATGCGTCCGGGCTCTTGCGCTCGCGCGACAGGTACCCGAAGCAACGGCACTGCCGCCGCACTTCCGACAAGCGTCATGAACTCGCGCCGTCTCACGTCCTTCCTCCCTACGGGCGGAGGGACACGTTACCACAATCGTGGACCGACAACCGTGCTTCGCATCATAGCAAAATCGACCGCTCATGTCCGAGTCGGGCCACCACCGGACTCGTGCGGTGCGCAATTTCATGACGCCGTGCTTCGGCTGCGTCAATTTTGTGGTCTTAATGGCGAGTACATTGTAGGCGGCCAGAGGACGCCCGATGCAGCGTTAGCCGTTGCGACGCCAGACCCGACCGAAATGGCCCCTGATCGGCAGCGGAAATTCCGGGTAATCGAGGGTGGAAAGGAGTAAGTGAGTCAACGACTCACATTTGGTGGCTGCTCCGGGGCGATTATGACCGACATCACCGCTGATTTGATAGTGATTCTGACCGACTGTTTACGCCTGTCCAGCAAACGGGAGGATGAACTTCGAAGCCACGCAGCCCGACTTCTGGCGAGCATCAAGGCGGGATCTTCTACCGACGCTTTTGAGAAAACAGGTTGCGCGGATTCAAACGGTTTTTGGCAAGACCGTGAACGACGCGGACTGCATGAACGCGGTTATGCGCGCTCGGGCTCTAGTGTCACGAGATTCACGCTAAGCCGCTGGCCACCAACTGAGGCGGCCTATTGCGACGCCAGTTCGGCCCGAAATCCATTACGATCAGCAAGTCGTTTGCTGGAAACGAAAACTAGGTCCGTGTTGATCGAAGATTTACGCCGACAAAGCCAAACGGCCTGAAGGTATAATTGCGCGGAATACACTTGTATTGTGTTTACCGCAGTTAATAACTGCTTCTTCAGATAATTTGACTACCATGTGCTGACGGGCGCATCAAACAAGCAGGTCCGCGTGCGCACTGATGCTTCGCTTCTTTCCACATTCGAAGCCATTGCCGACCGCTGCCCGCCGAACCGGCGCGCTGAGATACTCGATGGTATAACTAGCCTTTTCCTCGAGGGAGCAGCAGATTTCGGCGAGCAGCACCTGCTGCTCTTTGACGAAATCTTTGATCGTCTCATAACGCACATAGAGGCAGAAGCGCGGTTTAAACTGTCAGTCAGCCTTGCCGCGGTGGTCAACGCTCCGCCCCGAATAGTGCGGCGCCTCGCGCACGATGACGACGCTTACGTAGCCGGTCCGGTGCTCGAGTATTCCGAGCTTCTCGCCGAGCTCGATTTGATTGATCTCGCAAAAGGAAGAAGTCAGGGACATTTGCTCGCCATTTCCGGCCGCAACCAAATCACCGAGCCGGTCACCGACGTTTTGGTGCGACGTGGCGATCGCGAAGTCGTACGCAGGGTCGCCCAAAATTTGGGAGCCCGCATATCGCACGCTGGCTTTGCAACCTTGGTTAAGAAAGCCGGCCAAGACGGCATTTTGGCAGAAACGGTGGGCCAGCGGGCGGACATCCCGCAACCACTATTTCGGGCCCTCTTGTTGGAGGCAACGACGGTCGTGCAGAGGCGCCTATTCGCAGCGGCAACCCCGGAAACCGGTATCAGGATTGGGCGGGTGCTCACCGAAATCTCGAAGGAGCTAGCGAGTAAAAACGAAGCCGGTCATGCCGCTATCGAGCGCGCAATTCAAAAAATCGGACATCATGCTAACCTCGAAAATTCGACACTAATCAGGTTAGCCGACGAAGGGGACTACGAAGTCACAATCGTAGCTCTAGCTTCCCGGTGTAAAATCCCAATCACCATCGTAAATCGCATTGTCGCAAACAAACACACAGATCCGGCACTAATCCTGTGCAAAGGTGCTGGTCTCGACTGGTCCGCAGCGCGCGCAGTCATCCTTTCGCGCACAAAACAGGACGGAATAGCAGATCTCACTTTGAACAACAAACGTCGCGCTTTTGAAAAAATGTCGACCGAAATGGCGCAGGATGTCATAAGTCACTGGAAAACGCTGTACAAAACTGGCGAGGAGATCGGCCAGTCAAAAATAACAATGTAAAAGCTTTTGTATTCAACGTCCGACCCGATGGTAAAGCCACAGCGGAAGTGGTCTCATCGCAGCGCACCAAATTCAGACCTTTGAATTACGCGATGGGCCAATCGCGTCGTTTCGAGCGCGCTTCAGCCACGTCCGCTGTTCACCCTGAAATCCGACATTTGCTTCCGCTGCAATATCTGACGCTAGGGGCCAACATCGGACATAAACTGCAAGGACACACAGCTTGCTGACGTTTATGGTGTCCAGCACCAGCGCCAGCCGTCCGGTTGGAAGGTGCACCATCGTCCGCTGTACGGGTTCACCACTACAGAGCCAGGAACAGGCCCCGGGATGTAGCCTGGCGCGACGGCTGCGGGTGGCGCTGGTGCGACGGCTACGGGCGGTGCCGGGTACGGGTAATAGCCAGGATACGGGTAATAGCCGGGGTATGGGTAATAGCCGGGATGCGGGTAATATTGCGCATACGCGCCGGTCACACCGATCAGCGCCAATCCAGCAACTATTCCTGCCAACACCTTCATGTTCCGCCTCCTCCTAACTCGGGACTGACCCTCAGTCTGTGAAAATTACACACTACCATACCGCTAAGAGTGAAGGGTCGCGTTTTGCAGCGCGGTGATGCTGGCTGCTCAATGTCCGACTTGGGTCAACTACTGCCGCGCCAACCAGCCGGAGGCGTGGCGACTATACCCCTGAAAGCTTCCGCGTCTGCCAGCTTGACGACGAATTTTCGAAACGGCCGCTATTGTTGCATAATCTGTCATTGTGCGAATCGCCGTTCGCAGAAAAGTCACGCTATTGCTGTTCTCATAGGGTTTCGACATCACTAGCAAGTGCAGGATGGCGAGCATCAAACTTGATGGTGCAATGGTTCTGCCTCACGCCGCGAACTAGACGGGTCAAATTTTCGGAAGGGACAACGGATCGCGGGATGACATCCTGAGAATCCGCGGTATTCACGGACAATGTGCCCACACTCCTTTCGCATTGGCCGCTCGGTGACCGGCCTAGGTCTGTTCGCAACGAAGCCCATCAAGCGAGGCGTTCGTATCGCAACCTATCGCGGCCGGCGCATTTCCACCCAGGAAGCAGATCGGCGCGAGGCAGGTGGCGCAAGATATATGTTCGAACTCAACAGCCGATGGACGATCGATGGCTCGCCGCGATGGAACGTGGCGCGTTACATCAACCATTCCTGCCGACCGAATGCGAAGCCGGTTGGGCGGAACGGCGGTATCGTGATCGTCGCATTGCGCCGTATCGAGCCGAGGGAGGAAATAACCTACGACTACGGGCGAGAATATTTGGACCGCTTCCTCAAGTCCGGCAGCTGCCGCTGCGTAGCATGCCGCAAAAAGGGCGGCCCCTGAGACCAGGCGTTCACAACCTCCGGCCGCGCGAATACGGACAAAAATACTGTGACAGGCTTGATTCGAAAGCTTGGTTCAGTTCCAGCAGTCGCCGGCCACTAATTTCGCTTCGTCGATCCGGCCCGCCATGGCGAGCGCCGCCGGTCAAGGCCTTCTTCTTCCCATTCGAGTATGGCCAACGCGATGAAAAACTTGCGCTTAAGTGTACTGCTTCTAGCTCCTCATCGTCGAAAGTTATAATAAGTAATATCAGCTGTGGTCAGGTGACATTGGAGCTGGTGTGTCCAACGCAGCTTTTTCCGCACGATTTCGACAAGCTCGCCAGCGAAAAAAGCTGACCCAAGCGGCCGTCGCCGAAGCCTTGGAAATAAGCCAGAGCGCGGTTGCTCAATGGGAAGCCGGCACCAGCTTCCCGTCACCGGGAACCGCCGCAAAAATCGAAAACCTGCTTGGCGTGGAGTGCAGCGTTGCAGAACGCGGAGCCCAAGGGCACAACCGCCGCCCGCTCGGCAAGCGGGCGCGTTTGCCAATCGTCGGCTTCCCGGCTCGAGGCGATGAAGAGCGCATTCTCATCATCGACAACAAGCCCCACGGAGAAATCGCGGCGCCGCCTCAACTCGAGGCCGTCCCCGGCGCCCAGGCAGTTTACGTTCGCGGCCGGAAGATGGAACCCCGCTACTATGCAGGAGAAGTAGTCTATCTCCACCCTACGCGGGCGCCCAATCCCGGCGACTTCGTCTTCGTAACGGTAAAGGAGCCCGGCTTTCGAACGGCGATTGGCTATATCCGTCAATATATTAGCGAGGACCTCGTCCATATCCGTTTGCGCACATTGAACCCTAGGCGCGAGCACATTATCGCGCGCGACGACCTCGTCGAAATGGCAACCATTGTGGGTTCGGGCCTATTTTAGCCATACTTATATTCCTTATATAAGTTAATATTCTAGATGAAGAGGATCGTTGCTATGACCCCCGTGACGGTTAGAGAGGAATTTCTCGCCCTGCGCCGGACATTTATCGGAGGCTCAGACGCCCGCACAATTATGGGCGACGATGAGGCCGCTCTCATCCGACTGTGGCGGGAAAAGCGCGGTGAAATCGAGCCCGAAGACCTTTCCAACAATCTGATCGTCCAGTTGGGTCGGGTTACCGAGGATCTGAACAGGCGATGGTACGAGGCTAATACCGGGCAGGTCATCAAGGACATCCAGCGAAGGGTCCGGCATCCGGTCGTCCGTTGGATGGCCGCCACGCTCGACGGACGTGTTGAAGCCGACGGCGCGGTATTCGAATCCAAGTTCATGCTGCCCTGGTCGTTCTCGGAAGAGGCGGCCGCCGAGAAGTACATGCCGCAGCTGCAGCATAACATGTGGGTCGTGGCGGCGCGGGCCTCGGTCCTTTCGGTGATCACCGGCGGCGGCAAGTGGGTCGAGATCAAGATCCATGCCGATCCCCTCTACCAGCACCTGATCGTCACAGCGGAGCGCAAGTTCTGGCGCTGCGTGGAGAGTGGTGAACCCCCTGCCCTGTTCGGGATCGAGCCGCCGAAGCCGCGCGTTGCGGCGGTGCGGATCGTCGATATGAGCTCGTCCAACGCCTGGGCGGAGTTTGCCGTGGTCTTCGCCCGTACCCGCTCGGCGCACCTTGAGCACGAACAGGCCAAGACCGAACTCAAGGGTCTGATGCCGGAGGATGCCCAGCAGGCGATCGGCCATGGGGTGCGGGCCAAACGCTCCAAATCAGGGGCAGTCAGTTTCGACCTCATGGGGACGGAGGATAGCCGTGCAGCGCTCTAGTCCCTCGATCGGCAACCTTGCGGCGGCCCTGGCCAAGGCCCAACCGGAACTGATCAATCCAGAGAAGTCCCTGTCGGCCACGATCCGCTCAGAGAATACCGGCGGAGCTGAGCAGAGTTTTCGCTATGCGCCGCTCTCAAGCGGACTCGAGATCGTGCGCAAGACTTTGGGGCAGCATGAGATCGCCACGATGCAGACGACCTCGATCGACCAGGTTGCTGGCATCGTCAGTCTCACCACGGTGCTGGCACATGCTTCCGGGGAATGGATCGCCTCGGATTGGCCGGTCTGTACCATCAGCGAGACGGCGACCCCGCATCGGATGGGCGCGGCGCTGACCTATGCCCGGCGCTACGCCCTCTTCACCCTCGTCGGCATTGCCGGCGAGGATGATCTTGATGCTCCCGACCTCACCACACCGACGAACCGGACCGCGGGCCCCGAGAAGCCAAGCGGAACCGGCAACGGGCGACTCAACGGCGGCCATGGTATCGCGGCACGGCGAACGGGCGACCCCAGGGCGGTCAAACCGGTTCTCACACCTGAAGCGTCGGCCCAATCGTGTGATCGGCTCCTCGCCGAGCTCAACAATCTTGGCTCAGCCGACGACGCGGCGATTTGGGCACACCGATCCCTCGGCGAGAAGAACAAATTGAGAGCGCCGGACGCTCAGCGTGTGGAGGAGGCCTTCCAGGCGCGGTTAGCGACCCTTGCGGCCAATGCGGCGGACGTGGCCGTGACGCGGAAGGCGCCTTCCATGGCCGCGCGCCGGTTGAAAGGAAGGGACACAGGGAAGCCAAGGACTCAAGCACCGTCCAAGGGGGTCGACAAGAGTGCCCTCACCTTGCCGGAGCCTCGACGGATGCGCGACCGGCAGCACGTCAAGTCGGTCGCCAAGCATCCTTGCCTGATTTGCGGCCGACGGCCGTCGGACGCCCACCATCTGCGATTTGCCCAAACCCGCGCGCTCGGCCGCAAGGTCAGCGATGAGTTCACCGTCCCGCTATGCCGCGGACACCATCGCGAAGTCCACCGCTGTGGCGATGAAGCCATTTGGTGGACGAGCGCCGGCGTTGATCCAACCGCAACGGCTCGCGCGCTGTGGCTTCAAACGCACCCGATGGTTAGAGGGTAAGCGGACTCCGCCCCCCTGCCGCGGTCTCTGATTTGGAAGCTAAGATTTTGCACGATCCCTAGGCGCGTCACCGAAAATGATTTAGCCTTCCCTCTCGTCAAGATCGCGGGGGTAACGTGGCCAATCGGAGCGAGCCGACACCTCAATACAGCGGCCTCCACTATGCGCGGGAATCGCGCGGCATGAGCCGTTCAGAGCTCGTCCGATTGTCAGGGATCTCCAAACAACAGCTCTCTCGTCTTGAAAACGGACTGATCCGGCTTCGTCTCGATCACTTAGAGCCGTTTGCGCCACACCTGGGCTATACGCCCGAACAGATCTTATTGTGGGGTCGATTTCCCAGCACTGAAGCACACGGTTCTGAAACGCAGCACGCGAGGCGCGCACAGAAGCAATCAACTGAGGCACTATCGCGCGGAATCCCGGAACTCGACAGGCGCACAAGCAGTGCATGGGGTGCCAAGCACGACATGCGGAAGAAAAGGCCGCGCATCGACCACTTAAAAGCGGAGCGATGGACCTTTCCCGAAGCTTTCATACGCGAGCAATTGCATACCTCGGCGGAAAGATTGCTCGTCGTTGAGTCCAGCGGCGATAGCATGGCGCCGACAATAACCTCTGGAGAGCGTGTAATTATCGATAGTGATCACAAGACGCCATCTCCAGATGGGCTTTATGCCATTCGCGATACGTTTGGCTCCATCATTGTCCGACGGCTGCAAGTGCTGCGCTCGTCTCGGCCAACAGGGGTAAGAGTCATTTCCGACAATCCAAACCATCCCGACGAAGAGACTCCGCTCAGTGAGATTGAAATCGTCGGTAAGGTTCTTTGCTGTCTGAAGATCTACTGATATTTTCTGTATCGGGAATGGGTGAGAATGGGATAACTCGTCGCCAGATGTGCCGGCAGCCAGGAAGGCTATGCCGGCCCGGGGCTGACGACGCGGATGTGGAGCTCGCGGAGCTGTTTCGCGGTCACCTCCGACGGCGCTCCCATCATCAAATCCTCGGCACGCTGGTTCATCGGGAAGAGCGTCACTTGACGCAGATTCTCCTCGCTACATAGCAGCATCACGATTCGGTCGATGCCGGGAGCGATTCCGCCATGCGGCGGCGCGCCGAGCGAGAGCGCGTGCAGCATGCCGCCGAATTTCTGCTCCAGCGCGCTTTCGTCATAGCCGGCGATGGCGAATGCCTTCTTCATCACGTCGGGCCGATGATTGCGGATCGCGCCGGAGGAGAGCTCCACGCCGTTGCAGACGATGTCATATTGGATCGCCTTGAGCCCGAGAATCCTGTCGCGATCGCCGGCATCGAGCGCCAAAAACTCCTCCACCGGCAAATTCGGCATCGAGAAGGGGTTGTGGGAAAAGTCGATCTTCTTTTCTTCCTCGTTCCATTCGTACATCGGGAAATCGACGATCCAGCACAGCTCGAAACAGTCTTTTTCGATCAGCCCCAGCTCCTCGCCGATTTTGGTACGCGCCGCGCCGGCGAATTTGACGAAGCTCTGCGGCTCGCCAGCGACGAAAAACACCGCATCGCCGTCGTTCAGGCCGAGCTGGGACCGCAGCTGTCCGGTTCGCTCCAGCCCAAGATTGGTGGCGACGGGACCGCGGCCGACGACCGACCCGTTGTCGAGTGCAAAGAAAATGTAACCCAATCCCGGCTGCCCCTCGCCCTGCGCCCAGGAATTCATCCGGTCGCAAAAGGCGCGCGAGCCGCCGCGCGGCGCCGGGATCGCCCACACCTGCGCCTTGGCGCTCGCTTCGAGGATGCGGGCGAAAACCTTGAAGCCGGAGCCGCGGAAAATTCCGGAGACGTCCCGCATGACGATGGGGTTGCGCAGGTCCGGCTTGTCGGTGCCGTATTTGCTCATCGCCTCGCCATAGGGGATGCGCGAGAAACTCTGCGTCACCGAGTTGCCGCCGGAAAATTCCTCGAACACCCCGCGCAACACCGGCTCGACCGCCGCAAATACATCCTCTTGCGTGACGAAGCTCATCTCGATGTCGAGCTGATAAAACTCGCCGGGCGAGCGGTCGGCGCGTGCGTCCTCGTCGCGAAAGCAGGGCGCGATCTGAAAGTACCGGTCGAAGCCGGAGATCATGATCAGCTGCTTGAACTGCTGCGGCGCCTGCGGCAGCGCGTAGAACTTTCCCGGATGGATGCGCGAGGGCACGAGATAATCGCGCGCGCCTTCCGGCGACGACGCGGTCAAAATCGGCGTCTGGAACTCGAAGAAGCCCTGTTCCTTCATCCGCCGTCTGAGCGAATCGATGATCGCCCCGCGTTTCATGATATTTTGATGCAAGTGCTCGCGACGCAGGTCGAGGAATTGGTACTTGAGCCTTATTTCCTCTGGATATTCCTGATCGCCGAACACCGGCAAGGGCAATTCAGCGGCGCGCCCCAGCACCTCGATCTCGCGGATGTAGACTTCGACCGCACCGGTCGGCAGCTCGGCGTTCTCGGTGCCGGCCGGCCGCGCGCGCACCTTGCCGTCGACGCGCACCACCCACTCCGCGCGCAAAGTCTCGGCGACCTTGAACGCCGGGCTGTCGGGATCGGCCACCACCTGGGTGAGCCCGTAGTGATCGCGCAGGTCGATGAACAGGACGCCGCCATGGTCGCGTACGCGATGGCACCAGCCGGAAAGGCGCGCCTCGCTGCCGATGTCGCTTGCTCGCAATGCGCCGCAGGTATGGCTGCGATAACGGTGCATTTTCGTCTGGATTCTCTCGCCGCGGCCGGGTCCGGCCGGAACGCGGAAAGCGCATGCGGGAATGCCTTTGTCAAGCGAGCGGCGGCATGCGGAATTTTGGAAGCGTCTCAGTTTGAAATTCAGAAGTTATTGACCGGGTTTTCCCTGCCCCGGTGCATTGGCTAGGCCAACAAAATGCGGGTCACGTCTTCGCCCGTGGCTTCGTCGATGATGACGAAATCCCTCTTATGCTCTGCCCAAATTCGCAGTTCTTCGAGCGAATGAGGGTCGAGATTGGAGTCGACGAGAAAGGCGCGCGGGGCGATCTTCGACCGTATGAAGGCAATACGAATGGGTTCGTTTGCGGACATGACGGATCCTCCGCGCGCAGCATATAGGAAGTACGCGACCGGCGCGACCCCACCGTCAAGGCCGAAAGACTTCAAACTGAGACACTCCCGGAGTTTCCCCAAATCGGGATCGGCCCGCATGCCGCGCTTGACCGAGCGCCGCCTGCTGCCGCAACGATAATCGGCACATGGCAAAGACACGACGTAGCACGGTAAGCGTGACCACCACGATGACGACGGGCGAAGCCGTCGTCGCCGCGCTGTTGGCGCACGGGCTCGATGCAATCTACGTCCTGCCCGGCATCCACAATGATGACCTGTTCGACGCGCTGGCGAAAAACCAGCGCGCCAAAGCCGGCGCAAAACTGCGCACCGTCCACACCCGGCATGAGCAAGGGGCCGCCTATATGGCGCTCGGCGCCGCGCTCGCGACCGGAAAGCCGCAGGCCTATTGCGTCGTCCCCGGACCGGGCCTGCTCAACTCCGCGGCGGCGCTGCTGACCGCCTATGGGATGAACGCGCCGGTGCTCGCGCTGTTCGGGCAAATCCCGCAGGACGCCATCGGCCGTGGCCTGGCGCACCTGCATGAGATCCGCCATCAGGCCGGCATCATCTCCCGGCTGGTCGACTGGTCGGCCCGCATCGGCGCGCCTGAGCAGGCTCCGCGCCTCGTCGCCGAGGCGATCCAGTCGATGTTCGCCGGCCGGCCGGGCCCAGCGGCGCTCGAATGCGCCATCGATGTCTGGGGACGCGCAGGCGCCGTCGCGCCGCAAGCGCCGCTGCCGATCCCTGATCCGCCGATCGACGAGGATGCCATCAAGGCGGCGGCGAAGCGCCTCGGCGCAGCAAAAAGGCCGCTGATCGTCGCCGGCGGCGGCGCGCAGGACGCCTCCGCCGAGGTGACGCGCCTGGCGCATCTCCTGCAGGCGCCGGTCCTCTCCTACCGCCGCGGCCGCGGCGTGCTCGACGATCGCGATCCGCTCGCGGTCAACCTGCCGATCGGCCACGACCTGTGGGCCGAGGCGGATGTGGTGTTGGCCGTGGGCACGCATCTGCACATGCCATTCCTGCATTGGGGCATCGACGGCGACCTTGCGATCGTTCGCGTCGATGCCGATCCGCAAGAGCCGGCGCGGTTCGCCGAACCCGCGGTCGCGCTTGTCGGGTCGGCAAAGCCGATCCTGCGCCGCCTGCTCGACGTGCTGCCGGCGCACAGCGGGCGGCGGCCTTCTCGCACCGAGGAGATGCGCGGGCGCCATGCGCGCATGAACAAGCGCCTGGCCAAGCTCGCGCCGCAGCTCTCCTACCTCGCGGCGATCCGCGCCGAATTGCCCGAGGACGGCATCTTCGTCGATGAGGTCACGCAGGTTGGTTTTGCGTCCCGTCTCGCCTTTCCGGTCTACCGGCCGCGCACCTACCTATCGCCCGGCTATCAGGACAATCTCGGCTACGGCTTTGCCACCGCGCTCGGCGCCCAGGATGCGCGCCGCGACGTACCGGTCGTCGCGATCAGCGGCGATGGCGGCTTCCTGTTCACCGCGAGCGAGATGGCGACCGCGATGCGTCACCGGATTCCGCTCACCACGGTGCTGTTCAACGACGGCGCCTTCGGCAATGTCCGGCGCATCCAGGAAGAGCGCTACGGCAACCGGCTAATCGCCAGCGACCTCACCAACCCCGATTTCGTCGCTTTCGCCAAAAGCTTCGGCGCAGAGGCCGTGCGCGTGAAGGGCACGCAACAGTTGCAATCGGCGCTGCGGCGCGCGCTTGCCCACCGCGACGGCCCCACCCTGATCGAGGTGCCGGTCGGCGCCATGCCGAGCCCATGGGAGTTCATCCTCATGGGCCGCACGCGCAAATGACGCGATCCCGCGACAATGCCAGCGCTTTCCGCTATCACATCCGCGATGCAGCCGATCACGACAACCTCCGAACTTGCCGCCGCGTGCCGGCGGATGGCCGCTCACCCCTTCGTCACCATCGATACCGAGTTTCTCCGCGAGACCACCTATTACCCGCTGCTGTGCATCGCGCAGATGGCCTCCCCGGAAGAGGCGGCGGTCATCGACGCACTTGCCCCCGGTATCGACCTTGCGCCGTTCTATTCGCTCTTAGCGGACGAAAAGGTGATGAAGGTCTTTCATGCCGCGCGCCAGGACATCGAGATCGTGTGGCACGGCGCCAAGCTCATTCCGCATCCGATCTTCGACACCCAGGTCGCGGCCATGGTGCTCGGCTATGGCGATTCCATCTCCTACGATCAACTCGTTCAGCGCATCACCGGGGATTCGCTCGACAAGTCGCACCGCTTCACCGACTGGACGCGCCGCCCGCTGTCGGAGGCGCAGGTTTCCTACGCCATCTCCGATGTGACCCATTTGCGCGACGTCTACCTCGCGCTCCTCGCCGACCTCGAGCGGCGCGGCCGCACCGATTGGGTGCAGGAGGAGATGCGGGTGCTGACTTCGCCCGACACCTACCGCATGGAGCCGGAGAATGCCTGGCAGCGGCTGAAGACCCGCGTGCGCAAGCCCAGGGAGCTGGCCGTTTTGATCGAGGTCGCGGCCTGGCGCGAGCGCGAGGCGCAGTCGCGCGACGTTCCGCGCTCACGGGTGCTCAAGGACGACGTGATCGCCGACATCGCCGTGCAGGCGCCCACCAGCCCGGAAAAGCTCGGCAATTTGCGTTCGCTCCCCAAGGGATTCGAACGCTCGCGTTGGAGCGAGGCGATCATCGCGGCGGTGCAGCGCGGGCTGGCCCGCGACCCGAAAACGCTGCCCCATCCCCTGCGCATGCAACCGGCCGCCAACGGTGCCGCGGTGGTCGAGCTGCTCAAGGTCCTGCTGCGCATGATCTCCGAGCGTCACCACGTCGCCGCCAAGGTGATCGCCACGGTCGACGATCTCGAGCGGATTGCCGCCGACGATGCCGCCGAGGTGCCGGCGCTATCCGGCTGGCGCCGCGAGCTGTTCGGCGACAAGGCGCTGGCGCTCAAGCATGGCGATCTCGCGCTCGCAATCGACCGCGGCAAGGTCGCCGCGGTGCCGCGCGAGCGGCCGCCGGACTAGCCCATCAGCATGACCGGCTCGCGCCCGATGAGGCGGGCGAGCGAGCGCAGCCGGCTCAGCACCCGCTCGCCGCCGAGCGCGGCGAATTCGCCGGGAAGGCGCAGCGCCAGCCGGTGCCGCTCGACCGCGAGCGGGGTCTTGACCAGCACTCCCGGCATCGCCGCCGACACGACATGGGCGAGGCGTAGCGCCGCGCCGAGGACGCGCGCGCGGTCGAGCATGCGTGTCGAGGCGAGCTCGCGCAGGCGCGGCGAAACCTCGTCGTCGGTGACCGGCCCGACGTGGCGGTAGAACACGGCAAGCGCCAGATAGGCGCGGCCCGGATGATCGATCGCGGTAAAGCCGCCATGCGCGATGATGTTGAGCGACTGCTCGCCGCGGTAGTCGGGATGCGCCCGCCAGCCGATATCGGCCAGCAGGCACGCGGCGTGACGAAGCCGGCGCTCGTCGGCGGTCTCCTCAAGCCCCGAGGAGCGCATGAAGCGATCCGTCCAATCGATCAGCTCTTCGCCGTGGCGCGGCGAGCGCGAGCGCAATCGGTTAAGGCCGCGCGCGGCTTCGATCAACGCGTCCTTCTCCTTGTCCTTCTGCTTGAGCAGCGAATAGAGCAAACCCTCGCGCACGCCGAGCGCCGAGAACACCACCTGGCGCGGCCGGCCGATGCGTAGCGCGTACTCCATCACCAGCGCCGCATAGGCGAGCAAGGGCCGCCGCGCATTGGCCACCACTTCGATGTTGGACAGCGTCTCGACATCGACCCGGTGCACCAGGCGGGCGAATTCCAGCGCTTCATCGGCCGGTATGGCGTAGCCGTGCATCACGTGCAGCGGATAGCCGGTCTGCCACATGTGCAGCCGCGCCAATGCCCGCCAGGTGCCGCCCACGGCATAGAAGTTGCGATCCTCGCAGGCGCGCAGCATCGGCAGGCCGCCGAGCGTCTTCTTCACGAACTTCTCGGCCCGCTTCAGCGATTTTGCCGACACGTCCGCCAGCGCCAGACCGCCGAGCGGCCGGGTGACGCCGTGGCGTGCGCGCGTGCCGTGCACGTCGACCAGCTCGAGCGAGCCGCCGCCGAGATCGCCGACCACTCCGTCCGCCTGGTGCACGCCCGAGATCACGCCGAGCGCGGTGTACTCGGCTTCGCGCGCGCCGGAGAGAACGTCGATGTCGACTTTGATGATCCGCTCGGCGAGGGAAATGAAGCGGTCGCCGTTTTTGGCGTCGCGGCAGGCGGCGGTGGCGATGGCAAGGATGTTCTTCACCCCCATGGTCGTGCACAGCGCCCGATAGCGCTTGAGCGCGGACAGGGCCTGCTCGACCGCATCGGCGGCGAGCAATCCGGTCGACTGCACCTCGCGGCCGAGGCCGCACAGCGCCTTCTCGTTGAACAGCGCCGTCGGCGCCCGGGTGAGACCCTCATAGACCACGAGCCGAACGGAGTTCGAGCCGATGTCGACGACGGCGATCGGCGGACCGTGGTCGAGGCGTCCGCTGGCGGCGATTTTGGCGCGGCTCATCTGTTGGCGTCAGTGCGGCGCGGATGGCGGGTCGTGGTCGCTCACGCCCGCTCCGCGCGATGGCGCAAGCGGGGAACCGAATCCTTCGGCGACTTGCCCCGGCCGGAAAGGCTTGGATTGGTCATGAAATAGGTGTGGGCGTTGAACTTCTCCTCGCCGGCGGCGGGCACGACGCGGGAGGAGGAGCCGTCGGCGAGAAGCTGCCAACTCTGCTCATTGTCCTTGAGATTGGCCACCATGATCTGATCGAGAACCTGCTCGTGAACCGTGGGATTGAGGATCGGGCAGAGCACTTCGACGCGGCGGTCGAGGTTGCGCGGCATCATGTCGGCGGAGGAGATGTAGAGCGCCGCCTTCGGATGCGGCATGCCGTGACCCGAGCCGAAGCAATAGATACGGCCATGCTCGAGGAAGCGGCCGACGATCGATTTGACGCGGATATTCTCGGACAAGCCCGGCACCCCGGGCCGCAGGCAGCAGATGCCGCGCACGACCAGCTCGATCGCGACGCCGGCGCTCGACGCCCGGTAGAGTGCGTCGATGATCTCGGGATCGACCAGCGCATTCATCTTCATCCAGACCGCGGCCGGCCGGCCGGCCTTGGCGTGCGCGATCTCCTCTTCGATGTGCTGCTGCATGCGCTTGCGCAAGGTCAGCGGCGAGACCGCCATGCGCTCAAGTTCGGCCGGTTCGGCATAACCGGTGACGTAGTTGAACACACGCGTCACATCGCGGGCGATCACCGGGTCGGCGGTGAAGTACGAAAGGTCGGTGTAGACGCGCGCCGTCACCGGATGATAGTTGCCGGTGCCGACATGCACATAGGACGCGAGCGTCGCGCCCTCGCGGCGGACCACGAGCGAGAGCTTGGCGTGCGTCTTGAGCTCGATGAAACCGTACACCACCTGCACGCCGGCGCGTTCGAGGTCGCGCGCCCAGCGGATATTGGCCTCCTCGTCGAAGCGCGCCTTGAGCTCGACGACGGCGGTGACCGACTTGCCGGCCTCGGCGGCCTCCGCCAGCGTCCGCACGATCGGAGAATCGGCTGAGGTCCGGTACAACGTCTGCTTGATGGCGACGACGTCCGGATCGCGCGTCGCCTGGTTGAGGAAATCCACCACCACGTCGAACAACTCGTAGGGATGGTGGACGATGAGATCCTTCTGCCGGATCGCCGCGAAGCAATCGCCGCCATGGTCGCGGATGCGGTCGGGATAGCGCGGATTGTAGGGCACGAATTCGAGGTCCGGCCGGTGGAGCCTGGAAAGCTGCGACATCTCGTCGAGCGCGAGGACGCCGTCGACCTTGAACAGGCTCTCGTCAGTCGCGTCGAGCGCGCGCTGCACGAAGCGCTGCAGTTCCGGCGGCATCAACGCCTCGATGTCGAGCCTGATCACCGACCCGCGGCGGCGGCGCTTGAGCGCAGTCTCGAACAGCCGCACCAGATCTTCGGCCTCTTCCAAGACCTCGAGCTCGGAGTTGCGGATGACGCGAAACGCCCCTACTCCCTTCACGGCATAGCCGGGGAACAGCTTGCCGATGAACAGGCTGGTCACGCCTTCGATCGAGATCAAGCGCACTTCGCCGCCGTCTCCGGCCTGCGGCAGGCGAACGAACCGCTCAAGGCGGTTCGGCAGGCGAATGAGCGCATTCATCGCCTTGCCGTCCTTGGTGCGCGCCAGCTGCAGGGCGATCGAGAAGCCGAGATTAGGAATGAACGGGAAAGGGTGCGCCGGGTCGACGGCAAGCGGGGTCAACAGCGGGAAGACATGGGCGAGAAAATAGTCTTCGAGCCAGGCGCGCTCCGACTTGGCGACGTCCGGGCCGTCGATCAGCACGATACCGGTTTGGGCAAGCGCGGCACGCAGCTCACGCCACTGCTGCTGCTGATCCTGGACCAGCACCACCACCGCCTCGGCGATCCGCACCAGCTGCTCGGCGGGCGTCAACCCCTCGGGGCTCTTGCTGGTGATGCCGGCTCGAACCTGCGCCCGCAGGCCGGCCACGCGCACCATGAAGAACTCATCGATGTTGTTCGCCGAGATCGACAGGAATTTCAGCCGCTCCAGCAGCGGATGGCCGCGATTGGCCAATTCCTCGAGCACGCGGCGATTGAAATTGAGCCAAGAGAGTTCGCGGTTGATGAAGCGGTCGGGGCTCGATGCGAGCTCCGAGGCGGCGTGCCGCTCGGCGGGCTCGCTCAGCCGCACCGGCCGTTCCAGTCTGAGTTCGGGGCCGGATTCGAGCGCGATCGCTGCTGCCGGGCCACGGTCCGCCATGGCTATTCCTTGCTCCTCGGCCCTCACGATCACCGCCCTTGGTAACGATTCGATGACTCGATCGCCTTTGAGATAAGGCGGCAGGGCGGCATGCCGTCAAGCCTTACCCGCGCTGGTCCTGGGGCGGCACCGCGACCGCCATCGGATACGTTGAGAATCAATGACTTAGCACGAACGGTGCAGAGCCAAGGCTAAGCCTGCTCGCGAAATATCTCGGCGGCGAGCGCGCGCGTTGCCGGACGCCTTTGCCGCAGCGCCTCATTGTCGAGCGCAATCACCGCGGCGCGGGCGGCGGCGAAGGAGCGCTCGATATGGGTCGAGAGATAGCTCACGACGCTTTCGTCAAGCGCGAGCTGGCGGTCGGCAGCGACCTTGACCATGACCGCGCGCAGCATCGCGTCGTCCGGCGCTTGCAGCGTCAAGAGCGGCAGGGCGCGCAGCCGCGAGACCAGGTCCGGCAGCGCCGCGGGCCAGGTAGCCGGCGCGGCGCGCGCGGTGAACAGGAGGAACGCCTTCTCCTCGCGCGCGAGATTGATCAGGTGGAACAGGGCGCGCCCGTCGGCCACAGCCGCCGCATCCTCCACCACCAAGGCGCCGGTCGCGAGCGCCGATGGAAGATCGGCCTCGGCGATGGCGCGCGCGGAAATCACGCGCGCACCCGCCGCCGCCGCCCACATGCTGGCCAGATGCGTCTTGCCGGAGCCCTCGGGACCGATCAGAGCGATCGCGTTCGCGGGCCAATCCGGCCAGCAGTCGATGAGCGCCAGCGGCCCCTCATTGCACGGCCCGGATAGAAAGTCCTCGCGCGCGTAGTTTTCGGCGTGATCGAGCGCAAGCGCGAGCTGGCGCGGAGGGGAGGACATGCGATCAATGTCCGGTCCCGAACGAATTCATGTGACGCAGCCACTCGGCGAGATAGAAGCCGATCGAAAGCAGGGTCAAGATCGCGACCAGTCCGACGGCGATGTCGGAAACCAGAGCGGCATTGAAACCGAAGCCGTGCTCGGCCAGGACCAGCGTGGCGAGGAAGATTTGCGCCACGGTGTTCGCCTTCGACACCGGCAGCGGCTTGACCGGCATCGGCTTGCCCACGAGCCACGACAGCATGAAGCCGCTGATGATCATGATGTCGCGGGAGACGACGAGAATGACCAGCGAGATCGGCAGCGCGCCGGCGACGCCGAGCGCGACATAGATCGATACGATCAGCGCCTTGTCGGCCAGCGGATCGAGATAGGCGCCAAGCTCGCTCGCCATGCGGAAGCGCTTGGCCAGGAAGCCGTCGACGGCATCGCTCACCCCGGCTGCCAGGAACAGAAAGAACGCGCCGCGCATCTCGCCCAGGATGATGGTCCAGACTACGACGGGCACCAACATGATGCGCCCCAGCGAGATCAGGTTTGGGATGCTCAATCCGGGCCCCGGTTCCCCGGCGCGCTGCCACGGCGCGCCCGGTACATGCGTCCCAGTATATAGCGGCGCCTGCGCGCTTGCGCACCCGGCGATTCCCACGTAGGAGGCGCCGAGAAGTTCCTCCCCGCCGGGGAAGGAGTATCTGTCGATCGGTGGCTCCGTGGACGAGGCGCGCTACGCGGCCGCCGGCGTCGATATCGACGCCGGCAACCGCATGGTGGAACTGATCAAGCCGCTGCTGCGCCGGACCGCGCGCGCCGGCGCGGACGCCGAGATCGGCGGCTTCGGCGGCCTGTTCGATCTCAAGGCCGCCGGCTTCTCCGATCCGATCCTGGTCGCTGCCACCGACGGCGTCGGCACCAAGGTGAAGATCGCCGTCGAAACCTCCCGCCACGACACGATCGGCATCGATCTCGTCGCCATGTCGGTCAATGATCTCGTGGTGCAGGGAGCCGAGCCGTTGTTCTTCCTCGATTATTTTGCCTGCGGGAAACTCGATCCGGCGGTCGGCGCCAAGGTCGTGGCCGGCATTGCCGCCGGATGCCGGGAGGCGCGCTGCGCGCTCATCGGCGGCGAGACCGCGGAGATGCCGGGGATCTACCAGGGTGGGGACTACGACCTTGCCGGCTTCGCCGTCGGCGCGGCCGAGCGCGGCGCGCTCTTGCCGCGCGCCGATATCGCGCCCGGCGACGTGGTGATCGGTTTAGCTTCGACCGGCATGCATGCAAACGGGTTTTCCTTGGTGCGCCGCATCGTCGGCGCTTCGGGACTGGCCTGGGACGCGCCGGCCCCGTTCCAGCCCGCGTGCAGCCTGGGCGAAGCGCTGCTTACTCCGACGCGGCTCTATGTGCAGTCATGCCTTGCTGCGATCCGCCGGACCAAGGCGGTGAAGGCGCTCGCGCACATCACCGGCGGCGGCTTCATCGACAACGTACCCCGCGTGCTGCCGCGGGGATTGGCGGCGGTGTTGGACCTCGATCGCGTGCCGGTTGGTCCGGTTTTCAAGTGGCTCGCCGCGGCCGGCGGCGTCGCCGAGCGGGAGATGCTGCGAACCTTCAATTGCGGGATCGGGATGGTGGCCGTGCTCGACCCGCGCGGCGCCGAGGCGGCGAGCGCAGAGTTCGCGGCGAACGGCGAGACCGTCGTGCGGCTGGGCGAAGTGACCACGGCGAGCGATGAAGCGCGCGTCGGATTTCGCGGGCACCTCGACCTGTCCTGGTGAAGCGTATGAGCAAGAAGCGCGTCGCGGTCCTTATTTCCGGTCGCGGGTCGAATATGACGGCGCTGATCGAGGCGGCCAAGGCGAAGGATTATCCAGCCGAGATCGCGCTCGTCATCTCAAACCGGCCCGAGGCGGCCGGACTTGCCGGCGCCCGCGCAGCCGGTGTCACCACCGCAATCGTCGATCACACGCTATTCGGCAAAGATCGTGCGGCCTTCGAGCGCGCGCTTGATGCAGAGCTTCAAGCGCACCGGATCGATCTCGTGTGTCTTGCCGGATTCATGCGGCTGTTGACGCCGTGGCTGGTCGGGCGCTGGAGCGGACGCATGCTCAATATTCATCCGGCACTGCTGCCGCAATTCAAGGGGCTCGACACCCACCGGCGGGCGCTTGCGGCCGGTGCGAGCCGGCACGGCGCGACCGTCCATTTCGTCGTGCCGGAAACGGATTCGGGACCGATCCTGGCGCAGGAATCGGTGCCGGTGCTCGAGGGCGATACGGAGGAAGCGCTGGCCGCGCGCGTGCTGGAGATTGAGCACCGGATTTATCCGCGGGCCTTGCGCGCCGTGGCCGAAGGGCGGGCGACCCCGCTCTCCCCTCGCGAGGACGGCGCCGGCTAGAGCCCGATGCGGAACGTGCTCCGCGAGAAATTAGAGCGACATCGATCGATCTGAAGCGATCGCGTTCTAAACGACAAAACCCCCGGGGGTGAAACCGGGGGCTTACAAGAGCCGGAATTCATCTCGGCATGCACTCACGCGACTTTTAGATTCTCTGCCGAGGTCCTGCCGCGATTGGTCACGAGTTCGTACTCGACCTCTTGGCCCTCATTGAGCGAGCGCAAGCCGGCTCGTTCGACGGCCGAAATGTGCACGAACACATCCTTGTCCCCGGTTGAAGGCTTGATGAAGCCGTAGCCCTTCGTCGGATTGAACCACTTGACGGTGCCTTTCTCCATCGTCTGTCTCCTCAGTCATTCCATATGTTTCGCGATGACGCGAATGCGCCCGCCGCACGGCAACGCCGTGCTGCGATTCGCGTCACAAGCCAGATTTTGGGGAAAGTCAGAAACGATCACGTCGCCCGAGCCCGCACCGACCGGATGGCCAAAATCCGATTGCCGCACAAGCAAGCCCGGAAAATACGGCGCAAGCATGGCTGCAACGCGCCGCAGATTTGATTGGAACGCCATGATCGGAACACCAACACGTCCGCGCGTGTTGGCGCGATTGGTCTTGAGCGTTAATGAAATCTGACGGGCAAAGCGAAAGTCAGGGGTGCAAATAGAATGCGATCGCCATGATCGCGTACGCCGCCAGAAGCTGCAGGCCTTCGAGCCAGTTGCTCTCCCCGTCTTGGACGACGAAGTTGACGATGAGAACGGCGAGCACCATGGCGACGAGCTCGAAGGTGTTGAAGATCAGGTCCATCGGCTGACCCAGCGGCGCGCCGAGCATCACCAGAACCGGAGCGACGACCAATACGATCTGCGTCGCCGAGCCGATCGAGATCTGCAGCGCGAGATCCATCCGGTTTTTGCGCGCGACCAGAACCGCGGACAGATGCTCGGCCGCGTTGCCGACGATCGCGATGAAAATGGCCCCGACAAAGAGCTGCGACCATCCGAGCTTCGCGGCCAGCGGCTCGATGGCGCCGACGAGAATGTCGCTCACCCACGCGACGGCAAGCGTCGCCGCCAGGAGCGTGACGACGGCGCGCGTGGTACTCCAGCGCGATTCGAATCTACCCACCTCTTCCAGATAAAGGTGCCTGTGCGTATAGAGCGAGAACAAGAGGCTGGCGCCGTACATGCCGATGAGCACCAGCGAGACGAGAACGCTCAGGCCTGCGACCGCCGCCGCCGCGGTCCCACCGGCGGTCTGGAAAAAGATCGCGGGCACGATGAGCGCAATCGTGGCGAGCAAGAGGGTGGAGCTTTGCGCGAGGATGCCGGTCTTGTTGAAGGTCTGCTTTTCGCGCGACAAGCCGCCGGCAAACATCGCGAAGCCCAGGACGAAAAGCAGATTGCCGATGATCGAGCCGGTGATCGAGGCCTTCACCACTTCGATCAGCCCGGCCTTGAGCGCGAAGATGCCGATGATGAGCTCGGTCGCGTTGCCGAAGGTCGCATTGAGAAGCCCGCCGACGACGGGCGTCGTTCGCGTCGCCAATTCCTCGGTGGATTGGCCGATGAGCCTTGCCAGCGGCACGATGGCCAGCGCCGAAAGGAAAAAGACCGTGACCGGCGAGACGCCGGCAAAGGCGGCGCCGATCGCGATTGGCACGAAGGCGAGGAGCGCGAAGAACAGATTGTCCGTTGCGTATCGCAAGCGACCTATCCGCGCTCAACTCCGAGCGCGGCCTCTTTGTCGGGTACGACCTGGCACGGCCGCCGCATCAGCGCGGCGAGAACCGGTGACGCCGGCAGCTGCCGGTCACTCAGCCGACGATTTCCTTGCCGGCGAAGAACTGCCCGATTTCCTTCTGGGCGGTGTCGCCGGCATCGGAGCCGTGCACGGAATTTTCCGAAATCGACTTGGCGAAGACCTTGCGAATGGTGCCGTCCGCGGCCTTTGCCGGATCGGTCGCGCCCATGAGATCGCGATAGGCCGCGATCGCATTCTCGCCCTCGAGAACCTGGACCACGACCGGCCCCGAGATCATGAAGTCGACCAGCTCGCCGAAAAACGGCCGCGCGCGATGCACGGCATAGAACGTCTCGGCCTGCGAGCGCGTTATCATAACGCGCTTCTGCGCGATGATCCGCAGTCCCGCCTTTTCGATCATCGCGTTAATGCCGCCGGTGATGTTGCGGGCGGTGGCATCCGGCTTGATGATCGAAAAAGTACGCTCGATCGCCATCAAATCGTCCTTTTGCGGATTGCAAAACGCGGCGGGAAGTGCGCGGCTTATAGCCTCCGCTTCCGGTCCCGGCAAGCGCCGCTCATAGCTTGCGCAGGAAGTCGATCATCGCGGCGTTGACCTCGGCTGCGCGCTCCTGCTGAGTCCAATGACCGCAACCCGGCAACATGATCGTGCCGCGCAACTGCGGCACGCAATTGGCCATCGCGGCAATGGCCTTGTCCATGCCCTGAAACGCGACCACCACATCGCGGTCGCCGGCAACATAAAGTGCCGGCACCGTCACCTTGGCGCCGGCGAACGGCGCCAGAAGCTCCCAGTTGCGATCGATGTTGCGGTACCAGTTGAGGCCGCCGCGAAAGCCGCTGCGCGCGAACTCGCCGGCGTAAAAATCCACGTCCGCTTCGCTGAGCCATGGCGGCAGCACGGCCGGCTTAACCATCCGGGCGAGAAAGCCGCCATCGCGCGGGACCATGCCGACGGCGCCGGCCGCCTCCGGACGATGGAAGGTGTCGCCCGACGAAGCCGCGCGCCGCGGCACGTCACCCGAGCCGGAGAACAGCGTCTTCAGGACGGTCTCGCGCGGGTCGCGTTCCAATTCAGCCTCCGCCACTCCGGGCTCCTGGAAATAGAGCTGATAGAACTGCGCATCGTCGCGCCGCGGCATGACCGTGGTGGGCGCCACACGCGAGCGCGGCCGGTACGGAACGCTCAAGGCGATCACCGCCCGGAAGCGATCGGGCCGCAGCAAAGCGGCGTGCCAAGCGACCGGTGCGCCCCAATCATGTCCGGCAATCACCGCCTGTTCGGCGCCGAGCGCATCGATGATGCCGACCATGTCGCCGACCAGGTGAAACAATGTGTACTGGTCGATCGCCTCCGGCCGGTCCGACTGGCCGTAGCCGCGCATGTCGGGCGCGACCGCGCGGTATCCGGCGGCCGAGAGAGCAGCGAGCTGATGGCGCCACGAATACCAGGACTCAGGGAATCCGTGGCAGAGAACGACGAGCGGTCCCTCCCCCTGTTCGGCAAGGTGCAGATGAATGCCGTTCGCCTCGACGGTGCGATGGGTGATGCCGCTCGTCGCCACTTTAGCCTCCGCCACATTGCCCGGCTGTTCGCACCGCGCGTCCGCGCCGGGAACGCCACGCTTTCCTAGTTGCTGGACGGCGCGCCCTGTAGCCAACGGGAAATGAGACCGCCGATCACGCCACCGACGATCGGCGCGACCCAGAATAGCCACAGGCACGATAAGGCGACGCCGCCGCCGAAGATAGCCGTCGCCGTCGAGCGCGCCGGATTTACCGACGCGTTCGAAACCGGAATCGCGATCAGGTGGATCGCCGTCAGAGTAAGCCCGATCGCCAGCGGCGCAAATCCGGCCGGGCAATTGCCGGTGATCACGCCGGCAATGACGATGAGGAACAGCGCGGTGAGCGCCGTCTCGATCAAGGCGACGGACAGCAGCGAAAAATGGCCATCGCCATAGAGATTCGAGATGGCGACGAAATCGTTCCATTTGCCGGTCGGCGCGCCGGACAAGATGACATAGAAGAAGCTCGCCGCCGCGATGCCGCCGACGAGTTGCGCTATGATGTAAGGGATTGCCTTCCCGGCCTGAAAGTGTCCCGCGGCGACGAGACCGCAAGTCACCGCCGGATTGAAGTAGCCGCCGGAAATGTGGCCGACGGCGTAAGCCATCGCCAGCACGGCAAAGCCGATGGCGAAGGCCACGGTCATGAGACAAGCCGACGGCGCGGAAAACAACGCAGCACCGCAAACAGCGCTGACAAGCGCGAACGTGCCGATCAATTCGGCTCCTCTTGCGCGACATAAGCTGAAAGCAACCAGCTGAGCCAGTTAAGCCCGGTAGCGATGAAACCGGTAGCGACGGAATAAAAGTCAGGCGAAGCGCTTGGTGTGCTATCTTTGTCACGAAAGCGCCGGTTCAGGTCGGGACGCTGGAGATAGAGGATGGAGATCTCTAACAGAACGACATATAGATAAGCTAGGTAACTTCCGTCGATTGCGAGATCTGCGATTCCCATCATGACCCTCCCAAGCGGTCGTTCGCTGGATGTTCAAGCAATCTTCGCACCGCAAAAATAATCCGCCACGCCCATCACGATAGTCCCCGCGATCATAAGAGATTGGCTGCATGCCGCCACTCAGGGACCGCATGCTTGCGGCCGTTGACATTACCTCGATTTAGCAGTTGAAAATGCTACGAACTTCATCATCTCGCTCGTGGGCAGGAGTGCACAGGCAGAACACGATCGGAGAGTAACATGGACGCAAAGACCGAAGACAAGAGCGCGGGCAAGTGCCCGTTCACCCACACCCAGAGGAACCGCGACTGGTGGCCTAATCAGTTGGACCTCGGCGTTCTGCATAAAAACTCCGATTTGTCAGATCCGATGGGCAAGGCGTTCAACTACGCCAAGGAGTTCAAGAGCCTCGATCTGAAAGCCGTGATCAAGAACCTGCGTGCCTTGATGACGAACTCGCAGGACTGGTGGCCGGCCGATTTCGGCCATTACGGCGGACTGATGATCCGCATGGCGTGGCACAGCGCGGGCACGTACCGCATCGCCGACGGCCGCGGCGGCGCCGGGGCCGGTCAGCAGCGCTTCGCGCCGCTCAATAGCTGGCCGGACAACGCGAGCCTCGACAAGGCTCGCCGGCTGTTGTGGCCGATCAAGCAGAAATACGGCCGCAAAATCTCCTGGGCCGACCTGATAATTCTCGCCGGCAACGTTGCCCTCGACTCGATGGGGTTCAAGACGTTCGGTTTCGGCGGCGGCCGCGCCGATGTCTGGGAGCCTGAAGAGCTTTACTGGGGTCCCGAAGGGACATGGCTGGGCGACGAACGCTATAGCGGCGAACGCCAGCTGCAGAATCCGCTCGCCGCCGTGCAGATGGGCCTGATCTACGTCAATCCGGAAGGGCCGAACGGCAAGCCGGATCCGGTGGCTGCGGCAAAAGATATCCGCGAGACGTTTTTCCGTATGGCGATGAACGACGAGGAGACCGTCGCGCTGATTGCCGGCGGCCATACCTTCGGCAAGACCCACGGCGCCGGCGATCCGTCGCTGGTCGGCCCGGCGCCGGAAGGCGCGGCCATCGAAGACCAGGGCCTCGGCTGGAAGAGCAAGTTCGGGACGGGCGTGGGCGCCCACTCGATCACCGGCGGCCCGGAAGTCACCTGGTCGCAGACGCCGACGAAGTGGAGCAACCACTTCTTCGACAACCTGTTCAACAATGAATGGGAGCTGACCAAGAGCCCGGCCGGCGCCCATCAGTGGAAGGCGAAAGGCGGCGCCGCCACGATCCCGGACGCGTACGATAAGTCGAAGAAGCATGCGCCGACCATGCTGACCACGGACCTGTCGCTGCGGATGGACCCGATCTACGAGAAGATTTCGCGGCGCTTCTATGAGCATCCGGATCAGTTCGCCGACGCGTTCGCCCGGGCGTGGTTCAAGCTGACGCACCGCGACATGGGGCCGATTCATCGTTATCTCGGCCCGCTCGTCCCGAAGGAGATCCTGATCTGGCAGGACCCGATCCCCGCGGTCGATCACCCGCTGATCGGGGAGAAGGATATTGCCGCTCTGAAGGCGAAAATCCTGGCCTCGGGCCTGTCCGTCTCCCAGCTGGTGTCGACGGCTTGGGCGTCGGCCTCGACGTTCCGCGGCTCCGACAAGCGCGGCGGCGCGGACGGCGCGCGCATTCGGCTTGCGCCGCAAAAGGACTGGGACGTCAACCAGCCGGCTCAGTTGGCGAAGGTTCTGCGCAAGCTCGAAGCGATCCAAAAGGAATTCAATGCTTCACAGTCCAAGAGCAAGTCCAAGGGCAAGAAAGCTTCGCTTGCTGATCTGATCGTTCTCGGCGGCTGCGCAGCCGTCGAGGAAGCTGCAAAGAAGGCCGGGGTCACCGTGAAGGTTCCCTTCACGCCGGGACGCATGGACGCCTCTCAGGAGCAGACCGACGTCCAATCCTTCGCGCCGCTCGAGCCGCTCGCTGACAGCTTCCGCAATTATTACCGCAGCCAGCACTTGATGTCGCCCGAGGAAGCGTTGGTCGACAAGGCGCAGTTGCTGAAGCTGACGGCGCCGGAGATGACGGTTCTCGTCGGCGGCCTGCGCGTGCTCGGCGCTAATGCCGGGCAATCCAAGCACGGCGTCTTCACCAAGCAGCCCGGCAAGCTGACGAACGACTTCTTCGTCAACCTGCTCGACATGCGCACGCAGTGGCAGCCGGCCGCCGGCTCCGAAGATGTGTACGAGGGGCGCGACCGCAAGACGATGGAGCGCAAGTGGACCGGCACCCGCGTCGACCTGATCTTCGGTTCGCACTCCCAGCTGCGGGCGCTAGCCGAAGTCTATGCGTGCGCCGACGCGAAGGAAAAGTTCGTGAAAGACTTCGTTGCGGCCTGGGACAAGGTGATGAACGCCGATCGCTTCGACCTCGTCTACGCAAAGGCTGCGTAGCCTCATGGAAGGGCCGGACGCGCCGCAGCCGGAGCGTGGATATCTGCACGACCTCGAGCGGTCATGAGAAGACAAGCGCCGGGTGCCCGCAGACAATCTAGGTCGCGGGGTTGGGCTTCGGCTTGTCGTTCTTGGCGGGTTTTTTCTTGGCGGGCGGAGCGGAAGGCGGCTCCTCGACGCGATCCATTTCCGTGAGCCGGCCGCCGACGAAGCGGTAGATGCCAGGCCGCGGTCCGCTATGAAATGTCAGGACCGCCGTTCGATCGCCGCGCGGATTGCTGGAGAGATTGACCGCATTCGGCGGGCCGACGCGCGAGACGACGTCACATTCGCTCATGCCGATCGCGACGCCGCCGCCCAGGCGGGAAGCCGCATCGGCGTTACCGGAACCGGCGTCCGGAGCAGCCGGCGGCGGCGCAAATGCCGGGCAGGCGCCACTCGCGTCGACGAGATCGCTCGGCGCGATCGGGCGCTCCCTCTTCGCCTCGTCGAGCTGCGAATAGGTATAGCCGCCCCGGCTGCCGAACAGATCGAGCGGCTTCGAGAACCAGCCGCCGGTGTCAAGGCTGGTGCCGCAGCCGCAAAGCGCGGCGGCGATCGCCACGGCCGATGTGCGGCGGCAAATTGATCCCAGATGCACCGAGCACCCTCTTCCCATCAAGCAGCCAGCGCGCAAGCAATGCGCCGCTTTATGGTGCCATCGTGGCGCAACGCCCCGCGCCGTGCTAGCGAGCATTCTCGCGGCTTTCGACCACAATCCTACACGATAGGAGCAGACCGGAAAAGGTTAAAAACTGGTGATATCACAGGCGGTTAGGGATGCTTTCTTCGCCGTCCCAGGCCATTCTCAAAATGTGATTCCCGTCACGGACACTTGCCCGCCCTCGTGCAACACTCAAAAGCGTCGTAATCCGCTCGCGGAGCCATTTCGCAACCCGGGACAATCCATGCGTCTGCAATTCGTCGGCTGCGGCGACGCCTTCGGCTCAGGCGGGCGATTCAACACGTGCTTTCATCTCGTCGGGCGGGACATCAACGCGCTGATCGATTGCGGCGCGACTTCGCTCGTCTCGATGAACAAGCTCGCGATCGATCGCAACGCGATCCGTCTGATCCTGCTGACGCACTTTCACGCCGATCATGTCGGCGGCGTACCGTTCTTCATCCTCGAAGCGAACTACATCCTCAAGCGCGAGCAGGCGCTGATGATCGCCGGACCGCCGAGCCTCAAGGCACGCTACGCCGAGATCATGGAGGCAGGCTTTCCCGGCACGCAAACGCTGGAATTGCGCTTTCCGCTGACGCTGCGGGAACTGGAAATCGGCCGCCGCAATGAGCTCGGCGCCTTGCGGGTCACCCCGTTCCATGTCCTGCATGACGACCGCGCCGGCCCCTGCCTCGGATTCCGCATCGAGGCTGAAGGCAAGGTGATCGCCTTCTCCGGCGACACCGAATGGACCGATGCGCTCGTCGAGATCGGCCACGAGGCCGACCTGTTCGTCTGCGAGGCCTACACGCGCGACAAGCCGCTCCCCACCCACATGGCGCTGTCGTCGCTCGAGCGCCATCTCGGCCAGATTCGCCCCAAGCGCTTGGTGCTCAATCACATGAGCAACGACATGCTGGCGCGGCGCGCGGAGATTCCGTTCGAGACCGCCGAAGATGGAATGATCATCGAGCTCTAGGCGCAGCGACGCTGCGCCGAGCTATCCGCCCAGCGCCGCTTCGATGGCGGCGAGCGCGGCGTCCGCTTTCGAGCCGTCCGGACCGCCGGCCTGCGCCATGTCGGGCCGCCCGCCGCCGCCTTTGCCGCCGAGCGCTTCCGCGCCTTTGCGGGCAAGATCGACCGCGTTAAAGCGCGCGGTCAGATCCGCGGTGACGCCGACCACGAGGCCGGCCTTGCCCTCGCCGGTCACCCCGACGATGGCAACGACCCCGGAGCCGACCTGCTTCTTGCCTTCATCGGCCAGGCCGCGCAGATCCTTGAGGTCGATGCCTTCGACGGCGCGCGCCATGAGCTTGACGTCGCCGACAGTCCGCAGCCCGTCGGCGGCGGCGCCGGGGCTGCCGCCCCCGCCCATCGCCAGCTTCTTCTTCACGTCGGACAGCTCGCGCTCGAGGCGCTTGCGCTCGGCGACGATGGCCGCGGCGCGGGCGGTGACCTCATAAAGCGGCGCGTTCAATTCCGCGGCGACGGCCTTCGTTTCGTTACGGAATTTGTTGAGCTCCTTGCGCGCCGTCGTTGCGGTGAAAGCCTCGATGCGGCGCAGCCCCGAACCCACCGCGGCTTCGCTCACCACCGAGATGAGCCCGATGTCGCCGGTGCGCCGCACATGCGTGCCACCGCACAATTCGACCGACCAGCCCATGGTATTGCCGCCACCCTCGCCCATGGCGACGACGCGCACCTCGTCGCCGTATTTCTCGCCGAACAAGGCACGCGCGCCCGAGGCGATCGCGTCGTCGCGGCTGAGGAGCCGGGTGACGACCGGCGCATTCCGCAGCACGATGTCGTTGGCGATATCCTCCACCCGCTCGATCTCGCTGCTGCTCATCGGCTTGGGATGCGAGAAGTCGAAGCGCAGGCGATCGGGATCGACGAGCGAACCCCTTTGCGCCACGTGATCGCCGAGGACCTGGCGCAGCGCCTCATGCAGAAGATGCGTGGCCGAATGATTTTGCCGGATGGCGCCGCGCCGCTGGTGATCGACCTCAAGCACCAGCGCGGCCCCGGGCTTTAGCGTGCCCTCCTCCACCGTGCCGATATGCACGAACAGGTCGCCGGCATGTTTTTTCGTATCGGTGACCTTGAAGCGCACGCCGTTTGCCGTCATCGAGCCGGTATCGCCGACCTGGCCGCCGGACTCGCCATAGAAGGGAGTTCTGGTTGAGCACGACGGCGCCGCTCTCGCCCTTCTGCAAAGCGGCCGCTTCCTTGCCCTCGCGCACGAGCGCCGAGACGATGGCCTGCGCCGTCTCGGTCTCGTAGCCGAGGAACTCGGTGCCGCCTACCTTTTCACGCAGCGCAAACCACACCGCCTCGTCCGCCGCCTCGCCCGAGCCCGCCCACGACCCGCGCGCCTTTTCGCGCTGGCGATCCATCGCATCGGTGAAGGATGCGATATCGACGCCAATGCCGCGGGGCCTGAGCGCGTCCTGGGTGAGATCGAGCGGAAAGCCGTAGGTGTCGTAGAGCGTGAACGCGGTGACGCCGTCGAACATGTCGCCCTTCTTGAGCGACTTCGCCTCCTCGTCGAGGATCACAAGCCCGCGCTCGAGCGTGCGGCGAAAGCGGGTTTCCTCGAGCTTCAGCGTCTCGGTGACCAAAGCCTCGGCGCGATGCAGCTCGGGATAGGCCTGGCCCATTTCGCGAATCAGCACCGGCACCAGCTTCCACATCAGCGGCTCTTTGGCGCCGAGCAGTTCGGCGTGACGCATGGCGCGGCGCATGATCCGGCGCAGCACATAGCCGCGGCCCTCGTTCGACGGCAGCACGCCGTCGGCGATCAAGAAGGAGCTCGCGCGCAGATGGTCGGCGATGACGCGATGCGAGGCCTTGCGTTCGCCTTCCGGATCGACATCCGTGAGATCGGCGACCGCCTCGATCAGCGCACCGAACAGATCGGTCTTGTAGTCGTCATGGGTGCCTTGGAGCACCGCCGTCATGCGCTCGAGACCCATGCCGGTATCGATCGAAGGCCGCGGCAGGTCGACGCGTTTGCCGCCGGCAAGCTGCTCGTATTGCATGAACACGAGATTCCAGATCTCGACGAAGCGGTCGCCCTCCGCATCCGCGCTCCCCGGCGGGCCGCCGGGGATGTGCGGGCCGTGGTCATAAAAAATCTCGGCGCACGGGCCGCACGGCCCGGTATCGCCCATGCTCCAGAAATTGTCGGAACCGGCAATGCGCTTGATCTTGCTCTCGGGCAGCCCGGCGATCTTCTTCCACAGCTTGAACGCATCGTCGTCATCGATATAGACCGTGACCAGCAAGCGCTCCGCCGAAACGCCGAACTCCTTGGTCACCAGGTTCCAGGCCAGCTCGATTGCGCGCTCCTTGAAATAATCGCCGAACGAGAAATTGCCGAGCATCTCGAAGAAAGTGTGATGCCGCGCGGTATAGCCGACATTGTCGAGATCGTTGTGCTTGCCCCCGGCGCGGACGCATTTCTGCGCCGTGGTGGCGCGCACATAGGGGCGCTTTTCCAGGCCGGTGAAGACGTTCTTGAACTGCACCATGCCGGCATTGGTGAACATCAAGGTCGGGTCGTTGCGCGGCACGAGCGGCGAAGAGGGCACGATCTCGTGCCCCTCGCGGGCAAAATAGGCGAGGAAATTCGATCTGATTTCGTTGAGGCCGCTCATCTTGCCGCAACTCTCTAGCGGTTCTTGCCTGTCCGGGAAAGGCGCAATTGCGGTGCGCCGGCAAAGCATATAAGCGCTCTGGCTCCGGCGCGCCTGCCGCAGCGAGCTTGCAATGAACGATCGAGGAAGCCCCCACCCGCGCACCTTCGAGGAGCGGCTGCGGGCCGGCCGGTTCGTCATGACGGCCGAGATCGTGCCGCCGCTCTCCTGCGATCCGCAGGACCTCATCGGCAAGACGGCGCCGCTGCGCGCGCTCGCCGACGCCGTGAACCTCACCGACGGCGCCGGCGCCCGCGCGCATATGAGCGCGCTTGCCGCGGCCGCGATCCTGATCGGCGCCGGCTTCGAGCCGATTCTGCAAATCACCTGCCGCGACCAGAACCGCATCGCGCTACAGGGCGAGTTGATCGGCGCCGCCGCGCTCGGCATGCGCAATCTCTTGCTGCTCACCGGCGATGATCCCAAGGCCGGCGATCAGCCGGAGGCGAAGCCGGTGTTCGACATCGACGCCAAGGCGCTGATCGAGACGGCGCGCCGGCTGCGCGACGAGGGCGCGCTGCCGGCCGGACGCAAGGTGACCGGCAAGGCCGCTTTCTTCATCGGCGCCGCCGACGCGCCGATCGATCCGCCGGCGGGCTGGCGCCCCGCAAGCCTCCTCGCCAAGGCCGCCGCCGGCGCGCAATTCGTGCAGACGCAGTTCTGCATGGATGCGGCGATCGTGCGCCGCTATGTCGGCGTGCTCGCCGAGGCGGGCCTCACTCGGCAACTCGCCATCTTGATCGGCGTCAACCCGCTCCGCTCGGCGAAATCGGCGCGGTGGATGAAGAGCCACCTCTACGGCACGATCATTCCCGACGCGCTCATTACGCGCATGGAGCAAGCCGCCGATCCGTTGCGCGAGGGCATCCGCATCTGCGTCGAAGTGATCGAGGAGCTTTCCGCCATCCCGGGCGTCGCCGGCGTCCACATCATGGCGCCGGGAAACGACGCGGCTGTTCCGGAAGTGATCAAGGCGGCGCGGACGCGCGTGCCCAACACCGCCGCCTAGCTGGTCGCTTCGACGGTGCGGATGTTGACCTCCGAGGTCAGGGTCCGGTGCACCGGGCATTTGTCGGCGATTTCCAGGAGCCGCTTCCGCTGGGTGGCATCGAGATTGCCCTCGAACGCGATGACGCGGTCGATGCGGTCGATCTTGCCGTCCTTGGTTTCGCATTCGGCGCAATCGGTGGCGTAGATTTTTTCGTGGTGGAGTCGGACTTGGGTCCGCACCAGGGGAATCTGCTTGAGATCGGCATAGAGCCGCACCGTCATTGCGGTGCAGGCGCCGAGCGCCGCCAGCAACAGATCGTACGGACCGGGACCGCTATCGAGCCCGCCCGCTTTCACCGGCTCATCCGCGAGCAAACCATGCTTGCCGACCAAGATCTCCTGCTGGAATTGCCCGCGGCGCGTTTCCCGGACCAGGACGGTTCCCTCGGGAGTGTCTTCGGCGGGCTTGGTGTCCGCGGCCATATCGAGATAACGCTCAGCCCAGGCGGCAATGACGTGCGCGACATAAGCGGCGTCGCCGGTCCCGCTCAGGAGATGATCGGCGCCGGTGAGCGAGATGAAACTCTTGGGATGCTTCGCCGCCAGGAAGATGTGGCTGGCGTTGTCGATGCCGACGATGTCGTCGGTCGGCGAATGGAAGACCAGCAGCGCCTTGTGCAAGCCGGCAAGGTGGCCGGTGAGATTCTGCTGGGCGACGTCCTCAAGGAAGCTGCGGCGGACGCGGAACGGCCGCCCGGCGAGCGTTACTTCGACTTCGCCCTTCGCCTCGATTTCGGCGGTACGGCCGCCGAGCAGGCCGGTGACATGCGCGGGATCGAACGGTGCGTTGATCGTCACTACGGCGCGCGCCTCGGCAATGCGGTGCGCCGCCGCGATCACGGCGGCGCCGCCGAGGCTGTGGCCGATCAGGATCGCCGGCGCGGCAAGCGTCTGCCGCAGATGATCGGCGGCGGCGACGAGATCATCGACGTTGGATGAGAAATTGGTGTTGGCGAACTCGCCTTCGCTGGCGCCGAGTCCGGTGAAATCGAAGCGCAGCACGGCGATGCCATGCAGCTTGAGGCCCTCGGCGATCCGTCGCGCCGCCCGGTTGTGCTTGCCGCAGGTAAAACAGTGGGCGAACAGTGCGATGGCGCGCACCGGCCCGTCCGGCCGATCAAGCAGCGCGGCGAGCTGCTGGCCCTGGGCGTTGCGAAAATCGAATTTTTCGGCCGGCATGGCGGGATCCTCCATTCTCGACGACGAGCGGGTGACAGATTTCGATCAGCCGCGTCAAACGCAAAGAAGGGCCGCCCTTGCGGACAGCCCTTCCATTGTCAGGCCGTGGCCCGGTTGCGCGAAGCGATATCCTGCCCGCGCGCATGAGCCGGTGACGGATTTAAGTCACCTGGCAGGAGCCTCGGCAGAGGCGAGGATCCAGTTCATGAATGCCGGCGACCGCGGCGATAGACAATGAGACACTGGATCACCTCCTTTCGGTTGTTAACGATGGGTCCCAATATAGGGCCGTTTCCGCGATTCGGAAGATACGTTTGTGCGACGGGTCACGCGCTGATCGGCGGTTAGGGCCTGTCGCATCAACGAATTCCTGCTCGAACAAAAGCATCACTGGAAACAGATATACGGCAGAGCGCGCTATGTGGGTGATAGAGTCGAAGGATGTACATGGTACGAGCTTGGGGTATCGAACGCGGGCTACAGACGCAAGACAGGAATAGAGAAACATGGCATCAGCGCGATTACCGGGTACTCTTCTCTAGGCGAGATCACCTCCCCAACTCCCGCATCGCGTGATCGAGGCCCTCCAGCGTCAGCGGATACATCCGCCCGCCGATAAGCTGGCGCATCATCTTGATCGAGGCGGTCATTTCCCATTCGCGCTCGGGCACCGGGTTGAGCCAGACGCATGACGGATAGGTGGTGGTGATGCGCTCCATCCAAACCTGGCCCGGCTCCTCGTTGAAATGCTCGACCGAGCCGCCGGCCGCGGCGATCTCGTAAGGCGACATCGAAGCGTCGCCGACGAAGATCACCTTGTAGTCGTGCGCATAGGTGTGCAGCACATCCCAGGTCGGCGTCGTCTCGGTCCAGCGCCGCGCGTTCTTCTTCCACACCTTCTCGTAGAGGCAATTGTGGAAGTAGAGATGCACCATGTGCTTGAACTCGGTTCTGGCGGCGGAGAACAACTCCTCCGTCACCTTCACGTGCCAGTCCATCGAGCCGCCGATGTCGAAGAACAACAGCACCTTGATGGTGTTGTGGCGCTCCGGGCGCATGAGGATGTCGAGATAGCCCTTCTGCGCGGTGCCCTTGATGGTGCCGTCGAGATCGAGCTCGTCCGGCGCGCCGGTGCGGGCGAACTTGCGCAGCCGGCGCAGCGCGATCTTGATGTTGCGCGTGCCGAGCTCGACGTCGTCGGCGAGGTCCTTGAATTCGCGCTTGTCCCACACCTTCACGGCGCGGAAATTGCGGTTGCCGTCCTGGCCGATACGCACGCCCTCGGGATTGTAGCCATAGGCGCCGAACGGCGAGGTGCCGGCGGTGCCGATCCATTTCTTGCCGCCCT
Source organism: uncultured Alphaproteobacteria bacterium (assembly GCA_963850855.1). Classification (GTDB taxonomy): domain Bacteria; phylum Pseudomonadota; class Alphaproteobacteria; order Rhizobiales; family Xanthobacteraceae; genus BOG-931. The sequence goes on from CAWKNH010000006.1 coordinate 281,570, forward strand.
GATGGCGGCCCTTCTGCTCGGCGAGGCGCTGGCGCAAGGTTTCGAGAAGCTTTTCCAGGCCGCCCATGGCCTCGATCAGCTTCTTCTCCTCCTCGGTGAGGTGCTTCTCGGTGAGCTTCTTGAGCCACTCGATCGGGATGTCGGCGGAGAGCGCCTCGCTCACCAGGTCGAGGCCCTTGAACACGTGGCCGAAGACGCGGTCGAACTTGTCGAGATTGCGCTCGTCCTTCACCAGCGCCGAGCGCGAGAGATAGTAGAAATCCTCGACCCGCCGGTCGGCGAGATCCTTCTCCATCGCCTCCATCAAGGTGAGGTATTCGCGCAGCGTCACCGGCAGGCCGGCCTGCTTGAGCTCATGGAAGAAGGTCGCGAACATTCCGGTACCGATCTTGCCGCGCATCCCCGGCGCGGCAGCGCCAAGAAGCTCAATCCGGCAAAAGCGCCGCGTATGGCCGCAATTCCCATGATGGGCCGCGCTATTCGGCCATGCAACCAGGATGAAAGATATATCTTGTGCTATATCTCATAATGTACTATCTAAGATATATCACAAGAAGGAGAATGAGAATGCACGGACATTGCGAATCTGACGGTGGCAGGTGGGCTGTCGGCCGCCATCGCCGCGGCCGCTTCGGCGGATACGGTTTCGGCGGCCGGCACGGCATGGGCGGCGAGATGGGTCCCGAGGACCTGCGCGCCGGGCGCATGTTGGCGCAGGGCGACCTGCGCCTCATCGCGCTCGCGCTGATCGCGCAAGAGCCGCGCCACGGCTATGAAATCATCAAGCTCGTCGAGGAGAAGACGGCGGACTGGTACAGCCCGAGCCCGGGCATCGTCTATCCAACGCTGACCTATCTCGAGGAAGCGGGCTACGTCACCGTCTCCAGCGAGGGGAGCAAGAAGCTCTACACCATCACCGACGACGGCCGCGCCTATCTCGCGGAGCAGCGCGACGTCGCCGACGCCATCCTCAAGCGGCTTGCCGCGGTCGGCGAAAGGATGGCCCGCATGCGCCGCCGGCTCGGTGACGACGACGAATCGCTACCGCGCTCGATCAGTGGCGCGTTTCAGGATCTGAGCGAGGCGGTGCGCGCGCTTCTGCGCGAGGACCGCGAGGCTAAGGGGCGCATCATCGACGCGATCGATCGCGTGACGAGCGAGTTGCGGCCGAAATAACGGCGCGGAACAGCGCCGGCGTTGCCGGCGCGGCCGATCAGACCGGCACCCTGACGGTCGCGCGCAACCCGCCCAGCGGCGAATCGCCGAGCGTGATGTCGCCGCCATGCGAACGCACGATATCGCGCGCGATCGAGAGGCCAAGGCCGGTCCCGCCCTCGTCCTGGTTGCGCGCATCGTCGAGCCGCAGGAAGGGCTTGAACACATCTTCGCGCAACTGGAGCGGAATGCCCGGCCCATCGTCGTCCACCGTCACCGTGAGCCAGCGGTGGTCGCGGTGGCCGGTGATGGCGATGCTCGCGGCGAACCGCCCGGCATTGGACACCAGATTGGCGAGGCAGCGCTTGAACGCCGCCGGCCGCACGGTGACTTCCGGCTCGCCGTGATAGGCGACGGTCGCCCGGTGCCCGTGGCGCTCGCTGTCGAGCCTTAGCTCTTCAAGGAGCCCGGCGATGTCGGTCGGCGCCGAAGGCTCGGCCGAATCGCCGCGCGCGAAGGCCAGATAGGCCTCGAGCATTCCGGCCATCTCGTCGACGTCCTTCTTGATCGCGTCGGTCTCCGGCGTCGAGCCAAGAAGAGCGAGCTCGAGCTTGAAGCGGGTGAGCACGGTGCGCAGATCGTGCGACACGCCGGCGAGCATGGTCGTGCGCTGCTCGATGGCGCGCTCGACGCGTCCCTTCATTTCCAGGAACGCGGCCGCGGCCCGCCGCACTTCGCGCGCGCCGCGGGGACGGAAATTCGGCGCCTCGCGGCCCTTGCCGAAGGCTTCGGCGGCATCGGCAAGCCGCACGATCGGCTTGATCTGGTTGCGCAGGAATAGGATGGCGACGGCAAGCACCACCAGCGAAGTCACCACCATCCAGAGCAGGAACATCCAGGAATTGGAATCGTAGATGTCGGCGCGGCGCGCGAACACGCGCATCACGGTGTCGTCGAGCTTGATGCGGATCTCGACAATGGCGGAGCGGCCGACGGTATCGATCCAGAACGGCAACCCGATCTGCTTGCGGATCTCATCGGACAGCGCGCCGTCGAGCTGCGAGAAGAACGGCTTCGGCCCCGGCGGCGGCAGCTGCGTTTGCGGCAGGAAATCGACGACAAGGCCGAGCCGGTCCTGCGCGATGCGGCGCAGCTGCGCGCGGTCAGCACCCTGCGGGTAGGTCTTGTAGACGTCGATCAGCGTGGCGATCTCCTGGGTGATCGCCGACGACAGATAGCGGGTCACCAAGCTCCACTGCCGGTCCATGAACATGAAGGCGACTACGGACTGCAGCACCACCATTGGCACGATGATGATCAGGAGCGAACGGGCATAAAGCCCCTTCGGCATCACCGATTTGAGCCAATCGGTGAAGCGATCCCACGGCCGCGTGATCGGACTGGCGACGTGCTCGCCGACATGGCTCGCGGCGCTCGCCGCGGCGCTGGCGGCGCTCAGGAGATGGCCGGCTGCGCTGCGCAGACGGCCGATGCCGTCGTCCAAGCCGGTCATCGCCCCGCTCATGTCGCCGCCACCAGCCGGTAGCCCAAGCCGCGCACGGTTTGCACGATCAGCGGATTGGCCGGATCGCGCTCGATCTTGCGGCGCAGCCGGTTGACCTGCACATCCACGGTGCGTTCGCTGACGCTCTCGCCATTGCCGGCGAGAGCCTGGCGCGGCACCGTCTCGCCCATGCATGCCGCCAGCACGCGCAGCATCTCGCGCTCGCGGTCGGTCAGGCGGATCACCTCTTCCCCGCGCCGCAGCTCGCCGCGCGCGAAGTGGAACACGAAGGGACCGAAGCGTGCCGATTCCGCGGGCGGAGCGCTCGGCGGCCGGGCGCGTCTGAGAATGCTGGCGACGCGCAACGCGAGCTCGCGCGGCTCGAACGGTTTCGCCAGATAGTCGTCGGCGCCCATTTCCAGGCCGAGGATGCGGCTCTCCTTCTCATCGCGCGCCGTGAGCATGAGGATCGGGACCGCCGATCCGGCGCGGATCGCCCGGGCGAGATCGAACCCGTTCTCGCCCGGCATCATGACGTCGAGGATCAGGAGATCGAAATCGAGGCTCTCCAGCTTCGCCCTCGCCTCGCGCGCCGTCTCGGCGGTGGTGACGCGGTAGCCCTCCGCGAGCAGGAAGCGCAGCAACAGGGCGCGGATGCGGCGATCATCGTCGACGACGAGCAGATGCGGCGCGTCATCGGCGGGGTTCGCGGCCGGCGTCGTCATCCGCCACCGTCTCGCGCGTGCGGCCGCGCCCGATCGGAATGGGTAATCAAGCGCAGCACCCGATCGCGATCCTCGGCATCGATCATGCCGGCGAGGAAGCGCCGCGCCGCCTCGCGTCCGCCGGGCCCGAGCTCCTCGAGGACGCGGCCGATGCGCGCGGTCTGCAGGCCGGCAAGTTTCATCGCCAGCGCCTCGCCCGCCGCGGTCGCATAGAGGAGCCGCTGGCGGCGATCATTGTCGCCCTCTTTCTGCACGACATAACCGTCATCGATCAGCTGCTTGAGCACGCGGCCGAGGGACTGCTTGGTGATTTTGAGAACGTCGAGCAGGTCGGCAACTTTCATCCCGGGATTGCGGTTGACGAAATGCAAGACGCGGTGATGCGCGCGCCCGAACCCGAGCTTAATCAAGACCTCGTCCGGGTCGCCGACGAAATCGCGGTAGGCGAAGAAGAGGAGCTCGATCAAGTCCCAGTACGGCTCCGGCTCCGCCGCTCCTGCCGGCCCGGTAGACGCGCCGGATGCGCGAGGCTTGCTTGATGTCGTTATCCCGATGTCAGCCATTATGTCAGCACTATTGACATATTTCCCTTTGCTTGATAACCCGAAAAGCGCAATGTCACACGGCGACATCGTGCTCGGCTTGTCCCGGCACGGCGTTGCCAGGGCGTCGAAAGGGCGCTCTTGTGGCGCGGCCACGACCATACCGGGAGTTCGGCTGCGACGCAAAAGTCCAAGAACCGGCCCGTCGGCGGAAAAATTCCGGCGCGGAGCAGGATTGTTTCATTCAGGGAGGCCCGTGTCGTGGCAGCACCCTTCGACCAACGCTCCGATCTGATTTGGCTCGACGGCAATTTGATACCCACGGCCGAGTGCAAGATCAGCGTGCTCACTCACGGCCTCCATTATGCAAGCTGCGTGTTCGAAGGCGAACGCGCCTATGGCGGCGAGGTGTTCCGCGGCACCGAGCACAGCGAGCGCCTGAAACGCTCGGCGCAGCTGATGGACTTTGAAATTCCCTACAGCGTCGCCGAAATCGACGCCGCCAAGCGCCTGGTGCTGGAGAAGAACAATCAGAAGGACGCCTATGTGCGGCCGCTCGCCTGGCGCGGCTCGGAGCAGCTCGGCGTTTCCGCGCAGAACAACAAGATCCACCTCGCCGTCGCCACCTGGGAATGGCCGAGCTATTTCGACCCGGCGCAACGGCTCAAGGGCATCAAGCTTGATCTCGCCGAGTACCGGCGGCCCGATCCAAAGACCATTCCGGCGCTCGCCAAGGCGGCGGGCCTGTACATGATCTGCACCATCTCCAAGCACCGCGCCGAGCGGCGCGGCTATGCCGACGCGATGATGCTCGACTGGCAGGGACGCGTCGCCGAATGCACCGGCGCCAATATCTTCTTCATCAAGGACGGCAAGATCCACACACCGATCGCCGATTGTTTCCTCGCCGGCATCACCCGCGCCACGGCGATGGCATTGGCGCGCCGGCACCATATCGAGGTGGTCGAGCGCCGGATCATGCCGGAGGAGCTGAGCGGCTTCGCCGAATGCTTCATCACCGGCACCGCGGCCGAGGTCACGGCGGTCTCGGAGATTGCCGACTGGAAATTCACGCCCGGCCGCATCACCCAGCAATTGATGGCCGACTACACCGCCGAAGTGCAGCCGAAGGGCAAGGCCGCGGCGGCTTAGCGACTTCCAGACATGGCCGATCGGCTCAAGGGCAAGGCGGCGCTTGTCGTCGGCGCGGGATCGATCGGGCCGGGTTGGGGGAATGGCAAGGCGACGGCGGTCGCGTTTGCGCGCGAGGGTGCGCGGGTCTTCTGCGCCGACATCAACAAAGCTGCCGCCGAGGAAACCGTCGGCATTATCAGAAGCGAGGGCGGCGAGGCGCTGGCGCACTGTGCCGACGTGAGCCGGGCCGCCGACGTCGCCGCGATGGTCGAGGCCTGCGCCGAGGCCTATGGCCGCATCGATGTGCTCGACAATAATGTCGGCATTGCCGAAATCGGCGGCGTCGTCGAGGTCTCAGAAGACGCGTGGGACCGGGTGTTCGCCGTCAATCTCAAAAGCGCCTACCTCACCATGAAGCATGTCATCCCGCTGATGGATCGCCAGGGCGGCGGCTCGATCATCAATATCTCCTCGATCGCCTCGATCCGCTACACCGGAGTGCCTTACGCGACCTACTACGCGACCAAGGCGGCGCTCAACCACCTCACTCGGACCACCGCGGTCGAATATGCCAAGCGGCGCATCCGCGTGAACGCGATTCTGCCGGGCCTGATGAAGACGCCGATGGTCGAGCAGAGCGCCGGGCTTGCCGCGAGCTACGCCGGAGGCGACGTCGAGGAAATGTGGCGCGTGCGCGACCGCCAGGTGCCGCTGGGCTTCGGCGGCGATGCCTGGGACGTGGCCTGGGCAGCGGTCTACCTTGCGAGCGACGAAAGCCGTTACGTCACCGGCATCGAACTCGTGGTCGATGGCGGCCTTACGCTCAAATATGTCTGACGGCCGGTTATAGTGTTTCGGCACCGCAGCAAGGCGCGCTATAGTGTGAACCGGATGCCATGAATCAGACCTTTCGCCCGCGCATTGCCGCCTCGGCCTGTCCGCACGACTGCCCGTCGACCTGCGCGCTTGAGGTCGAGGTGTTCGGCGAGCGCAAGATCGGCCGCGTGCGTGGCGCCGAGGACAATGCCTACACGGCGGGCGTGATCTGCGCCAAGGTCGCGCGCTACGCCGAGCGCGTCCATCATCCCGACCGCCTCACCCAGCCACTGCGGCGCATCGGCGCCAAAGGCAGCGGCCAATTCGCTCCGATTTCCTGGGATGACGCGCTCGACATCGTTGCCGAGGAGTTTGTCCGCGCCGAGCGGGCGCACGGCTCCGAGGCGGTCTGGCCCTACTATTACGCCGGCACCATGGGCTTCGTGATGCGCGACGGCATCAACCGCCTGCGCCACGCCAAGAAATATTCCGGCTTCTTCTCCACCATCTGCGTCAATCCGGCCTGGACCGGCTTCATCGCCGGCACCGGCAAGCTCGCCGGCTCCGATCCGCGCGAAATGGCGAAGTCCGATCTGGTGGTGATCTGGGGCACCAATGCGGTGAACACCCAGATCAACGTGATGACGCACGCGACGCGCGCCCGCAAGGAGCGGGCCGCCAAGCTCGTCGTGGTCGACGTCTATATGAACTCCACCATGCAGCAGGCCGATTTGCCGGTGCTGATCCGGCCCGGCACCGACGGCGCGCTCGCTTGCGCGGTGATGCATTGCCTGTTCCGCGACAACAAGGCGGATTGGGACTATCTCGACCGCTACACCGACGTGCCGCGCGAACTTGCCGAGCATCTGCGCACGCGCGATCCCGTGTGGGCGGCGCGGATCACCGGCTGTCCGACCGAGACCATCGAGGCGTTCGCCCGCCTCGTCGGCGAACGCAAGCGCTCCTATTTCCGTCTCGGCTACGGCTTCTCCCGCTCGCGCAACGGCGCGGCCAACATGCATGCGGCAAGCTGCATCGCCGCGGTCACCGGCGCCTGGCTCAACGAAGGCGGTGGCGCCTTTCACCACAATGACGCGATCTTCCACCTCGACAAAACCGTGATCGAAGGCAAGGACGCGCGCGATCCGCAAATCCGCATGCTCGATCAGTCGCGGATCGGCGCGATCCTGACCGGCGACAGCCAGGCTTTGCGCGGCGGGCCGCCGGTCACCGCGCTGCTCATCCAGAATACGAATCCCCTCTCCGTCGCGCCCGACCAGGAGACGGTCAAGCGCGGCTTTGCCCGCGACGATCTCTTCGTGTGCGTGCACGAGCAGTTCATGACCGACACCGCACAGGTCGCGGACGTGATCCTGCCCGCCACCATGTTCGTCGAGCACGACGATTTCTATCTCTCGGGCGGCAGCCAATACATCCTGCTCGGGCCGAAGCTGATCGAGTCCGCGGGCGAGTGCCGCTCGAACCACGAGGTGATCTGCGCGCTCGCGCAACGGCTCGGCGCCGAGCATCCGGGCTTCGCCATGACGGCGCGCCAATTGATCGACCGAACGCTGCAGGATTCCGGCTGGGGCACCCTGGCGGAGCTCGAGGCCAACCGCTGGATCGATTGCCAACCGGATTTCGCCACCGCGCATTATCTCAACGGCTTCGGCTACGCCGACGGCAAATTCCGCTTCAAGCCGAAATGGCCGGAGGTGCCGTTCGGGCGCGCGCACGGCACGATCGAAGCCGCCATGCCGCAATTGCCCGACCACTGGGACGTGATCGAGGAGGCGGATGTCGAGCATCCGTTCCGGCTCGCAACGTCACCGTCGCGCGGCTTTCTCAATTCGACCTTTACCGAAACGCCGACGTCGCTCGCCAAGGAGCGGCGGCCCGAGGTGATGATCCATCCCGACGATGCGGCCCCGCTCGCCGTCGCCAACGGCGATCTGGTCGCCCTCGGCAACCGCCGCGGCACCGTGCGGCTGCATGCGCGATTGTTCGAGGGCGTGCGCCGCGGCGTGCTGATCGCCAAATCGGTCTGGCCCAACAAAGCCTACGCCGACGGCCGCGGCATCAACACGCTCACCGGCGCGGATGCGATCGCACCGTTTGGCGGTGCCGCCTTCCACGACAACAAGGTCTGGCTGCGCAAAGCAGCGTAGCGACGGGGCGTCGAAAAAGCGCGCCCGCCTATTTCGCCGCTTCGTGCCGCGGCGGCGGCGCCGACCAGCGCTCGGCCGCCGAATCATCGGCCGCCTTGGCGCCGACCCAGGTCTTTCCCGAAACCTTCTCGACCTGCTTCCAGAACGGCGCGCGGGTTTTCAGGTAGTCCATGAGAAATTCAGCCGCCGCGAACGCCGCCTGGCGGTGGCTCGAGGCGGTCGCCACCAGCACGATGGCATCGCCCGGCGTCAGCCGCCCGTAGCGATGGAGCACGCTCACGCCGAGAAGCGGCCAGCGCGCGCGCGCCTCCTCGACATGCCGGGCGATCTCGGCTTCGGCCATGCCGGGATAATGCTCCAGCGTCAGCGCCGCGATCGGCTCGCCGTCCTCGTCGGCACGGCAAAGACCGGTAAAGGTCACGACCGCGCCGATTTCGGTGCGCCCCCGCGTCATCCTTTCGACCTCGGTGGCGACGTCGAACGGTTCGCGCTGCAGCCGGACGGTGACCGTCATGGGCGCCATGGGCGTCACAAACCTCAGCCGCCGGTCATCGGCGGAAAGAAGGCGATCTCGGCGGCGCCTTCGATCTTCGCATCGGCGCGCACATGGCTCCGATCGATCGCGGCGCGGATCACTTTCGGGTTGTCGAACGCATGCGCGTATTCCTCGCCGCGCCGCGCGAGCCAGGCCATGAGCTCGCCGACGGTCGCGACGCCGGCGGGCGGATCGATCTGTTCCTCGGTCTTGCCCACGCGCTCGCGTACCCAGGCGAAGTAGATAAGCTTCACGCATCCTCCTTGGTCAGGTGATGGAGCCCCGCCTGCAAATAGTCCCAGCCGGTGTAGAGCGTCAGCAAGGCGGAGAGCCAAAGGAGCGTGATGCCGATTTCGGTCACCACCGGGATGATGGCGTCGCCGGCGTCGCCGGCGATCAGAAAGCCGACGGCGACGAGCTGCAGGGTCGTCTTCCATTTGGCGAGCCGCGTCACCGGCACGCTGACGCGCAGCTCGGCCAGATATTCGCGCAGCCCCGACACCAGGATCTCGCGGCACAGAATGACGACGGCGGCGAGGAGCGCCCAGCCGTGAATGGTGTCTTCCGCAGCGAGCATCAAAAGACAGGACGCCACCAGGAGCTTGTCGGCGATCGGATCGAGCATGCGGCCGAGCGAGGATTGCTGCGCCCACACTCGGGCGAGATATCCGTCGAGGAAATCGGTGATCGCCGCCGCGATGAAGATGGCGAGCGCAACCCATCGGAGCCAAAGCTTGCCGTCGAGGATGCTCTGCCAGAACATGCAGCCGACCACGATCGGTATGGCGACGATGCGGCCATAGGTCAGGATATTGGGCAGCGCGAGCGGATGCGCGCGCAGCCGGCCGGTGTTCGTGGTTGTCGAATTCATGGCTGCACCAAGATAGCCCCGTCGCACGACGGCCGACAGTGCCCTGTTGTCCTACCCTTGCCGCAGTTCCCGCGCCGCGAGAACACGCTGCGGCCGCTACGGCGCGGTCGGGTCACGCCGCACCCTCGTGGAAGAATCCGTAGATGCGCCGCGCGGTTTCCGCGCTGATTCCGTCGACCTGCATCAGGTCGGTGACCGAAGCGCGCTCGATCGCCTTGAGCGTGCCGAAGTGATGCAGCAAAGCCCGCTTGCGTGTCGGCCCGATGCCGGCGATCTCCTGCAATCCGGCCTCGCGCAGACCGCGCATACGCCGCGCCCGGTGCGAGCCGATGGCGAAGCGATGCGCCTCGTCGCGCAGCCGCTCGACGAAATACAGGACCGGATCGCGCGGCGGCAGTTTGAACGAGTCGCGGCCGGGAGCAAAGAAGGTTTCGCGGCCGGCATCACGATCCGGCCCCTTGGCGATGGCGACGAGCGGAACCTCGAGGCCGAGCGCCGCGAGTACCTCGCGCGCCGCATTGAGCTGCCCCTGCCCGCCATCGATCAGCACCAGATCCGGCCATGGCGAGTCTTCAGGGTCATCATGCTCGGCGACCGGGGTAACGAGCGAGATCACCTGCTGCGCCAGGCCCGCGCCTTCCGCCTCGGGCTTCGCGCGCGGCGCCTCGGCCATGAGCCGCTTGAAGCGCCGTTCGAGAACTTCGCGCATCATGGCGAAATCGTCGCCTGGGGTGAGCTCGGTTGAGCGGATGTTGAACTTCCGGTACTGGCTTTTGCGAAAACCTTCCGGCCCGGCGACGATCATCGCCCCGACCGCGTTCGAACCTTGAATGTGGCTGTTGTCGTAGACCTCGATGCGCCGAGGCACGCGCGGCAGGCCGAAGGTTTCCGCAAGCTGGCGCAACAGCTTCTGCTGTGAGGAGGTTTCCGCGAGCTTCCGGCCCAGCGCCTCGCGCGCATTGGCGCGCGCGTGCTCGACCAGGTCTTTCTTCTCGCCGCGCTGCGGCACCGTGACCTCGATCCGGTGTCCGCTCTTGGTGCTGAGCGCCTCCGCCAGCAGGTCGCGGTCCTCGATCTCGTGCGAGATCAGGACCAGTCGCGGACATGGTTTGTCGTCGTAGAACTGGGCGATGAATGCGCTCAGGATTTCGCCCGCCGCGGCGGCGCGGTCGGCCTTGGGAAAATAGGCGCGGTTGCCCCAGTTTTGCCCGGCGCGGAAGAAGAACGCCTCGACGCAGGCAAAGCCGCCTTGCTGGTGGAGCGCGAAAACGTCGGCCTCCTCCACGGAGCGCGGATTGACGCCCTGGTGCGCCTGGATCGCCGAGAGCGCGGCAAGGCGGTCGCGATAGACCGCGGCGCGCTCGAAGTCGAGCGCGGCCGAGGCCTTCTCCATCTCGCCGGCCAGCTCGTCCTTGACCGCCTTGCTCCGGCCGGACAAGAACGCGTTGGCTTCGCGCACCAGCACTGCGTAATCCTTAAAATCGATCTCGGTAGTGCACGGCGCCGAGCAGCGCTTGATCTGGTGCAGCAAGCACGGCCGGGTCCGGCTCTCAAAAAACGGATCGCTGCAGGAGCGCAGCAGGAACGCGCGCTGCAGCGCGTTGATGGTGCGGTTGACCGCCCAGACCGATGCAAACGGTCCGAAATAGTGGCCCGGCCGCGTGCGCGCGCCGCGATGCTTGAGGATTTGCGGCGCCCAGTGGTCGGAGGTGATCAGGATGTACGGAAACGACTTGTCGTCACGCAAGAGCACATTGAAGCGCGGCCGCAGACGCTTGATCAGATTGGCCTCGAGCAGGAGCGCTTCCGTCTCGGTGCGGGTGACGACGAATTCGAGCGCGCGCGTCGCGGCGATCATGCGCTCGATGCGGGTGTCGAGGCCGGTCGGCCGCGCATAGGCGCGAACGCGGTTCTTGAGGTTTTTCGCTTTGCCGACATAGAGCACGTCGCCGCCGGCATCGGTCATGCGGTAGACGCCGGGCTGGGACGGGGCGAGCGCGGCGTAACGGAGAATGGCGGCGCGGCCGGCGCTGAGCGAGTCGTTCCCGCCACGGCCGAGATCCGCGCCGTCGGACTCCTCGGCTTCGGGAAGCGACTGCTCCTCGTCCACCTCGGCGATCTCGGTCTCTGGCTCTAGGTCTTTTTTCGGCACGCTCATGCTGCGCGAAAGTTAAGGTTTGAACTGCCGCGCAGCCAGGGTGCACGAGCCGGTCGATGCCGCCATCCACTGCTTTGCCGCGTGTCCTCGACGGAACCGATCTCTGTGTTTCTCCGCGTTCCATTGGCGCGGAATTGACAATTATTTTACCATCATTAGTCCTAGTTAATACATAGTTAGTCATAATCGTGACTGTACTCGGACTAATCTGGCCACAATCTAGTCCACAAAGAGAAAATCACTGTGGCCTTTGTGCACTAGACGCAAAATCGATTGCGAATACTATCCGACGATCTTGCGGATGGAGGTCCAACAAATGAAGAGGGTGTTTCTTGCGTGCGCCGGCTTGGTGGTGCTTGCGGGTTCGGCGGCGGCGGCCGATCTCCCGCCCGGACCGGCGCCCTACTACAAGGCGCCGCCAGCTTACGCTCCGTACAGCTGGACAGGATTTTATATCGGACTGAACGGCGGCGGCGGCTTCGGCCAGTCGAGCTGGGGATCGGTCGGGTCTTTCGATCTTTCCGGCGGCCTCGTCGGCGGCACCGTCGGCTACAATTACCAGATCGGCCAGGCGGTGCTCGGCGCCGAGGGCGACATCGATTGGAGCGACATCAGGGGCACCAGCACCACGGTCACCTGCCCGCTCGGCTGCACGACCGGCAACTCCTGGCTTTCCACCGTGCGCGGACGCGTCGGTTACGCTGCCGACCGGTTCATGCCCTACGTGACCGGCGGCGTCGCGTTCGGCAACATCAACGCCTCCTCGCCTGCGCTTGTCGGCGCCGGCACGACCAATGCCGGCTGGACAGTGGGCGCCGGTATCGAGTTCGCGATCACCGGCCGCTGGACCGCCAAGGCCGAATACCTGTTCGTCGATCTCGGCAAGTTCAATTGCGGTCCCAATTGCGGCGGCGGCTTCGTCGACAACGTGTCGTTCACCACCAACATCCTGCGCGCCGGCGTCAACTACCGGTTCTAATTCTTAGCCAGCGCAGCAGGGCGCAACTTGCAAAAAGCCCCGGGGCACGTTGCCCCGGGGCTTTTCGTTTGCAGTTGGGACGCGAATTCACACCGTCGCCGCCGTTGCGGAATAGGCCGGCACGCGCGCGGCGAACTCGTCGAGCCAAGCCAGGAGACGCGGATGGTCACCGCGCCACGTTCCGCCAAAGCGCAGATCGCGGTAACCGAGCACGCAGGCGAGCGCGATTTGCCCGACATGCGGGATCGCCGATTTCGGCCCAAGCGGCGGCGGCGCGGCTTCCAGCAAAGCAAGCGCCCGCGTCACTTTGCCGGCCTGATGATCGAGCCATTTCGGCTCGTGTTTCTCGGCCGGCCGCCAGCGGCTCTCGTAGACGGTCAGGATCGAAGCATCGAGGATGCCGTCGCACAAGGCCTGCAAATGCTGGGCGGCGAGGCGTTGCGCCGGCTCGCGGGGGATGATCTTGCCGCCGCCGGCGCGGTGGTCGAGATAGTCGAGGATCACCCGCGAATCGTAGAACGCGGTGCCGTCCTCGACGATCAGCGCCGGTATCTTGCCGAGCGGATTTTGCCCGCGCAGGCTGTCTTGCGGGTCGCTGGTATCGGCGGTTTCGATCCGCACGTCGCCGTCCAAGCCGAGGAGCGACAGCGCGATGCGCACCTTGCGCGCGAACGGGGAAGGCGGCGCGGAACGCAAGATCATCATCGCAGCATCACCTTTGCTCATGGCGCTTACGACAGAGGAAACGAACAGACAACAACTCACGCCGGCGGCGAAAGCAGCCGCAGGATAGCCGCTCTACGCCGCGCTCGCGCGCGACGCAGCCGTCGTCCTAGCCGGTGACGACCAGATTGACGGCTTTCGGACCCTTGCCCTTCTTGTCAGGTTCGACGTCGAAGCTGATGCGCTGCCCCTCGATCAGCGACTTCAGTCCCGCGCGCTCGACAGCGGTGATATGCACGAAAACATCTCGCCCACCGTCGTCGGGTTTGATAAAACCATAGCCACGCTCGCCGTTGAAGAATTTGACCGTACCGGTCATTGCCATCGAGAAACTCCTTCCCCGCGGTTGCTTCGCCGCCGACCCCCACGGCGCGACGGCTCGGCCGGGACATCCACACGGGCAAAGTTTCAGCCGCGGACGGCCGCAGTCACTCCGCCGGCCCCCCACAGGAGGCGGAACGTCTAAGCCACACGCCTTCAATTAGACCAATTTTAGCTTGTGGAAAAGTGGCACGACCACCCCCGACTATCGTTCTTGCGCCAGCCAATCGAGCCGCCAACTGGCCTGCGGCGACAGCATTCCGCCCAGGCCGGGCATCAGGCGTTGCAAATCGGCCTCGAGCGTGAACGGCGGATTGACCACGATCAGGCCTGAGCCGACGAGGCCGGCGTCCGCGCGCGGCGGACCGAGACTGAGCTCGCAGCGCAACATCCTCGGGATGGCGAGCCGCTGCAGCCGCTTCGCCAGGCCGTCGGGAGCCGCGCGTTCCTTGATCGGATACCAGAGCATGTAGATGCCGGTCGGCCATTTGCGATGCGCGGCCGCAAGCGCGGCGGGCAGGCGCATAAAATCGGCCGCATCCTCGAACGGCGGATCGACCAGAACGAGGCCGCGGCGTTCCTTCGGCGGCAGATAGGCGCCGAGCGCCGTCCAGCCGTCGATGGCAAGCGCTTTGGCGCGGGCGTCGCCGCGGAGCGCGGCAGTCAGAGAGGCGGCGGCGCGCGGCTCAAGCTCACAGGCGATGAGGCGATCCTGCCGCCGCAACAGAGCGGTGACGATCAGCGGCGAGCCCGGATAGACGCGCAGCTTGGCGTCGGGATTGAGCGCGGCGACAGCGCCGAGATAGGGCGCGAGCAGATCCTGCGCCGCCTCCTGCCGCGGCGCCTGCCAGACGCGCTCGATCCCCTCGCGCCATTCGCCGCTGCGGCTCGGCTCGGGTCCGCGGAGGTCGTAGCGCGCGGCGCCGGCATGCGTGTCGATCACGCGAAAAGCCGCCGGCTTGCGGCGCAGGTGCAGCAGCACGCGTGCCAATACCGCGTGCTTATGCAGGTCGGCGAAATTGCCGGCATGGAATGCGTGGCGATAATTCATCGCCGCAGACGTGGATGCATGCAGACGTGGACGCATCACGCCGCCCCGCTCGCGCCAGTCGATCGCGCGAGGCCGATGTCTTAACGCCGCGTGGCGCTCCGGTCGAGGTTTACGGCGCTCAGCCGCCGCGCAATGGCGGCATGATCAACTCATCCCGCCGGCAACTGCGCCGCGCGATCTCCGGGCATTCGCGAAATTGCAGATCCTTGGAGAAGCAAAGCCGGACCTCGGTTAGCCGCCTCTTGTCGCAGCCGATGGCGATGCCGTTCTCCGACAGGCCGGAATTCGCCTTGATGAAAGCCTCCTCCACCGCGGCCGGCGAGACGCTGAGCGGCGCTTGCAGATCGACATATTGCGGCGGGATTTTCACCACCGCACGCGCTTTGCGTACGACCTCGAAATAGGCGCGCGGCGAAAATCCGGAGCAGGTGCCGTGCCGGTCCCATTCGTTGAAGATCAGATGCGGCGCCGGCATCAGGTCGAGCATCGATGAGACGATGCCGCGATCGAGCCGCGGCGCCGGCACTTGGCAGTATTCCGGGAAGCCCTTGTCGTATTGCGGCCAGAGGCCATGCACGACGAATGAATAGGGTCGCGCTCCGCACTGCAGTGAAGCGTTGCGGGCGCCGCCCCGCTCCGCCGCGGCCGCACAAAACGAGGGCGACCAGGACAGCGACAGAACATAGAAATCGAACTGACCCGCCTCGTTCTGCCGTGCCTCCTCGGCGCACGCATATGTTGCCGCGCCGCAAGCCAAACACGCGGCGATGAGGACGCGAACGACGAACCGGACCATGATTACCCCCGGGTACCACTCATCCTTGTTGCCATCAGCGTAATGGAACGAAACGAACAAATCAAGAACAAACGAGCTCCGAAACCCTCCCCGATTTTTGTGTGCAACCGCATGCCACCGAGTGCGGTTGCCGGCTGGAACGCTCCGCCCCCCTCTTGCGTTGCGATAAGCCGAGCGAGAGTGGGAAGAAACAGAGGATGGGTCGCTCAGGGCGGTACCGGCAGTTTGCCTCGCGGTGTCTCGAGATCGCGCGCGCCACGGAGAACGTGCAAACCAAGGCCGTCATGCTGCAAATGGCGCAGGTTTGGTCGCGCCTCGCCGAGGATATGGACGCCATCCCCGACGAGGACCCGTTGAGCCGCGAGGGCAATGACGATTCCGGCTAGTTCCGAGGTCGCATTAGTTCCGAGGTCGCAGGCCTTTTTGCGCTGCCTCGGTGGCAAGGCGCAGCCAAGCCTCGGCCATCTCCTCCAAAATCTTCTTGTGCTCGGGGTCTTTGATACTCCGAGCCAGGCGATAGCATTCTTCAGCGAATTTGCGGTAGTCCCGTATCGTTTCCATGGGTAGACAACCGCCCGGCGGGAACCGCCGTTCCTGGAGCACGCGAGACATGCGCAGGGAACTTTTACGGGCGAGGCAAACTGCGGACGGCGCAAGATTTGCCTAATTTTAATGCGTCGATGGTTTTTAGTGTGTCGATGGTCAGTGCTGCCGGCGCCGTGGAGAGTCGCGTATTGCCACGCCGACAGCCTCATGGCTTTTGGGGTGAGCCGATGAAATTCCCGCTCTGCGTATTAGCGATCGCGCTTATGACAGCGAGCGCGCAGGCGCAGACGAGCGCCGATCAGGGCGGCGGCCGGCAAAAGTCACATCACCAGGAACAGACGCAGAAATCGGCCACGCCCAAAGCCGACGACAAGGCCTATAACGCCGCGCTCCGCGGCCTGCCCAACAAACCATACGATCCGTGGAGCGGAGCGCGCTGAGGATGGATCAGGGCCGTGCCGCGCGGCATGCCGGCTCATACGCCATATTGCGATCGAGACCGACGACACAGAAGTTGACTCCCCAGTCCATGCCGATCATGCCGGTATCTTCGCCGATCGAGTAAAAGATCGGGTGTTTTAATCCGTCACTGATCACCGCCGTGCCGCTGCAAAAGCGGCGGGGAATGGATTGCGCCGCCCAGCTCAGCTCGGCGGTCTGGTGGATGTCCTCAATGCCGACGATCTCGAGCTGCGAATTCCAGAACCGGGCCTCCTTGAGGCTAAAATTCGCGATGATGCGGTCGAGCGCCGGAGTAAAATCGCACGCCGGCAGGTCGCGATCATAGCGCGGACCGGACAACCCGAAATTCTTCTCGAAAAAATCCGCCGCCATCGCCGGCGAGAAGCTCGCCACGCTCAGCGCCAGTGTAAGCGCAAGACACGCAATCCGGCCGGACATTGCCCCTCGCTTCTCTTAGCCCAGTTCTTGGCCCAGTCTTGGCCCGGTTTTGGCCCCCACTCGCGGACAAACGTGCCGCGCCGGCCCGCACCGGTCAAGGCCACAAAGCGGGCAGGCGCACGGTTGTCGAAGAGCGTGACAATGACGCCACGCCCGCCGTTTGGCGGCTCGTCTTCGGCTTCCGTCGGGACCATGACCCGGACCTTGGCCCGGGACCTTGGCCCGCCACGGGTGCCGCCCGTAAGCTTGCCGCACGTGATTCGTCTTGGCCGGCGGCCGCTCCGCCGGACGCAAAGCCGCCGCAAGGAGCGATCGAAATGGCCGAGGTGCACCGGCTCGCAGCTTCCGAACCGTCGTTCGGCGTGCAGGCGGCCGGACGCCTGATGAATCGGATTTTCGCGCCCTGGGTACAGGATCTCGCTTTGCTGGTGGAAACCGTGGAGGCCATACGGCCGCCGGGAGCAAGCGCCGATTGGCAGCCGGGCGCCATCGTGCGCCTGCCGTTTTCCGAGAAAATCTGTTGCGACGGCAATGTCGTGTGCAGCCAGGCGCTGATGGCGCTCGCCGACACCGCCATGGTCATCGCCTGCTCGGCGGCCTGGAACGGCTATCGCCCGATGAGCGCCATCGACCAGACCACGCATTTCCTGCGGCCGGTCAGCTTTGATGTCATCGCCGACGCCCGCGTTATGCGCATCAGCCACACCACCGGCGTCGGCCGGGTCACGCTGCTCGCCGCGTCGGACAAGCGGCCGGTGGGTATGATCGCCAGCGCCTATGCGATGCTGTTCGACAGCGTCACCTAGCGCGGAGGGCGCCGCGCCGCATTCGCCGCCGGACGGTGCAGTTTTGCCGTACCGGCTTTCCATTGTCGCCGCGAGCCTCTAAGCTTGCGGATCAGGTTGGGAAGTGGGGAGACTTGCGGGATGCATCGCAAACTGTCCGTTCTCGTCGCGCTTGCTCTGTTGCTGTCCGGTGCGGGTGGAGTTGCGCTCGCCGGCGCCATTTTTGTCGGTCCGGGCTCCGGACTGACCGGGAATGATACCGGGGGCATCATTCAATACACGCCCGATCTGGATCGGGCCGCCTATCGCGCCATGGCCGCCGACTGGTGCGCGCGCTGGGACCGGCTGTCGCACATCACCAGCATGCATCGCAGATATGGCGACTATGTCAGCTTCGTCTGCATCGACCGGCCGTGGATGATCCACTGATCCAGCGCCGACGCGCCGGCGTTCAGCGCCAATCGCCGATGACCGCCTGAACCAGCGCAAGCGCCGCCACTGCCGCGGTATCGCCGCGCAGGATGCGCGGGCCGAGCGAAAGGCGCACCACATTCGGCACCTTCAGCAACGCCGCGCGCTCGTCTTCGGCAAAACCGCCTTCCGGGCCGATCAGCACCGCAAGCGGGGCCCGCGCGACATCGGCGAGGACGGCGACCGGATTGCCGGCCCCGGCATCTTCATCGCAAAACACCAAGCGGCGCGCCGGGTCCCAGGCCGCGAGGAGACGCGCGAGCGCGAGCGGCGGACAGATATCCGGCAGCGAGAGAATCCCGCACTGCTCCGCGGCCTCAATGGTATTGGCGCGCATGCGCTCGAGATTGACGCGCGTCACTTGGCCGTGCCGGGTGAGTACAGGCTGCAGCAGCGAGACGCCCATCTCGACCGCTTTCTGCACCATGTAATCGTGCCGCGCGGCTTTGAGCGGCGCGAACAGTATGTGCAGATCCGCCGCCGCGGTCTGCACCCGGGTCCTTTCGCCGACAACGAGGCTGGCGGCGCGCTTGTGCGCCGCGATCGTCGCGCTCCACTCCCCGTCCCGGCCGTTGAAGACGAGGACGCGCGCGCCGGATTTGAGACGCAGGACCGCGCCGAGATAATGCGCCTGGGCGCTGCCGAGCGCGACCCTCGTCCCCTCCCCGAGCGAGGCATCGACATAAAGACGCGGGCTGCGAAAGTCGTAGCGGGGCATGGCAAATAACGGGGATATGAGCGATATTGGCGCGACGGCAGCCAGCGTTAACGTTTGAGCAAGGGCGACGGCGTCGTACCCCCGTCGCCCTTGGGATGTTCTGCCGCCTTGTCGCCGAAATCAAAGCGCCCTCTAATGGTCGCGAAGACTCGCTGCCGAGTCACGGGGAATCTGGAAGGGTATCGAGCATGCTGCGGAGCCTCGCCTTGGCGTTGGCCCTGGTCGCCCTCCTGGTCGGAGACCACGTGGCGTTGGCGCAAGCCCCGCCGCAATGCAACGATTTCCTGAAGCTTCGCGGCGAGGCGGAGCAAAAGGGAATGGCCGTTCGCAAGGCGGGCGAGCGCAAGGCCGAGCGCAAGGAGATTTGCGGGCTGGTGAGCGGCTTCTACACTGCAGAAGCGGCGATCGTGAAATTCCTGGAAAACAACAAGACCTGGTGCGGCATCCCGGACGAGGCGGTCAAGACGGCGAAAGTCAATCACGAGAAGACGCTGAAGTTCCGCACCGTCGTCTGTAGTGATGCGCCTACGGCGAAGCCGAAGGAGCCCACTTTGAGCGACGCCATCACCACGCCCTCGGTCGACAGCGCCGGCAACACCAAGACCGGACGCGGCACCCTCGACACGCTCAACGGTAACCCGCTGGCCAAATGAGCCGGGCCTCCGGTTCGGTCGCCGACGCGACCGGCAATTGGGTCGATACGCTCGCACCGGCCTGGTCTCGCCCGTATCTGCGGCTGGCGCGCCTCGACCGGCCGATCGGCTCCTGGCTTTTGCTGATGCCCTGCTGGTGGTCATGCGCGCTTGCCGCCATCGCCGCGCGCGAGGCAACACCGAGGCTCACGCACCTGGCGCTGTTCTTCCTCGGCGCCTTCGCGATGCGGGGAGCCGGCTGTACCTGGAACGACATCGTCGACCGCGACCTCGACCGCAGCGTCGAGCGCACGCGCTCGCGACCAATCCCCTCAGGCCAGGTCAGCGTGGCGCAGGCCATGGTGTTTCTCGTGTTGCAGTCGCTGATCGGGCTCGCGGTGCTGCTCTCGTTCAACATCTTCACGGTTGGGCTCGGGGTCGCGTCGCTCGCGATCGTTGCCGTCTATCCGTTCATGAAGCGGATCACCTATTGGCCGCAAATCGTTCTCGGTCTTGCGTTCTCCTGGGGCGCGCTGATGGGCTGGGCCGCCGCGTTCGGCCGGCTCGACCCGCCGGCGCTCCTCCTCTATGCCGGATCGATCGCCTGGGTGATCGGCTACGACACGATCTACGCCCATCAGGATCGTGAGGACGACGCGCTCATCGGCATCAAGTCCACGGCGCTCCTTTTCGGCGAACGCACCAAGCCGATGCTCGCGGCGTTCTACACGCTGGCTGCGGTGCTCATCGGCGCCGCGGGATTGGCGGCCGGCGCCGGGCCGGTCTTCGCCGTCGGCCTCCTCGCCTTTGCCGCGCACCTTGCCTGGCAGATCGTTCGTCTCGACATCGCCGATCCGGACCTCTGCCTCACGCTGTTCAAATCCGACCGCGATGCCGGGCTGATCCTGTTTGCGGGATTATTGGCCGACGCAGCGGTGCGCGGGCTCGTTTGAGCCGCGACGCCTTTAATTCCGGGCGACGATCTCGCGCTCGCCGCGATGGATCGCGAGGCTCCGCGGCGCGCGCACGCGGCGGCGCACCAGGTTCGCAGGACGCCGGCGGGCGATCGCGGTACGGCGGCGGCGGCGGCAGGTCGGCGCTTCGGTCCGCACCATGCCAAGGCGCGCGAACGGCTCGCGCAGGCTGCCGTCGCGCTCGGCGACGAGGAGCGGCAGGCCGAGCACGCGGCCCCAGGACTGCCATTCGGCGACGATGTCCTCGCTCTCGCTGGAGGAGAAAAGCGGCAGCGACAGCGCCGGGTCGCCGTGCTCGAGCACGACGGCGATGGCGCTCGGCGTCTCGTCTGCTTTGCCGGTGAGGCGGATGGCGATGCCGCGGAACGCGGCAACGGGCAAGTTCAAGGCCATGCGCATGCCGCCCACGGACCGGCGCAGCACTACACGCTCGCGATGCAGGTCGACGATGCGCAGCTTCTCGTCTGCAGCCTCGTCTGCGGCCTCGAAACGCACGGGCAAGGAGAAAGGGTCGAGCCGCAACGTGCGGCTCGACCCGGCAGCAATCCTGCCGGCTTCCATTTGACGCCCCGAAAACTCGGCTCCCGCCGGGCTGTTGCCGCCCGGTTGTCGCGAGAATGCCAAAGCCCGGTCGTAATCGGCTTAAGAACCCTGGTTAATCGGTCGTGTCGCGCGCGCGACCAGCCTGCATGATTGACGAGCGGTTGCCGCGGCCACCCGCCTTGTCGGGATTTGGGCGCAAGACGCCGGTTTCCCGGTTGAATCGCGCGCGACGCGGCCACATCTTCGCCTTGTGTTCATTCCCACCCGCGCATAAACCAAACGGCAACGCTAAATGTCCTCGCTTCTCGACCAATCCGTCCTCATCGATCTCGCTGAACGTCTGGTCAGCGCCGCGCGGCGTGCCGGTGCCGACCAAGCGGACGCGCTCGCCGTGCGCTCGGCCTCGCTTTCGGTCGAGGTGCGCGACGGCGCGGTCGAGGAGTCGCAACGCTCCGAAGGCGACGATCTCGGCCTGCGCGTCATTGTCGGCCGCAAGCAGGCGGTCGTTTCCACCAACGACCTCAAGGGCGACGGCTTCGACGCGCTCGCCGAGCGCGCCGTCGCCATGGCGCGCGCCGCGCCCGAGGATCGCTTCACCGGCCTTGCCGACCCGGCACAACTCGCGCGCGCCATGCCGGCCCTCGACCTCCTCGACCCCGATATGCCGGCGGTTGGCGTACTTGAAACGCGCGCCCGCGAGGCGGAAGCCGCGGGACTTGCCGTTGCCGGCGTCACCAAGTCGGACGGAGCCTCGGCGTCAGCGGGCGTCGCCGGCGTGGTGCTGGTGACGAGCCACGGCTTCCACGGTGCGACGATTGCTTCGCGTCACGGCATCTCCATGTCGGCCATCGCCGGCGAAGGCACCGGGATGGAGCGCGATTACGACTACTCCTCGACGCTGCACGCCGCCGATCTCGACAGCGCCGAAGCGATCGGACGCCGCGCCGGCGAGCGCGCGGTCAATCGGCTCAACCCGCGCAAGGTGGCAACGCGGCGCGTGCCGGTGGTGTTCGACGCGCGGATCTCGGGTTCGCTGGTCGGGCACTTGGCGAGCGCCGTCAACGGCAGCGCGATCGCACGGCAGACGAGCTTCCTGCGCGAGCGGCTGGGCGAGAGGATTTTCGCCTCCGGCATCGAGATTATCGACGACCCGTTGCGGCCGCGCGGGTTGCGTTCGCGGCCGTTCGACGCCGAAGGCATCGCCGGACGGCGGCTCAAGCTGGTCGAGGATGGCGTGCTCAAGACCTGGCTCCTCGACTGCGCGACCGCGCGCGAGCTCGACCTCACAACGACCGGCCACGCGCAGCGCGGTGTTTCCTCGACCCCCGCGCCGGGCGCCAGCAATCTTCACCTCGCGCCGGGCGACAAGACGCCGAAGCAGCTGATCGACGACATCGAAGACGGCTTCTACGTCACCGACATGATCGGCATGGGCGTCAATCTCGTGACCGGCGACTACAGCCGTGGCGCATCGGGATTCTGGATCGAGAACGGCGCGTGCACCTATCCGGTGAGCGAGGTCACCATCGCCGGACACCTCCTCGAGATGTTCGAGAGCCTGGCGCCGGCAAATGACCTCGCGTTTCGCTACGGCACCAATGCGCCGACCGTGCGCGTCGAGGGTCTGACCGTTGCCGGCCATTGACGACGCCGATCGCCAGCGGGCGGCGGCGTGGCTTGCCGAATGCGTACGCGAAGCCGGCGCGCTCGCGCTTTCTATGTTTCAGGTTCCGATCAAGACCTGGACCAAGGCCGGCTCCTCGCCGGTCAGCGAAGCCGACATCGCCGTCGACCGGCTGCTGCGTGAGCGGCTCATGGGCGAGACCAACGGCTTCGGCTGGCTGTCGGAGGAAAGCGTCGACGATCCGGCGCGGCTTTCCGCCCGCTATGTGTGGATCGTCGATCCGATCGACGGCACGCGGGCTTATCTTGCCGGCTCGCCGGATTGGTGCGTCTCGGCGGCGCTGGTGGAGAGCGGACGGCCGATCCTGGGTTGCCTTTACGCCGCGGCGACGGATGAGTTCTTCATGGCGGTCGCCGGGCAAGGCGCGACGCGCAACGGCGCCGCGATCGCCACGACGGGCGGGGCGAAGCTTGCCGACGCCCGCATCGCCGGCCCGAGAAGCTTTCTCGACAAGCTCGCCGGCCTGGCGCCGTCTCTCACCGTTATGCCGCGCGTGCGCTCGCTGGCGCTGCGCCTCGCGCGCGTCGCGCAGGGCGCGTGCGACATCGCGATTGCCGGCGACAACAGCCACGACTGGGACCTTGCAGCCGCTGATCTTTTGGTGCACGAAGCGGGCGGGGCGATGACCCATCTCGGGGGTGGAGCAGTCAGTTATAACCGTCCCGTGCCGCGGCACGAGATGCTCGTCGCCGCCGGCCGGGAGCGGCACGCGGCCTTGGTCGATCTGCTCGGAGAGCGGCGGGTCGCGCCTTCCTGATTGCAAATCGAGCGCGTGAGTTGAGCAGAATGCCGGATACCGCTTCCAAGCAGCCATCCAAGCAATTGCTCCATCTCGTCTTCGGCGGTGAGCTCGACAATCTGCAGAGCGTCGAGTTCAAGAATCTGGACAAGCTCGAAATCGTCGGCATCTATCCGAACTATGCCAGCGCCTATGCCGCCTGGAAGGCGAAGGCGCAAGGGACCGTCGACAACGCCGAAATGCGCTATTTCATCGTCCATCTGCACCGGCTGCTTGATCCGCAAAGCCTGGCGCCACAGGGCTGAGAGTCCGCATGCCGGCGTGGAGGAACATCGCGCGACAACGATGGGCCAAGGCTGCGATCGGCGTAACCGCCGCCGAATTTCTGCGCTTGGTCGCAACGACGAGCCGCTTCGTCTTCGAACCGCCCGACATCTATGAGCGCCTCGCGGCGGACGCGCCGACCATTATCGCTTTGTGGCACGGGCAGCACTTTCTCGCGCCGGTCGCCCGCAAGATCGCATTCCGTACCAAGGTGCTGGTCTCGCGCCACCACGACGGCGAGATCAACGCTGTTGCCGCCGAGCGGTTTGGCGTCGGTGCCATTCGCGGCTCTGGCAATCATGGCGGCAATTTTGTGCACAAGGGCGGCGTCGCCGCCTTCCAGGCGATGCTCGACGCGCTCGCCGACGGTTGTTCGGTGGCGCTTTCGGCCGACGTTCCGAAGGTCTCGCGCGTCGCCGGGCTCGGCATCATCAAGCTCGCGCAAGCGTCCGGGCGTCCGATCTATGCCGCCGCGTTCGCCACCAGCCGCCGCCTGGTGCTGGACAATTGGGATCGCACCACGATCAATCTCCCCTTCAGTCGCGGCTGCGGCGTCGCCGCCGAGCCGCTCAGCGTCCCCGCAGCCGCCGACGCGGAAGAGCTTGAAGCTTGCCGCCGTCTGCTTGAAGATCGCCTGACCGCCGTGACGCGGCGCGCCTATGAAGTGGTCGATCGGCCGCACCGGGGAGCTTGAGTTTGCGTGGTCGCCTGCCTTTTGCGCTGCGATTCTATCGCCTCGCCGCCGCGGCAGCAGCGCCGGTCACGCCGCGACTGCTCGCCTGGCGTCTCAAGCAGGGCAAAGAGCACCCCGTGCGCATGGCGGAGCGCTACGGCGAGCCGAGCCTTCAGCGGCCGCCCGGCCCGATCATCTGGCTGCACACGGCGAGCGTCGGCGAATTGCTCGCCGTCATTCCGCTCATCGAGCGGATCCGCGCCCGCAATTTCGCTGTGCTTGTCACCTCCGGCACGGTCACGTCGGCCAGGCTTGCCGAGCAAAGGCTGCCCTCCGGAGCGCTGCACCAATTCATTCCGCTCGATACGCCGCGGTTTGTCGGCCGATTCCTCGACTATTGGCGCCCGGCTCTCGCCTTGTTCGTCGAATCGGATCTGTGGCCCAACCTGGTCATGGCCTGCGCCGAGCACACCATCCCGATGATCCTGGTCAATGGTCGCGTATCCGAGCGGTCGTTTGGCCGCTGGCGGCTGCTGCCGCGTTCGAGCGCCGCGCTCCTCGACCGGTTCGACATGTGCCTCGCCCAGTCCAGCGCCAATGCGCAACGCCTCGATCAACTGGGCGCGCCGCGCGTCAGCAGCATCGGCAATCTCAAGCTCGACGTGCCCGCACCGCCCGTCGATCAACCGACCTTGCACAAATTGAGCGCGATCATCGGCTCACGCGTGGTCATCGCCGCCGCCTCGACCCATGCCGGCGAGGAGAGCGCGATCATCGCCGCGCATCGGCGGCTGCGCGTGAAATGCCCTTCATTGTTGACCGTGATCGCCCCGCGCCATCCCGCCCGCGGACCCGGCATCGCCGAGATCGGACGAGCGGCCGGCCTTGCCGTTGCGTTGCGCTCGCGCGGCGATCCGCCGAAGCCGGACATCGACGTTTACATCGCCGATACGCTCGGCGAGCTCGGCCTCATCTACCGGCTGGCGCCGATCGTGTTCATGGGCGGCTCGCTCGCCACTCACGGCGGCCAAAATCCGATCGAGGCGATCGGATTGGGCGCGGCCATCGTGCACGGTCCGCATGTTTGGAACTTCGCCGAGATCTATGCGACGCTTGACGCGGCGCACGGAGCCGAACTGGTAAGCGACGCCGACGCGTTGACCGCGCGGCTCGCGGAGTGGCTGGCCAATCCCACGGTGCGTTCGGCCGTCGCCGACGCCGGCAAAATAACGGCGGCAAAGCTCGGAGGCGCGCTCGAGCGGACGCTCGCCGCGCTCGAGCCCTATCTCGTGCGCCTTCGGCTCGAGCAACAGGCGTCGTAGAATTCGCGCATGACGGTTGGTGAAAACCGGTTGCCACGCGGGACCAAGTCCGGGACGGGCTTTTTCGGGGTCATGCTCTGATGCGCGAGCCCGCCTCCTGGTGGCAGCCGGGAAAACGAAGTCTGCTCAGTCCGCTTGCCGGGCTCTACGGAGCGGTGGCGGCGCTGCGATTGCAGGCGCAGGGCCGCGGCATCGGCCTGCCGGTCATTTGCCTCGGCAACCTCACGGTCGGCGGCGCCGGCAAGACACCGGCGGCGCTTGCGGTCGCGCGCCTTCTCCTCGCCGCGCATGAGCGGCCGTTTTTCCTCAGCCGCGGCTATGGCGGACGATTGCGCGGCCCGGTGCGCGTCAATCCCGCACATCACTCGGCGGCGGACGTGGGCGACGAGCCGCTCCTTCTCGCGCGGCTCGCGCCCACCATCGTCGCGCGCAATCGCGTGAACGGCGCGATGGCGGCGCGGTTCGACGGCGCGGGCGTGATCGTGATGGATGACGGATTTCAAAATCCGTCGCTCGCCAAGGATCTCGCGATCCTGCTCGTCGACGGCCGGCGCGGCGTTGGCAATGGGCGCATCATTCCCGCCGGGCCGCTGCGCGCCCCGCTCGAAGCGCAAATCTCCCGCGCGCACTGCCTCCTCGTCGTCGGCCCGGCAACGGGCGCCGACGCGGTCGTGCAGGTCGCACGCCGGCACCAGATGACCATCTTCCACGGCCGTCTAGAACCCGACCGCGACGTTCTCGCCGCGCTTCGCCGCCGCAAGGTCCTGGCGTTTGCCGGGATCGGAGACCCGGAAAAATTCTTCGCGACCCTCGGCGAGGCCGGCATCGAGGTTGCCGAACGCGCCAGCTTTGCCGACCACCATCGCTACACCGCCGCGCAGGCGCAAGCGTTGCTCGCGCGCGCGCAGGCGGCGAATCTCGTGTTGCTCACCACGGAGAAGGACATCGCGCGGCTCTCCGGCGATCCACGCCTCGCCGCGCTCGCCGCGCGCGCGACGGCATTGCCCGTGCGCCTCGTCATTGAGGAGCAGGAGGCGTTCGCCAAGCTGATCCTCGGCGCGGTGAAGCGGTAGCGCGCTTTTAGGATTTCCGCGCGTAGGTCGCGCCGTGCCGCTGCAGCACGGCCTCGGGAGTGGCATAGGCTTCCTGTAGGTCCACGCTCCAGTACCGCAGCTCATCGAGCGGGATCGGGGTCCCGGTGACCGCGCAGCGGACAAACGCTCCCGGCCGCACCACCCGGAAATCGCCGTCGAGGTATTTCACTTCGGCTTCGCCGGGCATCGGCGAGGGACGATCGGTGCGATTGAGCAAATGAACCTCCTGCGCCTGGTCCGCAGGGCAGGAAACATAGTCACTCAAGGCGAAAGACGAAACCCATTGCGCGTCCGCTCCGCCGAAAAATTTGACGCCACGCGGCGGGTGACCGGCGTGGCGCCAAATTGTGGCCGTCGTCTTTACGCCGCCAGCGGCTCCGCGCCGCCATGGGTCAACGGCGGATGAGCGCTTCCTAGCAGCGATGCCAACGGCACCAGTGATGCCAGCGATGCCAGTGACGGCACCGCCAGCCGCACCATACTTGAGTGATGTGACCTGAAGCGGCCTCGTTGGCGACCCCCGCCGAAAGCGGCGCGATGGGCGCGGCCTGCGACACGCCGGACACCGCGCTGAAAACCAGAGCGACCAAGCCAACCGCGAATACCGTTCGAATCATGCTGTCCTCCTGAGACGCGAAACTGCGTTCGCCGAGCGCATAAAACGCAGGACATGATGGCGGTTCCGCGACGTCGGAAAATGTTCACTGCAAATGAACAAAAAGTCAGCTTCGCGTATCAGCAGATTCTCTCGCGCATGAACAAACAGTCAGACTTTGCGTGCAGCCATCCGCCAATGCGCCAACCGTCGCGCCTCCGCGTCTAGAACAAACTGCCCTGCCCCGGATCGCCACCGCGCCGGCCGCGCCGCCGCGGCGGCTCGGCGCGCGGCGTGGTCGGAACGTGGACGACCTCGGCGCGCGCGCCGACGCGGCCGTCGGAAAACTCGATGTCGATCGGCGCGCCCATGGTCACGACAGCGGCGGTGCGCAGCGGGCGGCCGGCCTTGTCGCGCACCAGCGTGAAGCCGCGCGCCAAGACGCCGCGATAGGAAAACGCCGCCAGCAATTGCGCGTCGCGCTCGCATCGCGCCCAGCGCGCATCGAGGAGGTTATCCATCGCCCGGCCGGCGCGCGCGGCCAAGGTGGCGACGCGCTCATGCCAACGCTCGACATGCGTGCGCAGCGGGTGCGCGCTCAGCCTGCCGCCGATGCGCGAGAAGCCGACGCGATGAACATGCGCATTGGCGCGCAGCGCGCGCCCGAGGCGCTCGGCGGCATGATCGAGCCGCTGGCGCGGGAGCGCCAACACCTCCTCGGCGTCGGGGAGCGCCCGGGCCGCCGATTGCAAGGCGCTTTGCCGCGCTTCCTGATTGCGCCGCCAGCTGGCGAGCGCGCGCCGCCCGAAATTGTCGACGTCGATCATGAGTTCGGCGCGCACCGGCACCGCCATTTCGGCGGCGGCCGTCGGCGTCGGCGCCCGCCGGTCGGCGGCGAAGTCGATCAGCGTCACGTCGGTCTCATGTCCGATCGCGGCAATGAGCGGAATGAGGCTCGCCGCCGCCGCGCGCACCACGATCTCCTCGTTGAACGACCAGAGATCCTCGAGCGAGCCGCCGCCGCGCGCGACGATGAGCAAATCCGGCCGCGGCATCGGCCCGCGTTCGGGCAGCGCGTTGAAGCCGTCGATCGCGGCGGCAACCTCGAGCGCCGAGCTCTCGCCCTGCACCTTCACCGGCCAGACCAGCACGCGGCGCGGGAACCGGTCGGCCAGCCGGTGCAGAATGTCGCGAATGACCGCGCCGGTCGGCGAGGTGATGACGCCGATCACCGCCGGCAGATGCGGCAGCAGCTGCTTGCGCGCTTCGTCGAACAATCCCTCGGCGGCAAGCCGCTGCTTGCGCTCCTCAAGCAGCGCCATGAGCGCGCCGAGCCCGGCGGGCTCCAGCGTGTCCACGACGATCTGGTATTGCGAGCGCCCGGGATAGGTGGTGAGCCGCCCGGTGATCGCGACCTCGAGCCCGGCTTCGAGCTTGAGCTTGATGCGTTGCGCGGTGCTGCGCCAGATCACGCCGGCGATGCAGGCGCGCTCGTCCTTGAGATCGAAATAAACGTGGCCGTTCGAATGATAGCTGACCTTCCCGAGCTCCCCGCGCACCCGCACATAGCCATAGGCATCCTCGATCGTGCGCTTGAGTGCCGACGAGAGCTCGGAGACGGTCAGTTCCGGCAGGTTGAGGCGAGGCTCGTTCATTGCAGCCACAAAGCAACGGGGCGGATGGCAGCTAATGGTCCGCATCGCCGGCGCGGGTCAAGAGCCTTGGACAAGACCCGCCGCCGTCTTGCACCGGGGCTCCCGCATGCTACAGGGACCGCGGCAAGGCATTCCAACCGATGAACATTTTGCTCCTCGGCTCCGGCGGGCGCGAACATGCGCTGGCCTGGAAGTTGGCGGCAAGCCCGCTCAGCGACCGGCTCATTTGCGCGCCGGGCAATGCCGGCATCGCGCGCGAGGCCGAATGCGTCGCGCTCGACCTCGCCGACCATGCGGGCGTGATCGGGTTTTGCCGCAAGAACAATATCGATCTCGTCGTCGTCGGGCCGGAGGCGCCGCTGTGCGCCGGGATCGTCGACGATCTCGAGGCCGCCGGCATCAAGGCGTTCGGGCCGAGCCGAGTCGCCGCCCGGCTTGAGGGCTCCAAGACTTTCACCAAGGATCTGTGCCGCGCGAACGGCATACCCACCGCCGCCTACGAATGTTTCCGCGCACCCGAACCGGCAAAGGCCTATGTCCGCGAGCGCGGCGCGCCGATCGTGATCAAGGCCGACGGGCTTGCCGCCGGCAAGGGCGTGGTCGTCGCGGAAGACCTCGCTGCCGCGAACGCGGCCATCGACATGATGTTCGGCGGCGGCTTGGGCGAGGCTGCCGGCGAGATCGTGATCGAGGAATTCCTCGCCGGCGAGGAGGCGTCGTTCTTTGCGCTCTGCGATGGCGTGACCGCTCTGCCGCTCGCCTCGGCGCAGGATCACAAGCGGGCCTTTGACGGCGACCAAGGACCGAATACCGGCGGCATGGGCGCCTACTCGCCGGCGCCGATCGTCGATGCGGCGATGAGCGCGCGGATCATGCAGGAAATTGTCGAGCCGACCTTGCGCGCGATGCAGGCGATGGGCGCGCCCTACAGGGGCGTGCTCTATGCCGGAGTGATGGTCACCGCCGAGGGTCCGAAGCTGATCGAATACAATGTGCGCTTCGGCGATCCGGAATGTCAGGTGCTGATGCTGCGCCTGATGTCGGACCTCGTTCCGGCGCTGCTGGCCTCGCGAGACGGAATGCTCAAATCGCTCGACCTGCGCTGGTATCCCGCGATCGCGCTCACCG
Organism: uncultured Alphaproteobacteria bacterium; assembly: GCA_963850855.1. Classification (GTDB taxonomy): domain Bacteria; phylum Pseudomonadota; class Alphaproteobacteria; order Rhizobiales; family Xanthobacteraceae; genus BOG-931. Next base: position 311,831 of record CAWKNH010000006.1, read on the forward strand.
TGGTCATGGCCGCCAAGGGCTATCCCGGCCAATATGCCCGCGGCTCGGTGATCGACGGCCTCGACGCCGCGAGCGCGGTCGAGGGCGTGGAGATTTTTCACGCCGGCACCGCGTCGGACGGCAGTGGACACATCCTTGCCAATGGCGGGCGCGTGCTCAATGTCTGCGCGCTTGGCAAGACCGTGAGCGAAGCGCAGACGCGCGCCTACGAGGCCATCTCCCATATCCGCTGGCCGGAAGGCTTCTACCGGCACGACATTGGCTGGCGTGCGGCCATGTGGGAAAAATGAGACAAATCAGTAGGCTGGCCTCGCGACTTGGTTCGATATAATTGTTCGGCCGATGGCTATCTGCCGCCTCGGTCATCTTTGCCCTCCTGACAAACGAACCGGAACGGTCAGCAAACGGAGTAACGGGGATGAACGCCACCGACCGCCAAAGCACATTTTCCGGCACTAAGGAGGTCGCCGAGCGCCTGCGCTTCGATGTCGGGCGGCTCGAGGCGTATCTGCGCGAGCATGCAAAGGGCTTCGCCGGGCCGCTCGCCGTCAGCCAGTTCAAGGGCGGGCAATCGAACCCCACTTACTTCCTGGAAACGCCGCAACGTCGTTACGTGCTGCGACGCAAACCGCCGGGCAAGCTGCTTCCCTCCGCGCACGCTGTGGATCGCGAGTACCGCGTGATCGCCGCGCTGCACCCGCAAGGCTTTCCGGTCGCCGAGCCGGTCCTCTATTGCGCCGACGAGAGCGTGGTCGGCACCGCCTTCTTCGTCATGTCGCACGTCGAAGGCCGGGTGATCTGGGAGCCGCAGATGCCGGCCTCCAATCCGACCGAGCGCGCCCAGGTCTATGACGCCATGAACACCACCCTGGCGCAGCTGCATAGTTTCGAGCCGGCCGCGATCGGCCTTGCCGACTATGGCCGCGCCGAGAACTATGTCGCGCGGCAGGTCGACCGCTGGTCGAAGCAATACCGCGCCTCGGAGACCGAGAAGATCGAGGATATGGACCGGCTAATCGCGTGGCTGCCGGCACATTTGCCGCCGCCGCAGCCGGCGCGCCTCGTGCATGGCGACTATCGGCTCGACAATATCATTCTTGCGCCGAACGAGCCGCGCATTGCCGCCGTGCTCGACTGGGAGCTGTCGACGCTCGGCGATCCGCTCGCCGATTTCACCTACCACCTGATGCAGTGGAACATGCCGCCCTCGGAAGCAAACACCGGCTCGCTGGTCGGCGCCGATCTGGCCGCGCTCGGCATCCCACCGCTCGAGCAATATGTCGCCGCCTATGTGGCGCGCACCGGCCTCGACCCGCGGCCGCATATGGCGGTCTACTCGGCCTACAATTTCTTCCGCATCGCTGCGATCCTGCAAGGCATCGTCGGCCGCGTGCGCGACGGCACCGCGACCAGCGCCCACGCGGCGGCGCGAGCCGAAATGGTGCGCCCGCTCGCCGCCAGAGCCTGGGCATTCGCCAGCGAGGCGTAACCGGGTGGCGGCTGCGCGCACGAAGAGCTTCGCGCTTGCGCTCGGCGGCGGCGGGGCGCGCGGGCTCGCGCATATCGCGATCATCGAAGCGCTCGATGAAATGGCGATAAAGCCAGCCGCCATTGCCGGCACTTCGATCGGCGCGCTCGTCGGCGCCGCATACGCGGCAGGAATGCGCGGCAAGGACATCCGCCGCCACGTCATCGCCTTAGCGCACAACCGCGGCGAAACCACGCGCCGCTTGCTGGCGGCACGGGCCGGAACGCTCGCCGATCTGTTCGCCGGCGCTTTCGGCCAGGCGACCCAGATCAACGCCGAGAAATTCTGCGCGCAATTTCTGCCGGACGCGATCCCGCCGGATTTCGCGGCGCTGGAAATTCCGCTGACGGTCGTGGCGACCGACCTTTATCGGCGGCAGGAAGCCAGGCTCGCGGCCGGCCCGCTCATGCCGGCGCTCGCCGCCTCGATCGCCATTCCCGGGCTGTTCCGGCCGGTGATGATCGACGGGCGCGTTCTGGTCGACGGCGGCGCCAGCGATCCCCTGCCCTTCGGCCATTTGCGCGGGCTCGCCGAAATCATTGTCGCCGTCGACGTGTTCGGCGTGCCGACGCCGGAGCGCTCCGACATACCGGGCGCGTGGGAATGCCTCTACACGACGGTGCTGGTCATGGGCAGCGCCATCGTCGCCGCGAAGCTCGACCACGCCCGGCCCGATCTCCTGATCCGGCCGAATATCGGCATCTTCCGCACCGGTGAGTTCTATCAGGCGAGCGCCATCTTGCGCGCGGCGGACGCGGTCAAGGCCGGAGTGAAGGAAGAACTCGGCAAATTGCTCGCGGCGTAAGGCTCAGCGCCGCTCCACGAAGAAGCGCTTGAGCAGCGCCGATGCTTCCGCTTCCGCCAAGCCGCCATAAACCTCCGGCCGATGATGGCAGGACGGCGAGGCGAAGAATTTCACGCCATTGTCCACCGCGCCGCCCTTGGGATCGACCGCGCCGTAATAAAGCCGGCGGATACGGGCGAACGCGATCGCGCCCGCGCACATGACGCAGGGTTCGAGCGTGACGTAAAGATCGCAATCGTTGAGCCGCTCGGTGTCAAGCGCCGCCGCGGCCTCACGGATCGCGACCAATTCGGCGTGCGCGGTCGGATCGCGCTCGGCGAGCGTGCGATTGCCGGCACGCGCGATGACGGCGCCGTCGCGCACCACAATGCAGCCGATCGGCACCTCGCCGCGTCCGCCAGCCGCGCGCGCCTCTTCCAGCGCCATGTCCATGAACGATGCCATGCTACGGTTTCGTCGCCGCCGGGCTAGTCCCGGCCTCCGCGTCTTTGTTCGCCACGATCCATCGCGGTGTATAAAGACGTGGACGCCCGGCACAAGGCCGGGCCTGACCAAAATGAAGCATCATGACGGACGGGAACGAGCACAGCGACAAAGCCGGCGAGCGCGTCGCCAAGGTCATCGCCCGCGCCGGCCTCGCCTCGCGCCGCGAGGCCGAGGAGTGGATCGCCGCCGGCCGCGTCGCGATCAACGGCACGGTGATCGCAACGCCCGCGCGCAACGTGACCGCGGCCGACCGCGTCAGCGTCGACGGCGAACCGCTGCCCAAGCGCGAACGCACGCGGCTCTTCCTCTACCATAAGCCGCGCGGGCTGGTGACCACGCACGCCGACCCGCGCGGCCGGGCGACCATATTCCAGCGCCTGCCCAAGCATCTCCCCCGCCTCATCAGCGTCGGACGGCTCGACTTCAATACCGAGGGGCTTGTTCTCCTCACCAATGATGGCGGCCTGGCGCGGGTGCTCGAATTGCCGGCGACCGGCTGGCTGCGGCGTTACCGCGTCCGCGCGCACGGATCGGCCACCCAAGCAAAGCTCGACGAACTGCGCGCCGGAGTAACAGTCGACGGCATCCATTACGGACCGATCGAAGCGACGCTCGACCGCGTGCAAGGCTCGAATCTTTGGCTCACTTTGGCGATCCGCGAGGGCAAGAACCGCGAGGTGCGCAACGTGCTCGGCGATCTCGGGCTCACGGTCACGCGGCTCATCCGCGTCTCGTTCGGCCCGTTTCAACTCGGCGAACTCGCCGAGGGTGCGGTCGAGGAGGTGCGCACAAGAGTGCTGCGCGAGCAGCTAGGCGAGCGCCTGGTCGGGCTCTCGGGCGCGGATTTCTCGGCTGCGAAAGTTGCTCCTCCCCCGCCCGAGGGAAACGACGCAAGACACGGAAGTACCGGGAGAAAGCCGGCGAGCCAGAGACCGGCAAGCCGGAAGCCAGCAAATCAGAAGCCAGAAAGTCAGAAACCAGCAAGCCAAAAACCAGCACGTCCTGGGTCGCCGAGCCATTCTTGGCGCGCGCGTGAGGATGAGCGCCCGGCGAAAAAGCTGCGGCGCAAGTTCCGCGGTGCGCGCCGCGATGACGACGGGCGGCGCGGGCAAAAATCCGCCGCGCCGCGCGCGGGCCTCCTTACCGACCGCAAAGGCCGCCGCGTCGTCGTCGAACGATTTGAATCATCGGCGCCACCGGCGGCTTCGCCACGGCGCGGTCCCGGCAAACCACGAGGACGCCCATTCGGCGCAGGCAGGCCGCGCCGGCGAGACCGCTGATGCGCGTCGTCGGCGGCAATTTGCGCGGCCGCGTGCTCGCCGCGCCGCAATCACAGGCCATCCGGCCGACCGCCGACCGCCTGCGCGAGTCGCTGTTCAATATTCTCCTCCACGCCTATAGCGATCCGCTGAGCGGGGCGCGGGTGCTCGATCTCTTTGCCGGCACCGGCGCGCTCGGTATCGAAGCGCTGTCGCGCGGCGCGGCGTTCGCGCTTTTCATCGACGAGAGCGCGGAAGCGCGCGCGCTCATCCGCGAAAACGTCGCCGCGCTCGGTCTCGGCGGCACCTCGCGCATTTTTCGCCGTGACGCGACCAAGCTCGGCCCCGTGCATCCGCTGGCGCCGTTTTCGCTGGCCTTCCTCGATCCGCCCTACGGGCAAGGACTGGCGGCGACAGCGCTCGCCTCAGCGCGCGCCGGCGGATGGCTCGCCGCGGCGCGCTCGATCGTCGTCGAGGAGGCGGCGAAGGCGGAATTCGCGACGCCCGAAGGATTCACCGAGCTCGAACGGCGCCGCTATGACGATACCGAGTTCGTGTTCCTGCGGCCCGCCTAGCGCCGCCCGAACAGCCGCTCGATGTCGGTGAGCTTCAATTCGACGTAAGTCGGGCGGCCGTGGTTGCATTGGCCGGAATTGGGCGTTCTCTCCATCTCGCGCAGCAGCGCGTTCATCTCCTGCGGCTTGAGCCGGCGGCCGGCGCGCACCGAACCGTGGCAGGCCATGGAGGAAGCGACCTGCCAGAGGCGGCGCTCGAGCGGCAGGGCCTCGTCCCACTCGCTCATGTGCTCGGCAAGATCGCGCACCAGGCCGGCGCCGTCGATCTCGCCGAGGAGCGAAGGCGTCTCGCGCAGCGCCACCGCGCCCGGACCGAAGGATTCGAGGACCAGCCCGAAGCGCGCGAGCTCGTCGGCGCGCGGCAAGCAAGCGCTCCACGTCCGCCTCGTCGAGCTCGACGATCTCGGGGATGAGCAGGATCTGGCGGGCAACGCCGCTCTTCTCGATCGCGGCCTTGAGCTTCTCATAGACGATGCGCTCGTGGGCGGCGTGCTGATCGACGATGACCAGCGCATCGCGGGTCTGCGCCACCACGTAGGTGTCGTGCACCTGCGCCCGCGCGGCGCCGAGCGGATGGTCGAGCGCATCGGCGGCGGCCTCCGCCGCTTCGGCGGCGCCATGTCCGTAAAACTCGCCACGCAAATCGGCCGCCGGCGTGCCGACGTCGAACGCAGCCTGCTCCGCCTCGGCAAAACCGCTGCCGCCCAGCGGCATGACCGTCCGCCGCGGATCGCCCGGCCGGCGCCGGCGAGCGCCGCCAATCCCAGCCGCGCCGCGGCGCCTCGGCAAATCTGCGGAACGCCGCGATGGTCGCGCTGCCGCCGGTCGTCGCCGCGCGACCGCCCTCGCGGGCGAGCGCCTGCTTGAGCGCATGCACGATCAGCGCGCGCACCAGGCCGGCATTGCGAAAGCGCACTTCGGCTTTGGCCGGATGCACGTTGACGTCGACCTCGCGCGCCGGGAGCGCGACGAACAGAGCAACCAGCGGATGGCGGTCGCGCGGCAGATAATCGGCGTAGGCCGCGCGCACCGCGCCGACCAGGAGCTTGTCGCGGACCGGCCGGCCGTTGACGAAAAGATATTGGCCGAGCGCGTTGGCGCGGGTCAGCGTCGGCAGCGCCGCGTAGCCGGCGACGGTGACGCCGTCGCGCTCCGCCGCGATCTCGACCGCGTTGGCGCGGAAATCGGCGCCGAGCAAATCGCCAAGGCGCGCGAGACGCCCGGTCGCGCCGGGGAGCGTCGCGGCAAAGCTGACCGGCGCGCGCTCTTCGCCGGCGAGCGTGAAGGCGACATCCGGCCGGCTCATGGCGAGCCGGCGCACCACCTCGCGCACCGCTTCGGCCTCGGTGCGGTCGAGCTTGAGGAACTTCAGCCGCGCCGGCGTGGCGTAGAAGAGATCGCGCACCTCGACGCGGGTGCCCTCCCCGAGCGCGGCGGGCTTGAGCGCGGACTTCGCGCCGGCGTCGACCTCGATCGACCAGGCATGCGGCTCGCCCTTGTGGCGCGTCGCGATCGAGAGCCGCGCCACCGCGCCGATCGAGGGCAAAGCCTCGCCGCGAAAGCCGAGCGTGTCGATGGCGACGAGATCGTCGTCGGCAAGTTTTGAGGTGGCGTGACGCTCGACGGCGAGCGCCAGGTCAGCGCGGCTCATGCCCGCGCCATCGTCGGTGACGCAAATGAGCCGCCGGCCGCCGCCATCGGTCAGCACGTCAATGCGGCTCGCCCCGGCATCGAGCGCGTTTTCAACGAGCTCCTTGACGACGCTCGCCGGACGCTCGACCACCTCGCCCGCGGCGATGCGGTTGACGATGGCCTCGGAAAGCTGGCGGACGGGCATGGACGACTCGCGTGGACGGCAAACCGTAACCCGGATTGAGCATCAGTGAAATCCGGCGGCGGAGTTTCAGCTCGCTGTGCGCTCCCGGATTTCGCCTCGCTCGAACCGGGCGACGAGAGGTCAATCGAACGCCGGCCTCGAACGGCGCAAGCTTGATGCCGGCGCGGCGCTTCTTGCCTTCGATGCGGCGCTCGCGCGACGCCTTGGTCGGCCTGGTCGCCCGGCGCTTGATCGGCGCGGTTGCCGCACGGCGGATGAGGTCGATGAGCCGCTCGCGCGCATCGGCGCGATTGCGCGCCTGGGTGCGATGGCGCTGCGCGATGATGACCAGGACGCCGTCGCGCGTCAGCCGCGTGCCCGCGAGCCGCTCGAGCCGCGCGCGCGTTTCCGCCGACAATGACGGCGAGCCGCGCACGTCGAAACGAAGCTGCACCGCGGTCGCGAGCTTGTTGACGTTCTGTCCGCCCGGACCCGAGGCGCGCACGAAGCTTTCCTCGATCTCGCGCTCGTCGAGGTTGATCTGGGCGTTGACGCGGATCATTTCGGCGAGCCTAGCCCGGATCGGGCGTCAGCGGAATCGGGAAGCGGCCTTCGCGACGCTCGCTGGTCCGGGCATTGGCTTCGCTCGATGCGGGCTTAAGGGTTCTCGCTCGTCGCAGCCAGGCCCGCGGGACGGCCGACCACGGTGACCAAGAGGCCGCCGTCAAGCAGGCGCTTGGCTACGCGCCGCGCATCGGCGAGCGTCACCGCGTCGATCAACGCCGGCCGCCGCGTGAAATAGTCGATGCCGATATCGTCGAGTTGCAGCTGCACCAGGAGCGAAGCGATTTTCGCCGAGCTGTCGAGATTGAGCGCGTACGAGCCCTTGAGATACGCCTTGGCTTTGGCGATCTCCGCCTCGGTCGGCCCGTCCTGGGCGAGGCGATGGATTTCCTTTTCGATCAGGTCGAGGGCTTCCCCGGCGTGGTCGGCGCGCGTGGCGGTGCCGCCGAGAAACAATGCGGCGTGATTGAGCCACACCAGACTGTCGTAGACCGAATAGGCAAGCCCGCGCTTCTCGCGCACCTCCTGATAGAGCCGCGAGGAAAACGCGCCGCCGCCAAGAATGTGATTGACGATGTAGGCGGCCATGAAATCCGGGTCCTTGCGCGCAATCCCGGCGCCGCCGAACGCCACCACCGCCTGCGGCACGTCGACCTTGATGACGACGCGCCGGCCGAGGCCCTGCGGCGAGACGCTCGCGACAGTGGCCAGCTCCGCCTTCGCCGGCAACGCGCCGAACACCCGGTCGAGCATCGCCTTCACCGCCTCGGCGTCGATGTCGCCGACGACGGCGACCTTGAGGTTCTCCCGCGCCAGCACCCGCCGCGTGTAGGCTTTGAGATCATCGGCGGTGATGGTCGGCACCGATTCGGACGTGCCGTTCGCCGGGCGACCATAGGGATGATCGGCGAACGCGATTTCCCACCAGCGCTGCCGCGCCATATCGGCCGGGTTGGTCGCCGCGCGCCGCACCAAGGACAGCACCTGTCCGCGGATGATTTCGACGGCCGCGGGATCGAAGCGCGGCGCGGTGAGCGAGAGGCGCAGATCATCGAAGGCCTCGTCGCGGTTCTCGGTCAGCGTACGCAACGAGCCGCGAATGGCGTCGCGCTCGGTCTCGAAATTCAGCTCGACGGCCTTGCGTTCGAGGCGCTGGTGGAACGCCTGCGAATCGAGATCGCCGGCGCCCTCGTCGAGCAAAGAGGCGACCATGACCGAGGTGCCGGCCTTGCCGGGCGGATCCTGGATGGCGCCGCCGACGAAAGCGAAATCGACCGCGATCAGCGGGACCGCCAATTCGTGCACCAGCCAGGCCTCGATGCCGCCGGGGCTCACCACCCGCTCGATCGTCGTGGCACCGGCCGGCGGCGCCACGCAGACGACGAGCGCGGCGGCCAGGATGGCGAGCCGCGCGATGCCGCCGCCCTGCTTCGACCGGAGTTGTTTGCGGCTCACGAGTGCTTCTCCTCGGCCTTGAGGCTGTTGACGAGATAGCCGGTGACCGAGGCGCGCCGGTCGAGCCAGGTGCGTGCCGCCTCACGCACCGCGTCGCCGGTCACGGCGTGGATGGCGGCGGGCCAGGCTTGCACCGTCTCGACGGTCAGGCCGGTGGCGAGCGCGCTGCCATACCAGCGCGCCAGCGTCGCCTGGTTGTCTTGGGCGTAGACGGCGTTGGCTAGGAGCCGGCTCTTGGCGCTTTCAAGCTCGTCGGCGGTGACGCCGTGTTCGCTGATTTCGGCCAGCACGGCGTCGATTGCCGCCTCGACCTCGTGCAGCGTCTTTCCCGGCTTCGGCGAGCCGTAGACGCCGAACTTGGCGTAGTCGAGCGCCATGCTCGAATAAAAGGCGCCGGCGTTGAGCGCGATACCTTGATCGACCACCAGCGCGCGGTAGAGCCGGCTGTTCTCGCCGGACCCGAGGATATGGGCGAGGACATCGAGCGCTTGGCTCTCGCCATGCTTTGCCGTCGTGCTCGAGGGCGCGAGGTAGATGCGGCTGATGCTCGGTTGCTCGACCCGCGGGTCGGCCAGCGTCACCGTGCGCGGCGCCTCCTGCACCGGCTCGGTGGGGCGTCGCCGGGGCGCGATCTCCGCACGCGGAGCAATCTTGCCGTAGGTCTCTTCCGCGTCGGCCTTGACCTCCTCGGGCGTCACGTCGCCGGCGATGATCACGATGGCATTGTTCGGCGTGTAGAAACGCCGGTAGAACGCCAAGGCGTCATCGCGGGTCAGCGTCTCGATCTCGTGCCGCCAGCCGATCGAGGGGCGGCGATAGGGATGATTGAGGTAGAGCGCGGCGTCCATCTGCTCTCCGAGCCGGCCGTTCGGATTATTGGCGACGCGGGTATTCTGCTCTTCGAGCACGACATTGAGCTCGGGCGCCACGACCGCGTCGGTGAGCACGAGGCCGGTGATGCGGTCGGCCTCGAGCGCCATCATCTCCTTGAGGTGCTCACGCGGGACGCGCTGAAAGAAGCCGGTGTAGTCGCTGGAGGTGAAGGCGTTCTCCTGCCCGCCGATCGCGGCGACCTGCTGCGAGAATGTGTCGCCGGGATTCTTCGTCGTGCCCTTGAACATCAGGTGTTCGAGAAAGTGCGCGAGCCCGGACTTGCCCGGCGTCTCGTCGGCGGCCCCGACCTTGTACCAGATCATATGCGTGACCACCGGCGCCCGGTGATCGGGCACCACGACGACTTCAAGGCCGTTCCACAGAGTGAAGTGCGCGACCAGCGGTCCGGTCCCGGCGCATGCGGGACCAGCGACAGCGCCGGCGAGCGCCAGCGCGAGCAGCAGCAATTTCAAAACGACCTCCGCAGGCTGGCGAAAGGATGCTCCGCACCAGGACGGCGACTTCTTTGGCCTTCTCAGTTCTCGCGGCAAATAACGAACCACTCGACGCCCGGGCGTGACTTCTGACCCCGAGTTTATCTCGGGAGGTCCCGGCGGCTGACCGGCGGAGTGTACGGCTGATCGGTCTTGGTCTTGCGCTCAGGCCCGACACCGTAGGGCTGATCCGGGGATGGCGTACGGTAACCGGCCGGCGGATCGGTCAGATCCTCGCGCGTCGGCTCGGCGGTAAAGGTGGCGTATTCTTCCCGGTTGAACCAGGTCTTGGGATTCCACCAGCCGGTCGGCTGCGGGGGCGGATTTGGCACACGCACGGTCCCGGTCGTCTCGCCGGCCGGCGCGGGCTGGCCATTCTGTCCGGGAGGCGTTGAGCCGTCGGCCGGAGCGGCGGTCGCAGTCGTAGTCGGCGCCGCCGGCGGCGACTTGGAGCGGACGTGCTTGTGCGTCTTCATGGCGGAGTCGTTCGGCCAGTCGGCGGCCACCGGCAGCCCGGGGGCCGGTGGAGGCAGGTCGCGGGTCGGCGGCACCACGAGCGGCGGGCGCTCGGAGTAGTTGATGTCCGCGGTCCGATCGGGCGGCGCCTTCAGGCCGAGCTTCTGCATGAACTTGCCGAGGAAGGTGTCATCCGCGCTGCCATCGTCGGCGGCGCGGGCCACGGACGGGTTGGCTCCAGCGAGGAGGCCGGCCAGAGCGGCAGCCAAAGCGATGCGCATCAGCGTCGCGCGTGTCCGCGCCACGCCGCCGGCCTTGCGATTACCACTGCGATCCTGCGGCATGCCCTCCACCCGAGGTGCCGGTATGGCCCTTCCGAGACTTAATCCCGGACATGAACTTGAACTCACAAGTCTTTTATTCGCGATCAGGGCGCTTTTACGGCACCCCGGCCCACAACCGAATCGTACAGCAGGCCCACCACGCCCGCAACGATAGCGATATCGGCGAAATTGAAGACATACCAGCGGAAGCTCCAGGCCGCTGTGTCGATGTGAAACAGCACGAAATCCATCACCCCCGGCCAATGCAGCCGGTCGATGGCGTTGCCGAATGCCCCGCCGACAATGAGACCAAGGGCAATGGCGGTCAGCCGCGAGGGTGCGCGCGCGAGCCAAATCCAGAGGAAGACCACGGCGGCGGCCTTAAAGGCGAGCAGCGCCCATTGGCCGAAAACGCCCTGCTGTGGAAACAGCCCATAGCTGATGCCGGTGTTCCAGGTCACGACGAGGTCGAGAAACGCGGTGAGGGCCACATGGCCGCGGCCGGCGAGATCGAACACGTCTAAGAGCCAGAGCTTCACCGCTTGATCGATGGCGCAGGCGAACGCAGCCACCGTAAGGCCAAGCGCGCTCAGCGGGCCCCAGACGTAGGAACGCTCCGCCTTGTCCGGCGCCGCATCGGCCACGCCCCTACTCCGCCGCCTTGCGCATGGCGTCCCATTCGCGCAGCGCCTGCGCGTCGCGCGGGGTGACGTCGGGATATTGCGGATCGCTGCCGACTTGCGGCGAGATTTTCCACGAGCGGGCGCATTTGCGCCCCTCCGCGCGCCGCGGCTCGACCGCGACACCGGGCACGTCGTCGAGCCGGAACGCGGATGCCGGCCCCTCCCCCTCAACCAGCGTCGCCGCCGAGGTGATGCACAGCTCGGCCAAATCGATATCGACAGCGATGGCGAACAGCTCGGCATCGGCGACATAGACGAGGGGCGCCGCTTCGAGCGAAGACCCGATGCGCTTGGCCGCCCGTTCGATCTCGAGCGCGCCGGTGACGACGCGGCGCAGATTGCGCAGCCGCTCCCACTTCCGTGCCAACGCCGCGTCGCGCCAGGATGACGGCACCGCCGGGAAAGCTTCGAGATGGACCGAGGACGCCGCCGGATCGCGCGCCAGCCACGCCTCCTCGGCGGTAAAGCAGAGCATCGGCGCGAGCCAGGTCACCGTCGAGCGGAACAGGTGGTCGAGCACGGTGAGGCACGCCTTGCGCGTCGTCGACGAATACGGGTCGCAATAGAGCGCGTCCTTGCGGATATCGAAGTAGAACGCGGAGAGATCGACGGTCATGAAGGCGTTGAGCGCGGCAAAGATGCGCTTGAAGTCGAAATCGGCGTAGGCGGCGCGCACGAGCGCGTCGAGCTCGGCAAGCCGATGCAGCATCAACCGCTCGAGCTCCGGCATGGCGCCGTGGTCGATATGGTCGGCGGCGTGGAAATGCGCGAGGTTGCCGAGCATCCAGCGCAGCGTGTTGCGCAGCTTGCGGTAGGTCTCGACGCTGGTTTTCAGGATCTCCGGCCCGATGCGCTGGTCGTCCCAGTAATCGGTGGCGCAGGTCCACAGCCGCAAAATATCGGCGCCCGATTGCTTGATCACGTCTTGCGGCGCGATCGTGTTGCCGAGCGACTTCGACATCTTGCGGCCGTTCTCGTCGAGCGTGAAGCCGTGGGTGACGACAATGTCGAACGGAGCACGCCCGCGCGTGCCGCAGGATTCCAGGAGCGAAGACTGAAACCAGCCGCGATGCTGATCCGAGCCTTCGAGATACATCACCGTCTCCGGGCCGCCATCGGCCTTGCGCCTGATGCCGGCGAGCGCCGGGAAGTGTTTGGCGTCCTCGAGCACGAAGGCGTGCGTCGAGCCGGAATCGAACCAGACGTCGAGAATGTCGTCGACCTTCTGCCAACGCTCCTTGGCGCGTGAGCCGAGAAAACGTTCGCGCGCGCCTTGCGCATACCAGGCGTCGGCGCCTTCGTCCTCGAACGCCTCGATGATGCGATAGTTCACATCCGGATCGTTGAGGATGTCGACCGAGCCATCGGGCTTCTCGTCGATGAACACCGTGATCGGCACGCCCCAGGCGCGCTGGCGCGAGATCACCCAATCGGGCCGTGACTCGATCATGCCGGTGATGCGGTTCTTGCCTTGCTCCGGCACCCAGCGCGTGGCGTCGATGCCGGCGAGCGCACGATGGCGTAGAGTATCGCCGTGCTTCGCGATGTCCTTGTCCATCGCGATGAACCATTGCGGCGTGTTGCGGAAGATGACCGGCTTCTTCGAGCGCCAGGAATGCGGGTATTGGTGGGTGAGCCGCGCGCGCGCGATCAGCATGCCGGCGTCCTTGAGGGCGGCGATGACGGCCTCGTTGGCGTCGCCCTTCTCGCCTTTGTCGGTAAGCACGCGCTTGCCAGTAAAACCGGGTGCCTGATCGGTGAAGCGGCCGTCGGCATCAACGGTGTAGGGGATCGTGGTGTTGATGCCCCACCTGGCGAGCATTTGCGCATTCGCCACCCAGATTTCGAAGTCTTCGCGACCGTGACCGGGCGCGGTATGCACAAAACCAGTACCCGTATCGTCGGTAACATGATCGCCGGGGAGAAGTGGAACGTCGAAATCGTATCCCCTACCTCTGAGCGGATGATCGCATATCACAAAACCAAGAAGTTCCGAATCGAGATCGGCTAGCTTCTTAAATGCAGTAACGCGAGCTTGCCGAAATACATCAAGCGACAATTTTTCGGCAAGCACGAAGTGATCACCAGGCTTTGCCCAATTGTCGGCCGGAGCGTCGACGACTTTGTAAAGACAGTACTTAATTTTCGGCGAGAAGCTGATCGCTCTATTTCCCGGAATGGTCCACGGCGTCGTGGTCCAAATGACTATGAAAGCCCGCTGTAATGCGTGGAGTATCTTGGTTGCTTCTGGCGTATCCACGAATGGCCCGAAGGGCGCATTTCGGACCGGAAACTTCACCCACACCTGATCCGAGACATAATCCTCATACTCGACCTCGGCTTCGGCGAGCGCCGTCTTCTCCACCACCGACCACATCACCGGCTTCGAGCCGCGATAGAGCGTGCCGTTCGCCGCGAACTTCATCAGCTCGCGCGCGATCTGCGCCTCGGCCGGATGGCTCATGGTGCTGTAATAGTGCTCCCAGTCGCCGACGACGCCTAAGCGCTGAAACTCCCCGCTCTGCACGCCGATCCAATGCTCGGCGAATTGCCGGCACTCGCGGCGGAATTCGATCACCGGCACCTTGTCCTTGTCGCGGCCCTTGGCGCGGTACTCCTCCTCGATCTTCCATTCGATCGGCAGGCCGTGGCAGTCCCAGCCGGGCACGTAATTCGAATCGAAGCCGAGCATCTGCTGGCTCTTCGTCACCACGTCCTTGAGGATCTTGTTGAGCGCCGTGCCGATATGGATGTTGCCGTTGGCGTAAGGCGGGCCGTCGTGCAGGATGAAGCGCGGACGGCCTTTCGCCGCCGCGCGCAGCCGCCCGTAGAGGTCGAGCTTGCGCCAGCGCGCGAGGATCTCCGGCTCCTTCTGCGGCAGGCCTGCGCGCATCGGGAAGTCGGTCTTGGGCAAGAACAGCGTCTCGCTGTAATCGCGCGCTTTCGTCGGCGTCTCGGTCATGGCGCGCCTTCTAACAAGCCGCTTGCGCCACGCAAAGGGCTCTGCCGCCTGGGCGAGCGCCCTTCACGGAACCGGCGGCCTGCGGGCCGCGTTGGGACTGCGGGACGCGTGGCTTCGCCACGGTTGGCGAGGGAAAGGCGAGGCAAGTCCGTGGAATATCTCCGCGTGAGCCGGGAAGCCCGCCGCGCTCTCATCATCAACGACCCACGGCCGGTCGACAATATTGGCGGCATCTGGACGTCGGTCGGCCGCGCCGCGACCGTCGGCACCTTCCTCTTGCTGTTCGGCGCCTTCCTCTATGTCGGCCGCGTTCTCGTGCTGCCGATCATGGCGGCGGCCATTGTCGCCCTGACGTTGGCCCCTCTGGTCAGGGCCGGCAAACGGCGCGGCATTTCACCTTGGATCACGGCGCTACTCCTCGTCGTCGTTTGCCTCGGCGCGGTCGCCATCGCCGCGACGGCGATGGCCGGCCCGGTGAGCGAATGGATCGGGCGCGCTCCGGAGATCGGCGCCACCATCAAGCAACGGCTCTCGGCATTCGATCAGCCGCTCGCGGCGCTGCGCCAATTGCAGGACGCACTGTTCGGCGGCGATAGCGGGGTCAGCGTCAATACGCCGGCGGCCAATTTTGTCTTGCCGGTGGTCGCGTTCTTCACCCCGGCCGCCGGGGAGCTGCTGCTGTTCTTCGGCACTTTGTTGTTCTTCCTCGGCGGCCAGTTCGAATTGCGCGCCAGCGTCGTCTCGCTGTTCGGCAGCCGCGACGCCAAGCTGCGTTTCCTCAAGATCATGAACGACATCGAGAAAAATCTCGCCGGCTACCTCACCGTGGTGACGATGATCAATGCCGCGCTCGGGATGATCGTCGCGCTCGGCGCATGGCTCCTTGGTCTGCCCAATCCGGTGATCTTCGGCCTGCTCGCCGGGCTGCTCAACTACGTGCCCTATGTCGGACCCGCGGTCACGGTTGTGATCTTGTTCGGGGTGGGTCTCGTCACCTTTCCCTCGCTCGGCCAGGCGCTCCTTGCCCCGGCGGGACTCGTTGCACTCACCGCCATTGAGGGACACTTCATCACGCCGACAATCATCGGCCGGCGGCTTACGCTCAATCCGCTCATGGTCTTGCTGGCGCTCGCCTTTTGGACCTGGATTTGGGGACCGTTCGGCGCCTTCCTGGCGACGCCGCTGTGCATCATCGGCCTCGTGGTCTTTAATCATTTATTCCCGACCGACGACGGTAAACTTCCCGATTGAATGGAACTTTCGCCGCTCCCAGACCATTGTCCGGGCGACTTGAACATTCACCCCGGCATGGGAGAGCAGGCATGAACACCGCATCGACGGTCGCACAGAACATTCGCGAAACCGGCAAGGACGCCCGCGAGGGCGTGCGCGAGATGCGCAAGGCGACGGCGGAGGCTTCGAGCGACATCCAAGCCGATCTGCAGGCGCTGCGCGAAGATTTCGGCCGCCTTGCCCAGCAAGTCGGCGATATCCTCGCCGACAAGGGCGACACTGCGTGGCGGCGGGCGAAATCGAGCATGGACGGGGTCATGTCCGATGCCCAGGACAAAGGACGCGAGGCGGCCGGCGCGGTTCGCGAGGTATCCGACAACTTCATCGACGCGGTCGACGAGTTGATCAAGAACCGGCCCTACACCACGCTGGCGATCATCGCTGCGCTCGGATTCGTCTTCGGCGCCACGTGGCGCCGGTAACGGCCGGCTGAGCAGCGCGAGAAACCGATGCTCAAGGGCTGGATGCACGACATCACCTTGGCGATCCAGGCGCGGAGCGGCGCCAGCGCCGCTCTCTTTGTTTGGATGGGGATCATCGCGCTCGCATTGCTGAGCGCCTTCGTGTTTCTTTGCGTCGCCGCTCACGATTGGCTGTCGTTGCAATTGGGCAGCGTGTTCGCCGGCCTGATCCTGGCCGGAATCTTCGTCCTGATCGCAGCGGTCGGCGCCGTCATTTCGGCGCTCGCCCGCCGCCGCGCCAAAGAGCGCGCGATCCTCGAACGCGCCGCGCGGGCGCGTGCCGCGTCGTCGTGGCTGCTCGACCCGAAGATCGTTGCCGCCGCGGTCGAGGCCGGCCGGGCGCTCGGCTGGCAGCGCATCCTGCCGGTCGCCCTGCTCGGCTTCATGGCGGCGCAATGGACGCGCGAGCATCGCGCGCGCCGCGAAGAGAGGGCCTGAACCGTTCCTTAGATCGGCGGGAAGATATCGCCCGCCCGGGCGAGCGCCGCGCGGGCGCGGCGCGCATCGTCCTGCATCTGCCGTGTGAGCTCCTCGACTGAAGCAAACACCGCCTCCTCGCGGATCCAATCGATGAAGGCCACATCGATGCTGCGGCCGTAGAGGTCACCCGAGAAATCAAAGAGATAAACCTCGAGCAAAACGGCGCCGCTGTCGAACATCGGCCGCCGGCCGAAGCTTGCTACGCCATCGTAGCGGCGTCCGTCGATCGCGGTGCGCACTGCATAGATGCCCTGCCGCAGTCGGCAGCCGGCGTCGAGCCGCAGGTTCGCCGTGGGAAAGCCCAGTTCGCGTCCGCGCTTATCGCCGTGGATGACGGTGCCGGACACGAACCAGGGAAAGCCGAGCAGCTCGGTCGCCTCCCCCACGCGTCCGCCAGCAAGCGCCTCGCGAATTGGCCCGGAGGAGACCGGACGCCCATCGTCCTCGAACCGGGGCACGATATCCACCGCGAAGCCGCGCTTGCGGCCCTCGGCCGCGAGAAATTGCGGCGAGCCGGCGCGGCGCGCGCCGAAATGAAAATTAAAGCCGATCGCCGCGCCGCTCACGGCGAACCGCTCGACCAGAATCCGTTCGACGAACTCCTCGGCGGTGAGGCGGGCGAGCGCCGCGTCGAAGGTGAGCACGATCGCGCCGTCGAGGCCGGTCGAGGCGAGGAGCCGTAGCTTGCCGGCCTCGTCGGTGAGGCGGAACAGCGGCTCGTTCGGATTGAAGAAGGCGCGCGGATGCGGCTCGAAGGTCAGCGCCGCCGCCGGCCGGCCCAACGCCTTGGCGCGGCCAATGGCGGCGCCGATCACGGCGCGGTGGCCGCGGTGCACGCCGTCGAAATTGCCGATGGCGACGACCGCGCCGCGCAAGGCGTCATCGGGCGCGACATCGCGCACGACCCGGAAACGCTTGGCCGGCATCGGGTTCCAAAGGTTAAGAGAAACCTACCGGCGTAGGTGCCGCCGCGCCCGAGCCAAGTCAAGCAAAGCCCGCCGCTGATTGCGCCGCAAGCGGGGGCTGAGCTCCCGCCATTAACCATATCTTCAAACACCCGGTGATATTTTGCCCCCATCGTCTGGGACGGGAGAGCCTCGGGAGCCCTTCCCGGGAGAGGAGCCGATGAAGCTCCGCTTCGCGCCATTCGGCGTGCGCGCCAGGGGAAGCAGAGGGCGATGGCTCTTGATCCGTCAATGCCGGTGCTCGTGGTCGACGACTACAGCACCATGGTCCGCATCATCCGCAATCTGTTGCGCCAACTCGGTTTCGCCGACATCGACGACGCCAATAATGGCGAGCTGGCGCTCGCCAAGATGCACACCAAGCGTTACGGGCTGGTGATCTCCGACTGGAACATGGAGCCGATGACCGGCTACGATTTGCTGCGCCAAGTGCGCGCCGATCCGGGCCTGCAGCAGACTCCGTTCATCATGGTCACCGCCGAATCGAAGACCGAAAACGTCATCGCGGCGAAGAAGGCCGGCGTAAACAACTACATCGTCAAGCCGTTCAACGCCCAGACGCTGAAGGCCAAGATCGAGGCGGTGTTCACCGAGCGCGACGAAGTTCCCGCGGAATAATCTTCTTTCCGTTCATTCCCGGTCTGCACATTTTACCATTCGAGCCGGCGCGTGATCGCTTTCGGCGTGACGCCCGCGGCCGCGAAGATCGCGTTCAGGCTGGCTGGGTCTGGCGTTTCGCGCCCGCCGAATTCCTCGGCATGGACGCCGGAAATCACGAACAGGCAATCGATGCCGAAGGCCGCCGCGCCTTTAAGGTCGGTGCGCACCGAATCGCCGATCGCGAGCACCCGCGCAAGCGGCGGCGGCTCGCCGCCGCGAAGCGCCGCGGCGTTGGCGAGCGCGGTCTGGTAGATCGGCGCATAGGGCTTGCCGCAATAGAGCACCTCGCCGCCGAGCTCGGCATAGGCGTCGGCAAGCGCGCCGGCGCAATAGACCAGGGTGTCGCCGCGCTCGACGACCACGTCGGGATTGGCGCAGACCATGAACAGCGCGCGGGCGCGCATGGCGGCGAGGAGCTCGCGATAATTCTCCGGCGTCTCGATGGCATCGTCGAATAGGCCGGAGCACACCACGTAGTCGGCGCGTTCGACCGGGGCGAACTCGACTTCGAGGCCGGCAAAGATCGGCAGGTCGCGCGGCGGGCCGAGATGGAAGACGCGCTCGCGCAGCCGGCCTTTGACGATCCCGCGGGTGACGTCGCCGGAACTGGTGATCACGTCGTAAGCCTCGCGCGGCACGCCGAGCCGGTCGAGGATTCGCCCGACCGTCGCGCCCGGGCGCGGCGCGTTGGTGATCAGGATCACGGTGCCGCCGCCGGCGCGAAAGCGGCTCAGCGCCTCGCAAGCCGGGGCAAAGGCGACCACTCCGTTGTGCACCACGCCCCAGACGTCGCAAAGGAGCACATCATAGTCGGGCGCGAGCGGTGCGAAGCTTTCCAGGATGTCAGGCAAGGGCGCGCGCCGTCATCGCCAGCAGAGCCGCGCAATCCGGTCCTGCTGCGTCAATTGCGGGCGCTGGCGGCGCGGGCAAGCTGCGCCGTACCGCTACGCGCGGCTGCCGTGACCTCACCCGCGGCCTGGACCGGGGGAGCCGCGCTCCTCGCCGAGTCGGCCTTGCCGTTGTCGCCGGCGAGCCCTTGCAGCGCTTCCGCGCGCACCGGGCGCGGCGGCGAGAACAGGAAGCCCTGCCCGAAGCGGACATCGTAGTCGAGGAGATCGACCACGGTTGATTCGCTTTCGATCCGGTCGCCGATGAGATCGATGCCGAAGCGGCCGAGCAGATCGGAGAAATCGGCGGGATGGATATCGGCCGAGGCGCCGCCGACCCGGTTGAGCAACAGGCCGGCCGGCGCCTTGATGAAGCGGAAGCCACGCTCGTTCAATTCGCGCGGCTCGAGGCGAAGATCGGTGAGATTGTCGATGGAGAAGCGAAATCCGCGCTCGGCCAGCGCCGCCAGGCTCTCGTGCTCGATCGGTCCCATGGCGCGCACGGCGCTCTGGGTGAACTCGAAGACGAGCGAAGGCGCGATCGCGCGGTTGGCCTCGGCGAATTCGAGCAATTGCGGGAAGCTGGCGTCGGTCAGCGTCGCCCCGGACAGATTGCAGAACACGCCGACGTCGCGGCTCTTGAGCGACAGCCGGCGCACCACCTGGACGCAGCGCAGCACCATCAGGCTGTCGAGCTTCGGCAGCAGCGAACCGGCTTCGGCGTAGGGGAGGAAATCGCCGGCGGCGACGAGATCGCCGCCGCCAAGCTTGAGCCGCGACAACGCTTCGTAATAGCGCACCTTGCGTTGCGGCAAGGTCACGACCGGCTGGAGGAAAAGCTCGATCCGGTGCGCCTCGATGGCGCTATCGATCGCAGCAATGATGGCGTCGCGGTCGAGCCCGTTGAAGGCGGCGATTTTAGGCTCGGGCGGCGGCGGCGCGTCGGACGCCGCCGGCGCGGGAGGTTCGGCCGCCGCCGCGGGCACGACCGGCGCCGCCGGTGGCACGGCCGCGATGAGCGCAGGCGCCGGTGCGGCGGCCTTGGGCGCCTCGCGCGCGAGCGCGCGCGGCGGCTCGACGGCCAAGACCGGCGCGGCATGCGGGATGTTGCGCGGCTCGCCGAGCGCGACTTCGTGCTCCGCAACCGAATCGGCGAGCTGCTTGACCAGGCGCGAAAGCTCTTCGATCTCGACGGCGAGCGGCTGGGCGGTCGACAGCGCCTTGTCGAGGACCGTCTCGACCTTGGTCTCCATGGCGCTCAGCCGGCGGCCGAACTCGGCGAGCTGACGGGCAAGATCGCCGGTGCCGCGGGCGAGGTTGCCCACCTGGTCGGTGATTTCCGCGCGGTCGCGGGTGCGGGCGGAAACGGCGTTGTAGACGGCGAGCGCGGTGAGCACGCCGAGCGCCGCCACCGCGGCCTCGATGCCGGTGAAGCCGAAGCGGAGATAGAGCAAGGCGCCGAGCGAGCCGGCGATGAGCACCATGCAGACCGCGATGAAGATGGCGCTGACGCGCACCATAGAGCACCCCACAAGCCGCACGACGATCAGCGGGCCGCCAAGGAACCTCGCACGTCTCGACCCTGAAGATGATTCGCGCCGGGACCCATCAGTGTCCACAAGCGGTGCGCCGCCGCAAGTCCGCCGGCCCTTGGCCGGCGGTATTTACACAACCGCCCGGATCGCGCGGCCGACTTTCTCGAAAATCTCCGCGATCTGCGCCTCGCTCACGATCAGTGGCGGGGCGATCGCAAGCGTGTCGCCGCTGACGCGGATCAGCAGGTTTTCTTCGCCGAAGGCGTGCTCCATGACCTCGTAGGCGCGCTTGCCCACGGCGCCGGGCCGCGAGGCGAGATCGATGCCGGCGGCGACGCCGACGGCGCGGATGTCGAGCACGTTGGGGGTGCCCTTGAGCGTCATCGCCGCGTCGGCGACGAGCGGCTCGAGCTTGCGCGCCCGCTCGAACAGGTTTTCGTCGCGATAAAGGTCGAGCGCGGCGATGCCGGCGGCGCAGGCGAGCGGGTGCGCCGAATAGGTGTAGCCGTGGAACAGCTCGATGACATGCTCCGGCCCGCGCATGAAGGCGTCATAGACGCCCTCGCGCGCGATCACGCCGCCCATCGGCACGGCGCCGGAAGTCACCCCCTTGGCGAAGCAAATGAGGTCGGGCGTGACGCCGTAACGCTCGGCGGCAAAAGCGTGGCCGAGGCGGCCGAAGCCGGTGATCACCTCGTCGAAAATGAGCAGGATGCCGTGCTTGTCGCAAATCGCGCGCAGCCGCTCGAGGTAGCCTTTCGGCGGCGCCAGCACGCCGGTCGAGCCGGCCATCGGCTCGACGATCACCGCGGCGATCGTCGAAGCGTCGTGCAGGGTGACGATGCGCTCGAGATCGTCGGCGAGATGCGCGCCCCATTCCGGCTCGCCTCGGGCGAAGGCCTGATGCTCGCGGCTGTAGGTCGCCGGCAGATGATCGACGCCGGTGAGAAGCGAGCCGAAGAATTTGCGGTTGTTGCCGAGGCCGCCGACCGAGATGCCGCCGAAGCCGACCCCGTGATAGCCGCGCTCACGGCCAATGAGCCGCGTGCGTGCGCCCTCGCCGCGGACATTATGGTAGGCGAGCGCGATCTTGAGCGCGGTATCGACGGCTTCCGAGCCGGAGTTGCAGAAGAACACGCGATTGAGATCGGCCGGCGCCAGCCCGGCGATCCGGCTCGCCAGCTCGAAGGCGCCGGCATGGGCGAACTGGAAGGCCGGGGCGTAGTCGAGCTTGGCGGCCTGGCGCTGGATCGCGGCGACGATCGGATCGCGATTGTGGCCGGCATTGCTGCACCAAAGGCCGGCGAGGCCGTCGAGCACGGCGCGGCCGTCGGGTGTGAAATAGTGCATGTCCTTGGCGCGCGCGATCAGCCGCGGCCCGCGCTTGAAGGCGCGGTTGGGCGTGAACGGCAGCCAGAAGGCGTCGAGATCGTTGGTCTGGCGGGCGAGAGCGGCGGCTTCAGTCATGGCTTCAGGCCTAACGCAACAGCCGGGTCAGAGCGCGCCCCTTGCGGGTGTGGAACTCGAAATTGCTCAGCGTGCCGTCATGGTCGACGTCGGCGGCCTTGAAGCGCTGTTCGACCACCGCGAGATACTCGTCCTTGGTCAGGGTGTTGTCCTTGTCGGGATCGGCGGCGGCGAATTCTCCGCGGCTCATGCGGCCGTGCAATTCCTTGAGGTCGAGCGTGCCGTCATGGTCGATATCGAGGTGGTCGAACAGATCCATGGCCGCCTTCTTGGCTTCGCCGAGATCCACCGTTCCGTCATTGTCGGTATCGAACTGACCGACGAGGGTTGAATTCTTCTTCGCGGCCAGCGCGGGGGTCGCAGCAACGACTAGACCCGCGATGCCCGCCACGATTGCCTTGCGTCGGGAGATCATGAAGATCCTCGCTTCGGGAGATACTCTGAGCAATCTAGCCGATCGGACACTGATCCGCTAGATCGCCGACGCGCGGCGCCGGTTCTCCGACGAAAGCCGATCCTTGCCGCTCTGCCGCGGTTGCGATACCAACCACTTTCCTCTCCAAAGCGAATGTGCCGAGCACGGCAGATGGCCGACAAGACCAGCAAACTCAAGGCGCGGCTGCCACGCGGGCTCGCCGACCGCGGCCCGGCCGAGCTCGCCGCGACGCGGGCGATGATCGAAAAAATCCGCGCGGTCTACGAACGCTACGGCTTCGACCCGGTGGAGACGCCGGCGATCGAATACACCGACGCGCTCGGCAAATTCCTGCCCGACCAGGACCGGCCGAACGAAGGCGTGTTCTCGTTCCAGGACGACGACGAGCAATGGCTGTCGCTGCGCTACGATCTGACCGCGCCGCTCGCGCGCTACGTGGCGGAGAATTTCGACGCGCTGCCGAAGCCGTATCGCCGCTACCGCGTCGGCTGGGTGTTCCGCAACGAGAAGCCCGGGCCCGGACGCTTCCGCCAGTTCATGCAGTTCGACGCCGATACCGTCGGCTCAGCGTCGCCGGCCGCCGACGCCGAGATGTGCATGATGGCGGCGGATACGATGGAGGAGTTAGGAATTCAAGCGCGGCGATTACGTGGTGAAAGTGAACAATCGAAAGGTACTAGATGGCGTGATGGAGACGGTCGGACTCGGCGGCGAACAGAATGCCGGTCGTCGCCTCACAGTTCTTCGCGCAATCGACAAAGTCGACCGCCTTGGTTTCGATGGAGTTGCCTACCTGCTAGGTCCCGGTCGCAAAGATGAGAGTGGAGATTTTACTAAGGGCGCCGGCTTAGCCGACACGGCGATAACACGGCTTCTGAATTTCACCGGATGGAAAGAAAAAGGTTCTGGAGCCAAAAGCATTCTTTCTGCAAACGAAGTAACCATCGCGAATTTTGAGGTTGCGGTCGAAGGAAGCGCACTAGGAAAATCCGGTGTGACAGAACTCGCCGAACTCAAGGCATTGGTGTTGAGCGCGGGCTACGATGACGGCAGAATTGTCATCGACCCTGCCGTCGTCCGCGGCCTTGAATATTACACCGGCCCTGTCTTCGAGCTTGAACTGACATTTTCAACCGACAGCAAGGACGGCTCGCCGCGCTTCGGCTCGGTCGGCGGCGGCGGGCGTTATGACGGGCTCGTGTCGCGCTTTCGCGGCGAGCCGGTGCCAGCGACGGGATTTTCCATCGGCGTGTCGCGGCTTGCCGCGGCGCTTGAGTATCTCGGCAAGCTTGACGGCAAGCCCGAGGCCGGCCCGGTGGTCGTCACCGTGTTCGACAAGGATCGTCTCGCCGATTATCAGAACATGGTGGCAAGATTGCGCGCGGCGAACATCCGCGCCGAGCTTTATCTCGGCAATCCGCGTAATCTCGGCAACCAGCTCAAATATGCCGACAAGCGCAACTCACCCTGCGTCGTCATCCAGGGCGGCGACGAAAAAGCCAAGGGCGAAGTCACCATCAAGGACCTGATCGTCGGCGCCGAATTGGCGAAGCTGGAAAAAGGCCGCGAGGAGCATCTGCAAAAACAGGCCGAAGCGCAGCGCACCGTGCGGGAGGATGATCTCGTCGAGGCGGTGCGCGAGGTGCTGGCGCGCCACGGGCTCGCTTCGCGCTGACGCACCCGAGCGGCAGCGGATCAGAACTGCGTGTGAAACCGCCCGGCGAAAACCGACACCGGCCCGCGATCGGTGTTGTAGGCCGGATTGGCGATGAACTGATAATCGAAGCTTAACTTCGTCGCCGCGGTCAAAGCGTAGCTGTAATAGGTCTCGATGATCCCCTCGACGCCCGGATGCGGCAGCGCGCCGTCGCCGATCAGGATGCCGAGCCCGCCGGCGTTGAGAAACGCCGCATGCACGCCGGAAATGCCGTTGACGACACCGGCGACGCCGACGGTGTCGTCCGGCCGGCCCCATTGCTTGCCGTTGATCGCGACGCCCGCCGAGGCGCTGCGGTCGATGTCGGTGAAATCCCACGGCTCGACATTGCCGTCGGCCCAGCCGGCGCGCGCGAACACGCCGACGGTGTCGTTCACCTGCTGCTCGAAGTTCACGCTCACGCCCGGCCGGCTCACATAGCGGCGCACCGCGTTGATGTCGGCGGGCATACCGGTCGCTTGCGCGAGCGCAATCGCGTCGGCGAATTCGCCCGCGTCGCCGCGGCTGAGAAAGCCGGTGATCTTGAGCTTGCCGGGCTCGCCCCATAATTCGTGCCGCTCCTCGATTTCCCCGACCAGCTGGAACTGCCGGAAGGTCGGGTCGAGATCGGCGCCGAACGGGCTGACCCCGCCGGCCGGGGTTACCGTCAGGTCGAACACACCGCCGCGTAGGGTAAAGCGGCCCTGGTACCATTCGGCGGCGGCGCCATAGCTGAAGCCCCAGCCGTCGCTCGCGTAGTCGAAGCTGCCGGCATTGATCAGCGACCAGTTCAGGAAATCGCTCTTGGGATTGTTGGCGTATTTGTTGGTGTCGAAGATGTCGGCGACGGTGAATTTGCCGACCGTCAGCACCAAGCGGTTCGCCGTCTGTGTGCCCGCGAACTGATTAATGTCGGCCTCTACTTTCTGCGTGTCGCCGCCGAGATCGATGGTCTGGCGGACGAAGTAGCGTTGCACGCGTGCGTAGGGGTAAGTCGCGCCGAGTTTGAAGGCTTCTCCGCTCGGAAATCCGGCCGAACCGTGAACATCCGCCAAGCCGAAACCCTGGTCGATCTCGGGGTTGATCCACAATTCGGCGCCGCGCCACGGCCGCACGCCGGCAAAGAGCGTCGCGTCGAAAGTCTCGCGCCCCTCGCCGCCGCTGGGAAAGCTGTTGGGGCCGGCAAAGGCCGAGCGGAATGCCGGATAGCCCTGCCAGACGAACGTGGTCTGGCCGTGAAAATTGACGTCGTCGAAGTCCGGCGTAGCGGGCGCCTTGGTGACCATGATATTGGCGGGCGCCGCATCGCTGCCGAAGCGATAGTTCAGCCCCGCGCGTAGCTCCTGCAGCGAAAAGTCGGAGCTGAACCGCTGGCCCGTGGCTGGGAAGGTCACGCTGCCGACGCCGTAGTCGGTAAACAGATATTCGAGCCGCGCGGTCCAGTGCGGCGCCACCGGCACCTCGACGCCGGCGCCTGCCGCCCAGCCAAACCGCCACAAGAACGGCGATGCGCTCGCCCCGCTCGCCGCTTGCGTCAGCCTGAGCTGGTCATAGGCCCAGGCAAACCCGCCGGTCGCATAGAACAACCAGCTGCCGGGCGCGTAACCGATGCGGCCGCGGAGCGTGCCGAACGACAGCATCGTCTCGCTGAAGCTCTCAGCGCCGATCCCCGGCGCGAACAAGGTCGAGGTGCCGCCGATCGAGATGCCGTTGACATTCTTAAAGCTGGGAAACGAGGCGTCGGCCTCGGCGCCGACGACGAAGCGGTTCGGCAGCATCATGTTGTAGCCGGCTTGCATTCCGTCGAGGAAGCTTCCGGTCTCGCTGAAGGAATTGATCGGCTCAAACAGGCCGAACGAGCCGGACACCGGCGGTCCCGGCGCCCCGGCCGCGCTTGCAGTCCAATTCGAGGTCCCCCAGGCGACGCCGAGGTGGCCGCCGGCATAGAACCCGCTCCAGTCATAGCCGGCGGCGACCGGGCCCGGCGGCGCCTTCGTCGGCGTGATGTCGTCGGCCGCGAGCGAACGCTCCGCGGTCGTCAGCAGAACACCGATGACAGCTCCCACGACGAACCTTTTCACTATAGCCCCGCCCGCCACCTGCGCCCATCTTCAATGGTCATTGTGACAATGACATTCTTGCGAAGCATTTTCGCAAGTTTCCATAGCGCAAACGCGCTCGCCGCGCGACGACGCGGCGAAGCCAGATTGCCGGAAATGGCAAGGCGTGTCGCCCCCGCAACATCGCCGTCGACTATAAGCGGCCGCTCAAAACGCCAGGTGAAGCCGCCCGGCAAAAATATGGACCGGTCCCCGGTCAGCGTTGTAGGCAGGGTCGGCGACAAACTGATAGTCGAAGGTAAAGCTCGACCACGTATTGAGGCTGTAGGAATAGTAAGCCTCGATGATCTTCTCCGGCCGATAATTGAGCGCGCCGTCACCGATCAAGATTCCGAGTCCGCCGGCGGCGAAGTAGGCCCGTGCCTCGGGCGAGAGGCCGTTGATGACGCCGGCCACCCCGATTCTGTCGTTCGGGCGCTCCCAGGATGTCCCCTTCAATTGGGCGCCGGCGGAGAGGCTTTCGTCGCAATCGGTCCAGCCGATGATTTCGTCGAGACCCGGGCTCCAACTCGCGCGCGAGAACACGCCGAGATCGGCGGTGATCGCCTGCTCGAGATTGGCGTTGAACCCGTAATTGGTCCGCACCTGGCGAACCAGCGTGATGTCGGGATAGTTCGGCGTAATGATCGGCTCCGCGAGCGCGGCGGCATAGCTGCCCATATTGGCGCGGTTGACCCATGCCATCAGCCGCAATTTCCCGGGCTCCGAGAACAGCGAATAGCGCAATTCGAGTTCGCCAATATACTCGCCGTTGGGAAAATTCGTGTCGAATTCGTCGACGTTGGACACGACGGGAACCAGAAAGTAGCCGGCGCGAAACGCCCAGAACTTCTGGTTCAGTTCGACCATGGCGCCCCAAGTGTAGCTGATCTGGTCCATGGTCCAATCGTAAGCACCGCAGCAATCGATATTCCAGTTGAAGAATTGCGTTCGCCCGTCGTGGGCATAGGCGTTGTTGTCGAAGAAGTCCGTGACCGAGAGCCTGCCAGCGATAAGGGTGATCCGCGAAATGTCCTCCTTGCCCGCGATTTGGTTCGGACCGTCTTCGATGGTCTGCTGCTCGCCGCCAAGCCCGAACGTTTGTTGCACATAGATGCGCGCCAGGTCGAAACGCGGCATCGGGAAACTTGCCTTTTGCGCTTCAAAATTGGGGAAGCCGGCGATGCCGCGGGTGGTGCTGAGACCAAAGCCCTGGGTGATTTCCGGGTTGACGTAGATGTCAGTCCCGTCCCACGGGCGATATCCGATGAATGCGGTCGCGCTCACGGTGTTCTGCGCCTGGCTGGCGCCCGAGAGGCTGTTTGCGCCTTCGTAAGGCGAGCGGAATGCCGGATAGCCCTGTTCGATAAAGGTGAACTGCCCGTGGATATTCCAGTTGTCGCGTGCAATCGGCCATGCATCGCCGGTATGCGCCGCCGCCGTGTCGGCGTCCGATACGCCGAGCTTGTAGTTGAGCCCGAGCCGCAGCGTCTGGATGTCGAACATCGACTGGTAACCCGTGCCCGAAGGAAAGACGCCGGCGACGGTGCCAAGCCGATCGTAGAGATATTCGATCCGCGCGGTCCAGCTCGGCGCGATTGCGAGCTCGGCGCCGAGGCCGAGCGCCCAACCGGCGCGCGTGAGCAGAATCGTGTCCGGATTGCCGGCGACCGGGGTCTCGCTGAAGCGCGCTTGCGACCAAGCAAAACCGCCGGTGCCGTAGACGAGCCAGTGATCGAATGCATAACCGAAACGTCCACGCAGCGTGGCGATGTAATCGATCTGGTCGGTCACGGTCGTGCCCTGCACCGTGCCCCCAGTAAAGATCAAGCCATCCGCGTAGGTTTGAAAATTCGGGAACGTCACATCGGCTTCGGCGCCGAGGAGTAGCCCGGACGGGAATACGTAATTGTAGCCGCCCTGCATGCCGCCGTAGAGGCTGCCGAACGAATTGCCGACCAAAGTGGGATTGGGATCGGACAGCGTGCCGTTTCCGCGGCCCGTACCGTTGGCGATGTGTCCGCCGACATAGAAGCCGTTCCAGTCGTAGGAACGCGCCGGCGCCTTCACCGGCATCGCGCCCGAGAGGTCGTCAGCCTCGGCGCGCCCGGCAAGCGCAATCAGCAATGTGAAGGCAATGATCAGTCCCCTCATCAGCGCCCCGACGCGGTCCCACGAAGCAATGGCTACAAGATATAACCATAGCTACATTTTGCAATATAGTATACGCTATGCAGACCGTTACGACCCGACGCTGCGCCGGCCGTCATCTCCCGGTCGTAGCTGGACCGACGGCCAAGACCGGTCGCCCTACGCCGAGACGGCGAGCGCTGTCGCGCGCAGTTCCGCTACGGCTTGCATGATGACGATCGATGCGCCCTGCAAAGCGAGCACGGCCATGATCGCGGCCACGACGATATCCGGCCAACCGGTGCCGGTGCCGAAGACGCCGAGTGCGGCGAACAGCACGGCGATATTGCCGAGTACGTCGTTACGTGTGCAAATCCAGGCCGAGCGCATGTTGGCGTCCCCGCCGCGGTGCCGCCACAACACCGCGAAGGACGTGCCATTGGCCGCCAGCGCGGTGAACCCGACCGCGCCCATGGTAACGGCCTGTGGCAGGACGCCGTGCCAGGCGTGCCAAAAGGTGACGGCGAGCACCCAAGCCCCGAACAGGCCCATCGTGGCGCCTTTCGCCAGCGCGGCGATCGCTCGGTATCGCAGCGCCATCCCGACGACAAACAGGCTAATCGCAAAGTTGGCCGCGTCGCCGAGGAAGTCGAGTGCGTCGGCCTGCAACGCGGCCGAGCCGGCAGCGAGTCCGGCGCCGATCTCGACCGCACACATGACGGCATTGATGGCGAGCACAACCCAGAGGCCAACCCGGTACGCACTCTGGCGCGCCGGATCGACGCACGGATCGTGGGCATGATCGTGATGATGATGGTCGCAGCAATGCGGTGCCATGATCGGTGGTGCTGCTGTTTTGACCCGGCCGGTTATGGAATCGGAACCAGCAGGCCAACGCTGACGCCAAGCGATTGCTCGTGCCCGCTGCTGAAGGAGTAGCTGTAGCTCGGCTCCAGAAACCAGCCGAACTTTCGCCCAGGCCACGGCCAGAACATGAAATCGAGCGCGACCTCGGCGCCGATCTTTCCCGCGCCGCCGGTGGTGTAGGTCCATTCCGGTCCGACACCAACCATGAACTCGACCGTGTCGGACAAGGTGAACGGCTTCTTGAACAGAAGATCGGTGTCCCACTCGGTACGGCCGCCGCCAAAAAGCGGCGCGATGCCGGCTTCGATTTCTAGCCAATCCCTGATGGGGGTGAACTCTATGGCCGCCGACGGGCCGAAGCTGGTGCCGCCGTTGCGCAGGCCCCACTCGCCCGCGCCGCCGATTTCGACGATTGCAGCGGGTTCCTTTTCCTCGGCCCATGTCTTGCCGGCGACCAACAGCAAAGCGGCCAGCAAACCCATCATTGCGCCGTACTTGACCATTCGATTCCCGCCGCTGCCAGGACGCTTTCAGCCACCTTCGCCCGGCGACGGCATCGCTATCGCCCGACGAAGCGGAAATGCTAGCTTGCACCCTGTAGTCACTACAGGGTCAAGGCCATGGCAAAGTTGAGCATCGGTCACGTCGGCAAGGCTACGGGAACGAAGGTCGAGACCATCCGCTACTACGAACGGATCGGCCTTCTCGCCAAGCCGGATCGCACCCGCGGCAATTACCGCCTGTACGCGAGCGAACATGTCCACCGCCTGGCCTTCGTCCGGCGGGCCCGGGAACTCGGCTTTTCCATCGAGGATGTGCGCGAGCTGCTTGATCTCGCCGGCCATCGCGAGCGTCCATGCGCGGGAATTGACCAAATCGCCGCGCGCCACCTCGGCATGATCGAAGCGAAGATCGCGACGCTAAGGAGACTGCGCCGCGAACTCCGCGACACGCTCGCGGCTTGTGCGGGCGGGCGCATTGCCGAGTGCCGGGTGATCCAAGCGCTATCGCCGGACCGACTGGTTGAGAGAAAAGAACGAGAACCGTGACGATCGCGCGCAGGATCGGCGGAACCGGGTGGGCTGGTGGCAGGAAAGAGACGATTATGCAAGGCGCGTTCGGATCGAATATCGACTACGCCGTGTTGGTCAAAGTATACGGCCCCGCGCCCGAGGGACAGCGGCGCTACAGCCCTGCGGAATGCATCGGAGCGATCAAGCACCGCGTCGAAGGCAACCCGATCCCAAGCACGTTTCGACCAGCTACGCGGAAAGGCAAAATCTCAATATCAGGATGGGCAATCGTCGCATGACGAGGCTCACGAACGCCTTTTCAAAGAAGGCCGCGAACCACGCGCACATGATGGCGATCTACTTCATGCACTACAATTTCGTTCGCATCCACCAAACCTTGAAGGTAACGCCAGCAATGGCCGCTGGCGTTACGTCGAAGCTTTGGGAAATGGCCGACATGGTGAAGGTGCTAGAGAATTGGGAAGTAGCGCACTAAAGCCGCATAGAGGGAGGGCTAGATGATGCGCGTTTTGTTCGTAGGTCAGCAACCGGAAACCGTGGATTTCACCGATCCCATACTGCCGCCAGGCATGAACGCCGAGAGAATCAATGCCGGCATCGCTCTGGCCCTGAAGCAAATGGCCGAACGCGGATGGCACGCGGACCTGTGCTTGCTTCGGCCCGATGAAACAGCCGGCCCCGACGTGGAGCGGAGCCTCAAAGCCCAAACTTACGACTGTGTGGTGATCGGCGCTGGCATTCGCCTGCTGTCCCGCAACCTGCCGATGTTAGAGACCGTGATCAACGCGGTGCACAGAGCCGCGCCGGGCGCCACTATCGCGTTCAACACGCACCCAGAGGACAGCGCCGATGCTGCCGCCCGCTGGCTAAAGGCGGACTGAATAGCAAGGCGGAGCTTCCATCGACGCCCGAGCCGCATCCGCTCATTCAAACTGTACCACTACCAAGCGGCCATTTGGATTCTGCTATTGCCCATTTTTGGGACCGACCGCTCATTGGCCGAGTTTAGCAACAATCGGCGGCGTAGCGGACATGGCCGGACTTGGTGCTGGCTCGGCCGGTCGCAATGACCCATCTCTACCGTTTCTGGGAGACTCGGTGCCACCGCAACACGGAGAGCAACGCAAAATAATCGATTGCCCGCCTCATGGGGCCATCACGATTCCTTTGCATGCGGGTGGCAAGCCCGCCAGCGCGATACCGGGCTTCGGCTTAAGCGACGGCGCCGGAAGGAGCACGGGGTGCTTGATCCAATAATCGAGTTCATGTCCACAGCCGTCGCCGGCCGGCACTAGCGGTTGCGACTTGCAGGCGGGACTGTCGGCCGGGCAGCCGATGCGGACGTGAAAGTGCTCGGCGTGGCCATACCACGGCCGCACCTTCGCCAGCCACGTGCGATCCGAGCCGGACTCGCGGCACAACGCCTTCTTGACCGCGGCATTGACAAAAATGCGCGTAACGGCCTGATCCTGTGCTGCGGTGCGGATCAAATCCGTGCGTGTATGAGTCCACACTTCTGGATCGACGTCCTGCTGATTCTTAGCGACGACATCTGCCGGAATGGAGAACTCGCGCTCTTCGCGACTCTGCACATGGTCCGGCATCGGCGTGAACCAGATATCGGCATCAAGCCCGATTTGGTGGCTGGAATGGCCGTTAATCATCGGCCCGCCTCGTGGCTGCGATATGTCGCCGATCAGAAGTCCGTTCCACCCGATTTTCTTGGCATTGTCGGCAAACTGTTCCAGGAAGGCGATGAGGTTTGGATGTCCCCAATTGCGATTGCGCGAGAGCCGCATCACTTGCCAGGTCGGGCCGTCGATCGGCAGCGCCGTGGCGCCGGCGAGACAACCGTCGGCGTAGCCGCCGATCGAGCGCGGCGGACCGGGAAACGGCGTCAGTTTGCGGGCAAACAATTGCTTCGCAGGTGTTTTAGGCGAATTCGGATTTTCCAACGGCGGCAGCGGCTCCGGATTGAGCGAGCCGGGCGGCGTCGGATCGAGCGTGTCCGGATCCTGCGCTAGAATCTGTGCCTGCTGTGGCAACGCCAGCCCGGTCCCAGCCAGAAGCAGAACAACGGGCAGCACGAACGATAGATGAAGCGCAGCGAACACCGCGCCGCCGAGCGCCGATATGAATTCCCGTCTTCCGATATCGACTGCCATCTGCCCGGTCCCGCCTAGATCATGCATGCCGCGCCGGCTCATTGAGGTCAGGGC
Organism: uncultured Alphaproteobacteria bacterium; assembly: GCA_963850855.1. Lineage (GTDB taxonomy): Bacteria > Pseudomonadota > Alphaproteobacteria > Rhizobiales > Xanthobacteraceae > BOG-931. Next base: position 344,339 of record CAWKNH010000006.1, read on the forward strand.
AGTTAACGAAGACATTCCCGTCATTGACTTCAATCTCTAGAACAGCCCCATCCGCTCGCTCGCCATGTAGCCGGTGAGAAGCAAAATGCCGAAGGCGAACACGAGTCCGGCGGCGCCAAATTCGATGCCGCGAACCAGCACGCCTCCGTAGCCGGTCGGCTTGTGCGCAACGCGCTTCGCCAGCGCCTTGGCGCCGACCGCAAGCGTCGCAATGGTCCCGACGGTGATCGCGGTGCCCAGTCCCATCACGAAGGTCGAGGCGATGCCGGCCCAAAACAGGCCCTGCGCGAGCGCGAATACGAGCACGATGATAGCGCCCGAGCACGGCCGCAAACCAACGGCTACGACCGCGGATAGACCGCGCTGCCAGCCACCGGGCCCAGCCAACTCCTCCGGCTCCGGACCGTGGGCATGTCCCCATGGCAGTACGTCCAACTCCTGGCCGTGATGGTGATCGCCGTGGCTGTGATGGTCAGCGTGCCTGGACATGCCGCCGGCCTCGTGGACCTTGTCGGCGGCCGAAACCGAGTGCGTGACCATGGTCGTGATGATTCTGTCGGTGATGATGGCAGCTCGTGTCATCATGGGCGTGATCGCAATGCCCATGACCGTGCGGTTCTAGGTCGGCGGCGCGAGTTGCAGAGTCGGTCCTCAACTCTTTGAGCGCCGCAAAGAAACCATAGCCCTTGACCCACAAAAGCCGCGCGCCGAGGAGCACGATCAGACCATAGCTGACGATTTCGATGATCTTCACCGTGTCGCCCATGAGCTTGGCGGTACCGCCGAGAAGCACGGCCCCTACGCTGACGATCGATATGGCGGTCAGCGACTGCATCACCGCCGAGGCGAACGACAACGTAATGCCGCGACGCCAGGTCTCGTCATTGGCAAAGAGATAGGACGAAATCACCGCCTTGCCGTGGCCGGGTCCGGCAGCGTGGAAGATGCCGTAGAGGAACGAGATCCCCATCAGTCCCCACAGCGCGGAGCCGTCGACCTTCGCGGAGCGGATCATGGCGGCAAGCGCGGTGTAGAACACGGCCTGTTTGGCGAGCAGCCAGCCGGCTACGCCGCCGATCGAGCGCGGTCGCATGCCGAATTGCGCCCAGGCGGGATGGGCGCCGACGAGCATGGCGGCGAGAATCACGGCCGCCAGCAAAGCCCGGCGGATGATGTCTTCTGTCGTCGCGGGTTGTCATGGGCATTTCAGCAAGATTTTGTTGGAGAAGTTCATGCCCATGCCGATATTCGCCTCGGCATTGGTGAACATCTGGCTGAGACTCTGTGACGATGTGAAGTTCTGGTCGGGAGGCTTTTCCGCCGTAACAGTGCATTGCGGCGGCGCACCAATCAGCCGCACGGGGTTGTTCTCGGCGGGACCGAAATCGACGAAAAATTCCGGATCGTAGACTTCGATGAGAAGCTGCCTCACCGCCACCGGATTCTTGAATGGCAGCGTGAAGTGCAGCGTCAGCACTTTGGCCTTGGCGTCGTAATCCAACCAGTAGTCGACGGGATCTTTGAAAACATCCTTCTGCCTCTTGCCGTTGATGGTGGCGAAGGTGAAGAAATCGAAGTCCTTGAGCGATTTGACGTTGACCTGGGCGAGCGGCTGCAACTCCGAGCGCGTGAACTGGCCTTTGGTCTTGGCTTGGATTCCCGTCGTGGCGAACGCCGAGTACATGTCGTCAAAGCTCCAGATATGGCGTACGGCCGTCACTGCACCATCAGGCGCAAATAACAGCTCGGTGTCGATGGTGGCCCAGACATGCGGATGCGACTGTGCGGCGATGGTCGTCACGCCCATCCAGGCAAGAAGCGACAAAAGGACTTTGATCCAGTGTCGCGGTCGAAGGTCATGCATGGCTCGCGTCGCTTTCATCGGCAGCGCCCACGTCCGCAACGTTGTTGCGGCGCGTGCGCGAAGGCGATTGCGCCGTCATGCCCGAGGGCAAACGGCTGCGGCTAAATGAAGATGGAGCTAGACGACCGGCGGCGCGCGCGCCTGAAATGAAAGCGAGATTTGCGTCGGTGGGCTTTGCAGGGCGACGACTGGCGCCCAAACGCGGCGCATCGGCTCAGGCGATACAAGCACCGGCGGCAGTGCGGGCATCCAGGTCGCAAGAACTGCGATACTGGCGCAGATCGAGCAGTAATCATCCGAGGCCGGCTGATGATGTTGGCCGGCTGGAGGCTGCGACCCGGCCGCCGCGGCGGACGCGATTTGAGTCCGGTCGGTGCCGGCAAGCGGCGGTAGCCCGAGATCGTCCCGATGCAAGTGGCCGAACGAAAGGACCATCTGCACCGCGAGCGCAAACAGCGCCAACAGTGCACCTGATCGAATTCTCGATCGGAACCAATTCATTGAATTAAGCCGCCGTGTCCGCGGTCGCCCCACACTGACCGAATTCCCAGACGACGAAGAGGGCAGAAACGAAAGACGAAGACAACGTGCGACCTATTTACCGCAATTGCGTCGCTTTTTCGGCCGCCCCGCGCCGCCATCCCGGTGCCGGAGGTATCATTGCGTCATATTCGTTGCCCTTGTTATGTCATATCGTTACGTATCGATGTCCGTTTCGGCGGTGGTTTTACAGGCAAAAGGAGGGGCGCGCCTATTCTGTAGGCGACCCGCGGAGGCTTGCCGATGAGGACAACCATCGGGCTCGTCGCGGCGCTGTTGTTTGCATTAGCGGCCCTCACGGACGTGCGCGCGGCGGGCGGCAAGATTACGATCGTGGCTGCGGAGAATTCTACGGCGACGTGGCGCAACAGATCGGCGGAGACCAGGTTTCCGTCGCCAGCATCCTGAGCAATCCCGATCAAGACCCGCATCTGTTCGAAACCGCGCCCTCCGTCGTCCGCGAGATCGCAGCGGCGCAATTGGTCATCTACAACGGCGCCGACTACGACCCGTGGATGGAAAGGCTGCTCAAGGCGACGCCAAAGCCCGGGCGCCTTGTGATCGTCGCCGCGGATCTCATGCACAAGAAGGCTGGGGACAATCCGCACCTTTGGTACGATCCAGCGACCATGCCGGCGGTCGCCAAGGCACTGGCCGCGGCGCTCAGCGCGGCCGATCCAGCCCACGCAGACCATTACGCGACAGGCCTTCAGCGCCTTCCTCGCCTCACTCCAACCGCTGAGCGACAAGATCGCCGCAATTCGCGGCAAGTATGCCGACGCCTCAGTGGCGGCAACCGAGCCGGTGTTTGGCTACATGGCAGACGAATTGCACCTGACGCTGCTCGATCAGCGCTTCCAGCTCTCGATCATGAATAATACCGAGCCGAGCGCCAGCGATCTCGCTGCATTCGAGAGCGATCTTAAGATGCATAGGATACGGGTCTTGTTTTACAACAAGCAGGCGTCGGACAAGATCGTGCAGCATCTCGTCGATCTCGCGCACGCCTCCAATATTCCCGTAGTCGGAGTGACCGAGACCTGCCCGCCCGGCCTATCCTATCAAAACTGGATGCTGAGTGAGCTCGACGACACCGAGACTGCGCTGGGCAAGTCGTCGTCATGAATGTCATCGAACTCGATCACGCGACACTCACGCTCGGCGGCCACAAAATCCTTGTCGATACCAGCTTTGCAATCAAGTCCGGCGAATTTATCGGCGTCCTTGGCCCGAACGGCGCCGGCAAGACCACGCTGATGCGTGCGATCCTCGGGCTCTTGCCAGCAAGTACAGGCAAACTTCGCGTGTTCAGCCGCGCCCCACAACGCGGCAACCCGGCCATCGGCTACCTCCCACAGGTGCGCACAGTGCTGCCGGATTTGCGTGTGCGCGGGTTCGACTTCATTGCCAGTTCGGTGCGCGGCGAGCTTTGGGGTGTGCCGTCCCTTAGGGCCGCGGACCACATCATGATCAATCGACACCCTGGCGGCGGTGGGTGCGCGCGAACTCGCTGAGCGCCCGTTGTCGGCCATGTCGGGCGGCGAGCGCCAACGCCTCATGCTGGCTCAGGCGCTGCTCGGTGAGCCACGGCTGCTATTGCTCGACGAACCGCTGATCAGCCTCGATTATCGTTATCAGGAAGCGGTCATCGATCTGGTGCGTCGCTTCGCTCGCGACCGCAACATTACGGTGTTGTTCAGCGCGCACGAGCTCAATCAACTTATCGGAGCGCTCGATCGCGTGCTCTATCTTGGCAATGGCCATGCTGCACTTGGCACCGTCGAAGAGGTGGTCACAGCCCCCGTGTTGTCGCAACTGTATGGCGCCGAGATCGACGTCGTGCGCGCCGACGGACATATCTTCGTCCTGTCGCGCGGGCGGGATGTCGAGCGCGCCGACCATCTGCATGATCATGGTCACGATCACCATCATGACCATGACCACCATGCTTGAATACGATTTCATGCGGAATGCGTTTGCAGCCGCAGGCGTGGCCGCGGTCGTATCGGGACTTGTGGGTTACTTCCTGGTGCTACGCGGTCAAACCTTTGCCGGGCACGCGCTCGGTCATATCGGCTTCGCGGGAGCGACCGGTGCGGTCCTAATCGGCGTGGCCCCGGTCTGGGGACTTGTCATTTTCACGGTCGCCGCCGGGATCGCCATGGGCCTGATGGGCGACCGGATCAGCGGCCGTGATGTTGCCATCGGCGTCGTACTGGCACTGGCACTTGGTTTCGGACTCTTGTTTCTTCACTATTATACGGCATTCGCCACTCAGGCGACGGCTTTGCTGTTCGGCAATGTCCTGGCCGTTGATGCCGCGATGATCGAAATCCTCATCGCGCTTAGCGTCATCACGCTGGCGAGTTTGGCCGCGATCATGCGGCCGCTCATTTTTGCCAGCCTCCAGCCGGAACTTGCTGAAGCCAAGGGCGTGCCGCTGCGTTTTGTTTCGACCGCCTTTCTGGCTATTGTGGCCCTGGCAGTTTCCGAAAGCGCCCAGATCGTCGGCATACTTCTGGTTTTTAGCCTTATGGTCGGGCCTCCGGCTACGGCGCAACGCTTGGTGACGGGCTTGTGGAGTGGAATGGCGCTGTCGGCAGGGGTCGCTCTGGCCGAGGCCTGGCTCGGCATCGCGATTGCCTATCAGACCGATTGGCCGGTCAGTTTCTGCATCGCCATGTTAAGCGCGCTCGGCTATTTCGCCGCCCGCGGCGGGTGGTTAACTGGTCGTGCCCCGACCGTTGCTGCATCTGGTCGCTGACGAAAAAGTCCTTTAGCTTATCGTGGGTTGGCGAAGGCCGACGGGCGAAGTGGGGGATAAGCCCGGTATTTCGCTATGGACATGTCACCATGATCTTATTGGCAAAAAACGAGCCCCAGTTGGACGCCGCTTCGGGATTTTGGCTGAGTTTCTTTCCCTCCGCGTAAGTCATCTCTCGCGGCAGTTCGACCACGAGCGTGCATGGCGCCGGTGCGCCGATGAGGCGCACAGGCGCCTTCTTTTCAAGCTCGAAGTCGATGAAGTAGCTCGGGTCGTAGATTTCGATTTTGAGGGCCTTCGCCTTCGCCGGTTGCTTCAACGGAAGCGTGAAGTTCAGCGTGACAATGTCGTCTTTATAGTCGAGCCAATAATCCGGCAGTGGGTCAGCGAGCGGCGCCTTGTTCCCGTCGGCAGATACATAGGTGAAGTAGTCGTCGTCCTTCAGCGACTCGATATTTTCCTTGGCAATTGGGGCCAACTCCTCACGCGTAAACTTGCCTTTCTCTTTGCCTTCCAGCCCCTGGACGGCGAAGGCCGAGAACATGTCGTCGAAGTTCCAATGATGGCGGATGCCGGTAATGCTGCCGTCGGGAGCGTAAATTAGCTCGGTCTGCATTGTCACCCAGACGTGCGGATGGGCCTGCGCCGTTGTCGTGCAGATGGTAAGCATTGAAATAACAAATAGGCGGCATAGCGCAGCGGACATGCCCTCACCATAACCGAAAAAATGGTCCGCAATGCGACGCTTTGGCAGCGCCACAAAACTCCGATTGAGAAGATTGGTTCCCAATGAACGCCAGTCGCGGGGATGGCTAAATGCCACCGATGCCGAATCCCATGCGCCCTCAATCTTGTCTGAAATACCGCCAATCATGCTTTGCAGAGGACACCCAGCAACAGAAAGGACAAACCATGCCCTCCACCAATCAAACGCACGTGCACGGTCCGGGGTGCGGGCATATCGCCGTTCAACATAAAGGGCACGTGGATTTTCTCGATCAAGGACATCTGCAGCATGTTGAAGGCGGGCGTACTGATGAACACGTGATTGAAATTAGCGCCACCAATCCCGACCGGTGCGACCCAAAGCATCGCGCTTCCGGACATAATGAGGCGCATCGGCACAGCCCGGGCTGCGGCCATGACGCGGTTCCCCATGGGGACCATATTGATTATCTGGTCGATGGACGCTTGCACCACCCTCATGGGGATCATTGCGACGACCATGGGCCACTGACCGTGGTCTCGCATTAAGTGGACGAGCTGACCGCATCGGCAACAGCTTTGTTGTCAAGGCGGGCGAATTCATCGGTGTCCGGCCCCGACGGCGGCGGCAAGACCAAGCTTCTGGCTCGCACCTTCGCGAGTCTTTGAACGACTGCTCGGCAAGGTCCAAACCGGCCGACCGCCCGTCTAAGCGCTCCATGTCCGACGGCGAACATCGCTAGAAAATGATCCGGACCGGTTAGTGGATGGGCAAACCTGCTCTCGCAGCCGCCGCTGCCCGTTGCGGTGATGTGTGTTCTGTTCCGAGACCTGCAAGAATTTATGGCGAGGATTTTCACGCCTCAAATCGGAGTACTGTCACATACTTCACTGTCCGACGGCGAAGAGCCCTCGCTGTTTTTCGGCAGTGCGAAGTGACGCGAAGGGCCCGGAAGCGGCCGGTTCGCTGAGACGAAGCAACATGTCCGTAATTTGGGGCTCAGCATAAGTCGCACGGACGCCGTGCATGTGTAGCGACTGACCCCAATTACCGGACACTGACTACCCGACCACTTTTAGCGTGCTAGTCTGACCAGCTACGATGCCCTGTCCTAAGCCAAGAGGTAGGCCGTGGGACGGCGCTCAAAAGCAGCTTGCGAACCAGGTAAAGAGCGATGCCCCAAGGCGGTGCGCTAAACAGTCACGACGCGCCAAGGGCCATGCGGCGTCGCAGTTCTTCGGCTGCCGACCAGGAACGTCTGGTGACCATCGCGTCGATTTTGTTGCTTGCTATCTCCACACTTGTGGCTTCCGCTGCTGATCAAAGCTTATGGGATCAATGCAATCAGACGCGTGACACGGACGCCTCCATCGGCGCCTGCACGCAAATCCTCCAAGCGCCGGATGAGACGGCATCCGATCGCGCCATCGCCTATTACAGCCGCGGCGGCGCTTTTTCAGCCAAGGGTGACCGCGATCGCGCCATCGCTGATTACACGATGGCAATCGAGGCCGACCCCAAGTACGCCGACGCGTACGCCGGCCGCGGCATCGTCTATCAGGCCAAGGGCGATCGCGACCGCGCTTTCGCGGATTATACGAAGGCGATCGAGATCAATCCCCGGTACGCCGAGGCGTATGTGGGTCGCGGCATCATTTACCGAGCCAGAGGCGATAGCGACCGCGCCATCGCGGACTACAGCCAAGCGATCGAGATCAATCCGCAGCTCGTCAACGCCTACTTTAACCGCGGCGGCGCGTTGGCGGCCAAAGGCGACCACGACCGGGCGCTCGCCGACTACAGCAAGGTGATCGAGATCAACCCGCAGGACGCCGAGGCCTACGTACGCCGCGGGACGATTTACCGTGGCAAGGGTGACAGCGACCGCGCCGTCGCGGATTACACCAAGGCGATCGAGATCAATGCGCAATACGCCGAGGCCTATGTTCGCCGCGGCATCGTCTACCGCGTCAAGGGCGATAGCAATCGCGCCGTCGCGGATTTCAGTAAGGCCATTGAGGTCAATCCGCGGTATGCCATTGCCTATTTCAATCGCGGCAGCATCTTTGAGACCGCGGGCGATCGGGATCGGGCGATCGAAGATTACAGCAAGGCGATCGAGATCAATCCGCAGGATGCCGACGCCTACTTCCGCCGCGGCGTTGTCTATCAGATCAAGGGCGACAGCAGCCAAGCCATCGCCGACTACGGCAAAGCACTCGAGATCAACCCGCGGCATTCCAACGCCTACCTCGACCGCGCCAACGCTTTCGAGGCGAAGGGTGATCACGGCCGGGCAATCGCGGATTACACGAAACTGCTCGAGATAAATCCGCGGGACGCCGAGGCATACCTCCAACGCGGTATCGCCTACCGGCTCATGGGCGACAGCGACCAAGCCATCGCCGACTATGGCAAGACGATCGAGATAAATCCGCAGAACGCCGACGCCTACTTCAGGCGCGGCAACGCCTTCGAGGCCAAGGGCGACAACGACCGGGCGATCGCCGATTACAGCAGAGCGATCGATGTCAACCCGTTACACGCCAATGCCTACTCCCATCGCGGCAGCGCCTTCGAGGCCAAGGGCGACAACGACCGGGCGATCGCCGATTTGAGCAAGGCAATCGAACTCGCTCCGCAGGACGCGGATACCTACTACAATCGTGGCACGGCCTATCTAGCAAAGGGCGACAGCGACCACGCCATCGCGGATTTTACCAAAGCGATCGCGTCCAACCCGAGATTTGCCCAGGCCCGCTACAATCGCGCCGTCGCCTACCGGGCCAAGGGCGAAGTCGATCATGCCCTCGCGGATTACAGCGAGGCGATCGAGATCGATCCGCGGTACACCAATGCCTACTTCAACCGCGGCAGCACGTTCGAGGCCAAGGGCGACTACGCTCAAGCGATCGCAGATTTCACCAAGGCAATCGAGATCGCCCCGCAGGACGCCACCGCCTATTCCAATCGCGGCATCGCCTATTTGGCTAAGCGGGAAACGGACAGTGCCATCGCCGATTTTGGGAAGACGATCGAGATCAACCCGCAGGACGCCGACGCCTACGCAAACCGCGGGCTCGGCTACCGGGCAAAAGACGAACTCGACCGCGCTATCGCGAGATTACACCAAGGCAATCGAGATCAATCCGCGGCACGCCAATGCGTCTTTGAACCGCGGGAGCGCCTTTGCGGCCAGGGGCGACCATGACCGCGCGATCGAGGACTATACCAGGGCCATCGAGATCAACCCGCGTTACGGCGCCGCTTACATTGATCGAGCTATCGCCCTCGAAGCCAAGGGCGATAGCAATCGGGCGATAGCAGATTTCACCAAGGCAATCGAGATCACCCCCCAGGACACCGAGGTGTACGAAAATCGTGGCAACGCGTACCGGGCCAACGGCGAAATCGACCGCGCCGTCGCCGATTATTCGAAGGCGATCGAAATCAACCCAAGGCAGGCCAGGGCCTACTACAACCGTGGTGTCGCCTACGGCGCAGGGCGCATCCGACCGCGCCATCGCGGATTATAGCAAGGCGATCGAGATCGATCCGCGGTACTCCACGGCCTATCTCAACCGCGGCAGGACCTTTGAGGCAAAGGGCGACCACGAACGCGCAATCGCGGATTTCACCAAGGCAATCGAGATCACCCCGCAGGATGCCGATACCTATTACGATCGCGGCCTCGCCCACCGTGCCAACGGTGAGATCGACAAGGCTATCGCGGATTACACCAAGGCGATCGAGATCAATCCTCGGCACGCCGCAGCTTACAGTAGCCGCAGCAAAGCCTTCGAGGTCACCGGTGACCTTAGCCGCGCTATCGAGGATCACAGAAAGGGCGATTGAGATCCGCCCGCAGTAAGCCGAGACGATGGAAGGATCAAATGGCGGGGCGCAGGTGATGCGAGCCCAGCAGAAATGGACCGAGGCGTTTTACGTCGCGAAATGCCTCCAGATTTTGCCGTCGAATAAGCACGCAAGCGTCGAAGAGTGACAGCACCGCGTCCTGCGCCAACTGCCGTCCTGTAGCAGCGCCTCAATCTTTGCCGGTATGTTCATGTTGAGCGGGCTAATCGCCGGCGTTAAAGAGCGACGTCAGGCGCGAACCAGGGGCGAAGTGCCCTTCCTCCTCGTCGTAGCCCATCTGTCCCGACGCATAGTGATCCCGCATGCACTGTGCATAAGTGGCTTGCGACCCGTTCAATGCAGCGATACCCGTTGGAGGCGCCCCACCTGAGTCACACATGTCACTGGCTTGCCCCGCCAGAATTACCTCGGCCAATAATCCGTTAGAGGACGAACTGCACGCGCCCAGTCCGAGGCCCGAAACGATCACAAAACCGGAGATCAGCGGCCATCTGCTCATGTATTCCCCGCTTTGCACCTACCACCCTAAGCCTAAAGAGGCCTAACCTTGTTAGTTTCCTTATACTCGGGGCCGCCAGCAAGTTCGAAATTGACTTTACAATCGCTTTTCCGCGATCGGTTGCAATTAGGCTACAGTCAAGATTGAATAAATTTTCGGCGCTGTTCGGAACGAGTCAATCAACGGTAAGCCCCGTGCAGGATACCCAATGCCCCGGTCGAGGCCTATCGCTTAATGAGATCGCACGCGCGCTGATACCCATGATGGCCAGGAGCAACAAACGCTCCAACCGACCAACACCAACGCGGCCGCCAAACCGATCGTCGCCCCGTACTTGAATCATTCGAGCCCCGCCGCGCCCGTTTCCCGCTCTTCGGCCTAAAGCGCGCGACCGGGCGGAGGGAAACGGGGTTCGTCGGCAATCGTCGCGCGCGGTTTGCGTGCGTAACACTACTTAGAATCAGTTTCGAGCCAAGCTGCAAGGACGGCAGCGGCAGATGAATCAGCTCCAACCCTCGCGATTAAGACTTCGAGATTATAATCAATTGCCGATATGGCTCTGGCGATATGGTCTAAAGCCTCGGCCACATCCTTCATTGGGTCGTCGTGCCCGCCGGTTGGAGCGAAGGGGCGTTTGGAGTCTGCGGGACCACTCATGCGCTGTCCATGAGACATGACATTTCTCTAGCGTGACGATCTTGTTACGAGTGTGACCGTTCAGATTTTCTTCGACAGCCCAAGGAGGAAGCCGAGGCGCGGCCCGAATTGCCGAGCGAAGGCGCAGATGCCGTCGCAGATGAAATAGCGGCATCGAACAAGTCGACGAGGCAAATCACCCATCCTCACCAGCCGCCGAACTTGTAGTTGAGGGCCACGGTCATGATTGAGATACTTCGATTGCTGTATGTGATGACATCGCCGCTGAAAGTCGTTGGCCCCGGCGCCACTGTAAAGCTTTGATTGTTCAGGCCGATATAGTCGTACTCGGCGCGCACCGACCAATTGTTCAAGAAAGCCCATTCAAGGCCGAAACCGGCGGTCCAGCCGAAATCGGAGTTGTTGCTGCTGGTGAGGGTAACCGGGGCCCCACCCACCATAATCCCAGGGCTGCCCGCGCCAACCCAGGCACCGCCGCCCTTGCCATAAAAAAGCACGCGGTCCCACGCATAGCCGAGCCGGCCGGTGGCGGTGGTCAGCCATCGATTGTTGATGGTGTCCATGAAGGCAGCAGTGTTGTCGGGAGCAGTTGCCGTGATCGGCGTGTTCTGGGTGCGGGGAAGCCAATCGAACATTGCCTCGGCGCCGATGACGACGCCGCCCCAGAACTGGTAGTTCACGCCGACTTGGCCGCCGCCCATAAACTGAACGTTGGTCGGCGCCGTAAAGGTGCTACCGAGCGTGTCCGAGAAATTTGTTCCGCTTAGTCCTTGCCAGGCTGCACCGACGTTGCCGCCGATGTAGAAGCCCGTCCAATTATAGACGACTGGAGGCTCTTTGTAGACTGGCGGTAGGGCTGGTGCCGGAAGATCGGCAGCCAACGCCGCCGATGGAGCGCCGGCACACAAAACGAGCGCCAACGCGAAAAACTGCCCGAGGTCCGCTCTACCCAACTTGCTCAGTTTAGCGCTGCCGGCCTTTTGGCCGCGGCCGCTTCCCAGTCTTCGAAGCATGTTGTCTGTTCCTTCTACTGCTATCCCAGCTCTTCATTTGCGTGGCACAGTTGTTTTCAGCGGCTTGACCGATGCTTCACCTCAGAACTTCTTCGAGATGCCTGCAAAGAACCCGAGGCGCGGGCCGTATTGCGGCGCGAACACGCCGATGCCGCTGCCGTCGCGGATGAAATAGCGGTTGTCCAACAGGTTGATGATATCAAAGCGCACCGTCATCGGCTTGGGATCGTTGGGGAGCAGAAACTCGCGCGCAATCCCGATATTGAACTGCGGTGTATGGGGGCACGTGGCTAGATATTGGCGTCGCCGCTGCGCAGGCCGCTGCCGTAGATCATGTCGCCGCTGAGCCTTAAGCCGCACCATGAGCCGTCGGTCTCCTGCCCAGCAAGCCGTTAAAGCTTCATCGCCCGCATTCGCCGGCCGGCCGCAGAATTGATAGGCGCCGCCCGCCGAGCCGGTCACGAACTGATTGTGATCGGTGTAGATCCAGTGGGTCTGGAGGTACTGGAACTCGGTCAAGCCGCCGAGATCGGCGAGCGGCACGTTGCCGAATAGATATTGGTTCGACACTGGATCGATCGCTTTCTGCTGGGCCACGGCGAGGTTGGCGTAGGCCTGAAAGTTGCCGCTGTGAAATTTTCCGCTGAACTCGATGCCTTCGTTGACGCCCTGGGCGTAGTTGAAAGCGCTCAGCGCGTAAGCCTGGCCGAAAAGGCCGTTGTCGATGAGATCGGTCGCGATCTTATAGTAGACGTCGACACCGAGATCGAGGTCGGTGCAATCTTTTGCGGCCGGCTTGCTGCACCCGAACGGAATATTTTGATCGATACCGGCGTCGAAATAGTGCGACCGCTCCGGCAGAACCGGACCGTTTCCCTGGTCGGTAGGTACCGCCGCCGTGGTGTTGTTGAACAAACCGATATTGGCCGGAGCTGCCTCCACCAGCACCGGCGGTGTGAAGTAGCGCGCGTACCCGGCGTGAAACTTCGTGTATTCGAACGGTGTGTAGATGAAGCCAATGCGAGGGCTGAGTTGGTTGGCCTCGACGAATTGCCACATCTGGTCGAAGCGCAGACCGGCATTGATCGTGAACTTGTCGGTGACCTTCCATTCGTCCTGCGCATACACGCCGGCGAGATAGCCGGTAGTCGAGACATTATCGGTGATATTGAAAGGTGCATCGACCGGCGCTCCGCCGACGACGGGCTCGACCAGCGACGTATTGCCGACAAAGGCCTGTTCGCCACTGAAGAAAAAGCCGGTGCGAATGGTGTGCGCAGGATTGATCTGATACGAGCCGTCGGCCTGGATGCCGTTGGTGTAAGGGATTGGCGCACGATGTCCGAGGCGACGCCGTTGATCAGCAGATCGCCAAGCGGGTCCGGCGAATAGTGCAAGTGTGTCATAGCGCGTGAAATAAGAAATCTGTCCGTCAAAGCCGTTGATCGATCGCTGCAGCGCCAGCACGGCGTATTGGGTATCCTCGTACTGGTTCTCGTTGAGCTGCGCCGAATTGAAGGTGGTGACGCCGAACGCGCTCGTGACGCCTCCGTTCAAGCCCACCGGCTGCCCGGGAGTATTGGGAATCTGGAACGCGCTGGTCGAGGTTCCGGCGATCAGGCTGAGCCGAGTATAGGGGTCGACGAACGTCGACAGATAAGCGAAGCCCTTCTCCTGTTGCGAGAAATCATGGATCGGGCTGTAGGAGGCGATCGAATTTTCGAGGCCTTCGTTGGTTTGCAAGTAACGGCCGGTAAAGAAGTATTGGACACCCGGGAAGCAATCCGCACTGGGCAGCGCGTGAGTTCCGGGCGGCGGCGCCGATGCGCCTGGACAGGTGCTGCCGAAAGTGCCGCCGTATTGGATCGTCGGCGTAAGCGTGCCTTGACTGCCGCCGTAGATGCTGACTTGACCGCTGTTATTGAAAATGTCGGCGCGGGTCGTGATGTCGACGAGGCCGACAGTGCGCAGCCCGTATTCGGCCGGGAGTGCGCCCACAACCAAGCCGATGCTGCCGATCCAGCTGGCGTCGAGAATGCTGCCGAAGCCGGTCAAGCCGTCGGGCAGCATCACGCCATTAATGCGAAATTGCACGTTGGCGTGGTCGTTACGCACATGAAGCAGGCCGCTGGCGGCGGAATCCTGCGACACCCCCGGCGCCTGCAATAGGATTTTCTCGACCTGCTGATTGTCGCCGCCGGGAAGCGCGTCGATCGTCGCGTGGGTGATGACATCGGAGGACGTGCCGATGGTCGTGTAGAGATTGCTGCGCGCCGCATCGAAGGCGTTTGACTTGGCGGCGAGCTTTTCGGCCGGCGTTGCGGGCGTCGTCGGTGCAGCGCGATGCGCGACCGCCCGCGGTTTGGCCGGCTTCGGCTTTGTTCCGCGCACCACGAGTTCAGGAAGCTTTGTTTGCGTGGTTTGCGCGACAGCCGCTCCGCTGAGGCTCAACAGCGCAAGCGCTGAGCCGCTGAGCAAGTAGCCGCGATACACGCGGCGAATACGAACGAACATGACCCCACCTCGATTGCTGCAATGGATGACCCAAGCGGCCGGTCCAAGGGCGGTCGTGCTGGCGCGGCAGATCGAAATGCGAGCGAAATGCTGCGTTTACCCCTTTAGGGCATCGCCGGCACGTGAGCGCGGCGATCCTCAAGGTCAGCAACGACCGCAGATCAGGCGAGCGGGGGAGCGCGGGATTGGAACGGCGCGCGCCGCGGCACGATGAAAACGGCGGCGACGCGATCGAGATGCTCGATTGCTTGCGAGCCAAACGGCACCGCCAGTTGCGGCGCCTGGGGAACAAACGAATTGGCGGCGAGGTAGATCGTGGCGCAAATCGCGCAGTAATCGTCTGCCTCATTGCCGGGCTGGTGGTCGGGAAGCGCGGGCGTTCCCGGCGCAGCGGCAACGGCGACAACAGCGGAAGCGCGCGCGACGCGGTCGAGATGGACGTGTCCGAACGACACGGCAATCTGCAGCGCCAGCGCCGCGAGCGCCAGCCAACTGCCGAATCGGCCGTTGCAACGGACCCAACGCATCGGGCCACCCCACCCCCATCCGCGACTGCACCAGTCTACGACGGATCAGGCCTCGCGCAAGAGCCCCCGGTCGCGAACATTGATTGGATTTTGCGTTAGTTTTTGGCGACTGGACCGCCGCTGAATCGATAGGCGATGCCAAATCGCAAGTCGCTGATCGGTACTCGATTGCTGCCGTTGGCGGAATTCGTCGCGACGCTCACGAAGCTCGAGGTCGCGAGGTTGGTGTAGCGGTATTCAATGCGCCCGAGCATATTGTCGGCCAAGCCGTATTCGACGCCGGCGCCGGTCGTCCAACCGTTGGAATTGCCGCCATTGGTGACGAACGGAGCGGCTCCGGTCAGGGCGTAGGACGTCGACGGATTGCCCCACGCCCAGCCGGCAGTGCCGAAGGCGAGAAACCGATCATAAGCGAAACCGAACCTAGCGCGGATCGAGCCGTAGTCTTTAGTCGTCGTGGAGATCGTGAAGGGACCCGCGGGGAAGGCGCCCGCCGCGCCGATCGGCGCCAGCGCTTGATTATTGCCGGTGAGCCTCGACCATTGCCAATCGCCTTCCGCGCCGATCACGAACCGGTTGAACTGATAATTGCCGCCGGCAAAGACGCCAGCCAACGGCCCGCTGACGTCGTAGCTATAGGGAGCCAACGGCGCTCCGGCAGCGGTGGTCAGTGTTCCATTCGTCGTTTCCCGACCATAGCCGCTGTCACCGCCGACATAGAAGCCGGTCCAATCATAGGTCGAGGACGCTGCCGGCGACTTGTAGACCAGCGCGGGCATCGGCGCCCGTGGAGCTTGTGTGAGCTGCGCCACCGTCGCGAAGCCGGTGTCCGGTGACAAGCCCCAATTGAACTTGTAACTCACGCCCAGCTCGACCGCGCTCACATCACTCGTCGAACGAATGGAGATGAGCGAAAACGGCAGCGTCATGGTCGACGGCGCAAAGCTCGTGTGCCGATATTCGGCGAACGCGTTCCAATTTTGCGCGACAGCGACGGCGACGCCGCCGCCCGCCGTCCACCCGCCGAGATAGAAGTTGACGGCCTCGTCGGTGCCTGCCGTTGCGTTGTTGAGCGCGCCGGTGAGCTGCGTCCGGACCGATTGATTGTTCGACCACGCCCAGCCGCCCGTTGCGTAAATTAGCACCTTGTCGAAGGCGTAGCCGAGGCGCCCGCGCACGCTTTCGCTGTCGAAGACGGTTATTCGGTTCGCGCTGGTGCCGGAAGCATCGGCGATCGTGGTCGTCTTGCTGCCGCCCGACGACACATCGGCGGCCACACCCAGCACCACGCGCGCCGGCAACATATAGTCGAAGCCGAGCTGAATGCCGCCGTGCCAAACATTCGTGTTGCTGTCGGGGAGCGCGGATGCGGCGCCGGTCGCGGTGTTGATCGCGCTGCCGCTAACGCGCGACCAGCTATAGTCGACATGGCCGCCGATGTAGAAGCCGCTCCAATCGTAGTTCGCCTTTGGCGCCTGATAGGCCGGAATCCCCCGTCTGAACTCCGCCATCATGGACGGAACGTCGACCGTATCGATCGGCCCACTGAGCGTGAGCCGGACGGCCAGAGGCTCGAGCGGATGGATCGAATAATCCATCACCCCGTTCTGGCAGACCGCCGCCGGTGCGGTCGGGGCGCCGTGCGCGGGAAAGCACATGGCGAACAGGCTGTCGGTCGTGAGCAGCGCGCCATAGGCGTAGCTGGCGTTATATGAGGCGGAGTTGAGCAGATTGAGCGCGTCGAACTGGATGCGCCAACCGTTCGCGAACCGATAGCCGACGGCGGCGTTGACGGTGTTCACCGGCGGAGACTGGAAGACGCCGTCCTCAGTGAGCGGCCGGGAGCTGATGTAGCGCCAGCGCAGCGCGCTGAACCAGCCAGTGTTCTCGCCGAGCGTGATGCCCGCCGACGCCACCATCCACGGCGCTTCATAAACAAGATTGCCGGGAGCGTTGCCGATCTGCGCCTGCGGAAAGCCGGCCAGGGATTGGTAGAGCTGCTCCTGAGCGGTATCGAACCCAAGGAAGCGGGCCCGCGAGAGCGCCAGATCCGCGTCGACGCGGAGCCAGGACGCCGGAGTGTAGTTGTTGGTGAACTCGATGCCGGTTCGCTGACTGGGCAGGCCGGCCACGGTGCTGCCGGTGTCGCCGTCGAAGAACAGCTCCGAGTCCTGGTGCAGGTAGAAAAGGCTGACCGAGCTGTCGAGCCCCGGCAGGGCCTTGGTGCGAACGCCGATCTCGGCACCCGCCGAGCGCACTAGAAACGGCGAAGCACCCTCTGGCGTCGCTGGGTCGCCCGGAGTTTGCGTGATCGTCGTGCTGCGCGCGTCGTTGCTGTGGTAGCCCAGGCCGGCGCCGAAGAACAGCTCGGTCTTGTAGAACGGACCAAACACCGTAGTGAACTTCGGGCTGCCGAGTGCGGCCTGCGTCTTTCCCGAGTTTGCGGTTTGCAGGAACGAATCCACCGACGTGGTGAAATAGTCGCCGCGCCATCCGGCAGTGGTACGCCACCAGTCGGTCCAGTGCACCGTGCTCTGAGCGTAGATTCCGGCGTTCCCCTCCTCGACGTGGTCGACCAGGATATTCGAGAGCAGTAGACGTTGCGCCGTGTTGCTGAGGCCGACATTGATGTCGTCGTAACGGGTTTGCGCCCCGAACACGGTCTCGATCGGGCGGCCGAAAAATGTCCCGTCAACCGTGCGGGAAACGCCGGCCCCGCCGTAGACGCGATCGTCGTGCTGGTGGAACTGATCGCCGTTGACCGGGTTCGTCGTGTCCCAGGTGAAGTTGTTGAACAGGTTTAGCGTGTATTTGGCGACATAGGCGTTGGCCTTCCACAATCCGCCGTCGTCGGATTGCGCCAACCTGGTCGATAGCATGAAGCGGCTCGTGTCGCCGCCGTCACTCGGATCGATCTCGCCGAAGAGGCCGATCTGTCCGGTCGTGATGGCGCGCAGCGCGACCTGGTCGGAGGAGTTCCAGGTATTCGCATAGGCGACGCCGGTAACGGAAAAACCGTCCGTCGCCGTACCCTGGCTGTAGCGAAGCAGGCCGTTGAACTTGCGTACCTCGTCGGGCGAAGCCCAGGGGCCGTTATAGATGTTGAACTCGCCCGCGTAGAGGAGCGACCCACCGTCCAGTTTGGTCGAGCCGAGCGAAAGAAAGCGATCGTAACCGAAGCTGCCGACGGTGAGCGACTGGATATTCTGCGGGACGCTGTCGCGCAGCGAGATGTGAAGGTCGCCGGCATTGGCGAAGTCGCCGACGTCGGCGAAATAAGGTCCTTTGCGGACCTCGAGTCCGCTGATCGTTTCCGGAATGAGAAAGTTGAGATCCGTGTAGCCTTGGCCGTGCGCGTTCGTTGGCAGGTTGATCGGCACGTCGTCCCAGAATGTCGCCATGTCGGTGCCGTGATCGAGATTGTAGCCGCGTAGGTAATACTGGTTGGCCTTGCCTTCGCCGGAATGCTGGACGACGGCGAGCCCCGGCGCGGCTTCGAGCACTTGCGCCGGTTCGGTAACCGGCCGGGCGTTGAGATCTTGCCCTGAAATCGTCATCTGGCTCGCCAGTTGCGGCACCACCGGCGTCCCGCCCGCCACGTTGGGAGCGCCGGTCTCGTAGGGCGATGGAGGCGGTGGCGCCGCGGACCGAGCGGCTGCGCTCGCCGGCGCCGAAGCCGGCGGCTTCGGTGGCGGTTTTCGCTTGGCAGTGACCCGGATGGTCGGCAGCGTCGTGCCGGTGGATGCGCCCGGCGACACTGTCGTGGTGATCGCCGCAGGCGGCACGCTGCCGGAAGACGGCTCTGCGGTAGGCAGCGTTTGCGCCGAGGCGCTGACCGCAAAAATCGACAGAAAAAAAACCAGCGGACCGAACCGACGCGACGCCATCAACGCCCCCACGCCGCCGCCCGGACATCGGACCGCGCCGCACGGCGGCAGGATGGGTCGCTGGTATGACGTTGTCAATAAAAGTGCATACCGCGCAGCGCCGGTAAGCTTATGCATGGGGACACCTCGGGTGGCACGCCCTGTGGCACGTCACCGCTAAGTGGTGTCCTGCACATCCAAAACCGGATGATTGGTTCGCCCACCGTCAGTACACCCCGCCCCGACGCGCTCGCGCGTGACCCACGGCTGACGGCAGGTCTCCTGGCTCACGGGTCGTCACCTTCAGCCGCCTTCCCGAGACCGAGATCCCAGTGGACGTTTGACGGAAGATTCGCCGCTTACAGTTGCGGGGACAGCCGCAGCATTGGGCGAAGAAAAATCGCCCGCACTGCGTTCCCTTTTGATCCCCAACGGGGAACCATCGAACGAACTTTAGGCGGCGATCTCAACGGGCGTCAAACCCACCAAATAATCCCGTTGTGGTAGGATCGCTGCCGCCGCAGGGGAGGAAGACGATGCAGCGCGTGACCATTACCATCGACGACGAGCTCGCCGCCGCGGTCGACCGCTTCATGGAGGCGCGCGGTTACGCCAACCGGTCGGAAGCGATCCGCGATCTGTCGCGCTCCGGCCTGCAACAGGCGGCGCGCGAACATCCAGGCGCGCGCGCCTGCGTCGCCGCGCTCGTCTACGTCTACGATCACGAGAAGCGCGAGTTGGCGCAGCGGCTCACGCGCGACTACCACGCGCGTCACGACCTCGCGCAGGCGACGCTGCACGTGCACCTCGATCATGAGAGTTGCCTTGAAGTCACGGTGCTCAAGGGGCGCAGCGCCGACGTGCAAGAGTTCGCCGACCACGTCATTGCCGAGCGCGGCGTCCGCCACGGACAGGTCGTCTATCTGCCGGCCGACGGCATGCATACGCATGGCCGCGGCGGCACGCACAGCCACACTCACGGCCATCCGCGACGTGCCTGAGTTGAGTGAACCGCAAAGAACACCATTGCGGCGAAGAGTTCGGTCGCGGAAGCCCTTGATTCAGTTAGATGTCCGTCCGAGCGCGCGGATCGATCGCGCCGCGCGCACGTGAGCGCACGCCGCATGACGCGTGAGCGCGCACGGCATGTCTTTAGCCACTGCACAGCCCAGCGATTCGTGCTACGGTGACCTCGGCCGAACACTAAATTGGCCATGGAATTCACAGGGAGGATGACATGCCGTTAGGCTTGGCGAAGAGTCTCGGCGCCTTGGTAATTGCAGCGGGCGTGATGGGGACGACAGCCGCGACCGCAGCTGACCCGCCGAAGGAAATGAAGCTCTATGTGTTCTCGTCGGGTGGGCTGACGCTCGACAAGTCGATCATCCAGAACGGCTCGAGCGGCAAGGTCACCATTCCGGTAGCCTTCTTCCTGATCCGGCATCCCAAGGGCGACGTGCTGTTCGATTGCGGCAACAACGACAAGATCATCACCGATCCGGACTATTGGGGGCCGTTCGTCAAGGCGCTCGATCCGGTGCGCACGCCGGATGTCGCGATCGACGCCCAGCTTAGCAAGATCAACGTCAAGCCCGCGGACATCAAATACGTCGTGCTCGGTCATTTCCACGTCGACCATGCCGGCAATGTCGGCAAGTTCCCGGATTCGACGTTCGTCTACCAGCGCGACGAGATCAAGAACGCGTTCTGGCCGGCGCCCGGTTACGCCACGTTCTTCATCACCCAGGATTTCGCCTGGATGCGCAACAGCATCGGCGGCGGCATGGCAAACAAGGTCAAGGCCATCGAGCTCGACGGCGATCTCGACCTGTTCGGGGATCACAGCATCGAGATCCACCGCACCGTATCACATACGCCGGGCAGTCAAATTGTGGTCGTACGCCTGCCGAAACACGGCTCGGTGGTGCTCACCAGCGACGCGGTCTATCTGCAGGAGAATCTCGACAAGAACATCCTGCCAAGCATCGGCAGCGTCTATGACCCGCCCGGAATGCTCGACGCCTATGCGTGGGTGAAGAGAGTGCGGGACACCGAGGGGGCCGACATCATCTACGCCCACGACCCCGACACCTTCAAGGCGCACAAGCAGTCGCCGGAATACTACGACTAAGCGTGCGCGGCGCTTGATCGTCTGGATTAAGTCGTGCAGACCCGGGCGGGCCTCCGCCCGGGTCTGTGTTCTTGAGCGTTGCAGTGAGCGGTCATGTCGCCTGTCGTGTTGGCGCAGCATGTCACCAAATGGTATGGGCCGCGCCGCGCGGTGAACGACGTTTCGTTTGCAGTCGAGCCGGGAGAGATCGTCGGCCTCCTCGGGCCCAACGGGTCGGGCAAGAGCACGCTGTTCCGCATACTCTGCGGCTATCTGGCGCCGAGCTCCGGCAGCATGCAGGTTGCCGGGCACGATGTCGTGACCGAGTCGATGGAAGTACGCCGCGCGATCAGCTACGTGCCCGAGGACTCGCCCCTCTACGATCATATGCGCGTAGTCGAGTTCCTGCGCTTCATGGCCAACATCAAGGGCCTGCGCGGCGCCGCCGAGAACCGCGCCGTCGCGGCCGCGGCGGAGCGGCTTGATCTCGGCGGCGTCATGACGATGCCAACCGGCAAGCTGTCGCGTGGATTTCGCCAGCGCGTCTCGATCGCGCAGGCTTTGCTCGGCGAGCCGAAGCTCCTGGTGCTCGACGAGCCGACCAGCGGGCTCGACCCGCACCAGGTGATCGCCGTGCGCGATCTCATCCGCTCGCTTGCCGGGCGCCACACGGTGCTTTTGGCCTCGCACGTGCTCCCGGAAATCGAGAAGATCGCGACCCGCGTGATGATCCTGCTCGACGGGAGACTGTTGACCGGCGACGCCCTCAAGGACAGCGCGGACGACGCCCGCATCCGGGTGCGCGCCGCCGGCCCCGACGCGGCGGTCCGCGACATCTGTGGCGGCGTCGCCGGAGTGCGCAGCATTTCCGCCGAGCATGACGGCGCCGGCGCGCCGGTCGGCTACGTGATCGAGGCCGAGCGGCGACCGTCGCTTGCGGCCGATATCGTGGCCGCGCTCGCCGCTGGCGGAATCGCGATCACCGAAGTCAGCGAAGTTCCGCACAACCTCGAACGGGTGTTCCTCGATCTCACCCGAAGACCGGCACAGGCAGCCGCATGAATAACTTCGGCGTCCTGCTGCTCAAAGAGGAACGGGCGCTGTTCTCGTCGCCAATCGCCTATGTGGTGATGACGGTGTTTCTGCTGATCATGGGTTACAGCTTTACGCTGACGCTGTTCCTCAGCCATCAACCGAGCCTGGTGCATGTCTTCTTTCAGATGTTCGTGTTGTTCATGCTGACCGTGCCGCTCATCACCATGCGGCTCATCGCCGAGGAGCGCAAGCTGCGCACCCTGGAAGTGCTGCTGACCTCGCCGGTATCGGAGATCGAGATCGTGCTGGCCAAATTCGTCGCCAGCATGAGCCTGATCGCGCTCATGCTGCTCTTGTCCGCCGCCTATGCGGCGGTACTGGTCCTGTTCGGCGACCCCGACCTCGGGCCGATCTACAGCGGTTATCTCGGCCTGCTCCTTTTCGGCTCGGCATTGGTCGGCGTCGGGCTTCTCGCCTCCGCGCTCACCGCCAACCAGATCATTGCCGCGATCGTTTCGCTGAGCGTGTTTCTGCTCCTCTGGATCATCGACAATTTCGGCTGGCTGCTGCCGAGCCCGTTCGACACGCTGGTGGTCAATCTGTCGCTCTCGGTCCATTTCCGGCCGTTCGCCATCGGCTCGGTGTACCTGTCGGATGTCGGTTTCTTTCTCAGCGTCGCGATGCTGACGCTGTTGCTGAGCGTGCGCGCGCTCGCGCGGCGCTGAGGGTCGCGCGCATGCTCCGAGCCGGGCGCTCGAATATTGTCGTCGCGGCGCTCGTCGTCGGCGCGATCGCCTGCGGCGCGCTCGGCTTCACCGGATTGAGCGAGGAGGTCGCGAACAGCCTCCTGTTCGCGACCTGGGCGCTGACGCTGCTGGCGCTGTTCATGCTCGCGCTCCGGCTGCCGCTGCGCGGCCGCGGCTCGCGCCTGTCCGCCTGGATTTCGACCGTGCTCGTGACCGCCGCGGCGATCGCTGTGGTGATCCTCGCCAACATGGCGCTCTATCGTCATGACCTTCATTTCGACGTCAGCCGCGAGGGCCGGAACACGCCTCCGCCTCAGTTCACCGGGGTCATCGACAACCTGCGCGCGCCGCTGTCGCTCACTTATTTCTACAACAGCGCCGACGGCAACGCCCTGGTCGCCAGAGATTTGATCGCGATCGCCGCGCGGAGCCATCCGCTCTTCACCTTTCGCGCCATCGATCTGGACAAGGAGCCAGGACTAGCCCGCGATGTCGGCGTGCGTGCCTACAACACCGCCCTATTCCAGGCCGGTGGCCGTAGGGTCATGGTCGAGAATACCACCGACGTGACGCGGCTGGCCTTTGCGGCGCTGCGCACGCTCCAGGAGCGGGTCGAAACCGTGTGCTTCGTCACCGGCCATGGCGAGACCTTCCGCCCGACGCAAGCGCATTTTCACTACAGTCATGTCGAGACCCTGAAGGGGCACGACGTGCCCGGCGCCGGCGACGTACTGGTTGCCGAGCCGGCGGACCTCGACCGGCTCCAGCTCGCGCTCATGGAGATCGGCTACGAGACGCGCGGCATCGTGACCGCGTCGGCAAGTGCCATCCCGGCCGATTGCGCGGTCGTCGCCGAGATCGGTCCACGCACCGCCTTTGCCGCCGGGGAAGCAGACCTGCTGGCCAAATATCTGGCCGGCGGCGGCCGCTTGCTGCTGCTGCTCGACCCGGTCTTTCCCATTGGCGCGGATTTCGAAAGCCGTCTGCTTGGACCGGTCGGGCTGACGACGCCGCAGGCGATCGTCATCGACCCGCTCAACCATTTCCGCACCGACCCGGACAAGGTCGCGGTGCCGTATTATCCGCCGCATCCGATCACTGAACGGGTAGCGCTGACGGTGTTCCCGCAGGTCCGACCGATTGACCTTGCCCCGCCCCCAGCAGGCGTCACCGTAAGCATCCTCGCCGCCAGCAGCGGCGATGCCTACCTCCGGCCGGTCACGTCCACCGGCAGCGGGGAGCTCGCGGCTGCCGAGGAAGGTGCGTCCGCCGGGCAAGACAAAGGCGCACAAAATTTGGCGGTTGCGGTCACCGGCCGGTGGCCGGACGCGGGAACCGACAAGCATTTCCGCTTGGTGCTGGCCGGCACCAGCAAATTCGCCACCAACGAGTATTTTCCCTATGTCTCGAACGGCGAGCTCTCGGTCGCGATGCTGCGCTGGCTCGCCGCCGACGAAACCATGCCGAGCGTCGCGCCGCAGACCTTGAGCATATCCGAGATCGCGCTTACGAGCCGGCAGATGCGCGACGTATTCGTCGTGCTCGAAGTATTGCTGCCGCTCTCCACGCTGATGTTCGGCGTGCTGGTATGGTGGAGGCGGCGTTGAAGCGCGGCGGCGTAGTCCTGTTCGCGCCGCTCGCCGCCGGGCTGCTGATCGTTCTGCTCGTTGTCCTGGTGGTAAGCGGGCACGCGCCGGAATTCCGCGGGCTGGTGCGCTTCGCCCCCGAGGGTTTGGTTGACGTTGCGCCATCCGCCGTCACCCGCGTCGAAGTCCGGAGCAAACAGGAGAGCATCGCGTTCCGCCGCGAGTCCAGCGGCTGGGCGGTCGACGGCGCTGCCGAGGCGGCGCCGGCCGAGCTTTCCGCGCACATCGACGCGGCTCTGCGCTTTCTTCACGTCAGCAATCCCGCGCGCCACATCCCGGCCGGCGAGCTCGATCCGACGCGCTTCGCGGAATTCGGCCTCGACCCGCCGGCGAGCGTGGTGACGCTCGGCACCGCCGATCGGACGATCGCGACCGTGAATTTCGGCATCCTCAATCCGGCCGGCACCTCGCAATATGTCCGGCTGGCCGGCGCCGCGACCGTCTACCTGATGGCGCGGCATGTCGGCGCCGAATGGCAAATCGCGGCCGACATGGCGCGGCGGCTGGCCGAACCCGCGGCAGCGAGCCGCGGCGCGAGCCTGTTGCTGCCGGTGTCGATGGCGCAGGTCTGGGCGGTCGAGATCGTCTTTGCCGGCAAGCTCACCCGCTTCGAGCGCGACAGCGCCGGCAATTGGTTTCGCCACACCGGCCAGCATTCCCACGCCGGGAGCGCCAACGCGCATGTCGCCGATCCGGCGCAGGCCCGCATCATCGATGCCGCGCTCGAGGCGTTCGACGAGACGGCCGTCGAGACCCGCATCGCGCACGGCGTTGACGAGCAAAAGCTCGCGCAGTTCGGCCTGACGCTCCCGCATCTCATCGTGTTGCTCTATGCGCGGGACAGCTCCACCCCGCTGGCGCGGCTCGAGCTTGGCGGCAGTGCGGACAGCTTCGACCGCTACGCTCGCCTGGCGCCGAACGGCGACGTGGTGACGGTCGCCGAGTTCGAGGTCAGGCGCCTCAGCGAACTGCTGAAGGCCGTGGGAGCGGGTTCGTGAAGGCTTGGCCGGCGGTCGGGCCGGCGCGCAGCGGCCTGTGCGCGATCTTGCTCCTGGTCGTGATCTGCATCGCGGCGGCGGCGCAAGCGCATCAGGTCAATCTATCGACGGCACGGGTCGCGCTGCGCCCGCAGCGCCTGGTCACTGTCGAGGTGGCGCTCAAAGGAAGCGATGCCGACCGGCTCGCCGGGACGCAGGTGTTCGACGCGCAGAAGGATCAGGTCGATCCGGCGAAACTTGCCGCCTCGGCGGCGCCGATCGCCGCCTATGTGGCCGCCCATATCGGCGTGACCGGCACGGACGGCACGCCATGCATCGTCGGCGCGCCCGAGATCGTAACCGATGGCGACGGCGTCATCGTCCGCAACACATTTTCCTGCCGCAACGTCGCCGGCGAGATCGTCTACCATTCGACCGTGTTGACGGCGAACGACCGCACGGCGCGCCAGGTGGTCCTGATCGGCGACGGCGAGAACGCGCCGCAGGCGCTGCTCGACGACACCCACACGAGCGTGACGATCTCCAGCGCCGCGCCGCCGATCTGGTCGACGATGCAGCGCTACCTCGTCACCGGCACCGAACACATCTTTCTCGGTTACGACCACGTCGCCTTCCTGATCGCGATCGTGCTGTGGGCACGGCGGCTATGGCCGGTGATCAAGATCGTGACCGCGTTCACGCTCGCGCACTCGGTGACGCTGTCGCTTGCCGCTCTGCAGATCGTTGCCATTCCCAGCAGCATCGTCGAGCCGGCGATCGCCGCCTCGATCGTCTTCGTGGCGGTGGAAAACTTCTTCTCCCGCGACGTCGACGGCCGCTGGCGGGTGACCTTTGCGTTCGGGCTCATTCACGGCTTCGGCTTCGCCAGCGCGCTGCAGGAATTCGGCCTGCCGGCGAATGCCGTCGTTCCGGCGCTCGCCGCCTTCAATATCGGAGTGGAGATCGGGCAAGTGGCGATCGTCTCGATCGTCGTCCCGGCGCTGATCGCTGTCGACTGGCTGACGGCGGCCGACCGGGAAAAGCCGGTGCGCGCGGCGCCGCTCGTCTACACGCTGTCGGCGGCGATCGCGCTCCTGGGCGGTTATTGGTTCTTCACGCGCGTCTTCCTCACCTGACCGGGTCGCGCTCTCCCTCGCCGGCGACGCCAAGGCCGGATGGAAGCCGTTGATTGTAAACCATAATCACATCTTGCGCGCCCGCCGCCGCAACCCGAAAGCATTAACGCCGCACCCCGATCATCGTCGAAACATGCGACCGGCCGTGCTAAAGGGCCGAGCACCCAGGACAAGAAAGAACGCCGCCCGCGACATGAACACCGTGCCGAGCATTCCAACCAACGGCCCCGACCTGCGCGCGCAAAAGCTCGTCGCCTCCTATATGCGCGCCGGCTACGCGCAGATCGAGCCGCCGATCCTGGTGCCGGCGGAGCCGTTCCTCGACCTCTCCGGCGAAGACATCCGCCGGCGCATGTTTCTCACCAGCGATCCGCTCGGGCGTGAATTGTGCCTACGGCCCGACCTCACCATTCCGGTCTCGCGCGCTTATCTGCAATCGCCCGCCGTCGGTAAGGCCGCCGGCTTCTGCTACCTCGGGCCGGTGTTTCGCCACCGCGAGGGACTAGCGTCGGAATTCCTGCAAGCCGGAATCGAATCCTTCGCGCGCCCTGACAAGGCGGCGGCCGATGCCGAAATGCTGGCGCTCGGGCTTGAGGCGACCGCCCATTACGGACTGGCCGCACCGGAAATCCGCATGGGCGACGTCGGGCTGTTCGCCGCTTTCGTCGCCGCCCTCGATCTTGCCCCGGCGTG
Organism: uncultured Alphaproteobacteria bacterium; assembly: GCA_963850855.1. GTDB lineage: Bacteria > Pseudomonadota > Alphaproteobacteria > Rhizobiales > Xanthobacteraceae > BOG-931. The sequence goes on from CAWKNH010000006.1 coordinate 371,508, forward strand.
GAAACGCCGCCTGGTCAAGGACCTCAATCGCAAATGGTCGCTGGCCCACGATCTCGATCAGCTCGCGCTTTCCGGCGCCAGCGGACCGCCGGAATACCAGGGCGTGCTCGCCGCGCTTGCCGGCTCCGATCCGAAGGCCGCGCATCACCTGGTCACCGATCTCCTCTCGATCGCCGGCATCGAAACGGTCGGCGGCCGCTCCGTTGCCGAGATCGCCGAGCGTTTTCTCGAACAAGCCGCGTTCGGCGCCGGAACGCGGCTGCCGCGCGAGACGCGGGCGCTGATCGAACGCTTCCTCGGCGTGCGCGGCGATCCGGACGAGGCCGCCTGCGAGCTGCGCGCACTCGCCGCCGACGCCAACATCCCGCTCGCCGCCGCACTCGACCTTTACGAGACGCGCACCGGCTTTCTTGCCGCCCGCGGCGTCGACGTCCGCAGCATCCGTTTCTCGACCGCGTTCGGACGCGGCTTCGACTACTACACCGGCTTCGTGTTCGAGCTGCACGACCCGCGGGCCAAGGGCCCGCTCATCGCCGGCGGCCGCTATGACGGCCTATTGTCGCGGCTCGGCGCCTCGGCGCCGATCCCGGCGGTCGGCTTTGCCGCCTCGATCGAGGAGCTCTCGACATGCGGAGGCGTCGCATGAACGCGCCGCTCATTCTCGCGGTGCCGTCGAAAGGGCGGCTGCAGCAGAACGCCGAAGCCTTCTTCGCGCGCTCGGGACTTGAGCTCGTCAAGCCGCGCGGCGCGCGCGACTATCGCGGCACGATCGCCGGGCTCGACGGCGTCGAGGTTGCCTATCTCTCGGCGTCCGAAATCACCACTCAGCTCGCGCTTGGCGCGGTGCATCTGGGCGTCACCGGCGAGGATCTCGTGCGCGAGATGATTCCCAATGCCGACCGGCAGGTGGTGCTGATCGATCCACTCGGCTTCGGTTTCGCCAATGTCGTCGTCGCGGTGCCGCGAGCCTGGATCGACGTGCACAACATGGCCGATCTCGACGACGTCGCGACCGCCTTCCGGCTCAAGCATGAGCGCAAGATGCGGCTCGCCACCAAATACGCCCATCTCACGCGCGGCTTCTTTGCCGAGCACGGCGTCGTCGACTATCGCATCGTGGAAAGCTCGGGCGCGACCGAAGGCGCGCCGGCGGCCGGCACCGCCGAGCTCATCGTCGACATCACCACGACCGGCGCCACGCTCGAGGCCAACGGCCTCAAGGTGATCGAGGATGGCGTGATCCTGCGCTCGCAGGCAAACCTCGTCGCCGCGCGCCAGGCATCTTGGGAAACCGCGCAGCGTGAAACCGCGCGCCTGCTCCTCGACCGCATCGCGGCGCAGAAGCAGGCGCATTCGTTCCGCGAGGTGCGCACGCGCTTTCCCGGCATGAGCGATGCGCTCCTCGGCACGGCGCGCGAGAAGTTCGGCGTCGCCGCGCCGTTCGGCGGCCCGACATCCTCGGGAATGCTGACGCTGCACTGCCCGCCCAAATACGTGCATGCGCTGGCGAGCTTCCTGCGCGAGCATGGCGCCGAGGCGGTCTCGGTCGCCGCGCTTGATTATGTTTATTCGCGCGACAATCCGCTGTACGCCAAGCTTGCCGCCGAGCTTGAACGCAGCGAACCGCACCGGGGCGAAAGCCGCACCGCCCAATGAGCGACGAGCAAAAAATTCGTGTCCGCCGCGATGAGCGGCCGCAGGGCGGCATCGCTTATGTGACGATCGACCGTGCCCGCCAACTCAACGCGATGAACGGCGCGCTGATGGCCGAGTTCGCCGCCGCGATGGCGGAGCTTGGCGCCGACGAGCGCCTGCGAGCGGTGGTGCTGAGCGGAGCCGGCGACAAGGCCTTTACCGCTGGCGCCGACATCGACGAGATGGCGAAGATCGAGAGCGCGACGCAGGCGAGAGCCTTCATCACCCGGCTGCACCAATGCTGCGACGCGATCCGCGACTTGCCGGTGCCGGTGATCGCCCGCATCCCCGGCTATTGCTTCGGCGGCGGGCTCGAGATCGCGGCTGCCTGCGACATCCGCATCGCCTCCAAAACCGCGACGTTTGGCATGCAGGAGGTCAAGATCGGCATTCCCTCCGTCATCGAAGCGGCACTGTTGCCGACGCTGGTCGGCTGGGGCCGCGCGCGCGAGATCATGTATCTCGGCGAAATCTTCACCGCCGCCGAGGCGCTCGAATGGGGATTGGTCGAGCACGTCGTGCCGGCGGCGGCGCTCGACGCCGCAGTCGAAGCCTGGATCGGCAAGCTCCTGACCTCGAAGCCCGGCGCCGTGCGGCTGCAAAAGCGGCTGATCCGGCAATGGGAGGACCTGCCGCTTCGTGCGGCCGTGCAAGCGGGCGTCGCCACCTTCGCCGCCGCCTACCGGACTGATGAGCCGGCCGTCGCCATGCGCAAATTTCTCGCTGCGCAAAAGGCGCGCAAGCGGCGCGCCTAGCTCAAACGTCCCGCGGCGGCTGGTCGGCGGGATCGCGCACGCGAAACACGACAAAGTGCGATAGCGAGAAATTCACCACGAAGCTCACGAGGATCGCCACGGCCTTCGCCAGCCAGACCGGCAGGAGGAGAACCTCGGCGGCGACAACGAGGGCCGCCGTGTTGGCGAGCCATCCGGCAATGCCGGAGATGACGAACGTAAAGTAAGACCGCCAGCCGAGCTTGCGTCCCGACTCGGCGGCAAACGTGATCGAAGAATTCATGACGTAGGAGGCGCTCACGGCGAAGATCCACGACATCGTGTTCGCGGCGATCAGCGAAATCGTCGCCGCATTGCCGCAGTCGCAGGAATGGGCGAGCGAATCGAAGAGCGCGACCGCCGCCGGCGACCGGCTCAAGGCCGCTCGCGCCACCAGGAACACGCCGTAATCGATTACCGTGTTGACGACACCGATGAGGGCGAAGCTTACCGCCTTCGTGCTCAGCGCGCGGCCGCGACGGCGCTCCGCCAGCCGCGCGCGAACCCACTCATAGGGAGAGGCGCGTGTCATTCTCTCCCGCATAGCATGTTCGCCACCGTCCGCCAGCCCGGCGTAGCAGACGGTTCGCGGGGGGCCGGCGCACTGCGCGACAGGAAGAGCCGGCTGGGCTATAAATCCGCGCGGAAGGATGAGCGCAGTGGCTGAGAACAAAATCGATCCCAGAACGGCGCCGCCGGCCGCCGGCCTCTCGATCGTGGTCCCGCTCTACAACGAAGCGGCCTCGCTCGCGCGTGTGCACGCCGGGCTCATTGAAGTTGGGCGAACTCTCGGCGCCGAGCGCTCGCTCGCCTGCGAAGTGGTCTATGTCGACGACGGCAGCAGCGACGACACGCTGGCCATCGCCCGCGCCCTGCCGGCGAGCGCGCTCGACGTGCAGCTCATCTCGCTGTCGCGCAATTTCGGCAAGGAGGCGGCGCTGCTCGCCGGGCTCGATCACGCGCGACTCGGCGCGGTTCTGTTCATCGACGGCGACGGCCAGCATCCGCCGGCGCTGATCGAAACGCTGGTCGGCCACTGGCTCGATGGCGGCTATGACGTGGTCTATACCGCCAAAGCGCATCGCGCCAACGAGACGCTGTCGCGGCGCCTCGCGGTGAAGACGTTCTATCTGCTCGTCAACTCCGGCGCGCGCAGCAAGATACCGGAGGATGCCGGCGACTTTCGCCTGCTCTCACCGCGCGCGGCCGACGCATTGCGCCGGCTGCCGGAGCGCAACCGTTTCTTCAAGGGATTGTCGAGCTGGATCGGCTTCCGGCAGATCCGCATCGCCTACGAACCGGAACAGCGCGCCGACGGCCGCACCACCTTCAGCTTGCGCCGGCTGATCGGATTGTCGATCGACGGATTGACGGCATTTTCGGTGGCGCCGCTGCGCGTTGCCACCATGCTTGGGCTCATAATCGCGCTCGCCGCGTTCGTCTACGGCGCGCAGATCGTCTACGAGACGCTCCTCTATGGCGGCAAGGTCCCCGGCTATCCGTCGCTGTTCGTCGGCGTCATGGTGCTCGGCGGCGTGCAGCTCATGATGCTCGGAGTCCTCGGCGAGTATATCGGCAAGATCCTCGCCGAGATCAAAGCGCGGCCGGTCTATTTCGTCGCCGAGCACACGCTGAAACCGCGCGAGGAAGCGGCGCGGCCCAACAGCGATACGCGCACTGCAGCGGAATAAATAACGAGTAGCCCGGATGGAGCGAAGCGAAATCCGGGCTACAGCAATGTAGATCACGACGACCTTGGTGCCGACCTTCACGCGCCCGTAAAGGTCGGTGACATCGTCGTTGCGCATGCGGATGCAGCCGGACGACACTTGCTGGCCGATGCTCCAGGGCTCGTTCGAGCCGTGGATGCGGTAGAGCGACGAGCCGAGATACATCGCGCGCGCGCCGAGCGGATTTTCCGGACCGCCCGCCATATAGCGCGGCAGGTCGGGCCGCCGTTTGAGCATGTCGTCCGGCGGAATCCAGTCCGGCCACTCGCGCATGGCGCTGATCGTCTTCACGCCGGACCAGGTGAAGCCCGGACGGCCGACGCCGATGCCGTAGCGCAGCGCCTTGCCGCCCGCCTCGACCAGATAGAGAAAGCGGTGCGGGGTGTCGATGATGATCGTGCCCGGATGCTCCTCGCCATCATAGGCGACGAGCTGACGGTCGTATTTGGGATCGATCGGCCCATGCGCCGTTTGGCCCGGCACCGGCGCACTTTGCATGGCGCTCGGCTCCGCAGCCGCGCCCGGTTGATAGTCGGGCTCCGGCTGGTAAGCGCGCGGAGCATTCCACGGCCGCGCTGGGCCGCCGAACAGGAATTCGATGAAACCGCCGCCGAGATTGGGCTCGCGCGCCTCGGCGTAGCGTTGCCCGCCCTGCCCGGCGCGCGGATCGAACGGCTCTGCGCCGTTCGCACTCTGGTTCGCCGCGTAGGAGTCGGGAGCGATCTGGAGAGGGTCGGCCGAAGCCGGAACATACAACGCGCTCGCCAGGAGCGCGGACACGAAGATACGCCGCATTGCTCTACTCTGTACTCGTTACTGTCTCACGCTCGAGCCGAACACCGTTCCGCTCGCACGGACAAGTACAGACGCAAACCTCGACTGTTTGGTAAATTTGGCGCCGCGGATTTTTCGCAACTGCCCTATTTGTACATTGTTCATCAAGTTAGAGTTTATTTTGAATGAATGGCTCCCGGTTATGGTTAATCGATCATGCGCGATCGCCTTTGCGTTCCGCCGGCGCTGCGCGCGTGCCGTGAACGCCCTATTAAGCCGCCGGCCGCTAATCTCGCGCGATCAGGTTGGTGGGCAATGGCCGAGCCGCGCAAAATCTTCCGCATCGAAGAGACGGCCGTGACGAGCCTCCAGCCGCAGGCCGAGGCCGGTCCGGCCTCGCTCGCTCACGCCGCAATCATGCACGAGCTCGGTGCGTTGCGCTCGCTGCTCGCACCCGCGCCGTCTGCACGTCCGGCGCGAACCGAACCATCGCAGCGCGGCGAGATCGCGCGGCTCGCTTCCGAGCTGCATCTGATCCACTCCGTGATCCGCGGCACCGGCAGCGAACCTCTCGATCCGGGGCTGCACCTGCAAGCCGAGCAGATGACGCGCATCGCCTGCGAACTCGACGCGGTCATCAAGGGCAGCGAGCAGGCGACGCAGAAGATTCTCGCCGCCGCGGAAGACATCGATCAGGCGGCGAACAATCTGTCCGCCGCGCTCAAAGGCGAAATCGAGCAAGGGCTCGCCCAGGACATCCAGGATCGCGTGATCGAGATCTTCGAGGCCTGCAATTTCCAGGACCTCACCAGCCAGCGCGTGTCCAAGGTGATGGCGACGCTCGATCGCATCGAGGGGCAGATTACCCGGGCGCTCGCCGAACTCACCCGGGCCGATGACCCGCTGGTCATGCATGGGCCGCGCCTCGACAGCGACCGCGGCCACGCCTCGCAGAACGACATCGATACGATGTTCGGCGCCGGCGCTCAGTAAGCGCTAATGGGCGGCCGGCGGCTTGCCGGAGCGGGCCACGCCTTCGGGCGCGCAGCGCACATAGACGCCGGTGCCGTAGCGGCCGGCAATCTCCGGATCCATCCAGCGCAGAACGATGGTGCGGCCGTCGAACGCGACAATTTCGCGGTCCTGCGTGCCGCCGCCCGGTCCGGGCGGACCGACATAGTTATGGCCGTTCGGGCTGCCTTTGAGGTGCAGCTCCTGCAATTGCGCGCTGTCGGCAAGGTACATCATCACCCCGCCATTGGGCCCGCGATTGATCACGACCGGCTGGCCGCATTGGCCGCGGGCCGCGGCCTCGGTGCGCGCGCGGTCCTCTTCCTTGTGATAGGCGCCATAGCCCCAGCGGCCGACGATCTCCTCGGGCCGGATCGAGGCCGGCATTTCCGGAGCGGTGGCCGCCGTGGGCGGCGCCGTGTCTGACGAGGAGGAAAACGGATTGCTCAGCGAGGAAAGCGGATTGGTCGTGCAGGCGCCGAGCGCGAGCGCGCAGAGAGCCGCTACAGCCGCAACAACACGTAGATCGCGCAGCGACGCACTCATGAAGGCTCTCCTCGAACGACCCACATCGAGCCGGAAAGGCCGGCCCGAGGGCATTGCCGCGACGCGGGCGCCGGGCACTCTGCCCGACCATTGCCGCCGATGGTGGCCGGCTTTAGGCCGACAGGGTCGGCTGCCGCAAAAACGCGCCTGTTCTAACCATTCTGTCCTTTAAACTTTGTTGCAAATCTTAGGTCTTCCGTGGCCGAGGCCTTTCCCCGCGACCGTTCGCGCCGCAAAACCATCGCTGCAAAGCCGCTCGCGCACTTTGGCACCGGGCCGGCAAGAGCACCAGGGCCGGTAGTCGCCCATGCAGCGCGCCCCGCGCCCGCGCCGGCGGAGCTTGACAGCTTGTGTGACCCGCCCTATCTCCCGCTCAGCTCTTGGCACTCAAGAACAGCGAGTGCTAAGGCGCTTTGATACATAGCCTTTCCGCAATTGGGGAGAGCCGCCCGCACGGCGGCAATGAGGAGATCATGGCAAAACTGAAGTTTCGGCCCCTGCATGATCGGGTGGTCGTCAAGCGCATCGCAGCCGAGGAGCGGTCCAAGGGCGGCATCATCATTCCGGATACGGTCAAGGAGAAGCCGCAGGAGGGCGAGGTCGTCGCCGTCGGGCCGGGCGGCCGCGACGAGAACGGCAAGCTCATCATCATGGGCGTCAAGGCCGGCGACCGCGTGCTGTTCGGCAAATGGTCCGGCACCGAGGTCAAGCTCGACGGCGACGAGCTCCTGATCATGAAGGAGTCCGACATCATGGGCGTGATCGCCTGAGCGCAGGACACGCGGCGGACGACGGAAAAAACCGCGTGCGTCGTTTGTCGGTCGGTTGCCGTCGCGTCACTGAGATTCACATCTGAAGGAAGTACACAATGGCTGCGAAAGAAGTACGATTTTCCGGCGACGCCCGCGAGCGCATGCTGCGCGGCGTGGAGACGCTCGCCAATGCCGTCAAGGTGACGCTCGGCCCCAAGGGCCGCAACGTCGTGATCGAGAAGAGCTTCGGCGCCCCACGCATCACCAAGGACGGCGTTACCGTCGCCAAGGAGATCGAGCTCGAAGACAAGTTCGAGAACATGGGCGCGCAGATGGTGCGCGAAGTCGCGCAGAAGACCAATGACCAGGCTGGCGACGGCACCACCACGGCGACCGTGCTCGCCCACGCCATCGTCAAGGAAGGCGCCAAGTCGGTCGCCGCCGGCATGAACCCGATGGACCTCAAGCGCGGCATCGACCTCGCCGTCCACGCCGTGGTCGCCGACATCAAGAAGCGGGCGAAGAAGGTCAGCTCCTCGTCCGAGATTGCGCAAGTCGGCACCATCTCCTCGAACGGCGACGCGACCGTCGGCAAGATGATCGCCGCGGCGATGCAGAAGGTCGGCAATGAGGGCGTGATCACCGTCGAGGAAGCAAAAGCGCTGGAGACCGACGTCGAGATCGTCGAAGGCATGCAGTTCGACCGCGGCTATCTCTCGCCCTACTTCATCACCAATGCCGAGAAGATGCTGGCCGAACTCGAGGACGCCTACGTGCTGCTGCACGAGAAGAAGCTTCCCGGGCTGCAGCAATTGCTTCCGGTGCTCGAGGCGGTAGTGCAGTCGGGCCGCCCGCTGCTCATCGTCGCCGAAGACGTCGAGGGCGAAGCGCTCGCCACGCTCGTGGTCAACAAGTTGCGCGGCGGGCTCAAGGTCGCGGCGGTAAAGGCTCCGGGCTTCGGCGATCGCCGCAAGGCGATGCTCGAGGACATCGCCGTCCTGACCGGCGGCCAACTCATCTCCGAGGATCTCGGCATCAAGCTCGAGAACGTCACGGTCGCGATGCTCGGCCGCGCCAAGAAGGTCGTGATCGAGAAGGAGAAGACCACGATCATCGACGGCGCCGGCAAGAAGAAGGACATCGAGGGCCGCGTGCAGCAGATCAAGCAGCAGATCGAGGAGACGACCTCCGATTACGATCGCGAGAAGCTGCAGGAACGCCTCGCCAAGCTCGCCGGCGGCGTCGCGGTGATCCGCGTCGGCGGCGCCACCGAGGTCGAGGTGAAGGAGAAGAAGGATCGCGTCGAGGACGCGCTCAACGCCACCCGCGCCGCGGTCGAGGAAGGCATCGTGCCCGGCGGCGGCGTCGCGCTGCTGCGCGCCAAGAAGGCGATCGGCAAGCTCAGCAACGATAATGCCGACGTGCAGGCCGGCATCAACATCGTGCTCAAGGCGCTGGAAGCTCCGCTGCGCCAGATCGCGGAGAATTCCGGGGTCGAAGGCTCGATCGTGGTCAACAAGATCATGGAGAACAAGTCGGAGACGTTCGGCTTCGATGCGCAGACCGAGGAGTATGTCGACATGATCGACAAGGGCATCGTCGACCCGGCCAAGGTGGTGCGCGCGGCGCTGCAGGATGCCGCCTCGGTCGCGAGCCTTCTGGTCACGACCGAAGCCATGGTCGCCGAGATGCCGAAAGAGAAGCCGGCAATGCCGGCGATGCCGCCCGGCGGCGGCATGGATTTCTGATCTCCCGAGCCGCTGAATGCAAAAAGGGCGCGGTGCAAGCCGCGCCTTTTTTGTTACAATAAGCGCTCAACCGCTTGAGAGAACATATGACCGCAATGACCGTCGACCCGTTCGCGAAGTTCAAGGAAGCCCAGCGCGAAGGCTGGTCGTCGTTTGTTCCGGTCGAGATCATGACGACGACGCCGGCCGGCAAGCTGGTAAAGTTCGCGCAGGTGAAGGCGGGTCAGCACGTGCTCGACGTGGCCTGCGGCACCGGCGTCGTTGCCATCACGGCAGCGCGGCGCGGCGCCAGGGCGTCGGGCCTCGATTTGACGCCGGCCCTGATCGAGCGGGCGCGCGAGAATGCCGGCATCGCCGGCGTCGACGTAGAGTTCATTGAAGGCGACGCTGAGGCGTTGCCTTATGCGGACGAATCCTTCGACGTCGTGCTCAGCCAGTTCGGCCACATGTTCGCGCCGCGTCCCGCAGTGGTGACGCGCGAGATGCTGCGAGTGCTCAAGCGCGGCGGACGGATCGCGTTTTCGACCTGGCCACCCGAGCACTTCATCGGACGCATGTTCGCCTTCGTCGCGCGGAACATACCGCCGCCTCCGGCCGGCGCCGAACAGCCGGCCGCGCCGCCACTGTGGGGCGACCCGAACATCATCCGCGAGCGGCTCGGCTCGGCGGTGACCGACCTGCAGTTCGCCCGCGATACCATGGTGGCGCCGGCGCTGAGCATTCAGCATTTTCGAGCGGCGCAGGAAAAGACCATTGGCCCGCTGACCAAGCTTGTCGCCGCGCTGCAGAACGAGCCGGCAAAGCTCGCCGCGCTGCGCGCCGAGCTCGAGGCTATGGCCGGCGAGGTTTACGAAGACAACACCATCCACGCGTCGTTCCTGATGACACGCGCGGTCAAGGCGTAATCGCGCCAGCCCTTCAATTGGTCATCAGCCGGAAGCGCAGCGTGGTCGCGCCGAGGAGCTCGATGACGTCGCCCTTGCGGCGCCAGCTAGTCACCTGCGCGAGCGCCGCCAGCAGATTCTCATCGCCGCTCTGCCGCTCCGGCGCGCATTGCGCCGGCTCGGCGGGCTGGGCCGGCTCGGTGACGATGGTGATCGAATCGGCGCCGACATCGGCCTGACCGCGCGTGCTCGCGCACCATAGGTCGATCGAGGCGGCGCCATTCTCGCCGATCTGCAGGATCGGCACGCGCTTCGAGCCGCGCATCGGCGCTGCGTCGAGCATGAGCTCGCGGTCGAACGGGAATGCCTTCTCGCTCGCGATCGCCGGCCCGATCGAAATTGAGACGAACGCGCAGAGGAGACAACGGGCGAAGCACCGGCGCAGGCTAGCCATTCGTCAGCTCCGGGCAGAGTGCGGGAAGGGTGCGGCCGGACGGCCGCGCCAACGATAAGGCCGCGCGCAACGGGCCGGCGTCAAGCCCATCTGGACGGCGAAGGCAAATGGCGAGTGTTGCTCGCCATTTGCGCTTTGTGTCTCAGTGGGGCGGCAGGACCGCGATGCTCGGGAAGAAGAGGTAGCACGCGACCCCGATCAGCACGAGATAGGCCAGCAGCACCAGGCACCAGCCGAAATTGTGCCGGATCACCTCGCCTTCATTGCGCACGAAGCGGCTGGTGGAAACGCCGACGCTCGCGGTCTGCGGCGCGATCGGCTTACCGACCTCGGCACCCACCGAATTGAGCGTCGGCAGGAGCAGCAGGGGAAAGCCGAGCACTTTGCCGACCAGCGCCTGGAAGGTGCCGAACATGGCGTTGGTCGAGGTGTTGCTGCCCGAGAGCGCCACGCCGATGAAGCCGAGAATCGGCGCCACGATGATGAAGGCCGGCCCGATCTTGGAGAAGGCGCTGGCGAGCGATCCGGCCATGCCCGAATAGTTGAAGACATAGGCAAGGCCGAAGATGAACACGCCGACGAGGCAGGCGCCCCACATCTGCGACCAGGTCTTGGCGAAGATCTCGCCGACCTGCTTGAGGCTGACGCGGAGCAGGATCGCGGTGATGATCCACGAGGCAAGGATCGCGGTGCCGCCGACGAACGGCGTCCAGTTGAACGCCGCGGTGATTTTCGCCCCCGGCGTGATCGCCGAACTCGCGGCGACGTCCATATGCAGCAGACGGATCGACGGCAAGCCGGACCAGGGTCCGGTCCAGGCGACGACAACGACCACCAGCACGGCGATCGGCAACCAGGCCCAGAGGATGTCGCTGCCGGTCAATCCATGCGCCGCCGCCTGCGTGTCGCCGGCGGCTGGCTGGCCGCCATAGGCCATGACCTGCGCCGGCCGCCAGAGCTTGAGCAGCAGCAGCAGGGCTACGAAGCACACGATCGCGCCGACGACATCGGGCAGATAGGGCCCGAGATAGACGGCGGTCGGTAATTGTCCGGCGATATAGCCGAGCGAGCCGACGATCGCGAGCGGCCAGGCCGACCACATGCCTTTGCTGCCGGACACGAGATAAAGAAGGATCCACGGCGGCAGCAAAGCGAGGATGGCGACGATCTTGCCGACCGAGGCCGAGTAGATCGGCAGCAGCTCCGAAAACGACATACCGAGCGTGCCCGCGGTGACGGTAGCGAGCGCGATGATCGGGGCGCCGAGCGCGCCGTAGGAAACCGGCGCGTTGTTGGCGATGGCGGCAACCCGGATGGCGTCGAGATCGGGAATGCCGAGCGCGATCAGAATGGGCGCGACGAAAGCCCAGGGGTAACCGAAGCCGACCAATCCCTCGAGCAGCGCGCCGAAGGCCCAGGCGAACAGGATGGTTTGCACCCGCACGTCGCGGGTTCCCTGCTGCGCGAGCCAGCGTTGCAGCTTGTCAAACGACCCGGTCGTCACCAGCGTGTTGAACAGCATCACTCCCCAAAAAGTGATCCAGTCGACGTTCCACACGCCGGTGGCGGAGCCGTAAAGATAGGCGCGCACACCCTCGTCGAGCGGCATTTTCCAGACCCACAGGCCGAGGACCAGGGTCACGAGCGAGCCGATGAGCGTGGCGAGCCACGCGGAGAGCCGCAGCACGGCGAGCAGGAACAACAGCAACAGCAACGGAATGAGCGCCACAAGCCAAGTGACGAACAGATTCCCGGTCGGATCGAGGATTTGCGCGAACATGGAGTCCCCCAGCAAGCGCCGGCAAACGGCGCCTATCGTTCAAGTCGCGTCGCCTTCGATGGCCGTGGGCTTGGTCGCAAAACCGCCCTCGGCGACATCTAGCGAACGAGATGTTTTCTTACCCCTCGCACACTAGGCGAGTCCCGCGGCGACCGCTATTGGAGCCATCGTCGCAGGAGCGCCATTACTAACATTGTCCGATGGATCAACTCACCATAATAAGCATAGTGCGGTGCACCATCGGCCTCTTGTCGGTTGAAGGGGCGTGGGCGTCGGCGTGGGCGAGGCACGCTGATTGCTCCGCGCCACAGTGCGCGCGTCGCCCAGAAACCGGAGGTCCTCTGTGAGAACCCTTGCCGCGACAATCGCCACGATCTGGCGGCTGTCGGTTCCTTATTTCCGCTCCGAGGACCGCTTCGCCGGCTGCGTCCTGCTGGCGGCGGTGATCGCGATCGAGCTGTCGCTGGTCGCCGCGCAGGTCGTTCTGAACCAATGGTACAATCGTTTCTACAATACGCTGCAGGATCGCAACTGGGACGCTTTCGTGAGCGCGATCCTGTTCTTCTGCGTGCTGGCGTCGATCTATACCGTGCTTGTGGTCTACCAGACCTATCTCAATCAATGGCTGCAGATCCGCTGGCGGCGCTGGATGACGCAGAACTATCTGAGCCAATGGCTCAACGCCGCCAATCATTACCGCATGCAGCTTCTCGGGGACGCGGCCGATAACCCGGACCAGCGTATCGCCGACGACCTGCAAATGTTCGTGCAGTACACGCTTACGATCACCACCGGCTTGCTCAACTCGGTCGTGACGCTTTGCTCGTTCATCGTCATCTTGTGGACCTTGTCGGCGCACGCACCGCTGCACCTGTTCGGCTCGAGTTTCGACATTCCCGGTTATCTGGTGTGGGCGGCGCTGATCTACGCGGTGTTCGGAACCGTGCTCACCCATCTGATCGGCTGGCGGCTGATCCCGCTGAATTTCATGCAGCAGCGCTTCGAAGCCGATTTCCGCTTCAATCTCGTACGCACGCGCGAAAACTCCGAGCAGATCGCTGCGCTCGAAGGCGAGGCGGCCGAGCGCGAAAGTCATCTCGGCCGCTTCCGCCGGGTGGTGGGCAACTGGTTGGCGCTGATGCAACGGCAGAAGCAGCTCATGTTCTTCACCCAGAGTTATTCGCAGGCCTCGGTGATCTTCCCCTACATCGTCGTCAGTCCCGCCTACTTCGCCGGCGCGATGCAGCTCGGCGGCCTGATGCAGACGGCGTCCGCCTTCAACAGCGTGCAGAACGCCCTCTCCTATTTCATCACCGCGTACCGGCAGATCGCCGAATGGCGTGCGATCATCGCGCGCCTGTCCGGGTTCGAGGACGCGATCGCGACCGGCCGCTCCGCCGCGGTCACGCCGCCGGCCATCGAGGTCGGGCGCGGCGGCGGGGCGGTGTTTGCGATCGATGCCCTCGATGTGCGTCTGCCGAGCGGCGAGCCGATCGTCGCCGCCGGGCACGTTACGTTTGCGCCCGGCGAGCGGGTGCTTGTGACCGGGCCTTCCGGCGCCGGCAAGTCGACCCTGTTCCGCGCCATCGCCGGCATCTGGCCGTTCGGCTCGGGCCGCGTGTCGGTGCCGAAGGGCGCCAAGGTGATGCTGGTGCCGCAGCGGCCCTATTTTCCGGTGGAAACGCTCGCCGCGGCGGTCGCCTATGCGGCAAAGGCCGGCACCTTCGACGATGCCCGCATCGCCGAGGCACTCATCGCGGTCGGACTTCCGCAGCTCGTCGAACGGCTCGGCGAAGAGGCGCACTGGAATCGCATGCTCTCGCTCGGCGAGCAGCAGCGGCTGGCGATCGCGCGCGCGCTCTTGCAGGCGCCCGACTACCTGTTCCTCGACGAAGCGACCGCTTCGCTCGACGAGCCCGCCGAGGCGGCGCTCTATCGCCTGCTGCAGGAACGGCTCAAGGGCGCGACGATCGTCTCCATCGGACATCGCTCGACGCTCGGCGCGTTCCATCGCCGGCGGATCGAGCTCGTGCCGCACGGCGACTTCTATCAGGTACGGGAGGCGGCGCTGATCTCGGCCGCCGAGTGAGGCAAGCGCCGGCGCCCTCCCCGCATTTCGCGGTCATGCGCAAAACGAAGCGGCCGGCGGCTTTCGCCACCGGCCGCAATTCCTGGCGTATTCGCCCGATCTATTTGAGCGCGTTGATCGAGGTGGCGAACGAAAGCTTGGCGATGAAGGTCGCACCGCACCAGTTGGAGCCCGGAAGCGGGGATGGATTGATCGGCGTGCTGGCGATGCCGCTCGCGGTGTGATCGCTGGTAAAGGCGTTGCAATCACCCTTGCTCAGGTCGCTCTGATAATAGCGCAGGTCGAGCGTGAACGCCTTCCAGGTGAACGCGAGACCGAGGTCCCAGTTGGCGTAGCTCTTGTATGGGATGCCGGCGGGAAAGCCGGGCACGCCGTAAAACGCGTCGCTGGTGCCGAGTTGCCACCAGCCCACATCACCCGAGACGTAGGCGCCGATGCCGTTCTGGAACCATGTCGACGGAGCGGTCAGGGTGACGTTGCCGGCGTAGTAGATGCCCGGCGCGCCTGAATTGAGCACCGACGGCGAGCCCCAGATCGAGCCGCCGAAGTTGAAATTATCGTTCACCGTGTAGGTGGCTTTGCCGTAGCCTTCGACGAAGCTCACATTCTGTTTGACGACGTTGAGGTTCGGCAAGGTAGCGGCAACCGACGGGCCGCCGCCGAGGGTGGTACAAAGTATCGGCGTGTTGAAGCACTGGCCGCCCGGGTAGTAGTAGTACCAACCGCCGAAATCGAGGGCGAGCTTATCGAAGGTCGGCCGGATGCCGCCGTAGAAGTCGATCTCGGCCGAGGCGCGGTTCGGGAAGTCGATGCTCTCGCCGGAGACGCCGATATAGCCCTGCAGGTCTTTGCTGAAGTTGTAGCGCGGCTCGAACCCGGCCGCCGTCGAGGGCCGATGATCCGATTGGGTGATGCCGCGGAAATTGTAGTCCGACATCAGCGCCGCGGTGACCGCGATATCCCATGGATTCGGCGGGGGCGGCGGAGGCGGCGGCGCCTTTACTGCCATGTCGGCGGCCATGGCGGCGGATGCCGCGAGGGTGGCGGCGACAACGAGCGAAACGGTAATTCTTTTCATAACCTGCCCCTTTATCCCCTGTCCGTGCGCGGCAATTCCCGGCTACCCCAAACACCGCCCACGGAGCCCTAGTTCGCGCCACCCGAAGGCGCGACCAGCATCCCATAATTTTTCAATGAGGCGATGGCCGAGCCAAGATGAAACAAGCAGCAAGTGCTGCCTTTTTACTCGATCTTCACAGATTCGTAACGAGTGTGGCGCGGCGGATACACTCAAGGGCTTCTAGCGTCCGCGTCGGGTGTCCATTGCCGCAGCGCGCGATGACGCAGCGCGCGATCCGGTGGGGCGGCACCTGCGCATGCCGGACATGCGTCGGCAAACAGCGAATCGGCCGACCGCCGCCCGTCCTCTTCGGCTATCATGCGAGGCAAACGGCCCGGGCGGGGCCGCGGAGGCTAAGCAATGAAGGCAAGCGTTGACGGGCGCATCATCGCCCAAAGCGACGACATCGTCGCCTGTGACGGCTACCAATATTTTCCGCGCGCGGCGGTGCGCGTGGACTGGCTCGAGAAGGTCGCGAGGACCGAGCATGACCTAGCCTGTCCGCACGGCGTCCAGTTCTACGACGTCGTCGTCGACGGCCAGCGCCATCGGCGCGCGGCTTGGTCATACGAAGCGCCGCGGCCGGCCATGGCGCAGGTCGCCGACCGGTTCGGATTCTGGGAGGACGTCGAGGTAGCGTAAGCCGCGAGCGCAAAGCGCCGCGACTGCCCCGCGCCGCGACTGCCCGGCAACGCAAAGAAAGCAATCGCCGCCGCGCGATCGCTCCAAGCGGAAACTTCAATGGATGAGCGCTGCCGGTCTCCCGACCGCAGCGCTTCCTTTGTCAGTCTGCGAAGCGCAAGATCGCCCTAGGCGTCGTCACCGTGGTCGCCGTGACCGCCGCCATGGCCGCCGCCGCCGTGACCGCCGCCATAGCCGCCGGCCAAACCGGAGCCCATGGGAGACGGAGTCCAGGCCGGAGCCGCCGGCTCAGGCGCGGGAGCGGCCGGAGCGGGCTTCCTCGCCGGCGCCTTGTGCTTCGGCGCGGCCTTCTTCGCCGGCGCCGCTTTCTTCGGCGCTGCCTTCTTCGCGACCTTCCTCGTTGATTTCTTCGCCGCCCGCTTTGTTGTCTTCTTCTTGCGTGCCGGGGCCGCCTTCTTCTTTTTCGCGGACTTCTTCTTTGCCTTCGATCTCTTCGCCATAATCGTCCTCCCGATCCATGCTCCGAAATACAAATTCCGTCGGCCTCCAAAGGAGACCAGGTTCACGCCACGCTACCCGCCGAGCCCCACTCAACCCGCGGCCATCAACCCGCGGCCATGGGCGAGCCCGTCGCCACACCCGGCCGCTGCGGCCGAACGGCGGGCGGACTTGGCCCTCCGGTGGCCCAATCGATCAGCTCGACCGTATGGACGGTCGGCAGGTCCGTGCCCGCCGCGATCTGCGTCATGCAGCCGAGATTGCCGGCGGCGATCACGTCAGGTCGCAATCTCTCGATAGTCCCGACTTTGCGCTCGCGCAACCTCCTTGCGATGTCGGGCTGCAGAATATTGTAGGTGCCGGCCGAGCCGCAGCACAGATGACCGTCGGGAACATCCTTGACTGCGAAGCCGAGCTTGGCGAGCAACTCCTTCGGTTGGCGGATGATGCGCTGGCCGTGCTGCAGCGAGCAGGCTGCGTGATAGGCGACGACGAGCCCGGGAGCGTCGGGAACGGGTTCGAGCGGCAGCGCGGCGAGATATTCCACAATATCCTTGGTGAGATTTGCGACGCGCGCGGCCGGTTCGGCGTAGACTGGGTCGTCGCGCAACATGAAGCCGTAATCCTTCACCGTAGTGCCGCAACCCGACGACGTGATCAGGATCGCGTCAAGGCCGCCGGCTGCCGTCCAGGCGTCGATATTGACGCGCGCCTGCGCAAGGGCCTCGTCCTCGCGGCCCATGTGATGGACGAGCGAGCCGCAGCAGGCCGCGCCTTCCGTCACCGTCACTTCGATGCCATGCCGCGCCAGCACCCGGATCGCCGCGGCGTTGATCTGCGGCGCGACGATATCGTTGATACAGCCGGCGAGCAGCGCCACGCGGCCTTTGCGCACGCCCTGCGCCCTAACCGTTTGCGCGGCCGGCGCACGATGCGGCCAGCGCCATGGCGCAAGATCCAGCATCGCGGCAATGCGCCTGAACCCGAGCGCCCCGGCCAGCGGAGCCAGCGGCTTGGCGAGGTACGCCGCCGCCAGCGCCAGCCGGAAGCGGCGCGGATAGGGCATCAGCCCGGCAAGCGTCGCGCGCAGGAGGCGCTCGATAGCGGGCCGGCGGTAGGTCTCCTCGATATGCGCACGCGCGTGATCGACGAGATGCATGTAGTGCACCCCGGAGGGGCACGTCGTCATGCAGGCCAGACAGGACAGGCAGCGGTCGATGTGCTGGACGATTTCGGCCGTCACCGGCCGTTCGTTCTCCAGCATGTCCTTGATCAGGTAGATGCGCCCGCGCGGCGAATCGAGCTCGTTGCCGTCGAGCACGTAAGTCGGACAAGTCGCGGTACAGAAACCGCAATGCACGCAGGCGCGCAGGATCTTCTCCGACTCCGCGACGTGCGGATCGGCGAGTTGCGCCAGCGTGAAAGTGGTCTGCATGACTATACGCCCGCCCACATGCGCCCGGCATTGAGCACGCCCTGAGGATCGAAGCTCGCGCGCAGGCGCTTCGTCAATGCCGCAAGGCCGGCAGGCTCGGGCGCGAACACCGCAACGCTGGCGCGTACCGCCGCCGGCGCGCGGATCAGCGTCGCGTGGCCGCCCGCCGCGGCAGCGGCCGCGCGCACGAGGCTCGCGCCGGCATCGTCCGAAGCCGGCAAAGCGGCCCAGACGAGTCCGCCGGCCCAGTCATACATGATCTCGGCGCGGGCCTTGGCGACGAGCGTGCGGCCGACCTCGGCGCCGGCCGAAGGCGCCGTGGAGATGCGCCAAACATCGTGCCGCCCGGCAGGGCCGGCCGCGGCGAACGGCGCAACGTCGCGGACCGCTCGCCAAAACGCGCGCGAGGAAACTTCGGCAAGCGCGTCCGACGCGCCAAACGGAGTGACGATCTTTCCCAACACGCCCTTGCGATGCGCGATCGAGGGAGCAACGCCCTCGAGACGGAATGCCGTCATCGCGGCGCGCGCGCCGGCGACTTCGGCAATGCGTGCAGCCGCGGGCGCCGGCAAATGCGCTGCTGCCGACGCGTCGGCAAATGAGCCCATCACCGCCGCCATGAGCTTCGCCGCCGTCGCATCATCGAGGCCAGGCACCAGGACGGTCTCTTCGGTCTCGGCGCGCGGCAGCGTCTTCACCGTCACGTCGGTCATCGCGGCGAGCGTGCCCCAGGAACCGGCGAGGAGCTTGCAGAGATCGTAGCCGGTGACGTTTTTGACCACGCGCCCGCCGGACTTGAAGGTCTCGCCGCGGCCGGACACGGCGCTGACGCCGAGGAAATGGTCGCGCGCCGCGCCGGCCTTGATGCGCCGCGGCCCGGAAAGATTCGCCGCCAGCGCCCCGCCGATCGTTCCGGCGCTCTCCGCCGTGCCGAGGAGCGCGGCATAATCCATCGGCTCGAAGGCGAGCTCCTGTCCGCTTGCCGCCACCAGCGCCTCGATCTCGGCGAGCGGCGTTGCGCCCTTCGCCGAGAGCACCAGCTCGGCCGGCTCGTAGAGCGTGACGCCGGAGAGCGCGGAGAGATCGAGCGTTGCGTCCCATTGCGCCGCGCGCCCGATCGCGCGCTTGCCGCCATGGCCGACCAGCTCGAGCGTCTTGCCGCCGGCCAGCGCCCATTGGATCGCCTGCTCGACCTCGGCGGCATCGCGCGGTTTGAGATGCTCGGCGTTCATCCGGCGGCCTGTGGCGGCGCTGTAATTGGCACCGGCGTCAAAACCGGGGAATGTCGGGAAACGCCACGCGGCCCGCATGCACGTGCATGCGCCCGAGCTCGGCGCAGCGATGCAGCGTCGGAAACACCTTCCCCGGATTGAGCAGGCCCTGGTCGTCGAACGCGCATTTGACGCGCTGCTGCTGGTTGAGATCGTTCTCGGAAAACATCACCGGCATCAGGTCGCGTTTCTCGACGCCGACGCCATGCTCGCCGGTCAGAACGCCGCCGACCTCAACGCAGAGCCGCAGGATATCGGCGCCGAACGCTTCGGCGCGCTCGAGTTCGCCCGGCTTGTTGGCGTCATAGAGGATCAGCGGATGCAGATTGCCGTCGCCGGCGTGGAACACATTGGCGACGCGCAGGTCGTATTTCGCCGAAAATTCCTGCATGCGCCGCAGCACCAGCGGCAGCTGCGCCCGCGGGATGGTGCCGTCCATGCAGTAATAGTCCGGCGAAATGCGCCCGACCGCCGGGAACGCCGCCTTGCGGCCGGCCCAGAACAATAGCCGCTCCTCCTCGGTGGCGGAGACGCGGCAGGTCACGGCGCGGCACTCCCGGGCGATCGCCTCGACGCGCGCCAGCAGATGATCGACCTCCGCGCGCGGACCGTCGAGCTCGACGATGAGCAGCGCCTCGACGTCGAGCGGGTAGCCGGCATGAACGAATTCCTCGGCGGCGTGGATCGCGGGGCGGTCCATCATCTCCATGCCGCCGGGAATGATGCCGGCGCCGATGATGCGCCCGACGCATTCGCCGCCATCCTCGGAGGCGGCAAAACCAATGAGCGCAGCGCGCGCGCATTCCGGCCGCTTGAGGATGCGCACGGTGACTTCGGTGACGACGCCGAGCAGCCCCTCCGAGCCGGTGACGACGCCCAGGAGGTCGTAGCCGGCGGCGTCGAGATGAGCGCCGCCGAGCCGCAAGATCTCGCCGCTCATCAGCACCAGCTCGCAGCCGAGCACGTTGTTGGTGGTGACGCCGTATTTCAAACAATGCACGCCGCCGGAATTCTCCGCGACATTGCCGCCGATGGTGCAGGCGATCTGCGATGACGGATCGGGCGCGTAGTAGAAGCCGGCGTGCTCGACCGCCTGCGACACCGCGAGATTGGTCACCCCGGGCCCGACAACGGCAACGCGATTGTCGAAGTCGAGCGCGTGGATGCGATTGAATTTGGAAAGGCCGAGCAGCACGCCGTCGCCGAGCGGCAGCGCCCCGCCCGAGAGCGAGGTGCCCGCCCCGCGCGGCACGACCTTGATGCCCTGGCGATGGCAGTAGCTGAGCACCGCGGAAACCTGTTCGGTGGTTTCCGGCAGCACCACCACCATCGGCAGCTGACGGTAAGCGGTAAGCCCGTCGCTTTCGAAGGGCCGCATCGCCTGCTCGGAGGCGATGACCCCCTCGCCCGGCACGATGCGCTTGAGCGCCGCCACGATGTCGGCGCGGCGCGCAAGCACGGTCTCATCCGATTGCGGCATTGCAACAGGCATGCGGGTCTTCCCGGGTCAGCTACGCATTATAGCGCCATTTCGCGGCCATGGCCCGCGCGCGACGGCGCGCTACCGGCGCGCTGCGGCACCAAGCCGCGAATTGGGCGTTGACACGCTATAGCAGGGCCGCTTGAACGACGGCGGCGGCGGCGGGGACTTGGACCGGTCCGACGTGACAGGGAGGCTGATGACCATGAGGATGAGGACGCTGATTATTGCCGCTGGGCTGTTGATCGCATCGGCGGCTGGGGGGCTCGCACAGGACGCCGAAAAAGGCGAAAAATCGTTCAAGAAGTGCCTGATCTGCCACGCGATCGGCCCGGGCGCGCAGAACAAAGTGGGGCCGGAACTCAACGGTCTCGACGGCCGCAAAGCCGGCACGGCGCCGAACTACAGCTACTCCGACGCCAACAAGAATTCCGGCATCGTCTGGAACGAGGCAAATTTCAAGGAATACATCAAGGACCCGAAGGCCAAGGTACCCGGAACCAAGATGATCTTCGCTGGCGTCACCAACGAGCAGGAAATCAACGACCTCTGGGCCTATGTCAGTCGCTTCGACGCCGGAGGCAACATCAAAAAGTAAACGAGGACGGCGCCGCCACCCCGCCGATTTACGTCAAAATAAATTGCGCCAAATATAGGCGCGCTTGTCGTTGACGCGCGAATAGACGCTGTGTCACCTATCTGTGACCCTCGTCACCCCGCCCGATTGGCGCCTGCCGGAGCCAACCGAATGGCGGTATGGCGCCAAGGCGCGCAAGAACGTTAACGAGCGCGGGGTCACGGAGGATTAAGTCCCATGGCGGTTCGGCCGGCATGACCGAAAACGCGCTACGGGCCGCGGCCGGCCCGCAGGATGCTTCCGGCTCCCCATTGCTGGAGATCGCGGACGTGACGATACGCTTCGGCGGTATCGTCGCGCTCGAGAGCGTCACCTTCTCGGTTGCCAAAGGCCGGATCGTCGGCCTGATCGGACCGAACGGCGCCGGCAAGACCACTCTGTTTAATTGCCTGAGCCGGCTTTATCGGCCGTCGCACGGCGACATCCGGCTGAGCGGGCGCTCGCTGAACCGTTGCGCGCCGGCCGACATCGCCGCGCTCGGCCTCGGCCGCACGTTCCAGGCTCCGGCGCTGTTCGCCTCGATGTCGGTGCTCGACAACGTCAAAGTCGGCGCGCATGCGCGCGGCCGCAACGGCCCCTTGACCGACACGTTGACGCTGCCGCGCACCCGCAGCGAAGAGCACGAGCTCGACCGCGACGCCCGCTCGATGCTCGCCTTCGTCGGCCTTGCCGACGCGGCGAACCGCCCGGCCACGACGCTGACTTTGGGAGCGCGCAAGCGCGTGGAGCTGGCGCGCGCTCTCGCCGGCCACCCGACGCTGCTGTTGTTGGACGAGCCCGCCGGCGGGCTCAATCACGAGGAAGTGACGGCGCTCGCCGCGCTGATCCGCTCGGTTCGTGATCAGCTTGGCATCACCGTGCTCCTGGTCGAGCATCACATGGGCCTGGTGATGAGCCTTTCCGAGCAGGTCGTGGTGCTGAATTTCGGCAAGGTCATCGCCGACGGATCGCCCGACGAGGTGCGCAGCAATCCGGCCGTGACCGAGGCGTATCTGGGGACCCGGCACTGATGGCGCCGATCCTGGAGCTGCGTGCGCTCAAGGCCTTCTACGGCCAGTCCGAGGTTTTGCACGGCATCGACGTCGCGGTGGAGCAAGGCGGCATGGCGGTGCTCCTCGGCGCCAATGGCGCCGGCAAGACCACGACGCTGCGCGCGATCTGCGGCATGGTCCGCAGCGAGGGCGAAATACTGTTTTCAGGAAAGCCGCTGAAGCAGCGCACCAGCGAACAGGTCGCGGCCTTGGGCGTCGCCCATGTGCCGGAAGGGCGCGGCACCTTCATCGGTCTGACCGTCGAGGAAAATCTTCGCCTCGGCGCCTACACGCGCGCGCGCGATCCGAGCGAAGCCTTGCAGCGCATGTACGGCTATTTTCCGATTCTCGCGGAGCGGCGGCGGCAACAGGCGGGCTCGTTGTCCGGCGGCGAACAACAGATGCTGGCCATCGCCCGCGCCTTGATGATGGCGCCGCGCCTGCTCGTGCTTGACGAGCCCTCCTTCGGCCTCGCACCGCGTATTGTCGAGGACATCTTCACCATTGTCGAGCGGATCCGGCGCGAGGACGGCGTCAGCGTGCTCCTGGTGGAGCAGAACGCCAGCCTGGCCTTGGAATTGGCAGACTACGGCTATCTGATCGAAACCGGTTATGTCGTCGCGTCGGGGACCGCCAAGGCGCTGTCCGACGATCCGCAGATTCGCCGTTCATATCTCGGGTATTGATCGATGCACCAGCTCTTGCAACAGGTCTTCTCGGGCCTCGCCACCGGCGCCGTTTACGCGAGCGTCGCTTTGGCGCTGGTGATGATCTACCGGGCCACCGAACTGGTGAACTTCGCGCAGGGCGAGATGGCGATGTTCTCTACTTACATCGCCTGGACGCTGGTGAATGCCGGTTTGCCGTTCTGGGGCGCGTTTGTGATCACCCTGGTGGTTTCATTTCTGGGCGGCATGGCGATCGAACGGGTGCTCGTCCGACCGGTCGAGAACGCGCCGATTCTGGCGGCAGTCATTGTCACCATCGCGCTAGGGCTTATTTTCAATTCGCTGGCGGGGTGGATCTATAGCTATACGCTGCAGGATTTCCCGAGCCCGTTTCCCGACCGGCCGTTGCTTGGCGCACTGATCACCTCGCAAGACCTCGGCGTGATCGGCATCACGCTGGTCATGCTTCTTCTGCTCTTTACTTTTTTCCGCTTCACCAAAACGGGATTGGCCATGCGCGCCGCCGCGCAGAACCCGGTATCCGCGCGGCTTTGCGGTATTCCGGTCGGACGAATGCTGGCGATCGGTTGGGGGTTGGCTGCGGCGATCGGCGCGACCGCCGGCATCATGGTGGCGCCGGTACTGTTCCTCGATCCGAACATGATGGGCGGAGTGCTTCTCTACGCCTTCGCCGGCGCCCTGCTCGGCGGAATTTCGAGCCCCGTCGGAGCTCTCGTCGGGGGGGTGATTGTCGGCCTCACCGAAAATCTGGTCGGCACCTATCTCATCCCGAGTCAGCTCAAGCTGACGGTGGCGCTCGTTTTGATCATACTTGTACTGGTGTTCAAGCCGCACGGGTTGTTCGGCAGTGCGGTGGTGCGGCGGGTGTGACCATGACGAAAGGCCTCACCATCGCTTCAACTGACAAGCTCGCCGCCGACCGATATGCCGGCCTGAGCGTCGATGCCTGGCGACGGCTCGGTGTCGCGGCGTTGATCGCGCTGACCGCCGTGCTGCCTTTCGGCCTTAGCAAGTATCACGTCTTCGAGCTGACGATGGTGATGATCTACGCCATTGCCGTGCTCGGCCTCAACATCCTGACCGGCTACAGCGGACAAATCTCGCTCGGCCACGGCGGTTTCTTCGCCCTTGGCGCTTACACCACCGCCATCTTGATGCAGCGCTACGGAGTGCCTTACTGGGCCACTCTGCCGCCGGCGGGCTTGATTTGCTTCGTGCTCGGGGTGCTTTTCGGCCTGCCCGCGTTGCGTTTCGAGGGTCCTTATCTTGCCCTTGTGACTCTGGCGATGGCGGTCGCCATACCGCAAATGCTCAAATACTTCGACACCTGGACCGGAGGCCAGCAGGGCATCAATCTGGTCAAAGTGGCGCCGCCTTCGGGACTGGGGATCGACCACGACCGTTGGCTCTATTTCATAACTTTCGTGGTCCTATTGTTGGCGATCAGGATCGCCGCCAACATGCTCCATGGGCGCACCGGCCGAGCCTTGGTCGCGATCCGCGACCACCCGATCGCCGCGGCGGCGATGGGCATCGACACCGCCCGCTACAAGACGCTCGCTTTCGGCACCAGCACGCTGTTCACCGGCGTAGCTGGAGCGCTTTCCGCCATTGTTATCGGCTTCGTTGCGCCCGAGAGCTTCACTCTGTTTTTGTCGCTCTCGTTCTTGGTCGGTTCTGCAGTCGGGGGCATTGCGACAATCAGCGGCGCGATTATCGGTGGATTCTTCATCGAATTCGTGCCCAATCTTGCCAACGACATTTCCGATGCCGCGCCGGCGGCACTCTACGGGGTGGCGATGCTGCTGTTCATGTATGCGATGCCGCAGGGCGTGGTCGGCTCGCTGGCGCCACTGTTCTCCCGCTGGCTGCGACAAATTCGAGCGCGCGGCACGGTTCTGGTGGGAAGTGATGGAAAGTAGAACTGAAAAATAGAACGGAGGAAAATCATGGCAATGAAACGAAGCATCATGACCGGCCTGCCGATGGCCGGCCTTATTCTCGCCGGTGGTCTTGGTCTCGCCGGCGGTCTGGCTTTGGCCGCCGGCCAATATGGACCTGGCGCCAGCGACACCGAGATCAAGATCGGCAACACCATGCCCTATAGCGGCCCGGCCTCGTCCTATGGCGCTATCGGGAAGGCGGAGACCGCCTATTTCAACATGATCAACGAGCAGGGCGGCATCAACGGCCGTAAGATCGACTTCATCAGCCGTGACGACAGCTACAGCCCGCCGAAGACCGTCGAGCAAGTGCGTAAGCTGGTTGAGGAAGACCATGTGCTGATACTTTTCAACACCCTCGGCACACCCCCCAACTCGGCGATCCACGAGTACCTCAACGAAAACAAGGTGCCGCAACTGTTCGTGGCTACCGGTGCCGACAAGTGGAACGATCCGAAGCACTTTCCCTGGACCATGGGCTGGCAGCCCAGCTACCGGATCGAGGCGCGCATCTACGCACGCTACATCCTGCAAAACCTGCCCAAGGCCAAGATCGGCGTGCTCTATCAGAACGACGATTTCGGCAAGGACTATCTGATCGGCCTGCGCGAAGGCTTGGGCGACAAGGCCGACAAGATGATCGTAGCCACCCAGACTTATGAGACCACCGACGCGACAATCAACTCGCAGATCGTTGCGTTGCAGGGCAGCGGCGCCGATACTCTGTTGACGGCGGCCATCCCCAAATTCGCCGCCCAGGCGATTCGCAAGGTCTATGACACCGGCTGGAAGCCGACCCACTTCCTCAGCAACGTATCGACTTCAGTCAAGGCGGCGCTGCAGCCGGCAGGCCTGGACAAATCCATCGGCATCATCTCGGCCGGCTACGGCAAGGAAATCACCGATCCGAAATGGCAGAACACGCCCGAATACAAGGAGTGGCTCGCCTGGATGCAGAAATATAACCCGCAGGGCAACATCGCCGACGCCAACAACGCCTATGGCTACGGCGTTTCGCAGACTCTGATTGCCGTGCTCAAGGCGTGCGCCAACAACCTCACCCGCGAGAACGTGATGAAGCAGGCGGCCAGCATCCATGAGTTGAAGCTGCCGCTGCTGCTGCCCGGCATCAGCGTTTCCACCAGTGCGACGGATTTCGCTCCGATCAAGCAGATGCAATTGGAGAAGTTCGACGGCACCACGTGGGAGATGTTTGGTCCGGTGATCTCCGGAGCCTCGAGCTAGACCGCTCGCAGATTGCGATCGATGCAAAGAGTGGCCGGCCTTGCCGGCCACTCGCACATTGGGCTGCCGTTCGCTAGGGTAGCGGCAGCCGCTCGCGCGCGGGAACGACAATAACGAACCGAGGGAGGAAATCATGACAGCAAAACAGAACGTCGTGACCGGCCTCTCGGCGGTCAGTCTCATTTTCGCCGCCAGTCTCGCCTGGGCCGGCGGTCAATACGGACCCGGCGTCAGCGACACCGAGATCAAGATCGGCAATACCGTGCCCTATAGCGGCCCGGCCTCGGCTCTCGGCAGCCTCGGCAAGGCGGAGGCCGCCTACTTCGCCATGATCAACGAGCAGGGCGGCGTCAACGGCCGCAAGATCAATTTCATCACCCGCGACGACAGCTACAGCCCGCCGAAGACCGTGGAGCAGACGCGCAAGCTCGTCGAGGAAGATCAGGTGCTGCTCATTTTCGGTACGGTCGGCACGCCGCCCAATACCGCGATCCAGGGCTACCTGAACGACAACAAGGTGCCGCAGCTGTTCATCGCCTCCGGCGCCGAGAAGTGGAACGACGCCAAGCACCATCCCTGGACGATGGCGTGGTCGCCCACCTATCAGACCGAAGCCCGCGTCTTCGGCCGCTACATCCTCAAGAACGTGCCGGACGCCAAGGTGGCGGTGCTCTATCAGAGCGATGATTTCGGCAAGGACTACATCATCGGCTTGCACAGCGGCCTCGGCGAGCGCGCCGATCAACTGATCGCGGCGATGCAGTCGTACGAGACCACCGATCCGACCGTGGACGCGCAGATCGCGGCGTTGCAGGCGAGCGGCGCGAACGTCCTCCTAATCGCAGCCACGACCAAATTCGCCGCGCTCGCGATCCGCAAGGTCTACGACATCGGCTGGAAGCCGACACAGTTCGTCTCCTATCCGTCGAATTCGGTCGGAGCGGTATTGCGCAACGCCGGACTGGAGAAGTCCGTCGGCGTCATCTCGACGGCTTTCGACAAGGATCCCACCGATCCGAAGTGGCAGGACACGCCGGAATACCAAGAATGGCTGGCGTGGATGAAGAAATACAATTCCTCCGCCAATATCGCCGATGCCCTCTCGGTCGACGGCTACGGGCGGGCACAGACCATGGTCGCAGTGCTCAAGGCGTGCGGCGATAATCTCACCCGCGAGAACGTGATGAAGCAGGCCGCCAGCCTGCACGACCTGAAGCTGCCGATGCTCCTTCCCGGCATCACGCTTTCGACCAGCGCCGACGATTTCGCGCCGATGAAGCAGCTTCAATTAGAGAAATTCGACGGCGCCACCTGGAAGCTGTTCGGCGAGGTGATCTCGGGATCCGGCAGCTAGGACGTGTACGCATAAATCGAGCGCGATGAGCAACGATCGGTCAATGACCGCTCCTGAAAGCGGGCATTCCTCCGCGTCAGGGGAGTAACTAGACGAATGGCCGAGACGCGCAAGCTCGCCGCAATCTTAGCCGCCGATGTGGTGGGCTATAGCCGACTTGCCAGCGCCGATGAGGATCGGACCCTGGCGCGGCTCCGAGGCTTGCGCAGCGACCTTATCGATCCCGCCGTCGCGGTTCATCGTGGCCGCATCGTCAAACGCACCGGCGACGGTGCGCTCGTCGAGTTCCGGAGCGTCGTGGATGCCGTTCGGTGCGCCATCGAAGTGCAGAATGGCATGGTCGAGCGGAACACGGGCCTGCCGCCCGAGCGCAAGATCGAGTTCCGAATGGGCATTCATCTCGGCGACGTGGTCGAGGAGAGCGACGGCGATCTGATGGGCGACGGCGTCAATATCGCTGCTCGGCTCGAAGGCATTTGCGCGCCGGGTGCCATCAACCTATCGGAGGATGCCTACCGCCAAGTCAAATCTCGTCTTGATCTGAAGGTCAGCGATCTCGGCGAGACGCAGCTCAAAAACATCCCCGAGCCGGTCCGGGTGTTTTCGCTCGAAATCGGCAAGCCGGTGCAGGCTAAGCCGGTTGGACCGCCGAAACCAACTGAAGTGGCTGGACCGCCTCGCCTGTCGATCGTGGTTCTGCCCTTCGCCAATATCGGCGGCGATCCGGAGCAGGAATATTTCGTCGATGGTGTCACCGAGAGTCTTACCACCGACCTATCGCGGATCGGCGGCTCGTTCGTGATCGCGCGCAACACTGCTTTCACCTACAAGGGCAAGCCGATCGACGTGAAGGGGGTCGGGCGTGATCTCGGCGTGCGCTATGTCCTGGAAGGCTCGGCGCAGCGCGGCGGCAATCGGCTCCGCGTCAATGTGCAGCTCATCGATGCCGAGACCGGCAACCACCTTTGGGCCGAGCGGTTCGACAAACCGGTGGCGGACCTGTTCGACATGCAGGATGAAATCGTTGCTCACCTCGCCAATCAGCTAGGCGTGCAGCTTATGGTCGCCGAAGCGCGACGCGCCGAACGAGCACCGCATCCCGATTCCATGGACCTGTATTTCCAGGGTGTTGCTTGCTTAAACAAGGGAAGAATTGCCGCGTATCTGGAGCAAGCGCGCGGTTTCTTCGAGCGCGCCCTGGCGCTCGATCCCGGCAATATCGAGGCGTTGGTTGGTACGGCACAGGTCGACGCTAGTATGACCACCAACTTTATGACCGACGATCCTGCCGCTCGTTTCGCGTCGGCCGAAGCCGCGTTGATCAAGGCTCTGTCCGTGGCACCGAACAATGCCCAGGCGCATTTATGGATGGGCGTAGTCCAAAACTTTACCAATCGGGCGGCGCAAGGCGTTGCCGAGTGCGAGCGCGCGCTGGCGCTGGATTCAAATTTGGCTAACGCCCACGCACAAATCGGTCTCGCCAAGCTGATTATCGGTCGCGGCGAGGAAACCGAAGCTCATGTCAACGAGGCGCTGCGCCTCTCGCCTCGCGACACGATTGCGTATAACTGGTTGGGAATCGCGGGACTTGCCAAACTCTTGCTGAGTAGAGACGAGGAAGCTGTCGTGCGATTGCGCCGTGCCGTCGAGACAAACCGAAATTGGCCCAGCGCACATTTCTACCTCGCGGCTGCCTTGGCACAACTCGACCGGCCCGACGAGGCGCGGGCTGCGGCGACGGCGGGTCTTGCCCTCGATCCGAGCTTCACCATCCACCGCTACCGCTCCGGCGCACCAGGCGACAATGCGATCTATCTGGCGCAACGCGAGCGCGTCTACGACGGCATGCGCAAGGCCGGGGTGCCGGAGGGATGAGCGACCGGTGATTTGCGCCCTCGCTGGTCTGCTGTGGGTCAGAGGCAGAAGTGACGTCCTTGAATTGGGATGTCTGCTTTGCCTCCTCGGAGCGGACATCGCCAACGCTGTTATGAGTACACGCCCCAGTCAGTCGGCGGCATCCGCCGGCAGCGGCGTCTGCACGACCACGCCGCGGGCGCGCGCGTCGGCAACGCCGAGCGCGCGTAGCGCAACGAGCGCGAGCGATTGCACGATGTCGCGATCGCGGCCGGACGTTTCGGGCGCGAGCGGCCCGATCAAGCCTTCGACGAGAAGCCCGACCAGCGCGGCTGCGGCCAGCGCCGAATCCTGATCCGGCAGGTGCCGGCCGGCCACCGCCGCGGTAATGCGCGCGGCGAACTCGGCGGCCAGCGATTTGCGAAAGTCGAGCCGCGCTGCGTCGAGCTCGGCGTCGACCGGCTCGGCGATCGCCGCGAAAGCCAGCCGGCGGTTGCGCACGGCCCGTGCCGCAAAGGTCATGATCGCCGCGGCAAGCGCCGAGAGCGGCCCGGGCGCCGCATCGGCGGCGCGGCGTAGCGCGCCGAGCTCGCGCTCGGCAATCTCCGCCAGCACGGCGGCAACGAGGTCGGTCTTGGCCGGGAAGTAACGGTAGACGGTTCCGGCGGCGATGCCGGCGCGCGCGGCAACCGGCACGATCTGCACCGCCGCCATGCCGCCTTCGCTCGCCGCCTGCCGTGCGGCGGCAATGATGGCGTCATGCCGGGCGGCGAGGCGACGGACGACATTCTCGGTGCGGCGATAGGGCATGGGCGGTTCGGCTGCGGGAATCGCACAGCACCTTAGCAAAAGCTGAATTGGGATTCAGCGGTCCCTACCCGCCCTTCTCGGCGAGCGACTTGGCGCGGATCTTGGCAAGCGTGGTCGCCGGCGTGATTGCTTCGGGATCGATGGCGAGGCGGATAATCGCCGGCTTGCCGGAGGCCTGCGCCTCCTTGAACGCCGCGGGAAAATCCGCGGTGCGCTCGACCGACACGCCGAAGCCGCCGAAGGCGCGGGCGTAAGCGGAGAAGTCGGGATTGCGCAGATCGGTGGCGACGATGCGGCCGGGATATTCGCGCTCTTGATGCATGCGGATGGTGCCGTAGATGCCGTTGTCGGCAACGAGCACGATGAAGGGCAGGCCATACTGCACGGCGGTCGCGAATTCCTGCCCGTTCATCAGGAAGTCGCCGTCGCCGGCGACGCAGATGACCGTGCGCTCGGGATAAAGCCGCTTCATCGCCACCGCGGCCGGCACGCCATAGCCCATCGAACCGGAAGTCGGCGCCACGTGCTGGCCGAAGCGGCGGAAGCGGAAGAAGCGGTGAATCCACGCGGCGTAGTTGCCGGCGCCGTTGCAGATGATCGCATCCGCGGGAAGGTTCTCGCGCAGCCACACCATGACCGCGCCGAGATTGACGGCGCCCGGCTGCTCGGTCGGCTTTTCCGTCCAGGCGAGATATTCGGCGCGCGCGGCCTCGGCCTGTCCGCGCGGCGCGCCCGGAACGTCAAGACGATCGAGCGCCGCGGCAAAAGCCGTCGGCGTCGCATGGATGGCGAGATGCGGGCTGTAGACGCGGCCAAGCTCTTCGGCGCCCGGGTGCACGTGCACGAAAGTGGTCTGCGGCCGCGGAATGTCGAACAGCGTGTAGCTTTGCGAGGGCAGTTCCCCCATGCGCCCGCCGATCAGGACCACGAGATCGGCGGATTTGATGCGCTCGACGAGCTTCGGATTGGGGCCGATGCCGAGGTCGCCGGCGAAACAGGGATTGAGCGCATCGAAGAGATGCAGGCGGCGGAACGTCGTATAGACCGGCAGCGAAAATTTTTGCGCGAAGCGCGCGAGGCCGTCCGAGGCCGCCTGCGACCAGCGGCTGCCGCCGAGGATCAAGACCGGCGCACGCGCGCCGGCGAGGAGTTGCGCGAGCTTTGCCATTTCGGCGGAGCCCGGCGAGGTCTCGATGGCGGCAAAGGGCGGCGCGTCACCAACCGCCACACGCTCGGTGAGCATGTCCTCGGGCAGGCTGACCACCACCGGGCCGGGCCGGCCGTTGGCGGCGGTATGGAACGCGCGCGAGACGATCTCCGGCACGCGGGCCGGGTCGTCGATCTCGGTCGTCCATTTCGTCATCGAGCCGAACACGGCGCGGTAGTCGAGCTCCTGGAACGCTTCGCGCTCGCGCATTTCGCGCGCGACCTGGCCGACGAACATGACCAGCGGGGTGGAATCCTGGCGCGCAATGTGGATGCCCGGAGAGGCATTGGTCGCGCCCGGGCCGCGGGTGACGAAGCACACCCCGGGACGGCCGGTCGCCTTGCCGACCGCCTCCGCCATCATCGCGGCGCCGCCCTCCTGCCGGCACACGGTGACTGCGATATCGCTGTCGCGGAATGCATCGAGCGCCGCGAGATAGCTCTCGCCCGGCACGCAGAACACGTGGCGCACGCCGTGAATGCGCAGCTGCTCGACCAAAACCTCGGCAGCGGTTCGCGTGTTGTCCTTGCCGCGCATCGGCTCCTCCTTCGCCTGCGGAATCCCCTTGCACAATCACGGGCAAAAGTGAAATTGCCCTAAAGGGCTTAGGCGGACGGACGTCGCAGCGCGCTCGGTCCCACCGACTGGAGGCAAATCGACGCATCGGGCACGCCGGCGGCGACCCTGGCGCGGGCACGCCCGACACCGGCGACGCTTTCATTGACTGACACTGTGTCGGCCCAATATAAGCGCCGGGTCCCCTCGCTCAGAAAGGCCGATCATGGCGAGCAGCGATTCGACCGCGCCAGCGGGTATGCACTCCCCGGAAGCCACACGCCGCGACTTCCTCTTCATCGCCACCGGCACCGCGGCCGCGGTGGGCGCCGCCGCAACTCTGGTGCCGCTGATCGGCCAGATGAATCCCGATGCCTCGACGCTCGCGGCCGGCGGGCCGGTCGATCTCGATATCAGCAAGATCGAGCAAGGCGCGCAGGTCGTCGTCTACTGGCGCCAGCGCCCGGTCTTCGTCTTCCACCGCTCGAAGGACACGCTGCAGGCGATGCAAAGCAGCCAACTCGTATCGCAGCTCTCCGACCCGAATTCCGAGCAGCTGCAGCAGCCGCCCTACGCGACCAACTGGCACCGCTCGGTGAAGCCCGAATTCGGCGTCGTGGTCGGGATCTGCACCCATCTCGGCTGCATCCCGCTGTTCTACCCGACCCCGAACGCGACCTCGCCTGCCGCCGACTGGAAGGGCGGCTATTTCTGCCCCTGCCACGGCTCCAAATACGATCCGGCCGGCCGCGTCTTCTCGGGCGTCCCGGCACCGTACAATCTGCCGGTGCCGCCCTATCGCTTCGTCAACGATACGACGCTGCGGGTCGGCGAAAATACCGGCGATTCGGCCTTCGATTTCGGCTCGATCCGGCAGCTCTGACGCGCCGCGCGCGTTGAGACGGAACGAAGATCAGGCCGCCGCCGCGAATCGGGCGCGCGCGACCCTCGCTGTTCGCCATCATCCTCGGTATCGTCACCGGCTTGGGCGCGGTTCTCTTCCGCGCCCGCATTGGTCTCATCCATAACGTCGCCTTCCGCGGCCGTTCAGAAAAGATTCGGAAAAGGCAATCGAGGAGGAAGACAATGAGTTTCAATCGTCGGGTGGTAACCTTCGCAGGCGTGCTCGCGTTCGCCGCGTCAAGTCGGAGCTCCCGTCTGTTTGCCCAGTCAAACGACGAGGCGGCGGTGCTTGCGGCCGTCGAGGCATTGAACAGGGCGATGCTCGCCGCGGATCGCGCTCAGCTGGAGGCTCTGGTCGCCGATCAATTGAGCTACGGTCATTCCAGCGGCACCATCCAGACCAAGACTCAATTCGTCGATGTCATCGCCAACAAGCAGACGATCTACAAGTCGATTGTTCTCGCCGAGCCGATGACCGTGCTCGCCGGCAACGACGCGATCGTGCGCCATGTCGCGGCGGTCGAGGCCGAGGTCGACGGCAAATCGGTGGTGGCAAAGATCGGCGTTCTGCAGATCTGGGTCAGCCACGATGGCCGCTGGAAGCTCCTGGCGCGGCAGGCATTCAAAAGCTGATCGACTTTGTCGCCGGCTAGGCGCCGGCGCTTGCCCATCCCGTCGCCGAGAGCATCCGGTGTGTTGGATAACTGCCGGATCGTGGCGGACGCGGGATTCCGGAAAAATTCGATCGAACCGCGTTTTCGCCGATCCGGCACGGGCTTACGGCTGAACGGCGGTTGGCTCCCCGCGGGCCGGCGATTCCGGAACGCCTCGTTCACGATCCAAGAACAGCGTTTGCAGCGCCGGCACGACCACGAGCAGGATGAGCGGTCCGATGAACATGCCGCCGACGACCACCGTTGCGAGCGGGCGCTGAACCTGACTGCCGATCCCGGTCGAGATCGCCGCCGGCAGCAGGCCGATGCAGGCGGACAAGGCCGTCATCATCATTGGCCGCATTCGCTGAGAAGCGGCGTGGAACATCGCTTCGATCGCGCTCGTACCCGTCGCCCTGACCTCATTGTAGTAGGTCATGACCAGGATGCCGTTCATCACCGACACGCCGAACAGCGAGACGAAGCCGACGGCGGCGGAGATGCTGAAATCCAAACTGGAGAAATAGAGTGCCAGCACGCCGCCGCCGACGGCGAACGGAATACCCGCGAGCGCCATCAGGCTGTCACGCAGCGAATTGAACAGACCGTAGAGGAGCACGAGGATCATCAAAAGACTGATCGGGACGATGATCGCGAGACGCGCCTTGGCCTGCTGCAATTCCTCGAACTCGCCGGCCCAAAGGATACGATAGCCACTCGGCAGCTTGACGTTCCGGGCGATGCGCCGCTGCGCCTCGGCCACGGTGCCGCCGAGGTCACGCCCGCGGACGCTGAATTTGATCGGGATAAACCGCTCGTTGCGCTCGTGATAGATGTATGAGGCGCCGGTATCGAGCGAAATATCCGCAAGCTCGCTCAGCGGAATGTAAGCGTTGACGCCGGCTGGCGTCTGCAAGCCGACCTTGATATTGCGAACCGTGTCGATGTCGTCACGGTACTGGGTCGCGAGCCGCACGGTGACGTTGAATTGCCGGTCGGCCTCAAGAAGCGTCGTCGCCGTGGTTCCGCCGAGCGCCGCCTGAACGACGCTGTTGATGTCGCCGGCATTGAGCCCGTATCGGGCCGCTCGCTCTCGATCGACCTTGATGTTCAGATTTGGCTGTCCGAGGACGGGAAAGACGCCGAGGTCGGTCACGCCCGGCACCTTCGCCATCTCCTTCATCACTTCCGCCGAGATTTTCTCCAGCTTGGCCAGATCACGCCCGATGATCTTCACCGAATTGGCGCCTTTGACCCCCGATAATCCTTCCTCGACATTGTCCTGAATGTATTGCGAGAAATTGAAACCGATTCCCGCAAACTCATTGGCAAATTTCGTTTGCAGCTCTTCGACGATCTTTTCTTTGGTCACCCCGGGCGGCCACTCGCCGAACCGCTTGAGCGGCACGAACAGCTCCACATTATTAAAACCGGCGGCATCGCTGCCATTGTCCGGCCGGCCATGCTGCGAGACCACGGTGATGACCTCCGGATACTGCAGCAGGATGTCGCGAATCCGGCTGACGATGGGCATGCCCGCCTCAAGCGATATCGTGGGCGGCATCGTCGCGCGGATCCACAGATTGCCTTCTTCCAGTGCCGGCAGGAATTCGGTGCCGAGCCGCGGCGCCACCAGTGCGAAGACGCCAAGACAAGCCGCGGCGATGACGGCCATGATTTTGCGGTGCGACAACGACCATCGCAGGACCGGCGTGTAAGCGCCGCGCAGCGCGCGGACCAGGAGCGTCTCGGTCTCCGCGACGTGTTCGGGAAGCAGGTAGGAGGCCAGTACCGGAGTGACGGTGAACGTCGCGATCAATGCGCCGAAGAGCGCGTAGCCGTAGGTGCGCGCCATCGGGTTGAAGATCTGGCCCTCGACCCCTTGCATTGTGAACAATGGAACGAATGCGGCCATGGTAACGGCGGTCGAGAACAACACCGCTTTGTCCACCTGCAGCGAACTCGCGAATATGATGCGCAGGCGATCGGACCAGGCGCCACGCCCAGTCGATCGGGCCGACGGAGATTCGAATTGTCCCTCCGCGTACTCCCGCAGCAGAAGCTGCCGGCTCTCGGGGCTCGCCTGAAAATTGCGGAAGATATTCTCGACCAGGATGACCGCCGAATCGACAATGATCCCGAAGTCGACGGCGCCGACCGACAAGAGATTAGCGTCCTCGCCGCGCAAAACGAGAATAATGATGCTGAAGAACAAGGCAAACGGAATGTTGATACCGACGATGATGGCGCTGCGCAGATTGCCGAGGAAGACCCACTGCACCATGAACACCAAGAGGCAGCCGAAGATGAGGTTGTGCAGCACCGTCGTGGTGGTGACGGAAACGAGGGTCGTGCGGTCGTAGAACGGAACGAGCTTCACTCCGGGCGGCAAGGTGCCGTCGCTGTTGATCTTGTCGATTTCCGCCTTGATCCGCGGCACCACGTCATTGGTGTGCAGCGTCCGATTCATCACCACGATCGCGGCGACAATGTCGCTTTCGGCGTCGCGGCCGGCTTGGCCGAGCCTGGGGACATGGCCGACATAGACTTTGGCGACATCCTTGACCTTGACGGGCAAGCCGTTCGATTGCGCCAGCACGACGTTGCCGATGTCGGCGATACGATAGCCCTGGGTCAAATCGTCGGCGCCGCCGCTGTCCAAAAGGCCGATACCGCGGATGTTGACGGATTGCTGCCCGAAATTGATGGTCCGACCGCCCACATTGGTATTGGCGTTGCCGATGGCGCTGATGACCTGGGGCAATGTGACGTTGAAAGCATCAAGCTTGTGGAGATCGACCTCGACCTCGAATTCCTTGGTCGTTCCGCCCCAAGTGTTGACCTGAACGACGCCCTCGACCGTCAACAGCCGGCGCTGCACGATCCAGTCCTGGACGGTGCGAAGATTGGTCAATCCAAAATGCGGCGGACCCTTGACCTGATAACGGTAGATTTCTCCGACCAGGCTCGATCCCTGAATCGACGGCGTGACGTTGTTCGGCAGACTGACGTTCTGCTGCAGGCTGATTTCCGCCTGGGTAAGAGCAAAATAGTAGTCGACGCCATACTTGAACGTAACGCGGACGAAGGAGAGGCCGTAGAACGACGTCGAGCGAATCACATCGACCCCCGGCGTAGCGGCGAGGCCGACTTCCATCGGGATCGTGTAATAGCGCTCCATCTCCTCGGCGGAGAGACCCGCCGCCTGCGCCGTGATTTCGAGAATGACCGGCGCCGGATTGGGATATGCTTCGATGTTCAGCTTGCTGAAGGCGAAGAGTCCGCTGCCGACGAAAACCAGCAAACCCAACAGCATGATCGGCCGCCGGGTCAGGGCGAACTCGAGCAGGCGCTTCAGCACGAGTCCGCCTCGGGCTTGACCAGGCCGGCGGCCACGGCCTTGGTCACGGCTTCCGTACGCGTCGTGGCGTGCAGCTTGACGCGGGCGTTGTTGATGTGAAAATCCACCGTCCGCTTGGACAGCTGCAGCTTGCGGCCGATTTCGGTGGAGGTCTTGCCGCGCGCCACCAGAGTCAGAACCTGGACTTGACGCTCGTTGAGCCGCACCCGCTTCGGCGATTGTTTGGCGCGGGCGACGCCGGCAAGCCGGGCGCTGATGATGAAAACGAGCCGGTCGAAATCGATCGGCTTGGTCACGTAGTCGTCGGCGCCGAGCCGACGCCCCTTGAGCTCGTTGTCGCGGTCGGCCAGCGCGGTCAGAAACACGAAGGGTATCCTGCCGAAGCGTGGAGCGATCTCGTTCAATCGCTCCAGGACCTCAAAGCCGGTCATCGACGGCATGCCGATGTCGCAGAGGATGATGTCCGGCGTCGCCCTCATGATCGCCAGCAGGCCTTCCTGGCCGCCATGGGCGATTGCGACCTCAAAGCCGCGCTCGACCAACTCCTCGGCGATCAGCGCTGCGGTTTCACGGTCGTCTTCAATGCACAGGATTTTTCTGCGCGCATCCGCCATGCAGCCCCTCGTCCCGGGCCGGCGGCGCCCCCAAACGCAACTAATCGGCTATAGCCAACCTGTTTTCCGGGTGAGGCGAAATAGAGAGAGAAAATTCCCTGGCGTAAACTCGTATAAGTAACAGGTATTACGCCGCCGGCCCCGGCGGCCTACGCGTGACGGCATGTCGCGAAAACCTTGGCTGAGCCGATCCCGGAGGCGCTCAGTAGGTGACCGCTAACGTATGATCGGCAAGCTTGGTCGCGTCTCGCGCCCGGCTTTCCATCTCGCGCCGGATGCGAACCGCCTGCGCATTGTCATCGAGGGCTACGTCGGCTGCGGTCACGAAATCGCCCGCGGCGACGTCGCGCACAAGCTTGACGCGATGGGCAAGCCCGATCGGCAGGGCGCCGAGCTTGAGGCTGCGCGCCGCCGGGACGAGCTTGGCATAGACGCAATAGCCGCCCTCCCCGTCGAGCATCTCGCCGGCCCGCAGGGCGCGTTTGGCGACCGCGACCGCGTCGCCGCGCCAGCCGCGGCAGCTCCCCGTCGGCTCGCCGCGCAGCGCCACGTTGAGCACCGAGATCGACAACTCAAGCCCGATCAGATGGTATGGCTTGTACATCGCCGCGTAGCGCCCGGTCGCATCGGTCGGCAGCCCGTACTGCTCGAAGCAGGCCGCGGCGTAGTCGTTGGCGGCCTTGAACACCACATAGACGCCCCAGCGCAGATCGCGCTCGACCGGCTTGCCGTCGCGCTTGAGCGAGGAGACCACTTCGACCATGCCCTCGCCTGCCAGCACGCCGCCCAGATTGCCGCGGACGCAGCACGCTCGCCAGCTCGTCCGCGCCGCAGGGCGGAAAGCCGAGGCCGTCATGCGGCACGTCGAGCCCGCAGGCATTGGCGACCGCCGCCATCTCGATCGCCGATTTGGTGCCGTCGAGGAAGGAGTTGAACATCTGCGGGTTCATGCCGGCGCGCTTGGCCTCGGCGGCGGTGAGACCGTAATGCTCCCACACGCCGTCAGGCGTGACCGCGTGATAGGCCGGCAGATATTTGGTGCCTTTGCCGGCGGCGGTGACGGTGAACCCCGCCGCGCGCGCCCAGTCGACCATCTCGGCGATGAGCGCGGGCTGGTCGCCATAGGCCATGGAGTAGACCAAATTGGCGGCGCGCGCCTTGCCCGCGAGCCACGCCCCGGCGAGCGCATCGGCTTCGACATTGACCATGACGATATGCTTGCCCGCCTCGATCGCCATGATCGCATGCGCGATGCCGGCCGGCGCATCGCCGGTCGCCTCGACCACGACCTCGACACGCTCGTCCTCACAGGCATCGCGCCCGCGCTCGGCGAAACGCGTGCGCGCGATGCGCCCGGCATCCCAGCCGACATTGCGGCACGCGGCCTTGGCGCGCTCGGGATCGAGATCGGAGATCACCGCGAC
The DNA here is from genome assembly GCA_963850855.1 of uncultured Alphaproteobacteria bacterium. GTDB lineage: Bacteria > Pseudomonadota > Alphaproteobacteria > Rhizobiales > Xanthobacteraceae > BOG-931. Next base: position 410,470 of record CAWKNH010000006.1, read on the forward strand.
ATCGAGGCCGGCGATCGACGGCACTTGCGCCAGAAACATCGAGCCGAACTTTCCGGCGCCGATAAGCCCGACGCGGACCGGCTTGTCGGCGGCAACGCGCGCAGCGAGCATGGATTGCAAATTCATGATTTCGTTTTCCGCCTACTGGACCAGGTCCGGCCACGGCACGATCGTTGATTTCACCGTTTTCATCGCCATGGCGTCGGCGACGGCGCGGCCGATGCCGTCCTCGGAGAACGGATAGAGCGTCTGCATCTCGAGCCACGGGTATTTGCCGCGCGTGCGATAGAGCATGTCGACGCCGAGCGGCAGGTCGTTGCCAGTAAAGCCCCATGAGCCGAGCACGTTGATGTCTTTCGCGCAGATGCGGTGCCACGAGGTCATGATCGCGCCGGCATCGGTGAACTGGCCCATTTCCACATAGGTGCCGCCGTCGCGCAGGAATTCGATTCCTTCCGGGCCGGCGCTGGGATGGCCCGAGCAATCCATGACCAGATCGGCGCCGAAGCCGCCGACAATGTCGCGCACCTTTTTGACGCGCTCATCGGGTGCCTTGAATTCCTCGATATCGACCGTCGCCTCGGCGCCGAACTTGCGCGCGAGCGCAAGCCGCGGCGTCTCCGGCGCGCCGACGCAGATCACCCTGCCCGCGCCCATTTCCTGCGCGGCCGCCACCGCAAGAATCCCGATCGGGCCGGAGCCCTGGATGACGACGGTGTCGCCCCAGGTGAATCCGCCGGCGCGGACCGCGCGATTGAAGGCGCGGATGCACGAGGTCAGCGGCTCGGACAAGGCGCCGAGCCGCAGCGGCATGTCGTCGGGCAATTTGTAGATCTTCGTCCCCGGCAGCATGTCGAGATCGACATAGACATATTCCGCCCAGCCGCCCCACAGATGCGGCGGCTTGTCGAACCCGAGATAGCGGCCGTAATACACCGGCGTGAGGCACTTGTTGGCGTTCTCCGGATAGTGGATGCAGTAATAGCAGTGCCCGCACGGCATCAGCGGCGGGATCATCACCTTCGATCCCACCTTGAGCGGCCGGCTCATGAAATCCTCTTTGAACGCGCTGCCGACCTCGACGAGGACGCCGCCGAGCTCGTGTCCGAGCGTGAACGGCCACGGGAGCGTCTTCGGCCAGTGACCCTTGAGGATATGCAGATCGGTGCCGCAAACGCCGCAGGCGCCGATCTTGATCAGCGCCGCCTTGTTGCCGACGTTCGGCCACGGGACGGTGCGGATCACCGGCTGCGCGCCGGGACCGGCGAAGGTGGAAACGCGAATCTGTTCCATCGCTCACTCGCGCCCGTTCATGCCGAGGACGACGGAGCGTTCCCGTTACTCCGCCGCGACCCGGCGCGAGCGCGCATGCGCCAAGAGCGCGTCGTCGGCGACCGGCACGAGCGGCGCGAAGTCGCGGTGCGCGATCCATTCCGGCCGCGTGAACTTGGTGATGTGGTTGGAGACCGCGCACAGCGTCAGATAGACGATCTTGCGCGGGTACGGCGTGATGTTGGGCGGCGAAGCGTGCACCAGATTGCCGTGGAACATCAGCACCGAGCCGGGCTTGCCGGTCGGCGCGACGATGCCGCCTTCGGCCGCAAGCCGCGTCACCGTCTCCTTGTCGAGCGTCCACAGCGGGTAGGAGGTGGTGAGCGTATCGTGGCCGGCCTTGAGCACGCCCTGCTTGTGGCTCTTCGGAATGAGCATCAGCGCGCCGTTGATCGGCATCACCTCGTCGAGGAACACGGCGATGTTCATGGCGCGCGGCTGCGGCATGCCGTCATCGCGCGCCCAGGTGCCGTAGTCCTGATGCCACTGCCAGACGTCGCCCTCGAACGCGGCCTTGGCGTTGAGCTTGAACTGGTGCACGTAGACTTCTTCACCGAAGAGCTGGCGCAGCGGTTCGACGAGCCGCGGGTGGCAGGCAAGGAGCCGGAACGTCTCGTTGAAGGTGTGGGCGGCAAAGGCGGTGCGCGGGGCGCCGGTCTTCTCCCGCCACACCTCCTGGCGGTCGAGCTTGAGGATCGCCTCGGCATCGTCGCGCAAGAGCGCGATCTCCTGCTCGCTGAAGCAATTGGGAAAGAAGAGGTAGCCCTGCTCCTCGAAGTCGCGCAGTTGGCTCGCGGTCAGCTGCATGGCGTTTTCCTCTGACGTGGTTTCGGCCCGCCGCGCAAGCGGGGCCTGCTTCGCGTTTCCAAGAAAATCTTAGCGCATGAGCCGGCACGAGGTCGAGAGCGCAGGCGCGCCATGCCGTCATGCTGCGGTCAACCTCGACGCCGCGCGACCAGGCCGGTGGCACCGCGGAGCGGTCATGCCGCGCCAATACGGAATACCGCCACTTCCTGCTGCACGCCCTTGAGCCGCGCCTGATCGCGCTGCGTCGCATAGGACGCCAGCAGGCCCGCGACCTCGGGCGAACCGTAAACCTCTTCGGTGAGGCAGATCTCGTCGCCCTCGGCGAGATGCTCGACGCGCGAGGCGATGTTGACGGTCTGGCCGAAATAGTCGAGCCGGTCGTTGAGCGTCACGGCGATTGACGGGCCGCGGTGAATGCCGATCTTGAGAATGAAATCGCGCGCCGGCCGCGCCTGATTGAGCGGCTCGATCTCGGCGCGCATCTCGAGCGCGGCGCTCACCGCGTCGGCCGGCGCGACGAATACCGCCATGATCGCATCGCCGATAGTCTTGACCACGGCGCCACGGTGCCGAACGGTCACGTCCAGAAGCCGCTCGAAGTGACGCTGGACCTGCGAATAGGCGTTGAGGTCGCCGATCCGCTCATAAAGCTCAGTCGAGCCCTTGAGGTCGGTAAACAGCAGGGTCAAATCGCGCACACCGATGCCTTCGGTGGCCTCGATCACCTGCGAGCGGAACAGCTTGCGGAAGGTCTGGCTGGTCAACAGCCGGCTGCCCGAAAGGAAGGGGTCGTATGTGAGCGGCGGGCGATGGTGGAGGTCGATGCCCGGCGGCACGAGCGTGACGCCGAGGACGACCCGGCGGTCCATCGCGCTGTCTACTTCGAGCACGAGCTTGCCCGGTGCGATGGTCGCGGCGGCGGGATCGCAGGCGCCGTCGCGTAGGTGCAGGCGCAGGGTCTGCTCGCGCGGCGCGGCGCCAGCGTCGACGGGAAAGGCGAAGGCGGCATCGCTTTGCAGGGTCCAGCCGATCAACGTGCCGGGCTTCACGTCGACCTCGAAGCGGGTCACCGCGTCCGGCTCCAGATACTTCACGGCGAGTGTCGCGTCCCTGATGAACGCGTGGTAGACGCGGCCGTCCGGCGCCTTGCCTTCCGGCGCAAAGCTGTAGGCGAAACAAAATTCCTGCGGCGAGAGGTCGTCCGGCCGGTGGAATTTGATCGGCCGGATCTGAGCCGCGATGGTGAAGGTCACGGCGATATAGTCGTCGAGCTTGGCGTCGAGATCGGTCTGGCAGAGATTGCAGTGATGATGGTCGTGGACCCTGTTCAAGCTGCCGAAGCTTTCGGTGATGCACCCGCACAACGAGCACAGGAGCATCCAGTTCATCTCGAACAGTCCCTGCGCGGCGGCGTAGAGGAACAGGTCGATGGTCTCGGCCTCGGCCATGCCCTTGTCGGCGGCGAATTTGATCGGATTGATCCGAAACAGGTCTTCGTCCGCGCCGGAGCGGATCAGCGCCTCGAGCCGTGAGATCACGCGCGGGCTCCACGTGTGCACGGTTTCCAGCGCGCTTAGCCGTTCTTCCAGGATTTTCTCATTGATGGCCGCCGTCATCGGTGCCTCCCGTCATGCGCCCTGAGCCCGCGCTTCGGCAAAAGCGGCGCGCTCGCTCGAGGCGCCTTAAAGTTACGTTGTCGCAGGTCCATGGTTTCAGTCTTGCTGGATCAGGTCCGGCGACGCGCCAGCGATAGAGCATGTCGCGAGCGCCAGGTCGTTGCCGGCAAGACTCCGGGAGCGTTGTTGTCAGGCCGCCGCATCATGCGCGGGTCAGCCATGGGTCCGGAAGAATTTAGCTCATAAGCCGCACCAAGGTCGAGCGCCAGCGTGCTTTCGCGCCGCCCGTCCCCCATAATGCCGCATGGCTCTCGACGCCCGCACGCTTGCCGTGCCTATGGCAGGCTTTGCCGCCTTCGTTAATCTTTACTCGCCGCAAGCGCTGCTGCCGACGCTGGCGCACGAATTCTCGGTCAGCGCCGGCGAGATCAGCACGCTCATTACCGCTGCGACCGTGGCGATCGCGCTCACTGCGCCGTTCACCGGGGCGCTCGCCGATGTGCTCGGCCGCAAGCGGCTGATTACCGCGGCGATGTTTGCCATGCTGGTGCCGACGCTATGCATGACTTTGGCCTCGAGCGTGCCGCAGCTTATATTCTGGCGCTTCGTGCAGGGCCTGCTGGTGCCGCCGATCTTCACCGTCTCGCTTGCCTATATCGGCGAGGAATGGCCGCCCGGCGATGTGACCCGCATCGCCGGGCTCTATACGGCGGGATCGAGCTTCGGCGGATTTTGCGGCCGGTTCGTCACCGGCGGCGTGGCCGACCTGATCAACTGGCGCGCCTCGTTCGCCGCCACCGCGCTGCTCACGCTGGCCGGCGCCATCGTCGTCGCCGTGGCGCTGCCGCGCGAGCGCCAGTTCGTGCGCTCCGCGGGGCTCCTCGCCTCCGCCCGGCAAATGCTCGCGCATCTGCGCGATCGGCGCCTTCTCGCCATCTACGCGGTCGGCTTCGGGGTTCTCTTCAACTTCACCGCCGTCTTCACCTATGTGAACTTTCATCTGGCGGCGCCGCCCTACCTGTTCCCGCCGACGCTCCTCGGCGCCATCTTCGTCACCTACCTCGCCGGCAGCCTGTTGGTGCCGTGGATCGGCCGCGCGGTTGCGCTGTTCGGCCGCCGACCCTTCGTGCTCGGCGTCATTGCGGTGTGGATCGCCGGCGATCTTCTGCTGCTGGCATCGCCTGCCGCCATCATCATCGCCGGCCTCGCCGTGTGCGCGGCCTGCGGCCTTCTCTGCCAGGCGGTCTCGACCAGCTATGTGATTACCACCGCCAAGGAAGGCCGCTCGTCGGCGGTCGGCCTCTACGCCTCGATCTTCTATATCGGCGGCAGCGCCGGCGCGTTCCTCGCTGGCCTCGCCTGGAACGCGGCCGGCTGGAGCGGCTGCGTCGCCACGATCGCCATCATGCAGGTGATCGTGGCGATGATCGTCGCCTTCGCCTGGGAACGCCCGCCCGGGTGACCTGGCGCTCTGCGAACTACAGTGGCGCGCCGGCGTTTTGCCGTAACCGGCGAGCATGATAACTCTCGGTCGATGGACAAGAACGCTTTCAGCGTGCGCGACATCCTCGCCGGGGAGGCGCCGCCGGACGCCCCGGTGACGGTCAAGGGCTGGGTGCGCACCCGGCGCGACTCGAAGGCCGGCATTTCCTTCGTGCACCTTTCCGATGGCTCGTCGTTCCATCCGCTGCAGGTGGTCGCGCCGGCGACGCTTCCGAACTACACCGACGAGATCCTGAAGATCACCACCGGCTGCGCCATCGAGGCGACCGGCGCGATCGTGCCCTCGCCCGCGAAGGGCCAGCCATTCGAGATGCAGGCGAGCGCGATCAAGGTGATCGGCTGGGTCGACGACCCGGATTCCTATCCGATCCAGCCGAAGCCGCACACGATGGAGTTTTTGCGCGAGGTGGCGCATCTGCGGCCGCGCACCAACGTGATCGGCGCGGCGACCCGGGTGCGGCACACGCTGGCGCAGGCGATCCATCGCTTCTTCGACGAGAACGGCTTCCTCTGGGTGAACACGCCGATCATCACCTCGTCCGACGCGGAAGGCGCCGGCGCGCTGTTTCGCGTCTCGACGCTCGATCTCGCCAACCTGCCGCGCACGCCGGCGGGCGCGATCGATTACGGCAAGGACTTCTTCGCCCGCGAGGCGTTCCTCACCGTGTCGGGGCAGCTCAATGTCGAGGCCTACTGCCTCGCGCTCACCAAGGTCTACACCTTCGGGCCGACCTTCCGCGCCGAGAACTCGAACACCAGCCGCCATCTCGCCGAGTTCTGGATGATCGAGCCGGAGATCGCCTTCGCCGATCTCTCCGACGACGCGACACTCGCCGGAGCGGCTCCTCAAGTACACCTTCGCAGCGCTGCTGAACGAAAGGCAGGACGACCTCGCCTTCTTCGACGAGCGAATCGAGAAGGGCCTGGTGGCCAAGCTTTCCGGCATCGTCGCTTCCGAATTCGTGCGCATGGATTACGGCGAGGCGATCGCGGTGCTCGAGCGGGCGCAAGAGAAAAACGAGAAGTTCGAGTTCCCGGTCAGATGGGGCATCGACCTGCAGTCCGAGCACGAGCGCTATCTCACCGAGAAGCACGCCAAGAAGCCGGTGATCGTGATGAACTACCCGAAGGACATCAAGGCGTTCTACATGCGCGTCAACGACGACGGCAAAACCGTCGCGGCGATGGACGTGCTGGCGCCCGGGATCGGCGAGATCATCGGCGGCAGCCAGCGCGAGGAGCGGCTCGATGTGCTCGACGCGCGCATGACCGAGCGCGCAATCGACAAGGAGCACTACGGCTGGTACCGCGATCTGCGCCGCTACGGCACCGTCCCCCACGCCGGCTTCGGCCTCGGCTTCGAGCGCACCCTCGCCTACGTCACCGGCCTCGCCAATGTGCGCGACGCGATCCCGTTTCCGCGCACGCCGGGGAATGCGCGGTATTGAGCGCTTTGGTGGATAGCGGGCGGATTCCCGAAAGCGTCATCCGCTTTGCTGATAAGCGGCGAAATAAGCCTTCGAATCAGCGCAAGGAGTTCGAGATCAAGCACCTGGGCGGGGAGGTCCGTCAGTAGCGCAGCAGTCCTCGCCGCTCGCTCACCCAAGCCTGCTCATCCGGCACAGCCAGCGCATCCAAATCCTGCGGCGTCGCCGCCGCATCGTCCACCCACTCGCGCAGCAGCGGGCCGCCATTGATGACGTCGATGGCGAGCTTGCCGTGCTCGTACTCGTAGGCGAAGTCGCGCCAGAGCGGATAGCCGGGATGAGAGCCGGCGGATCGCCTTGAAGGCGAGCGCCTGGAGGCGCCAGGGCTTGAACGCTGCGTGGTCGTAGCCGGGGCCTTCGGTGTGGATCTGCACGCCGTTGCACAGCTTGCCGGCGTGCTTGTGGAACGTCGGCTCGAACCAGCACGCGCGCAGCCGGCAGCCTTGGAGCCAATGCGGGGCGAGCGCGTGCATCTCCTTGATGAGCGCGCGCGCGTCGAGATCGGGCGCGCCGAAGAGTTCGAGCGGCCGCGTGGTGCCGCGGCCTTCCGAGAGCGTCGTCCCTTCGACCATCACCGTGCCGGCATAGGCGCGCGCCATCCACAGGTTCGGCGCGTTGGGGCTGGGATTGATCCAGGCGCGCTCGCCGAGCGGCCAGCCGAATCCCGGCGCGGCGTCGGGCTGCCAGCCCTCCATCTCGACGACGCGATAGTCGACATCGAGCTTGAGCGTTCTGACAAACCACGCGCCGAGCTCACCGAGCGTGAGCCCGTGGCGCATCGGCAGCGGCCCGGCGCCGACGAAGCTTTGCCATCCCGCGAGCAGCGTCAGGCCTTCGACCGGCCGCCCCACGGGATTGGGCCGGTCCAGCACCCACACTTCTTTCCGATGTTTGGCCGCCGCTTCGAGCATATAGCGCAGCGTGGTGACGAAGGTGTAGATGCGGCAGCCCAGATCCTGCAGATCTACGAGGATGACGTCGAACGCGTCCAGCATCGCCTCGGTCGGCCTGCGCACCTCGCCGTAGAGGCTGAACACCGGGATGCCGTGCACCGGATCGTGGAAGTCGGGCGACTCGACCATGTTGTCCTGCTTGTCGCCGCGCAGGCCGTGCTGCGGGCCGAAAGCGGCGGCGAGCTTGATGTCGCCGCAGGCGAAGAGCGCATCGAGCGAATGCGTCAGGTCTTGCGTGACCGAAGCCGGATGCGCCAGCAAGGCGATGCGCCGGCCGGCAAGCGGCGCGCGTAGCGCTCCTTCGGCGAGAAGTCGGTCGATGCCGAATTTCATGGCGGCTGAAGCCTATTCCGCTCATTCCCGCGCAAGCGGGAATCCAGAACGACCTCGCCGTTCCTCGGAAAAACTGGGTCCCCGCTTCCGCGGGGACGAGCGGTGGCGTTCGGTCTCACCGGAAATCAGACTAGGCTGGGGAAAGCTCATACGCAAAGCCATCGGCATGGTGGAAATCCGGCTTACCCGGCGGATGCGCCAATGCCCAATATGACTTGTTCCCGTTTGTTTCCTCGATCACTGCCGCAAGACCGAGGCGCCAACCGGCATCAGATGGCAAGCTCGACGGCACATCCAGCTCCAGCCTAGCCAGCAACGTGTAGCGCCCGGCGGCCGATCGCGTCTCGATCCGCGGCGCGGCGATCCCGCCCGCAACGCACATCCCGCTTCGGTAGCGATCGAACCGATAAGCCGCCCACTGGGACGAAGGCGCAAAGTTGAACTCGTAATACGGCTCGCCGGGCGAAGCGCGGACGAAAGCCTCGAAGCAGGTGCGCCGCCAGAGCTCGTCGGCGCGCGCAGAAGCCGTCACCGCCGGCAGGCGCAGGTCGCCGATCTTGCCGGTCACGACATAGGACAGCGCCAAGCCGCCGGCGCGCGGACGCGCCACGTCCACATCGATGCGCGGTCACGGCGGCGCAACGCGAATCCGGATGAAGCCTCAACGCCTGGCGCATCGGCGTGCCCGGTCGGCCGTCAGCTCACCGGCTGTCGAGATTGGACGACTGCGTCACCGTGCGCGGGTTGACCTGCTGCGCGACCGGCGGGAGCGGCGCGACGAAGCCGCCCGCCGCCGCGTCGGCAAGCCCGGCGCGGTCGAGCGCTTCGTCGTGCTTGTAGACGTCGTCGCGGAACTGCACGGTGCCGTCGCGCGTCATCCAGCCGGTCACATAAATCCAGGCGACCGGCATCCGCTTCGGCAGATTGACGATCTTGAGCACGCCGGTGGCGATGCCGGCGTCGATCGTCGCGCGATCCCAGCCCGGCACGTCGTTCAAGATCCAGGTGGCGAGGTCGCGCACATTGTCGACACGGGTGCAGCCGTGCGAATCGAAGCGGTAGTCGTTGGCGAACAGCCGGCGCGAATCGGTGTCGTGCATGTAGACCGAATACGGGTTCGGCATGTCGATCTTGAGATTGCCGAGCGCGTTCCAGCCGCCGGAATCCTGGCGGATGGTAAAGTTCGGCGAGCGGTCCGACGCCCAGTCGACCGATTGCGGACTGATCTCCTCGTCATGCGGGCCGAGCACGCGCATGTGCATGCGGGCAATATAGTTCGGATCCCGACGCATGCGCGCGAAGATCTCGTTCTTAGTGATCGAGAGCGGAACCGTCCAGGTCGGGTTGAGGTTGACCGCGGTGATGTAGGCGGTGAGCGTCGGCGACGGCTTGTCGACCTTGCCCACGATCACGCGATAGCGCCGCTCGACTTTGTCGTGCGCCACCGCCTCGACGAAGGCGGCGGGAATGTTCACCACCACGTAGCGCTCGGCGAAGATGAAATCCATGCCGAGCAGGCGCTCGAGCGAGGCTTCGAGCTGCTTCATGCGCGCCGCGACCGGGACGTTGAGCGCGCGCAAGGTCGGCGCGTTGACGCTGCCGGTCGCCTCCAGGCCGTGGCGCAGCTGGAAACGCTTGACGCCTTCGACCGCGGCTTCGTCGTAAGCGTCGCCGGCCTCCTCATCAGCCGGTAGGTCTTCGGTGATGGCAAGACGCCGGCGCAGCAGCGCGACGTTCGGGCCGCTTTCCCCGGGCGCGAGCTTGGCGTCGGCGGGAAGGCTCGGCCAGCCGCCGCGCACCTGGATGGCCGCATAGCTGAGCAACGCTTCCTTGATGCGCTGATACGTCCCCTCGTCGAAGACCGGCTCGGAGGAGAGCGCCAGCGCCGCGGCCGAACGCGATTCGGGGGTCGAGGCGGGCTTGGCCGCCGCTCGCGGCGGCTTCGCCGGGGCGGTCCGGGCCTTCGCCGCCGGCGGTTGCGGCCGCGCCGGGGTCAGCTGCGGATTGGCAATAGTCGGGTGCGGATCGAGCAAGGTCGGCTGCGTCGTGCCCTGTGCCCGCACCGGCCCCGCCGCCAGGGCGAGGACGACGCCCGCAACCGCAATAGTCCGCATCAACAGAGCCTCCCAGCGCGGACGATAGTGTAGCGGCATTGCCGCATTTCGACCAGCATAGCGGCGACCCTGCGGGACCGCGGCTCGCCCGACCGAGGCTGGCCGCCGGCGGGCCTTCTCGCGCATAATGATTCGGTCGTTTCCCGCAATGGGGAGAGCAGCTATGACATCGAGCAGCGTCAGCCAAACTCCGGCCGCTTCGCCCGCAGCTGCGCAGGCGCATTTTGCCAACCGCCTGTCGCTCGAAACCGACTGTGCCGACGTCCACGAGGGGATGAGCGAGGCCGGCGGCGGCGCGGCCGATTTCGTTCTCCTCGACGTGCGCGGTCCGCAAGCCTACGCCCGCGCGCACGTGCCGGGGGCGATCAACCTGCCGCACCGGCAGATCACGGCCGAGCGGATGCGCGCTTGGCCGGCCGGCACGTTGTTCGTGGTCTATTGCGCCGGGCCGCACTGCAACGGCGCCGACCGCGGCGCGCTGCGTTTGGCGGAACTCAAGCGCCCGGTAAAGCTGATGCTGGGCGGCATGACCGGATGGGCGGACGAAGGTTTTGCCTTCGCGAGCGGCGATGCGCCAGGGAGCGTATCTGCTGCCGGAGCAACAGCCGCGAAGGCCACGGTCTCTTCATAAGCTGGCCAGTAGGCGGCGGCTAGCAGCGGATGTCCGCAGCCTCACGCCTGCGGCTGCGGCTCCATCGGCCCGGGCTCGGGGCGCGGGCGATTGCGGCCGGCGCCGGCGGTCGGCACGGTCGAGGTGCGCGGGGCCGACGGCTCGATCACCGATTCGCGGTTCGGCCGCTTGCCCATGAGCAGGTCCTTGATCTCGTCGCCGCTCAGCGTCTCGAATTCGAGCAGGCCCTTGGCCAGCGTCTCGAGATCGGCGCGCTTGTCGGTGAGGATCTGCTGCGCCTCCTGATAGCCGGCCTCGACATACCGCCTGATCTCGGCGTCGATCTTCTGCACGGTCGCTTCGGAAATGTTCTGCTGGCGCGCCACCGAATAGCCGAGGAACACCTCTTCCTGGTTCTCGCCATAGGCGACGGTGCCGAGCGCGTCGGAAAGGCCCCAGCGGGTGACCATCATGCGCGCGAGCTTGGTCGCCTGCTCGATGTCGGAGGCGGCGCCGGAAGTCACCTTCTCGTGGCCGAAGACCAGCTCCTCGGCGACGCGGCCGCCCATCATGATGGCGAGCCGCGCGGTCATCTGCTCGAGGCTCATCGACAGCTTGTCGCGCTCGGGCAGCTGCATGACCATGCCGAGCGCGCGGCCGCGCGGGATGATCGTGGCCTTGTGCACCGGGTCGGTCGCCTTGACGTTGATCGCGACGATGGCATGGCCGCCTTCGTGATAGGCGGTCAGCATCTTCTCCTCTTCCGTCATCACCAGCGATTTGCGCTCGGCGCCCATCATCACCTTGTCTTTGGCGTCCTCGAACTCGACCTGGGTCACCATGCGCTTGTTGCGCCGCGCCGCCATCAGCGCCGCTTCGTTGACGAGGTTCATCAGATCGGCGCCGGAAAAGCCGGGCGTGCCGCGGGCGACGGTCTTGAGGTTCACGTCGGGCGCAAGCGGCACCTTGCGCACATGCACTTTGAGGATCTGCTCGCGGCCGACCACGTCCGGATTGGGCACGACCACCTGGCGGTCGAAGCGGCCCGGGCGCAGCAGCGCCGGGTCGAGCACGTCGGGCCGGTTGGTGGCGGCGATCAAAATGATGCCTTCATTGGCCTCGAAGCCATCCATCTCGACGAGCAGTTGGTTCAGCGTCTGCTCGCGTTCGTCGTTGCCGCCGCCGAGGCCGGCGCCACGGTGGCGGCCGACGGCGTCGATCTCGTCGATGAAGATGATGCAAGGCGCGTTCTTCTTCGCCTGCTCGAACATGTCGCGCACGCGGCTCGCGCCGACGCCGACGAACATCTCGACGAAATCGGAGCCGGAGATGGTGAAGAACGGCACGTTGGCCTCGCCGGCGATGGCGCGGGCAAGCAGCGTCTTGCCGGTGCCGGGCGGGCCGACCAGAAGGAGGCCGCGCGGGATGCGCCCGCCGAGCCGCTGGAATTTGCCGGGGTCGCGCAGGAACTCGACGATCTCCTGCAGGTCGAGCTTGGCCTCGTCGACGCCGGCCACGTCCTCGAAGGTGACGCGGCCATGCGCCTCAGTCAGAAGCTTGGCGCGCGACTTGCCGAAGCCGAGCGCCTTGCCGCCGGCGCCCTGCATCTGCCGCGAGAGGAAGATCCACACGCCGATCAGCGCCACGAACGGGAGCCAGGAGATCAAGAGCGAGACGAACCAGGGCACGTTCTCGGTCTGCGGCCGCGCCGTGATCGAGACGCCCTTGTTGTAGAGCCGCTGGATCAGCGTGGGGTCGCTCGGCGAATAGGTCTGGAACGATCGCCCGTCGGTAAAGGTGCCGTGGATCTCGGGACCCTGGATCAGCACGTCGCGCACGCGGCCTTGATCGACCTCGCTGAGCAATTGCGAGAACGAGACGTCTTGCGAGGTGGTGTGCTGGCCGGGATTCTGGAACAGCGTGAACAGCGCCAAGAGCAGCAGGAGGATGATGACCCACAGGGCGAAATTGCGGAGATTGGCGTTCATCGCATGTCCCTGACCGGCCGCGACGGCTCGGTTTGTGCCGGCAAATCGTGGCGGCTTCACGTCCCGTACCGAGGAATGTAGGCGTCGGGCCCACCCCTGCCAAGGGAACGCGCCAAGCAAGCCACTAATTATGCTGCTATTTCGTAAAGCGCCTGTTGCCGGCTTGGCGGGCGGCTGGGCGGCGGCGCGCCGGCGCCCGCTCGATCGTTAACCGTTCGGCCGCGAGCGTGATCAGCGCCCCGGCCAAAGTGCGGCGGTGCGGCGGGCGCGATTGGCGGAGCAGCTCGTAAAGCTCCTCGAGTTTGCCGAGCTCGACCGGACCCTCGTCCCCGGTCTGGGCGATGGCGCGGCCGAGGAGCCGCAGCGCCACCTCCGCCGGCAGATCGCGGAAGCGGGCCGCATCGAAGACGATCGGACCGCGCTGCCGCCACGGACCTGGAGCCAAGGCCGCGCGCGCCGCGCCGACGGCGAACTCGATGGTCGCTTCCGCCCGCCGCATCCGCACCGCCAGACGCATCAGGCCGCGCGCATCAAGCCCCTCGCGCGCAAGCGCGGGCATGAGCATGCGCAACCGCGCCCGCGTAAAGCGCGGATCGCGGTTCGAAGGATCCTCGCTGTGGCCGATGCCGGCTGCTTTCAAGGTCGCGACGAGGCGCGATTTAGGGATGCGCAGCAGCGGACGGACGAGGAAGATCGCCGTCTCCGCGCCGACCGGAAGCGCCGAAGCGTGCGCCATGCCGGCGAGCCCGGTCAGGCCGCTGCCGCGGGCAAGACGCAACAGCACGGTTTCCGCCTGATCATCGAGCGTGTGCGCGGTCAGGATATGCTCGTAGCCGGCGCGCACCGCGGCCTGGGCGAGGAGCGAATAGCGCGCGATGCGCGCCGCTTCCTGCAATCCGGTTTTCGGTTTTACTCCGCGCCAGCGCAGCGTGCGGTGCGGCACGCCGAGCCGGCGCGCCAGCCGCTTGACCGTCGCCGCTTCGCGTTTCGCTTCCGGGCGCAACCCATGATCGACGGTGACGGCAAGAAGCTTCGGCGCGCGTTTGCGTTTCTTCGCCCAGCGCGCGGCGATGACAGAGGAGCGCCGTTGAATCGGAGCCGCCGGAGACCGCGAGCAAGAGCCCGCGCAAACCTGCAAGACCGTCGAACAGCGCGCTCGCTTCCTCCTCGCGAAGCGCTTGCTCAACAGTGGGCACGCTTCTGTTCCCGCTCCACGCCCTGCTTCACGTTGCCCGAAGCGCGCGGAAATTTGCGCAGCACCTCGCCGAGCGAGGCGCAGGCCGCTTCCTTCTCGCCCAGGGCGGCGAGCGATTGTCCGAGCCGCAGCAACGCCTCCGGTGCGCGCGTGCTCGAATCATACTTCGTGGAAACGGCGAGGAAGGCTTCGGCGGCGTCGCGATATTGCTGCTGCTGGAACAGGCTCTCGCCCAGCCAATACTGCGCCTCCGGCGCCTGGCGGTCGCTCGGATATTGGCGCAGGAAGGTGCGGAAGGTGTCGGCCGCGAGCGCATAGTCCTTGTGCAGGACATAACCGTAAGCGAGGTCGTAGACGTCCTTCGGCGAATTGCTCGGCGGCAGCGTCGCCTGCATGGCGCCGGTTCCGTTCGGATTGGCGGGCGGCGGAGGCGGCAATTGGCCGCCGGGCGCGGCGCCGCTCTGCGGGCCGGAGAGTGTCGAGAGGTCGAGCGGCGCGCCGGGTTGGCGCGGACCGGGAGCAGCGGGCGCGGCATCGGAGATCGGCGGCGGCTCGTTCGCGGCCGTGCTGGCGCCGAGCTGGCGCGGCGAGCCCGGCGCGTTCGGATTGACGTTCGGGTCGAAGGCATCGCCGCGACGGCCCTGTGCCGGCTCGGCCTGCGCGATCGGCGCCGGCGGCGGCAGCGGCGCGCCAGCCGGCGGAGAAGCCGCAGCCGAGGGCGGCGGATATTGAGCATTCGGCCGCACCGGGGGCGCTACCGGCGGCCGTGGCCCGCCCTTCCCGTCCTCGAGGCGCCCCTGCATGCCTTCTAGCCGCTGCAGCTGCTGCTCGAGCTGCTGATTGCGGTATTGCAGCTGTTCCACATTGCCGGTGAGATCGCGGATCGCGGCCTCGAGGCGGTCGATGCGGGTGACGAGATCGGCGGTAGACACTTGGGCCTGGGCGGCGCCGGCGCAAAGCATGCAGGCGAGCGCGACCACGGCGAGGGAGGCGGAGCGAATCATAGCCGGCGACATTTTCGGTGAATAAGCGATGCGTAGCATAGCGTAGCCTGCGTCCAAATTGTGACCGATTGCCTGGAGAATGTCAGCACTATGGTTGCCGCGTCGTTGCCGGCGGCCGGCGTTCCTCATTCGGCAGGTTGAATACGCGGGTGCTTGCGCGCGGCGCGCCATTCCTCGAACCGCTGCACCACCACGAACAGCGACGGCACAAACAGGACCGCAAGGCAGGTCGAGGCGATCATGCCGCTGAACACGGTGATGCCGATCGATTTGCGCGCGCTCGCGCCGGCGCCGGTCGCGATCACCAGCGGGGCGACGCCGAGGATGAAGGCAAACGAGGTCATGACGATCGGCCGGAAGCGCAACTGCGCCGCCTCGACCGCCGCCGCGACGATGGATTTGCCGTCGCGCACGCGGCCCTCGCGGGCGAACTCGACGATCAGGATGGCGTTCTTGGCCGAGAGCGCGATGAGCAGGATGATGCCGATCTGCGTATAGAGATTGTTATCGATGCGCAGCAAGGTCAGCACCAGGACCGGGCCGACGAGAGCAAGCGGCACCGAGAGTATCACCGACAAAGGCGCGTACCAGCTTTCGTACTGGCCGGCGAGCACCAGATAGACGAGCAGCAACGCCATCGCGAACACGAAATACATCTGCCGGCCGACGATCTGCTCCTGATAGGACATCGCCGTCCATTCGGTCGCGGTCCCCGGCGGGAGAGTCCGCGCCGCATTCTCCTCCATCAGCCGCAGCGCCTCGCCGGAGCTGAAGCCCTGCGCCGGGGCTCCGAGCACGGTCGAGGATGGGTAGAGATTGTAGAGGCTGATTAGCGGCGTGCCGACCGCCGGCGTGATTTCGACCAGGGTCCCGAGCGGGATCATGTCGCCCTGCTGGTTGCGCACGGTGAGGTTCTCGATGTCGCGCGGCCGCAACCGGAACGACGCGGCGGCCTGCGCGTAGACCTGGAACACGTGGCCGAAGATGTTGAACTGATCGAGATAGGTCGATCCGAGATAAGTCGCCAGCGTCGAGAAGACCTGGTCGACCGACACGTGCAGCGTCTGCGCCTTGACCCGATCGACGTCGATGCGCAATTCCGGCGCCGCCGCGCGGAACGTGGTCACCACCCGCTGCAAGGCGGTTTGCGACTGGGCGTTGGCGACGAGCGTGTTGGTGATGCTCTGCAGCTTGGCGAAATCGGTGCTGCCGTCGCGCAGCTCGATCTGCAGCGTGAAGCCGCCGGCATTGCCGATGCCCTGAATCGGCGGCGGCGGCACCACGATCACGCGCGCATCGACGGCGCCGAGCTCGCGCGACAGGCGACCGAAAAGTGTGCGCAAATCGTCGCGCACGCTCCATTCCTTGAGCACGATGTAGCTCGCGCCGGCATTGGCGAGGACGGCGTTGTTGTCGAGCGCGGAGATGCCGGCGATGGTCACGACGTGAGCGACGGCGGGATCGGCGCCGGCAATCGCGGAAACCTGATCGAGCGCCTTCTGCGTGCGCTCGAGCGCGGCGCCATCGGGAAGCTGGACGATGGCGAGAAGGTAGCCCTGGTCCTCGATCGGCAGGAAACCGGTCGGCACGCGCGCGAGCCCCCACCCGGCAATTGCGATGATGATCAGGGCGAGGATCGTCATCACGCCGGCGCGCGAAACCATGCGATGGACGAAACCGACATAGCCCCGTTCCACGCGCGCATACACGGCGTTGAACCCGCGCGAGAAGACATTGCGCTGCTCGGGCGGGACCGGCGGGCGCAGCCACATGGCGGCTTGCGTCGGCTTGAGCGTCACCGCGTTGATGGCGGAGAGGAGCGCGGTCGCGGCGATCACCAGGGCGAACTGGGCGTAGATGCGGCCGGTCAGGCCGGGCAGGAACGCGGCCGGCAGGAACACCGACATCAGCACCAGCGTGATGCCGACGATCGGTCCCCAGAGCACGTCCATGGCGCGGATCGCCGCGTCATGGCCGCTCATGCCCCGTTCGACATTGTGCGCCGCGCCCTCCACCACCACGATCGCGTCATCGACCACGATGCCGATCGAAAGCACGATCGCAAACAGCGTCGAGAAGTTCACGCTGAAGCCGAGCGCCCACATCGCGGCGAACGCGCCGATGATCGTCACCGGCACCGTGGTCGCCGGCACCAGCATGGCGCGCCAGTCCTGGAGGAAGACGAGGATGACGATCAACACCAGGACCGCGGCGGCGATCAGCGTCTTGTAGACCTCGCGGATCGAGGCGTTGACGAACACCGTGGTGTCGAACGGCGTCGAGTAGACGAGCCCCGGCGGGAATTGGCGCGCCAAGGCCGCCATCTTCGCCTCGACCGCGCGCTCGACATTGAGCGCGTTGGCGCCCGGCGTCTGAAAGATGCCGAGGCCGGCGGCCGGCTTGCCGTCGACTTTGAAGATCTGGCTATAGGTCTGCGCTCCGAGCTCGACGCTGCCGATATCGCGCACCCGCGTCACCTCGCCGGTATTGCCGGTCTTGACGATCACGTCCTCGAATTCTTCGACGTCGGTGAGACGGCCGTGAACCTCGATGGTGTACTGGAAGTCGACGCCGGGCGGCGTCGGCGGCGCGCCGACCTGGCCGGCGGTGACTTCCTGGCTTTGCTGCTGCAACGCCCGCACCACGTCGGCGGCGTCGAGGCTGCGCGCCTTGAGCTTTTCCGGATCGAGCCAGACGCGCATCGAATATTGGCCGGCGCCGAAGATGGTGACATTGCCGACGCCCGGCAGGCGCGAAAGCTCGTCCTTGAGATTGATGGTCGCGTAGTTGGCGAGGTAGAGGCTGTCGTAGCGGTCGTCCGGCGCGGTCAGCGTGACGAACAGCAGGATCGCGGTCATGCGCTTCTGCACCGTGACGCCTTGCGACTGCACCGGTTGCGGCAAGGATGACAGCGCGCTGGCGACGCGGTTCTGCACCAGGATTTGCGCGGTATCGAGGTTGGTGCCGATAGCGAAGGTCACGGTCAGCGTGTAGCTGCCATCGCTGGTGCTCGTCGATTGCATGTAGAGCATGTTCTCGACGCCGTTGACCTGCTGCTCGATCGGCAGCGCGACCGTATCCATGAGCGTGCGGGCGCTGGCGCCCGGATAGCGCGTCGTCACCTGCACCGTCGGCGGCACTACGTCGGGGTATTGCGAGATCGGCAAGCCGTAGAGCGCGACCGCGCCGACCAAAATCATCAGGATGGCGAGGACGTTCGCGAGGACCGGCCGTTCGATGAAGAATTTCGAGATCATCGTGCGCCGTAACCTGGTCCGCTCATTCCCGCATGCTCCGGCCTATTTGGCCGCCGCGGTGGCAGTCACCGGCTCAACCCTCTGGCCGGGGACCGCACGCATGATGCCGCCGACGATCACGCGATCGTCCTTGGTGAGGCCTTTGGCGATGACGCGCAGATCGCCGACGAGCTGATCGACTTCGACCGTGCGCTGCTCGACCACGTCGTCCTTGTTGACGACGAGCACGTAGCGGCCGCTCTGATCGGCGCCGAGCGCGACGTCGGGCACAAGCAGCGCCGGCTGCTCCTGCGAGGGAATGCGCACGCGCACGAAATAACCGGGCAGCAGCGCGTGATCGCCGTTCGGCAGGGTGGCGCGCGCGGCGAGCGTGCCGGTCGACGGATCGACGGTCGGCGCCACATAGTCGAGCTTGCCCTTGTGCGGGTAGCCGCTTTCGGTCTGCAGCCCGACCTCGACGGGAGTGCCGAGAAGATTGGCCATGGTCTCGCCGCGCCGCGCGAGGGCGGCCCGCACTTGCAGCACGTCGCGCTCGCTGCCGGTGAAATTCACGTAGATCGGATCGAGTTGCACGATGGTCGCCAGCACCGTCGGCGGCGAACCCGAACCGACGAGCTCGCCGATCGACACGCGGCGCGCACTCACCACCCCGTCGAACGGTGCGGTCACGTTGGTGTAGCCGAGATTGATTTCGGCCTGCTGCTCGTTGGATTGCGCCGACTGCAGGTCGGCCTGGGCCGAATCGCGTTGCGCCAGCGCCTTGTCGTAGTTGGTCTGGGCCGAGACCTGTTTCGCGATCAGATCGGCCTGGCGTTTGAATTCGCTCTCCAGCTGGATGAGGTTCGCCTGCGCGCTCGCCACCGACGCTTTCGCCGCATCCACCTTGAGCTTGTAGGGTTCCGGCTCGATGGTGAACAGCGATGCCCCTTTGCTCACCGATTGACCGTCGGCGTAACCGATTGCCTGCACGAAACCCTGCACGCGGGCGACGAGATCGACGGTGTTGACCGCCGCCGTGTTGCCGGTGGCCTCGAAATAGCGGGTGACATTCTGCTCGACCGGCGCGGCGACGCTGACCTTGGGCGGCGGCGGCGCGGCGTAACGGTTATCCCCGCCGCAGGCGGCGAGGAACGCCGCAGCGGCGATGACCAGCACTGCACGGGCGAACGGGGCGGCGAGCATGGCCGGGGCCTCGCACATCTTCTGCAAGAACGACGCGGCGACGGTCGCACGATCCGATTTCCGCGCCGCTTTGGCAAGGCGAGCCGCCCTGCCAAAAACCGGATCGGCGCCGCGATGGCGCCGATCCTATGATCACGATCTGTAGTGCGGACGGTGCGACGATCGCCGGTCGCTACGAGCTCTGATTGAGCACGGTCACCGCGCGGCGGTTCTGCGACCAGCAGGAAATGTCGTTGCACACCGCGACCGGCCGTTCCTTGCCGTAGGAGATGGTGTGCATGCGCTGTGCCGTTATCCCGCGGGAGACAAGGTACTCGCGCACGGTCTGCGCGCGGCGGGCGCCGAGCGCGATATTGTATTCACGCGTGCCGCGCTCGTCGGCATGACCTTCGATGGTGAAGGCGTAGTGGTTGTAGTTGCCGAGCCACTGCGCCTGCTTGTCGAGCGTCGCCCGCGCCTGCTCGGTCAGCTCCGAGGAATCGGTTTCGAAGAACACGCGGTCGCCGACATTGACGACGAAGTCCTGCTGGCTGCCGGGCGCGGCGGCGCCGCCGACCAGCCCGGTCTGCTCGGCCTGCTGCTTGGCGCAGCCCGCGATCGCGAGCGCGGCGACGACAAAGGTCGCGAATTTGGCGCCGCGGAAGATGCTCACCATGTTCATTCCGGTGCCTCCATTGTTGCGTCGTGACCGGATGTGATTGGTCCCCGAGAGCGATCTAGCAGCGCCTTCGTTAAGCGAAGGTTTGTCAACCTTGACGGGGCCTTGCAAAAAATCCCCCAACCCGCCGATCCCCGGGAAAGCTTTGGCAATGGTTAGTAAGGCGTGAATACGGCAATGGTGTGGGTTCCGAAAACCGGGCCACGCCCCCGCGATCGTCACGACAACAGCGGCGACCAAGCCGGATCGGAGGCGAAACTCGGCGTCGGCACCCGCAGTTCGTTGCGGCCGCCGATATCGATGGTGAACAGCGAAGGTCCGGCGTTGCCGCCGGGATCGCGGAAGAACATGATCACCCGCCCATTCGGCGCGAAGGTCGGCCCCTCATTGTGGAACCCTTCGGTGAGGATGCGCTCGCCGGAGCCGTCGGGCTTCATCACGCCGATCGCGAACTTGCCGCCGGCCTGGCGGGTGAAGGCGATATAGTCCCCGCGCGGCGACCACACCGGCGTCGAATAGCTGCCTTCGGCGAAGCTGATCCGCTGCGCCGACCCTCCCGATGCCGACATGATGTAGATCTGCGGATGGCCGCCGCGATCCAACTCGAAGCAAATCTGCGCCCCGTCCGGCGAATAGGACGGCGAGGTGTCGATCGCCGGCGTGTTGGTGAGCCGGGTCATCGCCTTGGAGCGCAAATCCATGACGAAGATGTTGGAGTTCGAGCCCTCCTCGAAACTCATGATGACGCGCTGCCCGTCGGGCGAGAACCGCGGCGAGAAGCTCATGCCGGGAAAGTTGCCGACGATCTCGCGCTGGCCGGTCTCGATGTTGAGGAGATAAACGCGCGGATCGCCTTGGCCGTAGGCCATGTAGGTGATCTCCTGCGTCGAGGGCGAGAAGCGCGGCGTGAGCACGAGGTCCTCCCCGCGCGTGAGATAGCGCACATTGGCGCCGTCCTGATCCATGATGGCGAGGCGCTTGACCCGGCGCTCCGCCGGCCCGGTCTCGTCGACGAACACGACGCGGCTGTCGAAGTAGCCCTTCTCGCCGGTGAGCCTTTCGTAGATCTCGTCGGAGATGATGTGGGCGATGCGGCGCCAATTGTCCGGCGAGGTGGAATATTGCCGACCGGCCACTTGCGTGCCGGCGACCACGTCCCAGAGCCGGAACTCGGCCTTGAGCCGCCCGTCGCTCTGCCGCGTGATGCGCCCGGTGACGAGGGCCTGCGCGTTGATCGCGCGCCAATCGGGAAACCGCGGCACCGGGTCAGGGCTGAGGATCTTCTCGATATAGGCGGCGGGATCGATCGGAGCGAACAGGCCGCAGCGGCGCAGATTCGAGGTGATGATCTGAGTGACGCCGTGCGCGGTATCGGCATCGCTCGGGGCGCCGCCGGCGAAATCGGGAAGCGCGATCGGCAGCGGCTGAACATTCGCCTGGGTGATGTCGAGGGTGACGGCGCCGGCGCGGCGCGGCGCGATCAGCACTCCGGCCGCCGCGGCGGCACCGAACGACAGCGCGGCGCGCCGGCTCAATGGCAAGGCGTGCACGTGGTTCTCGCTTGCTGTCGGAAACATCGGAACGGGCCGGCGATCAACCACCAAAGACCTCGCGCGGATTGAAGTTGATGTCCAACTCCTTCCACAGATCATAGGTGGATTGCGACAGCATGTCGTAAGGCTGCGCCTGCAGCACGGCGCGCACCGCGCTGTCGCGGGTTGCCTCGAACAACGGTCCGTCGCCGCCGGTCAGCACTTGCGGCTGGCCGATGAGGCGATGGTCGCGCGTGAGCCGGATGTGGATGGTGACGACATATTGATCCGGGTTGGCGCTTACCGCCGGCGGCGGATTCCACAGCGAGATCAGTTTCGCGCGCAGCGCCTCGAGTTCGCTCTGCGATAATTGCGCGGCGTGCCCGGTCGGAGCGCCGAGCGCCGCCACGCCGTTGAGCGTCGCCGCGGTCGCGACCTGACGCTGCGGTTCGCGCTTGTCGAGCAACGCCGCCACCTGATCGGCGTCGAATTTGGGCGCGGGCTTCTTCGCTTCGTCCCGCTTGAGCTGCTCGGCGATCTGATCGGGCTTGAACTGCGGCTCTTTCTTTTCCGGCTTTGGCGGCTTCTTTGCCTCTTCCTTCTTCAAGTCCTCGGCGACGCGGTCGGGCTTGACCTCCGCCGGCTTGGGCGTTTCCGCCTTCTCCGCCGGCTTGGGTTCGGGCTTGGCCTCGGGCTTTGCTTCCGATTTCGGCGGCGGCGGCGCGGTCGTGTCGGTGGTGATTTCCGGCTTGTCGGCGACCTTGGGGGCGAGCTGCTTGACCGGCTTGTCTTCTCCGACCTTGTCGGCGAGCGGCTTCGGATTCTCAACCGGTTTCGGCGCGTTCTTGACGCCGGCGGTGAGCTGGGAAAATTCGGTCGCGGAAACGAACTCGACCGGCAGCGGCTCAACCGGCGGCGCATCGTTCGGCTTTGCCGCGAAGGCGACGAGCCCCCAGGTCAGCACCACGACATGCCCGATGCAGGATATGGTCAGGCCCTGCTTCATCCCCCGCCCTGCTCGACCTCAGTGACCAACGCGACCCGATGATAGCCGGCCGCCGAAAGGCGTCCCATCACCCGCATCATCGTACCGTAATCCACCTTCCTGTCGCCACGCACATAAATGCGCGCCTCGACGCCACCGCGGGCGTCGGCGACGGCCTTGAGCTTCGGCACCAGATCGTCGACCTTGATCTCGGAATTCTGCAGGAACACCTGGCCCTGGACGTTGACCGAGATGGTCAGCGGCTCGCGATCCTGTTCGAGCGATTTCGCCTGGCTCTGCGGCAGGTCGAGCGGCACGCCGACCGTGAGCAGCGGCGCCGACACCATGAAGACGATGAGCAACACCAGCATGACGTCGACGAACGGCGTCACGTTGATCTCGCTCATCACCGCGCGCCGGCGGCGCCTGTGCCTGCCGGCTGACGCCGCGCCGACCACGCTCCCCGCCATATCCGTCCCCTCAACTGCGCTCGTCGATCTGCCGCGACAGGATCGCCGTGAATTCGTCGGCGAAGCCTTCGAGGCGCTGCGCCTGCCGGTTCACCTCGGTTATGAATTTATTGTAGAAAATCGTCGCCGGGATGGCGGCAACAAGGCCGATCGCGGTCGCAAACAACGCCTCGGCGATGCCGGGCG
This sequence comes from uncultured Alphaproteobacteria bacterium, assembly GCA_963850855.1. Taxonomy (GTDB): domain Bacteria; phylum Pseudomonadota; class Alphaproteobacteria; order Rhizobiales; family Xanthobacteraceae; genus BOG-931. The sequence goes on from CAWKNH010000006.1 coordinate 433,682, forward strand.
CGACCACCGCGAGCGAGGTGTTCTTTGAGGCCGCGATCGACTGGAAGCTGGTCATGATGCCCCAGATCGTGCCGAACAGGCCGATGAAGGGGCCCGCCGACCCGACCGTCGCCAGCACCAGAAGCCGGCGCTCCATCTGCTCGACCTCGCGGGCAATGGCGACATCCATAACTTTCTCGATGCGCATCTGCAATCCGGCGAGCGAGCGGGCGTGACCTTCGAAGCTGCGCTTCCATTCGCGCATGGCGGCGACGAAGAGTGCGCCGGTCGCGTAGCCGGGCTTGGCCGCCAGGGTCTTGTAGAGGTCTTCGAGCGACTGGCCGGACCAGAATGCCTGCTCGAAACTGTCGGCGGCTCGGCGGAAACGCGAGAAGAGAAGCGTCTTGTCGATGGCAATCGCCCACACCCAGACCGAGCACACCATCAGGCCGGTCATCACCGTTTTGACCAGCCAGTGCGCCTGCCAAAACAGGTGCCAGAGCGAGAGGTCGGAGGAGGTCAACGGCAAGGCCGACGACGCGACATCGGCAGGGTTCATGAGGCGCGTCCTTTCGGCGGTCCGACCGGGCCATGACTAGGCCATGACCGGGGCGGCGCGCTGGTGCCGGACGATTAAGGGCATAAGCGGACGCCGCATCGGCGCGCCGACCAGACCCGAATTTCACGAGGACCCAGAGCCGGACCCGCCACCGGCAGAACCCGAAATCATCGCGAAACTTGTCCAAACTAGGGCGCTACGCCGGTCGTTCCCGGGTACCGAAGCCCACTTGTCGTTAATGCGCCGTTAATGCCGGGCCGCGGGTCCCGCGACAAATCTCCCGTTTAGAAATGCGCGGGCCGTCCGCCTGGGGGAGAGGCGGACGGCCCGGCAAGCAATCGACGCCCAGCGGTGGACTTTAAATCTGCGGCTGGGGCTGCGGGCTTGCGCCCTGGGGGCGATCGCGCCGATCGGCCATGAACTGATCGAACTCGGAGCGGTCCTTGGCAAAGCGCAGGCGCTCCAGGAATTCCTTGAACTCGCGCTGCTCCTCTTCGAGCCGGCGCAGCGTTTCGGTGCGATAGTCGTCAAACGCGCGGTTGCCGCTCGATGGCGGGGTCCCCCACCAGCTGCCACCACCGCGCGCGTCCATCTTGGTGCGCATGCGGTCCATTTTCTCCTGCATGCGCTCCATCTTCGATTGCCAACGGCCCATGTGGTGTTGCCACTTTCCGTCGTCGTAGTGATGCCAGCATCCCATTCTTCCGCTCCCAATAAAGAAGGCGAGGACGGCGAGCCCGACCGGCCACCAGGCCATGAAGCCGAGGATCGCGAGCGCGATCCAGGCCGGCCTTCCGAGTTCATCGAGCTTGTCAACGAGGACCATGACGAGGCCTCCTAGGTGTGAATGTAAATAACATTTACATCGCTCTCTTTCCTTGTCAAGAGCCTCTCGACTTCGTGAGAGCGCGTGCGGCTAATCCGCCAGTTAGGAACTCCGCGCCGGCGCGCTAGGCCCGGCCACGGGCTTTTGTTTCGGCCACTCCAAGGCCGCGCAGATAGATCAGTGTCTCGGCCTCGAGAAGTTCTTCCGGCGACATCGGCAGAGTACGCCGCGCCGCGTCGCCGCGTCCGAACAGCGAAGCAATGCCGTGCGACATCGCCCAGATGTGCAACGCGACCATCAGTGCCGGCGGCCGGGTTTGCGCCGGCGCCGTGGCGCAGAGTTTCTCCGCGGCCGCGCGCAGCACCGCGAAGGCGCGGTCGCCGGCCTCGCGCAGTTCCGCGCTAATGGCGAGCGGAATTCCCGCCTCGAACATCGCCGAGTAGTAGGCCGGCTCGGCGCGGGCGAATTCGAGATAGGCTTTGCCCAACCGGTCGAGCGCGGTGAATGCGTCCGGGCGTCCGTCATCCCATGCCCGCGCCAGCGCCGCCTCGAATTGAGTGAAGCCGCGCAGCGCCACGCTGGCGAGAAGCTCGTCGCGGTCGCGGAAATGACGATAAGGCGCCGCCGGGCTCACGCCGGCCCACCGCGCCGCCTCGGCAAAGGTGAAACCGGCCGGCCCCTTCTGCGCGATCAGCTCGAGCGCGGCGCGAAGCAGCGCTTCTTTCAGATTGCCGTGGTGATAGCCGCGGGGGCTTTCCCTGTCGTCCTTCGACCAGCTCATGTAAATAGCTTTTACATTAAGCGGTTGCGGCCGTCGATGGACTTCAAAATGCCGCCTATTCAGGCCGGCGGCCGGACGCCGCCCAGGGCAGCCGATCGAACAGCATCGGCTCGCCGTACTGCGCGCCCTCGATCGACAATAAACGCAGCTTGGTGCGAACCCCGCCCGGTGCGGAAAATCCGCCCATCTTGCCGCCGGCGGCCAGCACGCGATGACAGGGCACGATGAGCGGAAATGGATTCTGCCCAAGCGCCTGCGCGACATCGCGCGCCAAATTGCGATCGCCGAGCCGCTCGGCGATCTCGCCATAGGACAGTGTCGCACCGGGGCGAATGCCGCGTGCGACCTCGTAGACGCGACCATGAAAGTCGGGAACACCTTGGCGATCGATCGCGACGTGGCCGAGCTCTCTCGCCTCGCCCCGCAGCAATGCGCCAATGTCCTCGATGGCGCGCTGCACGGCCGGCGGCGGCGCAGCTTCCTGCGCCGTCGGAAAACGGCGGCGCACCTGGCCGCGGGTCGCGCGCTCGCTCTTTGCCGGCAGCTGCACGCCGGCCACGCCGCGCCCGCTCCAAACGATGCCGCAGCAACCGATCGCCGTGTCAAAGACCGCGAAAGCAAGCTCACTCATGCTGGCGCCAATATAATGCGTGGCAGGGCGTAATGCGCGCGTGCAGGTCAGGACTGCGCCGCTTGCTGGTCGGCCTGCATGGCGGCGCGCAACGGCTTCGGAATCGGATGCGCCCGGCCGCCGCTGACGAAAGCGACGCGCACGCGCGCTTCCGCCAGAAGCTCGCCGGCACGTATCACGCGCTGGCGCACGACAACGGAGGCGCCCTTCACCTCGACCGGCTCGGTGACGATTTCGAGCACGTCGTCCATGCGCGCGGGCTTGCGGAAATCGATGGTCAGCGAGCGCACCACGAAGGCAAATCCCGGCGCCTGCGCTTCCGTCGCCGCGAACAGCGCCCGGTTCTCGGCGCCGATAAGCCGCAGATAGTTGGTGCGCCCGCGCTCCATGTAGCGCAGGAAATTGGCGTGGTAGACGACCCCGGTGAAGTCGGTATCCTCGTAGTAGACGCGCACGACGAGCATGTGCCGGCCGCCGCGGATCTCACCGTCCAAGGGAACCGACGTCATCTCCACGGCACCTTCCGCTCGATCGCGTGTTCCCAATTCTTGCCGTCGAAAGATTGCGGCTTGAGCGCGCTAAGATCGATGCCCTCGAGGCAGCGCACGTTAACGTCGATCTTGTCGGGATCCGAGCGCGGCACGTAGAACGGATGGATGCCGCATGTTGCGCAGAAGGTGTGCCGCGCCGTGCCGGTATTGAACCGGTAGGTCGTCAGCGCATCGGCGCCGCTCGAGAAGCTCGAACTGCGCCGGCGGCACGATGAGGTGCAGGAAGCCCTTCTTGGTGCAGATCGAGCAATTGCAATCGGTCACGCGCGCGAGATCGCCGGTCACGCGGAAGCGCACCCGGCCGCAATGACAGCCGCCGGCATAGGTTCTCGTGATCGCCTCAGTCATCCTCTTCCGACCCGAACAACCCGAATTGCGCCGGGTCGCGCGCCGGCTCGGGCAGGCCGAGGTGACGGAAGGCGTGGCCGGTGATCAACCGCCCGCGCGGGGTGCGCTGCAGGAAGCCGCATTGGATGAGATAGGGCTCGATGATGTCCTCGATCGCGTCACGCGGCTCGGACAGCGCAGCGGCAAGCGTCTCGACGCCGACCGGGCCGCCGCCATAGTTCACCGCGATGGTGGTCAGATAGCGCCGGTCCATGGCGTCGAGGCCGGCGGCGTCGACTTCGAGCGCGGCGAGCGCCTGGTCGGCGAGCGCGCGGTCGATCGCCGGGACGCCGGCAACCACGGCGAAGTCGCGCAGCCGCCGCAAGAGCCGTCCGGCAATGCGCGGCGTGCCGCGCGCGCGGCGCGCAATCTCATTCGCGCCGTCCGCGGTCAGGCCGATGCCGAGCACGCGCGCGCCGCGATTGACGATCGTTTCCAGCTCGGCCTCGGAATAGAAATTGAGCCGCACCGGGATGCCGAAGCGGTCGCGCAGCGGATTGGTGAGAAGCCCGGCGCGGGTGGTGGCGCCGATCAGCGTGAACTTGACGAGATCGAGCTTCACCGAACGCGCCGCCGGGCCCGCGCCGATGATCAGGTCGAGCTGATAATCCTCCATCGCCGGATAGAGGATCTCCTCGACCGCCGGATTGAGCCGGTGAATCTCGTCGATGAAAAGAACGTCGCGCTCTTCGAGGTTGGTGAGGAGCGCCGCGAGGTCGCCGGCCTTGGCGATAACCGGCCCCGAGGTGGCGCGGAAATTGACGCCGAGCTCACGGGCCACGATCTGCGCCAGCGTCGTCTTGCCGAGCCCGGGCGGGCCGACGAAGAGGACATGATCGAGCGCCTCGCGCCGCGCCCGCGCCGCCTCGATGAACACGCCGAGATTCTTGCGCGCCTGCTCCTGGCCGATGAATTCGGCGAGCCGTTGCGGGCGCAGCGTCGCCTCCGCCGCGTCTTCCTCGCGGCGCTCGGGTGCGATCAGCTTGCGTCCCGGGCTCAAGCTCACCGCTCCGTTCCCCGGCTGTACTTGTTCGGCAGCAAGTCGCCGATCGGCACTACCGCCGGCGATTTGCCATTCGGCACGATCACGCGCGCCTTGCGATCATAATCGAAGATCAATTCGCGGCACGCGCCGCATGGCGACACCACGGCGACGCTCCGGTTCTTTTCCTCAGGCGAGGGATGGCGCACTGCCACGATCATGTCGATGCCGGCATCGCCGAGCTCGACGAAGGCGCGCCCGAGCGCCACCGCCTCGGCGCAGACTGCCATGCGGCCGAGATAAGCGTCGAGATTGACGCCGGTGAAGATATCCCCCGAGCGGGTGCGCAGCGCCGCGCCGACCTCCTGCCAGTCGTCGCGATAGCGCTGTTTGATCGCCGCGGTCGCGGCGGCGATCAATTCGCGCTCGGCCTTGCCCAATTTCGCCGGCCGTTTCACTTCGCCAGCTCCTTGAGCCCGAGCCGGATCAACGTCTTCACCTCCGCCCCCTCGCCGGCGCTGCGCGCCGCCGCGGCGATGGCGGCGGCCGCCTGCGGCTCGCCGTAACCGAGATTGACCAGCGCGGAGACGGCGTCGGTGACCGGCCGCGGCGCGCGCTTCTCCTCGAGCGCGCCGGAAAGCCGCACCAACGCCGGATCGACGTCGGTATAGGCCGGCGCCTTGTCTTTGAGCTCGGTGACAATGCGCTCGGCGACCTTCGGCCCTACGCCGGGCGTGCGCGCCACCATCGCCTTGTCGCGCATGGCGATGGCGGAGGCGAGATCGGCCGGCTTGAGCGTGCCGAGGACGGCAAGCGCGACCTTGGTGCCGACGCCTTGCACGGTTTGCAGGAGCCGGAACCATTCGCGCTCGACATCGGTCAAGAAGCCGAACAGCTTGATCTGGTCCTCGCGCACATGCGTCTCGATGGCGAGCGCCGCCGGCTCCCCGGCGCGCGGCAGCTCCTGCAGAGTGCGCGCCGAGCAGTGCACCAAATAGCCGACCCCGTTGACGTCGAGAATGACCGCATCCTCGCCGTAGCTGTCGATCACGCCCTTGAGCTTGCCGATCATCGCGCCGCCGCCTTGAGCACCACGCTCTGCCGATGATGCGCGTGCGTCACCGCGATGGCGAGCGCGTCGGCGGCATCATCGGAGGACGGGTCGGCCTTGGGCAGCAGCACGCCGATCATCATGCGCACCTGCGCCTTGTCGCCATGGCCGGCGCCGACGATGCTCTTCTTCACCAGGTTCGGCGCGTATTCGGCAACCGGCACGCCCGCCCGCGCCGGCACCACCATGGCGATGCCGCGCGCCTGCCCGAGCTTGAGCGTCGCGTTGGCGTCCTTGTTGACGAAGGTCGCCTCGACCGCCGCCTCGTCGGGACGAAACTCGTCAAGGATACGCATCAAGCCGTCATGGATGGCAAGAAGCCGCGCCGCCAGAGCATCCCGATCGTTGGTCGTGACCGAACCGCAGCCGAGGAAGCTGAGCTGGTTCCCGGCAATCTCCACCATGCCCCAGCCGGTGCGGCGGAGCCCCGGGTCGATGCCGAGAATGCGAATCGGGCGGGTCATGCCGGTTAGTTCATAGCACGGTCGAATATGGGGCAGGTCCCCGCGCTAGGAGCTCATCCTTTGCATCAGCGCGTCGGAAATCTCGAAATTGGCATAGACGTTCTGCACATCGTCCTGCTCGTTCAAGTTCTCAATTAACTTCAACAGCCGCTCGCCCTGCTCGTCGTCGAGCGCCACGGTATTTTGCGGCCGCCAGACGAGCGCGGCCTTGCGCGGCTCGCCGAACTTGCCTTCGAGCGCCTTGGCGACCGACCCGAACTGGTCCTGCGCGGCATAGATCTCGTGGCCGTTCTCGTTCGAGACCACGTCGTCGGCGCCGGCTTCGAGCGCCGCCTCGAACATCGCGTCGGCGCCGCACCGCTTTGGCGTCGTACTCGATGACGCCGACATGATCGAACATGAAGGAGACGGCTCCGGTCTCGGCGAGGCTGCCGCCGCTCCTGGTGAAGGTCGCGCGCACTTCGCCGGCGGTGCGGTTGCGGTTATCGGTCAGGACCTCGACGATCACCGCGACGCCGCCCGGCCCGTAGCCTTCGTAGCGGATCTCCTCGTAGCTCTCGCCATCGCCGCCGGCGGCCTTCTTGATCGCGCGCTCGATATTGTCCTTCGGCATGTTCTCGGCGCGGGCGGCAATGATGGCGGCGCGCAGGCGTGGATTCATCACCGGATCGGGCAGGCCGAGCTTGGCCGAGACGGTGATTTCGCGCGCGAGCTTGCCGAACAGCTTGGACTTCATCGCGTCCTGCCGCCCCTTGCGGTGCATGATGTTCTTGAACTGCGAATGTCCGGCCATAACCGCCTTCCGTCCTTCGTCTAACGCTCTCGCCGGCGCGTTTTATCGTGGCAAACGTCATTGCGAGCAAAGCGAGGCAACCCATTCCGCGGACTCGCTATTGCGGATTGCCGCGGCCGGGTCGCTCGCAAAGACGACCTCATAGAGCGGCGCGGCGCGGAAATAAAGATCGGGGAACAAGACCTCAAACCCAGAACGCCGGCACCGCCTCCTCCAGCGCGCCGCCGAGGCGCACGGCGCCGATGCGCGCGGCAAGGCCGGTCGAGGGATCCGTCTCGACGGCGACGGCGCACAGCGTCGCCGGGCCCGCGGCCGCCTCGAAACGTGCCGCCGGTATCTTGCGCAGGAAGCGCTGCAGCGGCTCCTCCTTGCTCATGCCGATCACCGAATCGTAGTCGCCGGTCATGCCGACGTCGCTGACGAAGGCGGTGCCGCCGGCCAGGACGCGCAGATCGGCGGTGGGCGCATGGGTATGCGTGCCGACCACGAGGCTCGCGCGCCCGTCGCAATAATGACCCATCGCCTGCTTCTCGCTCGTCGCCTCGGCGTGGATGTCGATGATGATGGCGTCGGCGCCTTGGCGCAGCGGGCATGCCGCAAGCTCGCGCTCGACCGCGGCGAACGGGTCGTCGAGCGCGTCCATGAACACGCGGCCCATGGCATTGACGACAAGGACGCGGGCGCCGTTCTTCGCCTCGATCAGCGCCGCGCCGGGGCCCGGCGTCCCGGCCGGATAATTGATCGGCCGGATCATGCGCGGCACGCGCTCGATGAAGACGAGCGCCTCCTTCTGGTCCCAGGCGTGATTGCCAAGCGTCACCGCGTCGGCGCCGGCCTCGATGAGCTCGCGGTAGACCGCCTCGGTGATGCCGAAGCCGCCGGCGGCGTTCTCGCCATTGACCACCACGCAATCGAGCTTCCAGTCGCGAACCAGGCCCGGCAGGCGCTCAGTGACCACGGTCCGCCCGCTGCGGCCGACAACATCGCCGACAAAGAGAATGCGCATCCTCGACTAGCCTCGCAGATCGATCATCTCGCGCTCGGTTAGCACGAGATCGAGCCGCGCGTCGCGGGGCGTCGCCGGGATTGCGGCAACCTCCTGGATGGCGAAGGCGACGCCGACGGCCACAACCGCCTTGCGCGCGCGCAACCGGGCAATGGTGAGATCGTAGTAGCCCGCGCCATAGCCGATGCGATGGCCGGCGCGGTCGAAGGCGAGAAGCGGCACCAGCAGGATATCCGGCTCGACTTCTGCCGCGTCGGCCGTCGGCTCGCGGATGCCCCATTGGCCGCGGTCGAGCGGCGCGCCGGCTTGCCATGCACGCAAGATTAGCGGCTTGCCGCGGCCGGCGATGGCCGGAAGCGCGAGTTGCGCCCCCTGCCCGGCAAGCTTCTGCATCAGCGGCAGCGGATTGATCTCGCTCTTAAGCGGCATGAAGCCGGAGACGATGGCGCCCGGCACAATCGCCAGCGGAAATTCTCGCGCCGCAATCGCCTCCGCCGCTGCCTGGCGTATTTCGGGCAGCATCGCGTCGCGCCGCGCGAGCGCATCGCGGCGAATCCGCTCTTTCCGGACTTGAATTTCATCCGACATCGTCAGCGCCATGCCCGGCTTCGTGCCGCATCAACGTCTCAGTGCGGCAACCTAAAGACATGGATGGCCGGGACAAGCCCGGCCATGACGAAAGAGAAGGTGCGGAAGGAAGTGCGGAGCCGCGCCGGCCGTAAGAGCGCTGATCCCGGGAACCTACATAAGTAGGTGGGCGCCATATGCCCGAACCCAGGGGTCCGGCCAGGGACAGCTCCCTTCAGGATCGTAAGGCCCCGGAGATGTGTCTCCTACGCACCAGGCAGCCCCGCTCCGGCAATCTAGTGCATGGCGGCGCTGGGCGCTACTCGGGTTTGCCGCTCGCCGCGCGAATCGCGTGCTCGCTCCGCAGTCAGCTGGTGCGATCGAGGAGCTTGCGCACCACGCGTTCCATCGCGTCGTACTCGCCTTCGCCGGCATGCTCGAGGACGATCTTTCCGCTCTGATCGAGAATGTATTGCGCCGGCCAATATTGGTTCCGGTAGGCGTTCCAGGTCGCGTATTCATTGTCCTGTGCGACCGGATAGCGGATGCCGTGGCGCTTGAGGGCGGCTTGCACATTGCCGGCCGATTTCTCGAACGGGAACTCCGGCGTATGCACGCCGACAACGACGAGGCCCCGGTCCTTGTAGGTGTCGTAGAGCCGCGTGACATGCGAGAGCGTGTTGACGCAGTTGTAGCAGCCGTAAGTCCAGAATTGGACCAGCACGACCTTGCCGCGCAGGTCGGCGAGGGTCAGCGGAGCGGAATTGAACCAGTTGTCGATGCCGACGAAATTCGGCGCAGTGCGCTGAGCATCCGCCAGCGCGAGCGGCGGCCTTGCGGCCTGCTCCCGCGCGACGCTGCCGATGGCGCCGAACGCCAGCGCGCACAGGCTCACCGCGAGTGCCGCGGCTGTTTTTGATCGCTCATGCATCGAACTTCTCCTCAAAGGCCGATCTGGCCGCCTGGATAGAACCGTGAAAGCCACGCGGCGATGAGTGCGTCGTAATCGAAATAGGTCGCGACCGCGAAGGCGATGATCATCACGCCGAAGCCCTGCTGCAGACGATGCGAGTAGCGCGCCAAGACCCGCACGCGGGCGGTGACGGCTTGACCACCCCAGGCGATGGCCAAGAGCGAAACCGCGGCGCCGGCGGCATAAACCGACAGCAGCACGGCGCCCGAGGCGAACGTGCCGGCGGTGGCGATCAAGGTCAGAATCGACGCCAGCACCGGACCGGCGCACGGCGTCCACACGAGGCCAAGCGTCGTGCCCAGCACAAAAGCGCCGGTATTGCCGCGAGCAAAGCGCACAATGGCGCGTTCGCCGGGAACGAACCGCGGGCCCAACTCGCCCCACAGCCATTGGAAGAGACGCGGCCACAGCATCAGGGCGCCGAAAATCGCCAAGAGCACAGCGGCTGCCGTGCGCAGCACGGTCTGGTCGATGCCGGCGATTTGCGTGATGGCGCTGAACAGCACCGCCGCGGCGGCGAACGATGCCAAAAATCCGGCCGCGATGAAGGCCGGCCGCGCCCTTCCGCTTCCTGCCACCGACGCGCCGAGCAAGGCCGGCAGGACCGGCAGCGTGCATGGCGCGGCGATGGTCAACATACCGGCGAAGAGCGCCAAGGCTACAGCCGTCATGTGAAATTCCTTGGTCGGATTGGCGCGGTTGCCCGTTAGCGCGGGCACGCAGCTTCCGGCTTTAGCCTCTAATTCGTTGGGCGGCTGCGGTCCGTTACGGTCGCGTGAGTCACGCCTGCGTGAACTGCGATGATGCGGGCATGGCGAATTCCGCGCGCGCGTCACCCGGCGAGGCCGAGCAGCAGGAGAACGCCGCCGACCGCGGACGAGCCCAGCAAGGTCAAGGCGGCGCTGACCTTGAAGCGGAACACCGCAATCGCGGCGCAAACAAAGAGCAACAGCGCCCAGGGATCGAAGCTGGCGAAATTCGGCATATCGAATGCGAGTCCCTCATATTGAATCGTCTGGACGACATGAAACAGCGTGCGAATGCCGAACCAGACCGTCAGGTTGAGGATCACGCCGACCGCCGCCGCGGTAACGGCTTGCAAGGCGTTGCTGAGAACGGCGTTGCGGCGCAAGCCTTCGATGAACGGGGCAATCGTCAAGATCCAAAGAAAGCAGGGAACGAAGGTCATCCAGGTCGCCAATAGGCCGCCGCACACGCCGGCAAGGAGCGGCGGCAACAGGCCGGGATCGCGATAGGCGGCGATGAAGCCGAAAAATTGGGTGACGATCATGATCGTGCCGGGCACGATCTCGCCCATGGCGATGCCTTCCTGCACCTCGTGCGCGGAAAGCCAATGATAGGAATCGATCGCCTGCTGCGCGCCGTAGACCACGACCGCGAAATCTCCGCCGAACGCCATCAGCGCGACTTTGCCGAACACCAGCGTGATCTGCGTATAGATGTTGTGCAGGCCGAAGATGGCGACGAGCGCCAGCGGCGGTGCGAGCCACAGCCCGAGCCACAGCGCCAGCGAGCGGGCGAACTGCGCGAGGCTCCCGCGCGCGGGCTCGGGGCTTTCCTCATGCTGGCGACCGGTCGTCACGCTGTCGATCGGCGCCGCCGCCGGGCGCGCGAGGCCGGGCACTCCGGCCAGCGTGGCCAGGGTGCCGAGGAGCGCCGGGAGGAAGACGATGATCGGGAGCGGCAGCTTGAAGAACGCAGCGACGAAGGCGAGCGCGGCAAACGCCAGCATCAATCGTCCGTGCAGCACGTGGCGGCCGAAACGCAGGATCGCTTCCGCCATGATGGCGAGGATCGCCGGCCGCACGCCGAGGAAGATGGCTTGGCCGGCTTGCGAGTCGGCGCCCATGACGTAGCCGAAGGACAGCGCCATCATGCACAGCGCGCCGGGCAGGATGAACAGGCCGCCGGCCACGATCCCGCCGATGGTGCGATGCGCCAGCCAGCCGACATAGATGGCGAGCTGCTGCGTCTCCGGCCCGGGAAGCGCGATGCAGTAGCTCAGCGCGTGGAAGAAGCGCTCTTCCGAGATCCAGTGTTTTCCCTCGACCGCGAGCCGGTGCATGGTCGCGATCTGCTTGGCCGGGCCGCCGATGCCGGCGAGCGAGACGCGGGTCCATACGCCGAAGGCGTCGCGCAGGGCGCCGCCGCCCAGCGTGCCTGCCGCGCTTTCCCCCGCATTGGTCCTGACGATCGCGTCCACGCTTTTAAATCGCCGGGTCGCGGCCGGAATGCAAGCGCCCGGAAAACCGCCGGCGCGGATGCACCCTGAGACTAGGGCGTGTACCCGTCAGCGCATCCGCTCGACCCATTGAGCGCGCGAGGGCCCCGGCTCGAAGGGATCGCCGAAGTACTGGGTCTCACGGGCAACCTTCCCGTCTCTGAACTCCATGATACTCACCGTGTAAGACGGCAGGCCGTCATATGTAAGGACGAATTCAGTGACCCAAAGGTCGGCAGCACCGAGTACGCGCCGCACCGTAAAGCGCTTCTTGTTCGGCTGCGCAGAACGGGACGCTTGAATATTGTGCCGACCGCGGATCCGCTCGCCGGACTGCGGGTACTCAAGCACTGCATCGTCCTGGTAAATCTCGTGCTCGGCCTCGAAATCACTCGCGTCCGAGGCTGCCCAGTGGCGATCCAAAGCCGCTCGAATGTTCCGGTCGTCATTCATTGATCGGCGGCAGTCAAAATCTGGCCCTGGTCAATCCGTCGAACAAGTTCGTGTGCGAATTGAGAAAGTGATTCGTCGCGCGCGCCCATAACCACAATGCGATCGCCACGACGGGCCAGTCTGACAAGGGCGTCGCCGCAGGCGCCGCGATCCGGAAATGCAAAAGCCTTTCGACCACGTCGTTCAATTTCACTTATGACTTCGCGACTTCCAACGCTGCGATCAACAGTGCCGCCGAAATATGCAGGCTCGGGCATGACCAGAACGTCCTCATCGCCTAACCCACTCACAAAACAGTCCACCAGGGCGTCTTTCATTAAACGAATCGGGCCGTAGCCATGGGGTTGAAACATCAGCAACAGGCGGCCAGGAAACGCGTGCAGTGTTTCGAGCGTTGCCGAAATCTTGTCGGGATTGTGGGCAAAGTCGTCAATAATGGTTATTCCATTCGCGGTGCCGACAATTTCCAGTCGCCGGCGGATGCCGCTGAACTCACCGAGATGGGTCGCTGCCTCAGAGAGGCTCACGCCACATGCCTTGGCGACGCTCAGCGCGGCGAGCGCGTTGGCTACATTATGAAGCCCCGGAACTTTCAGCGTCACATCGGCAGCCTCACCTGAATCGCGCGCCGTTACTTGAAACGCGATGCCGGTCGGCGACTGGACCGGCGCAGAGGCGAGGAGATCGGCTGGTGCGGCGCGCAAACTATAGGTTACGACCTGTCCCTGCTTTAATTCGGCTGCAAGGGCCGCGGTTTCCGCGTTATCGAGATTCAGCACCGCGATCCGCGCCCCGGCGATGAAGCCGCGGAAAAGGGTGCGCAGCTCATCAAGCGACTTGTGGTCGAGCGAGATGTTGTTCACGACCGCCACCTGCGGCTCGAAATGTACAATCGAGCCATCGCTCTCGTCCACTTCACTGACGAAAATGTCACCGTCCCCGACGCGGGCGCTGGCAAACGGGGTGCCCGGCTCGATGTAATTCTTCATATCTGCGCCATTCATGATCGTTGGACTTCTTCCAGCGCGGTCCAGAATCCAGCCAATCATGCCCACAGTGGTGGACTTACCGCTCGTGCCGGCGATGCCGACGCTCAGGGCGGCGCGATTGAAGAGTTGAGCAAGAAGTTCTGCGCGGGTGGTGACAACGGCACCGATACGACGCGCGGCCCGCACGTCGGGAACCGTTTCCTCGACGGCTGCGGAGGTGACTAAGATTTGGCCGTGAGCGGCGAATACCGCTGCCGTCCTGCGGATGAAGCAGTACGCCGCGCGCGCGGAGAAAATCAAATCTTTCGGCGTTTCGTCCCTGATCGAGGGCGCGATCGGAACCCTCGACCCGTCCGCCCCTCGCTTGGATGATCAATGCGAGGGGCGTCATGCCGCTACCGCCGATGCCGCAGAAAAAGTAGTCTCCAAGTTGGTGCATTGGCAAAAATCTACAAGCATCGCCGACGAGGGACAACTCTATCGAGGCGCTGAATGAGCAGAGCGAGATGCAAGATTGGCGTCGTCGCGCCGGCTTCCCGCATGTCTGCGGACGTTGCCACGAGAGTGCCGGCGTTGGCCGCGCGTCTTTACCCGGACCGCACGCCTGAGATCGTCTTTCACCCGCAGTGCTTCGCGTCGCATGGACATTTTGCGGGTGACGACGAAACGCGCGCGGGGGCCTTTCTCGACTTCGCCAACGATGAGGGGTACGACGCGGTGTGGTTCGCGCGCGGCGGCTACGGCTCGTGCCGGTTGGTCGAAACGATCATGCGCGGATTAACAGAGACGGCAAAGCGAAAGGCTTACCTAGGCTACAGTGATACCGGCATGCTGCTCGCCGCTTTGTACCGCGCCGGGTTCGAGGGTGTAGCGCACGGTCCGATGGCGCAGGATATCCTTCGCAACGCGGGGGACTCGGCCGTCGCCAGAGCACTCACCTGGATGATTGATCGCGCGCCCGAAGCACTGGAGCCAATAGTCGTCGGCGCGAAGAAGACAGCGGCGTTCAACATGACCGTGCTCGACCACCTGCTCGGCACTCCGTTCGAACCCGACCTCGACGGACACGTGCTCATGTTGGAGGAGGTGGGCGAGGCGATGTACAGAATCGATCGGTCGCTGTTTCACATCACCAGCAACGCCAACGTCCGACGCGTCTCAGGCATCATGCTCGGTCGTTGCAGCCGCATCACACCGAATGAACCGGACTTCGGAATGAACGAAGAGGAGATCGCCCAATACTGGTGCCGCAGCGCCGGGATTCCCTGGTTGGGACGCGCCGATATCGGGCATGACACAAATAACAAGATCGTACCCTTCGGTCCTTGGCTATGACGGTCCTACGCAAATGGCCATGCGCGCATGATCGACGCCGATTACAATTGGCAACTACGCCCCTAGCCCAGCGCGACGCTGCCGCCGAGGGTCTGATTGAGCCGCTTGGTGACGCCTTCGATGCGCTCGGCGGCGGCGATGAGCGCGGCCGCGACCGCCGCGTGCGTGGTCGAGGTGCGATCGGCGGTGGCGACGTTCACATCTCTTAATCCGGCAAGTTCCTGCTCCAGCCGGTTGAGGCGCGTGGCCATTTCGCCAAGCTCGTCGGCGACGGTGATCGCCGCCATGACGGTGAGCCTGGTGTCGCCGATTTCGCCGAACTTGGCGCGCAGGCCTTCGATGCGCCCGTTGAACTCATGGGCGAGATGCATGAGGTGGTCTTCCTGACCATCCTCGCACGCCATGCGAAATTGCCGCCCGTTGATGGTGACGCTGACCTCGGCCATCGCCCTTAATCCCGGCTCACCTTCGCGGCACCCAAGCCGCCCGGCGCTCACTCTTCATGCGCCAGTACTCCGCGGATGGTTTCGATCGCCTGCGCGATCCGTTGCGCCACCTCGCGGTTCGCGGTCTCCAACCCGCGCGAGCGCGCGCTCGCCTGATCAAGCTCGCTCGCGAGCCGCGCACGATCGGTGTCGAGCGCGTGGATTTGCGCGGCGAGCGCTTCCTCGCTGCGATCGCTCTCCTGCCGCCGCTCGGCCGCAGCTTCCAGCGCATCGAGCGCCAGCGCCAGCCGCCGGTTGGCAATTTCGATTGAATCGGTCTCGCTCATTCGGCCATCCGCTGCGAACGATCCGCACGGCCGCACCACAGGCGAAACTCACGCGACTGCAACTGTTTACGAAAGGAAGCTTACGTCGCATCGAGCATGAAGGTCAACGGCCAAAGCATTCGTCGTCGCGGGCCTGTGCATGACGCCGATCCGGCATGCCGCCGCGCATTTGACTTGAGGCTTTCCCATGCTATCCCGTGACCGCGGCCGCCCGCACGCGCGCCGCGTTTGGCCCGTTTCAATTGGCCCCGCTCCATGACGATGCCGGACCGTCTCCGCGCGGCGAGCGCAAACCTCGTCGAGGCCCCACGCGTTTCCGCGGATGCGCCGGCGAGCGCGCGCACCGCGCATAACCGCATGGCCAACGCCATTCGCGCGCTCGCCATGGACGCGGTCGAGCAGGCGAAGGCCGGCCATCCGGGCCTGCCGATGGGCGCGGCCGACATCGCCACGGTGCTGTTCTCGCGTTTCCTGAAATTCGATCCGGCCGATCCGGCCTGGCCCGATCGCGACCGCTTCGTGCTCTCCGCCGGCCACGGCTCGATGCTGCTCTACGCCGTGCTTCATCTTCTCGGCTACGAGAAGATGACGATCGGCGAGATCAAGCGCTTCCGCCAGCTCGGTTCGCTCACACCGGGGCACCCCGAATACGGCCACACGCCCGGCGTCGAGACCACGACCGGGCCGCTCGGCCAGGGCCTCGCCAATGCCGTCGGCATGGCGATCGCCGAGCGCCATCTCGCCGCGTTGTTCGGCAGCGACATCGTCGATCATTCGACCTACGTGCTCGCCTCCGACGGCGACCTGATGGAAGGCATCAGCCAGGAGGCGATCGCGCTTGCCGGGCACCTCAAGCTGCGAAAGCTCATCGTGCTCTTCGACGACAACGGCATCTCGATCGACGGTCCGCTGGCGCTCGCCGACAGCGTCGATCAGGTGAAACGCTTCGAGGCGGCGGGCTGGGCGGCGACGCGCATCGACGGCCACGATCCCGAGGCGATCGCCCGGGCGATCGCTGCGGCGCAGAAATCGGAGCGGCCGTCGCTGATCGCCTGCCGCACCACGATCGGCTTCGGCGCGCCGACCAAGGGCGGCACGGAGAAGAGCCACGGCTCCCCGCTCGGCGCCGAGGAGATCGCGGCGGCGCGCGAAAGGCTCGGCTGGAGCGCGCCGGCTTTCGAGATTCCGCCGGCCATCCGCGAAGAGTGGCGCGCCGCCGGCGAACGCGGCAGGCCGGCGCGGCTCGCCTGGCACAAGCGCCTGACGCAGCTCGATCCGCAACAGCGCGCCGAGTTCGAGCGCCGCAGCCGTGGTGCGCTAGCGCCCGAGAGGCTCGCCGCGGCGGTCCGCGCGGTGAAGGTAAAGCTCGCGGAGACGCCGAAAGAGATCGCCACCCGCGCCGCCTCCGAACTCGCGCTCGACAGTCTTACGGCGGCGCTGCCGGAGATGATCGGCGGCTCGGCCGACCTCACCGGCTCCAACAATACCCGCGCCAAGGGCATGACGGTGATGAGCGCGGCCGATTATGCCGGCCGCTTCATCCATTACGGCGTGCGCGAGCACGCCATGGCGGCGGCGATGAACGGCATGGCGCTGCATGGCGGCATCGTCCCCTACTCCGGGACGTTCCTGATCTTCTCCGATTATTGCCGGCCGGCGATCCGGCTTGCCGCGCTGATGGGCCAGCGCGTCATCCACGTGATGACGCACGACTCGATCGGGCTCGGCGAGGACGGGCCGACGCATCAGCCGGTCGAGCATCTCGCCGCCTTGCGCGCGATCCCAAACCTGAAAGTGTTCCGGCCGTGCGATGCGGTCGAGACCATCGAGTGCTGGCAACTCGCATTGCAGACGACGAGCGGGCCGAGCATCATCGCCTTGACGCGGCAGAACGTGCCGCAACTGCGCCTCGGCCTTGACGAAGGGAACCACTGCGCGGGCGGCGCCTACGAGCTCGTCGGCGCGGAAGACGGCGCCGCGGCGGTTTCGCTGTTCGCCACCGGATCGGAAGTCGCGCTCGCGGTCGCGGCAAAAAGGCTCCTCGCCGCTCGCGGCGTTTCCGCGCGGGTCGTCTCGGTGCCGTGCTTCGAGCTCCTCGATGCCGCGCCGGACGCCGAGCGCGCGGCGGTCATCGGCAGTGCGACCATCAACGTCGGCGTCGAGGCCGGCATCCGCCAGGGCTGGGACGCGATCATCGGTTCCACCGGAACTTTTGTCGGCATGCATGGTTTCGGCGCCAGCGCGCCCTACAAAGAGCTTTACCAGCACTTCGGAATTACCGCCGAGAAGGTCGCCGAGGCGGCGCTGGCGCGTCTGCGAAAATCGTAAAGGAGACGGGCAATGTCGGTTCGCGTCGCCATCAACGGGTTCGGCCGCATCGGCCGCAACGTCTTGCGCGCGATCATCGAGGCCGGGCGCACCGATATCGAAGTCCTCGCGGTCAACGATCTCGCCCCGGTCGAGACCAACGCGCATCTGCTGCGCTACGATTCCGTGCATGGCCGCTTCCCCGGCGAGGTGACGGTCAAGGGCGACACGATCAATTGCGGCAACGGCCCGATCAAGGTCACCGCGATCAAGGACCCGACGCAATTGCCGTGGCAGGCGCTCGGCATCGACGTCGCGCTGGAATGCACCGGCATCTTCACCTCGAAGGAGAAGGCGGCGGCGCATCTAACCGCCGGCGCCAAGCGCGTGCTGATCTCCGCGCCGGCCGACGGCGTCGACCTCACCGTCGTCTACGGCGTCAACCACGACAAGCTCGCCAAGGCGCACACCGTCGTCTCCAACGCTTCTTGCACGACCAATTGCCTCGCGCCGGTCGCCAAGGTGCTCAACGACGCGGTCGGCATCGACAAGGGCTTTATGACCACGGTGCACTCCTACACCAACGACCAGCCCTCGCTCGATCAGGTGCACAAGGATCTTTATCGGGCGCGCGCCGCGGCGCTCAACATCATCCCGACCTCGACCGGCGCGGCGAAGGCGGTCGGCCTGGTTTTGCCGGAGCTCGCCGGCCGGCTCGACGGAGTCGCCATCCGCGTGCCGACGCCGAACGTCTCGGTGGTCGATTTCAAGTTCGTCGCCAAGCGCGCGACCTCGAAGGACGAGATCAACGCCGCGGTCAAGCGCGCCGCCGAGCAGCAGCTCAAGGGCATCCTCGGCTACACCGACGCGCCCAACGTCTCCAGCGACTTCAACCACGACCCGCATTCCTCGGTCTTCCACATCGACCAGACCAAGGTGATGGACGGCACGTTCGTGCGGGTGATGGCGTGGTACGATAATGAGTGGGGCTTCTCCAACCGCATGATCGATACCGCGGTGGCGATGGGCAAGCTCGGCTGATCTCCCGCCGGCGCCCGGTCATGGCCTCGTTCCGCACCCTCGACGACGCGAACGTCAAAGGTAAGCGCGTTCTGCTGCGCGTCGACCTCAACGTGCCGACGGAGAACGGCAAGGTCACCGATGCGACGCGCATCGAGGCGGTGGCGCCGACCATCAAGGAGATCGCCGACAAGGGCGGCAAGGTCGTTCTGCTGGCGCATTTCGGCCGGCCCAAGGGCCGCGATCCGAAGCAATCGCTGAAGCCGATCGCCGCGGTCGCGGCGCGCATCATCGGCCGGCCGATCGGCTTTGCCGAGGACTGCATCGGTGAGGTTGCCGAAAAGGCGGTCGCGGCGATGCAGCCGGGCGACATTCTGTGCCTGGAGAACACCCGCTTCCACGAAGGCGAGGCGAAGAACGACGCGCAATTCATCGCCGCGCTCGCCAAGCTCGGCGACATTTACGTCAACGACGCCTTCTCCGCCGCGCACCGAGCCAACGCCTCGACCGAGGGGCTCGGCCATGTGCTGCCGGCTTATGCCGGTCGCGCGATGCAGGCCGAGCTCGACGCGCTGGAGAAGGCGCTCACCGCGCCGCAGCGCCCGCTCGCCGCCATCGTCGGCGGCGCCAAGATCTCGACCAAGCTCGATCTCCTCGGCAATCTCCTCGCCAAGGTCGAGACGCTGATCATCGGCGGCGGCATGGCCAACACCTTCCTCGCCGCGCAAGGTAAAGCGATCGGCAAGTCGCTGAGCGAGAGCGACCTCATCCCGGCCGCGCGCGCCATCCTCGCCAAGGGAAAGCAGACCGGGCGCGAGATCGTGCTGCCGGTCGATGCGGTGGTGGCGGAGAAGTTCGCCGCGCACGCGCCCTCGCGCGTCGTCCCGGTCGACGAAGTGGGCGCCGCCGAGATGATCCTCGACATCGGGCCGCGCTCGGTCGAGCACGTCGTCTCGGTGCTGGCGCGCAGCAAGACGCTCGTCTGGAACGGCCCGTTCGGCGCCTTCGAAATGGAACCGTTCGACCGCGGCACCATCGAGGTGGCGGAAGCGGCGGCGGAACTTACCGCGGCCGGCAAGCTTGTCAGCATTGCCGGTGGCGGCGATACGCTCGCCGCGCTCAATGCGGCGGGCGCGGCCGGGCGTTTCACCTACACCTCGACCGCGGGCGGCGCCTTCCTCGAATGGCTCGAAGGCAAGGCCTTGCCGGGGGTCGAGGTGCTCAAGCTGACCCCCACTGCCGCTTCCGCACGCCGATGAGTCATAATATCCAGCACGAGCGCCAATCGCGGAGGGTCCGATGAACCTCACCGAATTGAACAAAGTCGCGGTCGCGATGGTCGCGCCCGGCCGCGGCATCCTCGCCGCCGATGAATCGACCGGCACCATCAAGAAGCGCTTCGACGCGATCGGGGCCGTCTCGACGCCGGACACGCGGCGCGACTACCGCGAGATGCTGTTCCGCTCGAGCGAAGCGATGGCGAAATGCATCTCCGGCGTCATCCTCTACGACGAGACCATCCGGCAGAACGCCAAGGACGGCACGCCGCTGGTCAAGCTGATCAGCCAGGCCGGCTCGATCCCCGGCATCAAGGTCGACAAGGGAGCAAAGCCGCTGCCCGTTCTGCCCGAACGAGGTGATCACCGAAGGCCTCGACGGACTGCGCGAGCGGCTCATCGAGTATCGCGGGCTCGGCGCCAGGTTCGCCAAATGGCGCGCGGTGATCGACATCGGCCCCGGCATTCCGAGCTATGACTGTCTCATCACCAACGCGCATGCGCTCGCTCGCTATGCCGCGCTCTGCGAGGAAGAGGACATCGTCCCGATCGTCGAGCCGGAAGTGCTGATGGACGGCGACCACGACATCGACCGCTGCGCCATGATCACCGAGTGGGTGCTCAAGACCGTGTTCGAGCAGCTCTACTATCAGAAGGTCGCGCTCGAAGGCATGGTGCTCAAGCCGAACATGGTGGTGCCGGGCATGAAGTCGGGAAAGCGCGCCTCGGTCGCCGAGGTCGCGGAGAAGACCGTGCGCGTGCTCAAGGCCTGCGTGCCTGCAGCCGTTCCCGGCATCGCCTTCCTCTCCGGCGGCCAGTCGGACGAGGACGCGACCGCGCATCTCGACGCCATCAACAAACTCGGTCCGCTCCCCTGGCCGGTGACCTTCTCCTACGGCCGCGCGCTGCAGGCCGCCTCGCAGAAGGCGTGGTCGGGCAAGCCGGAGAACGTCCCGGCCGGCCAGCGCGCCTTCAGCCATCGCGCCCGCATGAACGGCCTCGCCGCGCTCGGCCAATGGAAGGCCGACCTCGAACGCAAAGCGGCAGCGTGATGCGAACGGAAACCTGGATGACGCAAAATCGCCGCGCGGCGAACTCCTCTATTCCCTCCCCCCTTGTGGGGGAGGGTTGGGAGGGGGGTCGAGAGGTGGTTCGACAGCGTCGATGACCGCGCGTCGCCTCGCGACCCCCACCCCTAACCCCTCCCCACAAGGGGGAGGGGAACCGCGATGAACCCGCAACACTCGACCCCCCGCCTTTACCTCGTCACCGCGCCGCTCGGCGACACGGCGGCCTTTGCGCGCGAGCTTCCCGCGGCGCTTGCGGCCGGCGACGTCGCTGCCGTGCTGCTTCGTCTTGCCGAAGCCGACGAGCGCACGCTGATCAACCGGGCGAAGGAGATCGCCGCCATCGTGCAGCCCCGCGAGATCGCGCTCCTCCTCGACGGCCGTCCCGAGATCGTCGCCCGCGCCGGCGCCGATGGCGCGCATCTTTCCGGCATCGAGGCGCTCAACGCCGCGCTCGCGACGCTCAAGCCCGAGCGCATCGCCGGCGCCGGCGGGCTGGCGAGCCGTCATGATGCCATGCTCGCCGGCGAAGCTGGCGCCGACTACGCGATGTTCGGCGAGCCCGACCGCGCCGGACGCCGCCCTCCCCTCGATGCCGTGCTGGAGCGGATCGAATGGTGGGCCAAGCTGTTCCAGCCGCCGTGCATCGGCTATGCCGCGCATCTCGACGAGGTCGCGCCGCTCGCGCAAGCTGGCGCGGATTTCGTCGCGCTCGGTGAATGGGTATGGACGCACGCACAGGGGCCGGCCGCCGCGGTCGCTGCCGCCGCCGGCGAGCTCGCAGCGCCGGTTGCGGGACGCGAGCAATGATCGCCGCCGCGATCAGGGCCGCGGCGCCGCTCGCGCTCGCGGCTGCGCTTGCCGCGCTCACGCCCTACGCGGCGTCGGCGCAGAACGCCGCGCCGGCAGCGGAGCCGAAGGCGCCGACCGCGCACCACAAGGCGCGGCCGATCACCAAGCCCGCCGCGGCGCAGCCCGCCGCCACGCAAGGCGCCCCCGCGCCAAGCACTCCCGCGCCAACCACCCCTGCCCCGGATACTCACGCCGCCGCCGGCCCCGAGCTCGACCTCGCCTTTGGCGCCTTTCAGCGCGGTTTCTACCTCACCGCTTTCGCGCTCGCGACCAAGCGCGTCGAGGAGAAGAACGATCCGAAATCGATGACGCTTCTCGGCGAGCTCTATGCCCAGGGCATCGGCGTGGCGCAGGACGACAAGAAGGCGGCCGAGTGGTACGCGCTCGCCGCCGCGCGCGGCGACCGCGAGGCGATGTTCGCGCTGGCGATGTTCCGCCTGCAGGGCCGCGCCGGCCCGCGCGACCGGCCGGCGAGCGCCAAATGGCTCGCCGCCGCCGCCAAGCTCGGCCACGCGCTCGCCGCTTACGATCTCGCGCTCCTCTACATCGAGGGCCAGTTGTTCCCGCAGGATTTCGCCCGCGCCGCCGAGCTTCTGCGCATCGCCGCGCAGGCCGGCAACCCCGAGGCGCAATATGCGCTCGGCACTTTCTACAAAGAGGGCCGCGGCGTGAATAAAGACATGAGCGAAGCGGTGCGGCTCTGGGCGCTCGCCTCGCTCGCCGACAACACCGACGCGCAGGTCGAGTACGCGCTCGCTCTCTTCAACGGCGAAGGCGTCGCCAAGAACGAAGCCGCCGCCGCGGCCGTCTTCCGCAAGGCGGCGCTGCACGGCAACGCCATCGCCCAGGACCGGCTCGCGCGCATCCTCTCCGCCGGCCGCGGCGCGCCTGCCGATCCGGTCGAGGCGACGAAGTGGCACCTCGTCTCCAAGGCGCGCGGCGAGACCGACCTCATGCTCGACGATTTCGTCGCCAACCTCGACGCCGCAACCCGCACCGCCGGCGAGAAGGCGGCGAAGCCCTGGCTCGACGCAATCAAAAAACCGCCGTCGTAACTCCATCCTTCCCCGCGAAGCGCGGCGAGCACGTGCACCGGCGGTCCCGCAAAACTGTCAAAATTTTCATTTTACCGAGACAGATGCGCGTGGGAACATCGAAAGCTTGTCGGAGTTTTTGGCATGGAGGTTCCACCAATGGCGCAGGCGAAGCAAAATTCCAAACGCAAGCGTCGAAAGACAGCCTTGGTGTTGGGAGCGGCCGGGGTTTCTTTGACCATGGCGGGCGGCGCATCGGCAACCGCGCCTGCAACTCATGGACCGTCGCAAGCCACCGCAGCCGGATTTTTTCTCGCCGAGGAGGAAATCTCCGACGTCAGCTTGGCGACGTTCTATGTCTTCGACAAGGAAAACCAGTCCGCGCTTCGCCAGGGCGTAAGAGTTGCGGCGGGACATGGTTGTGGCGGCGGTGGCGGTGGCTGCGGGGGATGCCATGGCTGTGGTGGCTGTGCGGCTCGTAGCTGCGCGGCTGCTGGCTGCGCGGCTCGTAGCTGCGCGGCTCTTGGCGTGACGCGCGGCACCATGGGCGTAACGCGTGGCACCGGCGTCACGCGTGGCACCACGGCTCTTGGCACCATGGGTCCTAGCGGGACGCATCATCATCACGGCAGAGGCTGCCGAGGCTGCGGCTGTGGTGTCGATGTGTGGATAGGAGGCTGCTACGGCTGCGCCGAAGACTACACAGACTACCCATCCTGCTGGCAATGGGACCCGGACCTGGGCCAATGGGTCAATGTCTGCTATTGAACGCCGACAAGTTCCGAGAGCATCGGCGCCGTAAGGTTCATCTTCCTCCAAATGGCCGTTCTGTTTGCATCGGCTGCGCTGCCGCGTCGACCGGCTCGCGATCTATGCGCTCGTACTCGGCGATGATTTGGGCTCCCAGAAGCAGGACCAAGGCTCCTATTTCTACACTTAATAGGACCGCGATCGAGGTGGTCAGCGAGCCATAGACAACCTGAATCTGCGACATGGTCGCGTAATACCAAACGAGAAGGTGCCGAGTGAGTTCCCAAAGGAGTGCAGCTGCAACTCCGCCGATTAGCGCACGCCGCAGGGACAATCGCCCTACCGGCATCACCAGATAAATAGAGGTCAGCAACAAGATTTCCCCGGTCACCCCCAACAGATAAAGCAACCACGCGGACAATTGGCCTAGTGAGCGCGCGCGGCCCAAGATCGTAATATTCTGTGTGCCCATGGACTGGAATAGACCGGCAACGACCGTAACGACGAGCAGACCGATGCCTAACAGCAAAATGAACAAGTACGGCATCACCGCGGATACAAGGAAATGTCGACGCCGAATTGCCACACGGTGAAAGAAAATCACCGACATGGCGTTCTCCAAGACTGTAAATGCCAAAGCACTAAAAAACAGCATCGTCACCAGCAGAATGCCGCCCACGACATTCCGGTGCGCCAAGAAAATTCGAAGCTCCTCCACCAAGACATTTGACTGCCCTGGTACAACAAACTCGAGATATTCACGAAGCGTGAGCAGCAGGCGGTCTTCATCGATGATGTGCGACAGCGCCAGCAGAATGACGATCAGCAATGGGACAAGCGAGAGCAGCGTGTAATACGCGATTGCTCCGGCAAGCAGCATACCCTGATTGGCGCGAAAATGTTTGAGGACCGCGAGAGCGAACGCAATTGGATTTTTGAGCACCTTGCCGACGGTCTGGTTTTGCATGACCCACGCCATGGATCCCGGGCCTGCCCGCAGGCGGCCGATGTTTGTATCGCAAAAATACGCGGTGTTGCAGAACTTATATTCCACTAAACCGCTTGCGCAGTCAGGAAACGCTGCTTCGCCATTCGGTAGCTCGATCCTTTGCCGATGCTAGGCTCAGGCGGGCCAATTCGCCGCGCTTCGAGGATCGGCTCGGTGTCCGCCTACTGCAGCGAACGACCACGGCCGCGGAACGCGTCGCGCTGCACGGCAACGCCATCGCGCAGGACCGGCTCGCGCGCATCCTCTCCGCCGGCCGCGGCGCGCCTGCCGATCCGGTCGAGGCGACGAAGTGGCACCTCGTCTCCAAGGCGCGCGGCGAGACCGACCTCATGCTCGACGATTTCGTCGCCAACCTCGACGCCGCCACCCGCGCCGCCGGCGAAAAAGCGGCGAAGCCCTGGCTCGACGCAATCAAAAAGCCGCCCTCGTAACTTTTCATCCTTCCCCGCGAAGCGGGGAAGGGGGACCGCGCTCTTGCGCGGTGGAAGGGGCCTCGGCCTCAGCGTCGCGCGAGTGATTTTCCGTGTCGTCATTGCCGGGCTTGACCCGGCAATCCATAGGGAGGCGCGGCTCGCGTAGTCGGTCCAGCGACTTCGTCCGCCGCACTTCAGCATGGACCACCGGGTCAAGCCCGGTGGTGACGAAGCGCGAGCCGCATGCCCCCTCCGCCGCCCTCCCGGCGGTCCCCCTCCCCTGCAAAGCAAAGCCTTGCGCGGGAGGATGTAAGAAGGCCGCGCCCTTGCGCGGACATCAGGCTAAAGGTACGCGAACCTCCATGCATCGCTCCGCACTCCTCAATGTCATGGTCAAGGCCGCGTTCCGGGCCGGGCGCAGCCTCAAGCGCGATCTCGGCGAGGTCGAGAACCTGCAGGTGTCGGTGAAAGGCCCGCGCAATTTCGTCACCGCGGCCGACCACCGCGCCGAAGCGATCCTGCGCGAGGAGCTCGCCAAGGCGCGGCCGGATTACGGCTTTCTCGGCGAGGAAGGCGGCGCCCATGTCGGCGCCGACCGGACGCATCGCTGGATCGTCGATCCGCTCGACGGCACCACCAATTTCCTGCACGGCATCCCGCATTTCGCCGTGTCGATCGCGCTCGAGCGGAACGGCGCGATCGTCGCCGCCCTCACCTATAACCCGGCAAACGACGAGCTGTTCGTGGCCGAGCACGGCAAGGGCGCCTTCCTCAACGACCGGCGCATCCGCGTCGCCTCGCGGCAGCGGCTCGCCGAAGCGGTCGTCGCCTGCGGGCTGCCGCATTACGGGCGCGGCGATCTCGCCCTCGCGCGGCGTGAGATCGCCGCCGCGCAGCAGCACTTCGCCGGGCTGCGCCGCTTCGGCGCGGCGACGCTCGATCTCGCCTGGATCGCCGCCGGCCGCTTCGATGCCTATTGGGAGCGCGACCTCTCGCCGTGGGACCTCGCCGCCGGCATGCTCCTGGTGCGCGAAGCCGGCGGCTTCGCCAGCGATCCCGACGGCGGCGACGCGGTGCTCGCCACCGGCCACGTCGTCGCCGGCAACGAGACCATGCACCGCGAGCTCCTCGACCTGCTCAAGAAGGCCGGCAAGGAACCCGCGCAAGAAGCGCACACATCGTGAGTTGCGCGCGCTTCGCCATCAGGACGCCGCAAAGCCTGCCACAGGCTGGATGGCTTCGCTTGCGCTCGCCATGACGCTTAAGGGCCAGACGCTTAAGGGCCAGGCGTCGTTGCGAAAAGCGAAGCGACGAAGCGATCCTGGGACGCGAGGCCAATTGATGCGTTTTTCTCGGCCGCGCCCTGTGCCATTATGCGTCCGTTCCGCGGCATCACCGTGAGCCTGGCAAGCGACCAATGGCGAGCGACCTCGACCGAGCCAAGCTGACTTCGCCCCGCATCTTCATGGTCCGGATGCTGGTGTTCGTCATTCTCTGCGCGCTGATCGCGTTCGTGCTGCAGCGCCAGATCATCAACGCCTTCATGGCCAATCCCTGGCTCAACGCCCTGATCATCGGCGTCCTGCTCATCGGCATCTTCCTGTCGTTCGCGCGCGTGCTGCGGCTGTTTCCGGAAGTCGCCTGGGTCAACAGCTTCCGCCGCGCCGATCCGGGCCTGGCGGTCGCGCGCGAGCCGACGCTGCTCGCGCCGATGGCGGCGATGCTCGGCGGCGATCGGGTCGGCCGGGTGGCGATCTCGGCGCAAACGATGCGCGCTTTTCTCGATTCGCTCGCCACGCGGCTCGACGAGCAGCGCGACATTTCCCGCTATCTCACCGGGCTCCTGGTGTTTCTCGGCCTCCTCGGCACCTTCTGGGGCCTGATCGAGACCGTCGGCTCGGTCGGCACCATCATCAACGGGCTCAAGGTCGGCGGCGACGCCGATTCCGTCTTCGATGCGCTCAAGGAAGGCCTCGCGGCGCCGCTCGGCGGCATGGGCATTTCGTTTTCGTCCTCGCTGTTCGGCCTCGCCGGCTCGCTCATTCTCGGCTTCCTCGACCTGCAGACGAGCCAGGCGCAGAACCGCTTCTATACGAATCTCGAGGACTGGCTGGCGACGACGGTCGAGGATCTCGGCACCGGCCTGCCGGCGGCCGCCGCCGCGGCGCTCCCCGCCGGGGTCATGGACGCGATCGAGCGCCTGCGCCTCTCGATCGGCGACGCCGGCTCGGGCAAGGCGACGACGGTCGCCATGGCCAACCTCGCCGAAGCGATTCAGGGCCTCGTTCAGCACATGCGCTCGGAGCAGCAGATGATCCGCGACTGGGCGGAGGCGCAGGCGCGGCTCAATGCCGACATCAGGCGCTTCATGGAAATCCTGTCGCGCGAAGCGGTCGATAGATAGAGCATGATGCGGAAAAGCGGACGCCGGTTTTCCGATGCGATCATGCTCCAGCCAACGATAGGCCGAGACCATGGCCCTCTCCCGATTGAACCGCGACAACGGCATGAATTACTGGCCGGGCTTCGTCGACGCGCTGTCGACGTTGATCCTGTCGATCATCTTCCTCCTTACCGTGTTCATGGTGGCGCAGTTCTTCCTGTCGCAGGAAGTCTCCGGCAAGGACACCGCGCTCGCGAGGCTCAACGCGCAGATTTCCCGCCTCTCCGACCTGCTCTCGCTCGAGCGCACCGGCAAGGCCAATCTCGAAGACCAGCTCGCGCAAATGCGCGCCTCGCTTTCGGCCGCGCAGGGCGAGCGCGACCGCCTGCGCGGCGCGGCCGAGGGCGCGCAGAACGCCGAGGCCGGCAAGGCCGAGGTCGGCAAGCTCTCCTCGCAGATCGACATGGAGAAGGCGGCGACCGCGCGCGCGGTGGCGCAGATCGAGATTCTCAACCAGCAGATCAGCGCGCTGCGCCGCCAGATCGGGGCGCTCGAGGACGCGCTCGGCACCTCGGAGAAGAAGGAAAACGAGTCGCAGCTGCGCATCGCCGATCTCGGGCAGCGGCTCAACGTGGCGCTGGCGCAACGGGTGCAGGAATTGTCGCGCTACCGCTCGGATTTCTTCGGCAAGCTGCGCGAGATCCTCGGCAACCGGCCGGACATCCGCGTCGTCGGCGACCGCTTCGTGTTCCAGTCGGAGGTGTTCTTCGACAGCGGCGCCGCGGTGCTGCGGCCGGAGGGGCGCGCCGAGCTCGACAAGCTCGCGGCAGCCCTCCTCGACCTCGACAAGCAGATCCCCTCCGAGATCAACTGGGTGCTGCGCGTCGACGGCCACACCGACACGCGGCCGATCACCGGGACCTCGTCGCAGTTCAAGTCGAACTGGGAGCTGTCCGCCGCGCGCGCCATCTCCGTCGTGCAATACCTGATCGGCAAGGGCGTCTCGCCGCAGCGCCTGGTCGCGGCCGGCTTTGGCGAGTTCCAGCCGATCGATCCGGGCACCACCGAGGAAGCGTTCAGCCGCAACCGGCGCATCGAGTTGAAGCTGACGGAGCGGTGATGGCGGACGACACGGATGTCGTCGTGCGCGCGCTGCGGCCGGAAGACCTCGATGAGATGCTCGACGTTTGGGTCGCCGCCTGGCAGGCCGCCTACCGTGAGATCGATTTCGCGGCGCGGCGCGAATGGGCGCGCGGCCATTTCGCCGAGCTGGAACGGACCGGTTCGCGTTCGCTGATCGCGGCGTGCGCAAACCGGATCGTCGGGGCAATGGTGGTCAATCCCGCGACCGGCTATCTCGACCAGATCGTGGTGGCGACGGAGCTGCAGGGGCGCGGAATTGCCGCGGCGCTGCTCGCGCACGCGCGGCGCATCGCGCCGGCCGGCCTCGAGCTGCATGTCAATCAGGACAACGCGCGCGCCATTCGCTTCTATCGGAAGCACGGATTCGCAACGGTGGGCGAAGACGTCAATCGACGCTCCGGCGCGCCGACTTTTCGCATGCGCTGGGAGCCGCGAGACCGGTCAAGTGCCCTGAAACTGCAGCCGGGCGAGCCGCGCATAAAGCCCGCCGGCGGCGACCAGCGCCTGGTGCGTGCCTTCCTCGACGATGCGGCCCTCGTCCATCACCAGGATGCGGTCGCAGGAGAGGACCGTAGCGAGGCGATGCGCGATCACGATCGTGGTGCGCTGTTGCATCAATTCGGCGAGCGCGGCGGCGATCTGCGTCTCGCTCTCGGCATCGAGCGAAGAGGTCGCTTCGTCGAGGAGAAGGAGCGGCGCATCGCGCAGGATGGCGCGGGCGATGGCGATGCGCTGGCGCTGGCCGCCGGACAGCGTGACGCCGCGCTCGCCGACCGGCGTGTCGAAGCCCTGCGGCATCGCCGCGATGAAAGCGCCGGCATGCGCGTGCTCGGCGGCGCGCACGATCTCGGCATCGGAGGCATCGGGACGGCCGAAGCGGATATTGTCGCGCACCGAGGTCGCGAACATCACGCTGTCCTGCGGCACCAGCGCGATGCGCGCGCGCAGTTCCGCCGGATCGAGATCGGAAAGCCGCACGCCGTCGTAGGTGACGCGGCCGCCGGTCGGATCGTAGTAGCGCAAGAGGAGATGGAAGATCGTGCTCTTGCCGGCGCCCGAGGGCCCGACGATGGCGAGCTTCTCGCCCTGCCGTATACGAAACGACACACCATCGAGCGCCGTGACTTGGCTCCGCGTCGGGTAGGAGAAACGCACGTCGGCGAATGCGACCTCGCCGCGCGAGGGCGTCGGCAGAGCGAGCGGCCGCGCCGGCCGCACGATCGCGGGCTCGATCGCGAGCAGCTCGAACAGCCGCTCCGCCGCGCCGGAGGCCTGCGCCACCTCGCCGCCGATTTCCGACAGCGAGCCAAGCGCGCCGGCCGCGAGCGCGGCGTAGAGGATGAACTGGCTGAGCCGGCCGGGCGTGATCTTCAGGCTCAGCACGTCCTGCGCGCCGATCCACAGCACGACGACGACGCTCGAGGACGACGAGAAAGATGGCGATCGCCGTGAGGATGGCGCGGGCGCGGATCGAACCGCGCGCGGCGAGGAAGGCGCGCTCGACCGCATCGCGAAAGCGCGCGATCCCGAGGCGCTCATTGGTGAATGCCTGGAGGACGCGCACCGCGCCGATCAGCTCGGCGGCGTAAGCCGAAGCGTCGGCAAGCGTATCCTGCGCGAAGCGCGAACGGCGGCGCACCGCGCGGCCGAAGGCATAGAGCGGCAGCACGATGATCGGGATCGCGGCGAGCACGAAGGACGAGAGCCGCGGGCTGGTCACCACCATCATGGCGCTCGCGCCGACGAACAGTACGAGATTGCGCAGCGCGATGGAAACCGAAGTGCCGACGGCGGATTTGACCTGCGTGGTGTCGGCGGTAAGCCGGGAGATCACCTCGCCGGTACGCGCCTCGTCGAAAAAGGCGGGCGAGAGCGAGGTCAGATGCGCGAACACGTCGCCGCGCAAATCGGCGACGATGCGCTCGCCGATCGTGGTGACGAGGTAATAGCGCAGCGCGCTCGATAGCGCCAACACCGCGGCGACGCCGATCATGACCAGGAAATAGCTGTCGATCAGCGCGATCCCGCGCGCCGTGAAGCCGAAATCGATCATGCGCCGCACCGCGAGTGGCACGATCAAAGTCGTCAACGCCGCGAGGATCAACGCAGCGAGCGCGAAGATCGCCCGCCAGCGGTAGCGTCTGACGTAGGGAAGGAGCGATGCGAGCGGCCGCAGCGCGACCCTTCGCTTCACCGGCGGGGCGATTGGCGCAGCGGCTGCGTCCACCGCCTCAGCGACGGAGGACTGAGCCGGCGTCATGGCGAGCGGCGCCGCTGCATTCTCGACGCCGACATTCATATGTTGCCTGCCTTCTGCGCGGCCCTGCCGAAGCGACGCCCGGACAATGCGCCGCCGGCGTACGGCTGGCAACGCGCGCTTGTCACCCGCGAGCCGGCGAGGTATAGACCCGCCAAATTTTTTCAACCGGACAAGCGGCCGCATCGGCGCGCGACAACTGCGGCAAAAGAGCCGAAAGAGCTAAAAGAACCATGAAATCCGACACGCATCCCGATTATCACACCGTCAAGGTCGTCATGACCGACGGAACCGAGTTCACCACGCGCACGACCTGGGGCAAGCCCGGCGACACGCTGCACCTCGACATCGACCCGAAGTCGCACCCGGCCTGGACCGGCGGCCAGCAGCACCTGGTCGACCGCGGCGGCCGATTGTCGCGCTTCCAGAAGAAATTCGAGGGCTTCCTCAAGAAATAGCCGAATTGCCGGAGACGGGCAGCACCCGTCAAAGCTGCTCGAAGAGCCGCTCAGACTTCGTCGCGCTCGAACGCGGCCTTGAGCAATCCAAGCTGGTGCTCGACCGGATTACCGACCGCGGCCATGAGCGGCGCAGAGGCGTGCATGGTCGCATCGAGCCGGCGCACGTCGCCCTGCAGCCTGACCGAGCGTCCGATCAGTTCCTGCAATCTGCCCGGCAAGAGAGCAATCGACTTGGCGTCGCCGGGGTCGCAGGCCGCGAGCCTGACCTTGCTCTTTTCCTTGCTGGCCTGGGCCAGCGTCATCTCGCCTTCCTTGACCGCTCGGTGGAGCAGGAGCCAGGAGGCGAGCTGCATCAGCCGCGTCGTCAGCCGCATGCTTTCGGTCGCGTAGACCATCGCGGCGCTGCGATCGAGCTTTTTGGATTCTTGCCGGCCGGACCCGTCGAGATAGCTTGCGGTCTCCTCGACCAGTGCCATTCCGTCACGAAACAAAGTGGCAAAGACCTGAGAACTCGCCAGCCGTTCGCTAAAGGACACTGCGCCGGCTTCACTCGCACGCTTCTCGGACATGGGTACGCCTCACACCAGCGGCAGCATCGCTCGCCGCGGCGTCGCTGTCCAGCGGGCGAGCGGCGTAAGCTTCCGACATAGTTGCCGGGACGGCGAATTGCGTCGCGGACAAAAAAGAGCCGCCGTTTCCGGCGGCTCAAGGTGATAACAGGGAGGCGTCAAACAGAGTGGACAGGAGCCACTCGATGTCCAGAAGATGGACACTAACTGTAATGAAGGAGAAAGCTTAATGAAAGGTTAAGGAAGCACAGAAAGTTGCAAAATCTTTTTCCAGTTTAACTCTAGGACTGCCCCATCCAGGAACGCGCAGGCGTCTCATTTCTTGAAAAACTGGTTCGCCGCGTTTTGCGAGACGCGTTTTTTGGCCATTTCCGCTTCGAGGCGCGCGATCTCGTCCTTGAGCAACCCGATCCGCTCGGCAAGTTCCCCGACCGAAAGCAACGCCAGTTCCTGCCCGATCTCGTGCGCGATCTTCTTTTTGGGCTTGTCGTCCTCATCGATCGCGGGCATTTCGGGCCTCCCTTCGCGGACAAACTTTATCGGCGGCGGCGGTAGTTGTCACATCCGCGTCGGCCCCGTATGACGGGCGGCAATTTGCCGCTCGATGTTCCTCGAAAGCCATCCCGATGACCTCGATCCCCTTGCAGATGACCGCGATCGCGATCCGCACGCCCGGCGGACCGGAAGTTCTGACGCCCGAGCCGCGGCCGGTGCCCTCGCCGGGAGCAGGCGAGATCCTGGTCAAGGTCGCCGCCGCCGGCGTCAACCGCCCCGACGTGATGCAGCGCATGGGTCAATATCCACCGCCGCCTGGCGCGCCGGATATTCCAGGCCTCGAAATCGCCGGCGAAGTCGTCGCCTGCGGCCCGGGAGTGACGCGCTGGAAGCAAGGCGACAAAGTCATGGCGCTGGTGGTCGGCGGCGGCTACGCCGAATATTGCCTTGCGCATGAAAGTCATGCGTTGCCGGTGCCGTCAGGCCTTTCGTTGATCGAGGCTGCTGCCGTCCCGGAGACATTCTTCACCGTCTGGTACAACGCCTTCGAGCGCGGCCGGCTTGCGGCGGGCGAAACGGCGCTGATCCACGGCGGCACGTCCGGCATCGGCACCACCGCTATTCAGCTCGCCAAAGCTTTCGGCGCCCGCGCCATTGCGACCGCCGGGACGCCGGAGAAATGCGAAGCCTGCCGCAAGCTCGGTGCCGAAGTCGCCATCAACTACAAGACCGAGGATTTTGTCGAGGCGACCAAGAAGGCGACCGGCGGCCGCGGCGCCGACCTCGTGCTTGACATCATCGGCGGCGACTACATCGAGCGCAACTATGAAGCGGCGGCGGTCGAGGGTCGCATCCTGCAGATCGCGTTCCAAAGCTCGCCGCGCGCCACCGTCGATTTCCGCCGCCTCATGCTGAAGCGGCTCACCCACACCGGATCGACGCTGCGCGCCCGCGCGGTCGCCGACAAGGCCGCCATCGCCCGGGCCATCGAAGCGAAAGTGCTGCCGCTGATCGCGACCGGGCGGGTCAAGCCGGTGATCGACTCCACCTTTGCGCTGCGCGAGGCCGCGGCCGCCCATGCCCGGATGGACAGCAGCCAACACATCGGCAAAATCGTCCTGACCCTTTGAAAAGAAAGAGAAATCCTTGCGCGGACGCTGCGCACGGGCTAGTGATCGGCCCACGGCCTTGGCCACGCTAGGCTTCCGCAACCCGATGGGCCGCTAATTCGGCGTAAAAGCCGGTTAGTCTATCCTGCGGGAAAGCCTGTGAACTTCAGGGCGCGGGTTGCGCCGGCTGCCGAGCTCGGAGGTCGTCTCTTGGCATTCTGTCGTGCCGCCACGGCGCTCGCGGTGCTGGTATTCGCAGCCCTGTTCGGGGTTTCCGGCGCGGCCGCGGTCGAAGCGATCAATGTCCGCGTGGACGCCGCCGCGATCGATCTCACCGATGCCGTCGAGTTTCAGCGCACCGACGGCGATCGGGTGCAGGTCTCGACCGCGCCCGGTCCCGACGGCATCGTCCGCCGCATCGAGGTGCGCTCGCGCGAGGCCGGAAGCAATTGGGCGGTGTTCGCGCTTGCCAATAATGGCGACGAGCAGATCGACCGGCTGATCGTGGCGCCACATTATCGGATGGTCGGCTCCGGCCTGCTTTGGCCCGATCTCGGCGTCTCGCGCATCGTCTACATAACGCCTTCGTCCGGCGATCCGCCGGAACGGCAGGACAATCCCAACGCCGATGTCTTTCGCATCACGCTCGATCCCGGCTCGGTGATTACCTTTGTCGCCGAGCTGCGCACGGCGAACCTGCCGCAGCTCTATCTCTGGGAACCGGACGCCTACAAGGACAAGGTCAATTCGCTCACCCTCTACCAGGGCATCGTCATCGGCATTGCCGGGTTGCTGTCGCTCTTCCTCACCATCCTGTTCGTCGTCAAAGGCAGCGTGATGTTTCCCGCTGCCGCGGCGCTCAGCTGGGCGGTGCTCGTCTATATCGGCGTCGATTTCGGTTTCTGGGGCAAGGTGTTCGACATGTCCTCGGGCGCCGAGCGCATCTGGCGCGCGTCCGGCGA
This sequence comes from uncultured Alphaproteobacteria bacterium, assembly GCA_963850855.1. Taxonomy (GTDB): domain Bacteria; phylum Pseudomonadota; class Alphaproteobacteria; order Rhizobiales; family Xanthobacteraceae; genus BOG-931. The sequence continues at coordinate 468,191 of CAWKNH010000006.1, forward strand.
AGCGATCCTCGCCGCGACGCTCCTGGTTTTTCTGTTCGCCTATTTGAATCTCAATCGCTGGCACGTCCGCTATGCGCATATCACCGTCGGCTGGCTGGCGTTTCTCGGCGCGCTGGTCGCGGTCGCCTTGTTCTCGCCGGGCACCGCGTCCGGCATCGCGCGCATATCGCTGTTCCTCATCGCCCTCTTTGGCTTCGGTCTCGTCGTCTATCTGTCGACCCACGGCTACGACCGCGCGTTGATGTTGATCCCCACCTGGCTCCTCCTGCTGGTCTGGGTGGTCGGCGCGGGGCTCACAGTTATCGGCTATCTCACCAACGACATCGTCGCTCCTGCGCTCCTGGGCGGGCTGGTTCTGATCGTCATGCTGATCGGCTTCACGGTGATGCAACACGCCTTTGCCGGCGGCATGACCCAGGGGATCGTCTCCGACGTCGAGCGCCGCGCGCTCGCGCTCACCGGCGCCGGCGACATGATCTGGGATTGGGACGTCGCCGCCGACCGCGTTTTCACCAGCGCCGAAACCGAAGCGATGCTTGGGCTCAAGACCGGATCGCTCGCCGGCGCGGCGGCGAAGTGGCTCGAGGTGCTGCATCCGCTGGACCGCGATCGCTTCCGCGCCACCCTTGACGGCATCGTCGAGCAGCGGCGGGGGCGCGTCGCGCAGGATTTTCGCATGCGCACCGCCGACGGGCACTATCTGTGGTTCGCGTTGCGCGCGCGGCCGGTGGTCGGCACCGACGGTGAGGTCATCCGGCTTGTCGGCACGCTCACCGACGTTACCGAATTCAAGACCGCCGAGGAGCGCCTGCTGCACGATGCCGTGCACGACAATCTCACCGGCCTGCCCAACCGCGAGCTGTTCCTCGATCGGCTCGGAGCCGTGCTCGGCTTCGCCAAGTCCGACGCCTCGCTCCGACCGACGGTGATGGTGATCGATCTCGATCGCTTCAAGCAGGTCAACGATTCGGTCGGCATGGCGCTCGGCGATTCGATCCTGCTGACGCTGGCGCGGCGGCTCTCCCGGCTGATCAAGCCGCAAGATACGCTCGCCCGCCTCTCCGGCGACCAGTTCGGTCTGCTCGTGCTGTCGGAGCGCGATTCCTCGCGCATCATCGCCTTCGCCGAGAATATCCGCCGCACGCTGCGGGCGCCGATCACCTTCAACGACCGCGAGATCGTCCTGACCGGCTCGATCGGAATGACGCTTAGCGACAGCGAGCCGCAGAGCGCCGACGAGCGATTGAAGGACGCGGAACTTGCGATGTATCACGCCAAGCGCATCGGCGGCGATCGCATCGACGTGTACAAACCCGCCATGCGCGCGCGCAAGGCCGACCGCTTGTCGATCGAGACCGATCTGCGGCGGGCGCTGGAACGCGAAGAGATCACGATCCTCTATCAGCCGATCGTAAGGCTCGACGACCGCGCGGTCGCCGGCTTCGAAGCGTTGGCGCGCTGGAACCATCCGCGCATGGGGCGCATGTCGCCGGTCGAGTTCATCAGCATCGCCGAGGAGACCGGGCTGATCGTCGAGCTCGGCCTCTTCATGCTCGAACGTACCGCGCGGCAGCTCAGTACGTGGCAACGCACGCTGCGATCGCGCGATCCGCTGTTCGCCAGCGTCAACGTCTCCTCGCGGCAATTGCTGCGCCATGATTTGATCCAGGACCTGCGCACCGTGCTTGCCCGCTCGCCGCTGACGCGCGGATCGCTGAAGCTCGAGCTCACCGAATTGGTGGTGATGGAAAATCCCGAGCATGCGGCGCAGATGCTGCAGCGGATTCGCGAGCTCGGCGCCGGGCTCGCGCTCGACGATTTCGGCACCGGCTATTCCTCGCTCGCCTATCTGCAGCGGTTTCCGTTCGACACGATCAAGATCGACCAGTCCTTCGTGCGCACCACGGCAAAGGGTACGCGGCCGGTGATCCTGCGCTCGATCATCTCGCTTGCTCACGATCTCGGCATGGACGTGGTCGCCGAGGGCGCCGAAACCGATTCCGACGCCGTCGAGCTTTTTCAGCTCGGCTGCGAATATGCCCAGGGCTTCGTGTTCGGCGAGCCGATGAGCTCGGATCGCGCTCGCGAATTGCTGCAACCGCAGAGCCGGGCGGCAGAGTAACCAGATGTCAGGAGTCGGGAGTCAGGGATCAGGAGCCCTGACACCTGAGTCCTGACTCCTGACACCTGACTACCGATCCCAGCTACGCGTGTCCGGCCTCGCTCGACAGCATGCCGAGATCGATGCCGATTTTCTTCAGCGCCTTGTCGTATTTTTTGCCGATGTCGGTGCCGAAGATGAGGTCGGAATCGGGGGCGCAATGCAGCCAGCCGTTTCCCTGAATCTCGTTTTCAAGCTGGCCGGGCGCCCAGCCGGCATAGCCGAGCGCCAGAATCGCGCTGGCCGGTCCGTCGCCGCGGGCGATCGCCTTGAGAATGTCGATCGTGGCGGTAAGACAAATTCCGTCGTCGATCGGCAGCGTCGAGTTCTCGATGAAGAAATCGGCGCTGTGCAGCACGAAGCCGCGTTCGGTCTCCACCGGCCCGCCGCGCATCACTTTCACGACCCCGGCACGCGAAGGCAGCTGAATCACGTCGGCCGCCGGGATCACGTCGAGCTTCACCAGCAAGTCGGAGAAATTGATGTTCGGCGCCGGGTGGTTGACGACGATGCCCATCGCGCCTTCGGAGGAGTGAGCACACACATAAATGAGCGAGCGGGCAAAGCGGTCATCGAGCATCGCCGGCATGGCGATCAGCATCTGGCCGTCCAGATAGCCCCGCCCCCGACCCCGATTTTTTCCCGATGCGGCGCGCGGCAATTTCATGGTTGAAAGGTAGCCGATCAATCCGTTTTTGCAAACGAACGAGGGTGATAAAAGTTCACGGTATTCCCCTGGTTCCGCGCCGAAACTCCGGCGGTCACAATTGCCTCAGTCACAATCATGTCAGTAGCACGTGTGGGCCGCTTCGCCTTAGACACGGAGGCGATGATGCCGCACTCCGCGCGCCTTCGCTTAACGATTGTAACCATCGCCCTCGTTTGCGTCCCCGCTCTGGCGAGGGCGCAGGACGCCTCCGCGTGGGACGTGGAGACCCACGCCGCGGCGCGCCTGATTGCCGGCGCGGCGCAGAAATCCGCCGGAACGCGGTGGCTGCGCGCCGGCCTCGAAATCCGGCTCGACCGCGGCTGGAAGACCTTCTGGCGCTATCCCGGCGATTCGGGCGTACCGCCGACACTCGATTTCGCCGGCTCCGAGAACGTCAAATCGGTCGCGGTACTGTGGCCGGCGCCGGAGCGAATCGACGACGGGTCCGGCGGCCATTCGATCGGCTATGAGCGGGACGTCGTGCTGCCGCTGCGCATCCTCGCCAATGACACGACGCAGCCGACATCGCTGCACGTGAAAGTCGGCTATGCCGTCTGCGGCAATCTCTGCATTCCCGCCGAGGCCGACCTTAACCTGACGCTTTCCGGAGAAGCTGGCACCGAGGAGCCGGCGCTCGTCGCCGCCGAAGCGCGCGTTCCGCGCCGGGTTTCGCTCGGCGCCGGCGGCGCGCTCGCGGTTCGCTCGGTGCGCCGTGAGCCGGGCGGCGCGCACGAGCGCGTCGTGGTTGAGGTCGCCGCGCCGGAAGGGGCGCCGGTCGAGCTGTTCGCCGAGGGGCCGACGCCCAATTGGGCGCTGCCGCTGCCGGAGCCGGAGCCCAGCGGACCGGCGGCCGCAGCCGCGGCGCCAACGCGGCTATTCGCCTTCGACCTCGACGGCCTGCCGCCCGACGCGCACGCGAAGGGCGCGGCGCTCACCTTCACCGCCGTTTCCGGCGGCGATGCCATCGAGGTCGCGACCCATCTCGACTAATTTGCGCAGTACGCTAATTTAGCGACGACGAAAAACCCATCCAGATAATGAGAGGATACGACCATGCCCATCAAGGTCGGCGATCGTTTGCCCCCGGACATCAAATTCCGCACCATCGGACCTGACGGTCCCGCCGTAAAAACGACGGAAGAGATCTTCAAGGGCAAGCGCGTGGTGTTGTTCGCCGTCCCCGGCGCATTCACGCCGACCTGCAACAACAATCATCTGCCCGGCTTCCTCAAGAACGCCGACGCCTTCAAGGGCAAAGGCATCGACACCATCGCCGTCACCGGCGTCAACGACATGTTCGTGTTCGACGCCTGGAAGAAGGCGAGCGGCGCCGCCGGCAAGATCGAATTTCTCTCCGACGGCAACGGCGAATTCGCCAAGGCGCTCGACATGACCATGGACGGCTCCGGCTTCGGGCTGGGCCTGCGCTCCAAGCGTTACTCCATGCTGGTCGAGGACGGCGTGGTGAAGAAGCTCAACGTCGAGGACGTGCCGAGCAAGGCCGAGAGCTCCGGCGCGGAAGCTTTGCTCAAGCAGCTCTGATCGTCGCGCAAGCGGCGGCTTAAGGCTTCGCCGCCGCTTTTCCCGCCATCCGAATCTCGGCGATGGCCTCGCGCGCCAATATGTCGGCGCGTTCGTTCATGTCGTGACCGGCGTGGCCGCGGACCCAGTGCCAGCGGATCTGGTGTTGCGCCAGCGCGGCCTCGAGGCGCTTCCACAAATCGGCGTTCTTCACCGGCTTCTTGTCGGCCGTGCGCCAGCCGTTTCGCTTCCAGTTGCCGATCCAGGTGGTGATGCCGTTGCGCAGGTACTGGCTGTCGGTATGCAGATCGACGCGGCAGGGGCGCTTGAGCGCTTCGAGCGCCGAGATCGCGGCCATCAGCTCCATGCGATTGTTGGTGGTCAGTGCCTCGCCGCCTTTGAGCTCCCTCTCGTGGTCGCCGAAGGTCAGGATCGCACCCCAGCCGCCGGGACCCGGATTGCCCGAGCAGGCGCCGTCGGTGTGAATGACGACATCCGGCAGATCGGCACTCACGGCTCGATCACTCCGTAGTCGCGCGCGCTCTTGACCCTCTGGTGGAAGCGCAGCTTGCGCGCGTATTCGAGCGGGTCCTTGGGCCGCACCAGCGCGCCCGGCGGCACGTCGAGCCAGTCGACGAGCCGGGTCAGCAGGAAGCGCAAGGTGGCGCCGCGGGCGAACAGCGGCAGCTTCTCCCATTCCAGCGCGGAGAGCGGGCGCGTCTTGGCGTAGTTCGCCAGGAGCGCGCGACCCTTGGTGACGTTGTAGGAATGATCCGGCTCGAAACACCAGGCGTTGAGACAGATGGCCACGTCGTAGACGAGCGTGTCGGTGCAGGCGAAATAGAAGTCGATCAGTCCGGAGAGCTTGTCGCCGAGAAAAAAGACATTGTCGGGAAAGAGGTCGGCATGGATGACGCCTTCCGGCAAGCCGCGCGGCCAGTCGCGTTCGAGCATTGCCAGCTCGGTGGCGACAAGGCTCTCCAGATCGCGCTGCACCTCGTCGATGCGGGTGTGGCAGCCCTCATAAAGCTGCCGCCAGCCGGCGACCGACAGGGCATTCTTGCGCCGCATGGGAAAATCGCCGCCGGCGAGATGCAGCCGCGCCAGCGCCACACCCAACGCCGCGCAATGCGCCACGCTCGGCCGGCGAATCGACATGCCGTCGAGAAAGGTGACGATCGCCGCCGGCCGCCCAGCGAGCCTGCCCACGGCCTCCCCGGCCTTGTTCTTCACCGGTTGCGGGCAGGTGATGCCGCGGCTCGCCAGATGCTCCATCAGCCCGAGAAAGAACGGCAGGTCGCTCTCGGCGACGCGCCGCTCGTAAAGCGTGAGGAAGTAGTAGCCGCGGCTCGAATGCACGAGGTAGTTCGAGTTCTCGACCCCCTCGGCAATGCCCTTGTAGGCCAAGAGCTCGCCAATGTCGTACCCGGCAAGGAAGAGCGCGAGATCTTCCGCCGCGACATCGGTATAGACAGCCATGAAGGTCTCCAGCCCTTCGCGGCTAGCGCGGCCTGCCCGTCGTCGTCAAGGCCGGCCGCAAGCGCGGCGCCGAGGGGGCACGGCGGATCGCGCGGGCCCGTTGCGCCTAGAGGTCGGCGCGCAGTCCGATGAAAATCAGGCCGGCGCAGACAATGGTGCACGCTTGCGAGGCAAGGACGTTGGCTCTGACCGGATTGATCCCGCTCGACAGCGAGCAATAGGCCAGGAATTCGCTGTAGCGGTCTCCGAGCAGGCGCTGCGCGATCCACATTGCAACGACGCCGCCGCCGACGAGACCGAGCAGGAATGCCGGAAGGAGCCAGTACGCGCCGACGGCCGGCACGAAGGTGATCGGCAGCCGCCCGGCGTGCCAGCTCGCCAGACCCTTGAGCAGAAGCCAGAAGACACCCGACAGCGGCGTTGCGATGAGCAGCATCAACGCGCCGAGGCGCAAGGTCCATGTCTGGTAACGGCTTTTGAGTTCCACGAATGAGGAATCCGCGGACATGATCGCTTTCACTGGGAAGAGCCGCTGCAAGAGCGCGCGGCTCAGCAGCATGCCAATGGCGGCAATGATCGCGCCGACAATCAACGAGCTCATCTCGAACCCCCGCAGCCCGTGTGTATTAGCGCCGGGATTCTGGGTCTCCATTGATTAAGAACTCATTGCGACAGGGGGCACGACAGGCATGACGGGTCGGCAAGAATTGCCGAGCGGGGTCGTCGCCGGCGAAGCTTGGGAGCTTGTCCGGAAATCCGGCGCGCGGCAGTATGATTGGGCCGAGGAGACCAGAGCGATTGCGCTCGTCCGCGGTTCTGCGGCAGGCAAGCGGGGCGCGTGCATGAAGACCATTCTCGTTCCGACCGAAAACAGCGCCGCTATGCTGTCGGCGTTAGAGGCGGCCCTGCTGCTGGCGCAGAAATTCGGCAGCTGCATCGAGGGCTTTCCGCTGCGTCCGGCCGTCGCCGACATGGTGGCCATGGATCCCGACGCCGGTCTGACGATGGTCGCGGTGAAGGAAAACGACGCCGAAATGGTGCGGCAGGCCGAGGAATTGTTCCGCGCATTCATGCAGCGCCACGGCTTGCAGCCGCGGCGCGAGGCTGCGCCAGCCTCGGCCGGCACGGCGGCGCCATCCTGGTTGTGGCTCGAATCCGCGCCGAGCGGCAACGATTTCGTCGGCAGCTACGGGCGCGTGTTCGACGTCATCGTGCTGGCGCGGCCGGAAGCTGAGTGGCAGAGCCCGTCCATGGTCACGCTCGAATCGGCTCTGTTCGAAAGCGGCCGCCCGGTCGTCATTGCGCCACCCGCCCCGCCGCGCTCATTCGCGACCAACATTCTGATCGCCTGGAATTGTAGCACCGAGCAGGCGCGCACCACCGCTTTCGCCATGCCGCTGCTGCGCCTTGCCGAACGCGTGACCATTCTCACCGTCGAGGGCGCGACCGTCGCCGGGCCGAGTGGCGAGGACATGGCGCGCTCGCTTAGGGTGAATGGAATCGCCGCCGAACCGATCACGATCAGTCCCGGCAAGGTCAGCGCCGGCGAGACCATCCTCACCAAGGCCGCGGAACTGGGCTGCGACCTCGTGGTCAAGGGTGCGTATACGCAAAGCCGCCTGCGCCAGATGATCTTCGGCGGCACCACGCGGCACATCCTCGCGCATGCGAAGGTCCCGGTGCTGATGGCGCATTGAGCTCCATCGCGCGTGGCGCAGGGCCGGCCGCTTATCGCAACTCCTTGCGGATGATCTTGCCGATGTTGCTCTTCGGCAGACTTTCGACGAACTCGATCGCCTTGGGGACTTTGTAAGGCGCCAGCCGCTCGCGCGCATAGTGCACGAGTGCGGCGGCGTCGAGCGCCGGATCGCGCCTGACCACGAACAGCTTCACCGCCTGCCCGGTGTGCTGGTCGGGTACGCCGATGACCGCGGCTTCGAGCACGCCCGGATGCTGGGCGATCACGTCTTCCACCTCGTTGGGAAACACCTTGAAGCCGGAGACGTTGACCATGTCCTTCTTGCGGTCGAGGATTTTCAGGAAGCCCTGAGGATCGAGCGCGCCGATGTCGCCGGTGTGCAGCCAGCCCTCCACGAGGACGAGCTTGGTCTCATCGGGCCGCCGCCAATAGCCCTGCATGACCTGCGGCCCGCGCACGCACACCTCGCCCGCTTCGCCGATCGCCACCGGCTTGCCCGCATCGTCGCGGATCGACACTTCGGTCGAGGATATCGGCAGGCCGACGGTGCCGATCTTCGGCTTGCGCACCGGGTTGATGCAAACGACCGGAGACGCCTCGGACAGGCCATAGCCCTCGACCAGTTCGCTGCCGGTGATCTCATGCCAGCGGCTTGCGACCGCGCTCTGCACCGCCGCGCCGCCGCCGATGGCAAAAGAGAGCTTGCTGAAATCGAGTGCGGCGAAAGCGGGCGTGTTGATCAGCGCATTGAACAGCGTGTTGACGCCGGTCATGGTCGTGACCTGCGCGCTACGCATGGTTTGGATCAAGCGTTTGAGGTCGCGCGGATCGGGGATGAGCACGCTCATGCCGCCCATCATGGCGAAGGCAAGCAGGTTCGCGGTCAGCGAGAAGATATGATAGAGCGGCAGCGGCGTGAGCACCCTGCCCTGTTCGTCGCCGAGATTGGGCTCGATCCAGGCGCGGCACTGCAACGCGTTGGCGACCAGATTGCGATGCGTGAGCACGGCGCCCTTGGGCACGCCGGTCGTTCCGCCGGTATATTGCAGCAAAGCCGGCGTCGCCGCTCCCGGCTGCGCGTCCGCGTAGTGCTCGCTCGGGCGGCGGTGGCAGGCCTCGTGCAGCATGGCGAAGGCGTCGAAACGCCAGGCCGGCACCGCGCGCCGCACGTATGAGTTCACCACATTGAACAGCGTGCGCTTGAGCGCGGGCATGAAATCGCCGAGCCGCGCCACCACCACCTGGCGAATCCCGGTCTCGGCGAGCACGGCTTCGAGCTTGTGCGCGAAATTCTCCATGATGACGATGACGACGGCGCCGGAATCGGTGAGCTGCTCTTTCAGCTCGCGCGGCGTGTACAGCGGATTGACATTGACGACGGTCAGCCCCGCGCGCAGCGCGCCGAAGAATGCGACCGGATAGGCGAGCAGGTTCGGCAGCATGATGGCGACGCGGTCGCCCGGCCGGCATTTGGCTTCTTCGAGGAGGAAAGCGGCGAAGCCCCGGCTTAATCGCTCCCACTCGTCGTAGCTCATGCGGGTGCCGAGACATTCGAAGGCGGAACGCTTGGCGTTGCGCGTGCAGGTCTCGAGCAGCATCGCCGGAAGCGACGGAAAGGAATCCGGGTCGATGCTGCGCGGCACGCCCGAAGGATAAGAGGCGAACCAGATCGGATCGGGAGCGCCCGGGGCCGGCGCCGGCGCGCTTTGCGGCTCAAGCGTCATGGCGTTCGATCTCGTTCTCGCGGCGGCGAATCATGCGCCGACCGGACGGCGGCAATCTAGAGCAAATCCGCGCGAGACGTGATTGTGGCGATACGAGCCGCCGCTACCGTCGGGGACCAAGGAACTAATGCCTGTGTCGTTCCCTTTTTGTCCTCCAAAAGCCGGGGAAAACCTTAACCACCGCGCACCGTTATACCCTCGGCCCCGGTGCGACGGCCTTTTTTCGCCACACTGCATGGTTAGCCCTGACTCCGTCGGGGGTGGGGTGACAGTAAGTTCGCGTTAACCCTTCCCAAATTAACACTGCGTTAGCGTTACCCGATGCGGCGGGGTGCCGTGACGGGTTAGTCGCTTAACGCGTCAGGGTGAGGGTCGCTGGTGCCTGTGGGGAAGGCGCGGCTAAACACACATTTGTCCGTAGCGGCGCGCGCCGGCTATTCGTGCGGCCTTGCCGCGCTTGTGCTCCTGTTCGGCGCGCGGGTTCTCCAGAACGCGGTCGCCGAGGGCGATACCCGCACCATTTCGCTCCACCACATCCACACCGACGAAGACATCACCATCACCTTCAAGCGCGACGGCAAATACGACGAGGCCGCGCTGGAGAAGCTCAACTGGTTCCTGCGCGATTGGCGGCGCGAGCAGCAAACCCGCATGGATCCGCACCTCATCGATCTTGCCTGGGAGGTGCAGCGCGAGACCGGATCGCATGAGCCGATCTGGGTCGTGTGCGGCTACCGCTCGCCGGAAACCAACGCCATGCTGCGGCGGCGCAGCAACGGCGTCGCGCGCTTCAGCCAGCACATGCTCGGCCACGCCATGGACTTCTATATTCCGGGCGTGCCGCTGGAACAGCTCCGCGCGATCGGCCTGCGCCTGCAGCGCGGCGGCGTCGGCTTCTATCCGACCTCGGGCTCGCCCTTCGTGCACATGGACACCGGCGGCGTGCGGCACTGGCCGCGCATGACGCGCGAGCAGCTGGTGAAGGTGTTCCCGGACGGACGCACGGTCCATATCCCGACCGACGGCCGGCCGCTCCCGGGCTATGCGCTCGCGCTCGCCGACATCAAGAAGCGCGGCGGCAACCCGTCGGACATGTCGATTGATGCCGCGCGCAGCGCCGGAGTCGAGGTCGCCAGCCTCGATCATCACGGCGTCAATCCATTCGCCAAGTTCCTCGGTCTGGCGCGGGATGACGAGGATGACGATGCAACGGCGGCAGCAAGCCCGCCACCGCCGGCCGCCGAGCCACTGCGCACGCGCGCGAAGGCGGCGGTCGTCGCCGCCGTCGCCCGCGTCGAGGACAAGCTCGCGCACGCCGAAGACAAGCTCGCGGCGGAGAAGACGAAACTCCTCAAGGTGACCTCGAAGATGCACGTGATCACGCGCGCCGAGGCGGCGCCGGCATCCGGCGACGCCGCAGGCCGGAGCGCCGCGGTCACGGCGAACGAGGTGATCGAGTCGCGCGGCTATTGGCAGGGCGCTCCGGATGGCATGACCGCCGCGCGGCCGACCGCGACCATCGCCCATACCGCCCGCGCCGAAGTCACCCGCGTGGCCGACGCCACCGGCTCCGTTGGACCATTCACGGCCGCGCAGGATGATCGCGTACCGCGCGAGCTCGCGCTCGCCTACGCCGAGCAGCCGCAGGGTGCGGCGCAAGGCATAGCGCAGCTACGCGCCGCCGCGGCCGCCGTGCCGAAGGCACCTCGCGCCAATTCGCGCGGTCGCCGCGCCGGCTGGCGACAGCGACACGACGATCGCGGTCAAGCGCGTCGACGACCGGCCGGCTTCGGCGATCTTCACCGTCGCCAACAAGAAATCCCCGGGATTCGAGATCGGCGCGCATCTCGATCCGTGGCTGCGCGCCGTCATGTTGTCGCCGAGCGTGGGCCGCTTCCTGACCACGCTCGCCCTTGGCAATCGCGACTTCACCGCGCTCGCTGCGCTGATGGTGAAGCCGGACAGTTCGGTGATGATGACATTCGCGCCCGAGCCGAATCCCGGCCTTGAGCACGATCATTTCAGCGGCAGCGCCATCGTGTTCATGTCGACGGTCAGCTATCTGACGCACACCGCGGATCTGCGCTGATCGCGCGTTATTCCAGGACGCCGCCAAGCGGCGAGCCGGGAACGATGTCGGCCTAGCTAGCCCAGCATTCCCAGAGCGTGCAGGTAGGTCTCCAGGATCGCTTCCTGCTCCTTGCGCTCGTTGACGTCCTGCTTGCGCAGCCGCACCACGGTGCGCAACGCTTTGGTGTCGAAGCCGTTGCCTTTGGCTTCGGCATAGACATCGCGGATGTCGTCGGCGATCGTCCTTCTTCTCTTCTTCGAGCCGTTCGACGCGCTCGACAAAGGCCTTGAGCTGGTCCTTGGCGAAACGGCGGGCCGGTTGATCGTCCTTCTCGGCGGCGGCAGCAGCGGCATTGGCCATCGGGCACTCCTCGCGATACGCGCGAGGACACCATTCGAAACGGCAGGCGTCGCGGTCAAGGCGCGAGCGCGCTCATCCACAGCACTGCACAGGGCGATTGCCCCGAGCGCAACGCGTCAATGCTTTTGGCTTGCTTTTTCGAACGCGGCCTTCTGCCCCGCCGGCGCTTCGCGCTGATATTTGGCGCGCCATTCGTCATAGGGCATGCCGTAGACGATCTCGCGGCTTTCTTCTTTGCTCATTGAGGCGCCTTCGGCGTCCGCCGCCTCCTTCATCCAATTGGAGAGGCAGTTGCGGCAGAAGCCGGCGAGATTCATGAGGTCGATGTTCTGCACGTCAGTGCGGGAGCGCAGGTGCTCGACCAGACGGCGAAAAACGGCGGCTTCGAGTTCCACGCGGCTTTTCTCGTCGGTAGCCATGATCTCCTCCGCGGCTTAATGGTGGGAACATAGGCGCCGGGCGGGCTTCTTTCCATACCGGATTCTCGGCATTCGCAAGCGACATCATGGCCAGCGACGGCATCGATAGATCAGCGCGCGTTTTGCTCAAATCGCTGTTCCGCGCCGCGGTCGAGGCCGCCCATCCCGCGGCCGTCCTGCCGCCGAACCTGCCGGAGCCGCCGCCGCGCGGGCGGCTCATCATCCTCGCCGCCGGAAAGGCCGCAGGCTCGATGACCGAGATCGCCGAGCGGCATTATCTGGCGCGATTGCCGCGGGGCCGGCTGGCCGGTCTCGCGGTCACCCGCCACGGCTATGGGCGGCCGACGCGGGACATCCCGGTGATCGAGGCCGGGCATCCGCTGCCCGACGCCGCCGGCATCTCCGCCACCAAGCGGGCGCTGGCGCTCGCCGACGCGGCCGATGCCGACGACCTCGTGCTGGTCTTGCTCTCCGGCGGCGCCTCGGCGAACTGGATCGCGCCGGCCGCCGGGCTCGCGCTCGAAGAGAAGCAGGCGGTGACGCGCGCGCTGCTGCGCAGCGGCGCCGCCATCGGCGAGATGAATGCGGTGCGCAAGCATCTCTCGCGCATCAAGGGCGGCCGCCTCGCCGCCCGCGCGCATCCGGCGAAGCTCGTCACGCTCGCGATCTCCGATGTGCCCGGCGACGATCCCGCGGTGATCGGCTCGGGTCCGACGGTGCCGGACCCGACGACGCTTGGAGAAGCGCGCGCGATCGTGCGCCGCTACCGGCTCGATCTCCCCGACGCGGTGACGCGCGCGCTCGATGATCCCGGCAATGAGACGCCGAAGCCGGGCGACAAGGTCTTCGCCGGGTCGAGCTACCTGATCGTGGCGCGGCCGGCCGACGCCTTGCGGGCGGCCGAGACGCGCGCGAGCGCCGCCGGCTACGAGTGCATCGTCCTCGGCGACCGCCTGCAGGGCGAGGCGCGCGAAGTCGCCGCCGAGCATGCGCGCCTCGCTATCGAATTGAGCGCGCAGGGCCGGCGCGCCGCCATCCTCTCCGGCGGCGAGTTGACCGTGACGCTGCGCGGGGGCGGCCGCGGCGGCCCGAACCAGGAATACGCGCTGGCGCTTGCCGTGCATCTTGCCGGCGCCCCCGGTATCGCCGCGCTTGCCGCGGACAGCGATGGGACCGATGGCGGGGGCGGCAGTCCGGACGACCCGGCCGGCGCCTTCGTCGACCCGACCACCAATGCGCGCGCCCGCGCCGCCGGCCTCGATCCGGCCGCGTTTCTCGCCGACAACGATTCCACCGGGTTTTTCAATGGGATCGGCGACCTCTTCAAGCCCGGCCCGACCTTCACGAACGTGACCGATTTCCGCGCCATCATCGTTGACAGGCCAATTGTTCATGGCAAATGACGGTGACGCCAATTCGGGCCGGAAATGAACAAGGCGACCCTTTCCCGGAATCTGCAGGTCCCGCCGGCGAGCGCATTGGCGCTCGGCGCGGCGGTGACGCTTGCGCTCGTCTCCTGGGCAGGACCGGCGGCGGCCGATTTCCGGTTGTGCAACAATACGCCGAGCCGAGTCGGCGTCGCCGTCGGCTACAAGGACGGCGAGGGCTGGACTACGGAAGGCTGGTGGAACCTGTCCGCGCGCAGCTGCGAAACCCTGCTCAAGGGCAACCTGATTGCCCGATACTATTATATCTATGCCATCGACTACGATCGCGGCGGGGAATGGATGGGACAGGCCTTTATGTGCACCCGCGACAAGGAGTTCACCATCCGCGGCATCGGCGATTGTCTGGTGCGCGGCTTTGATCGCACCGGCTTCTTCGAAGTGGATACCGGCGAGCAGCGCGCCTGGACCGTCCAGCTCACCGAATCGAGCGAGCAGACGCCGCAGCATCCGTTGCCGCCTGGCAATCCGCTCACCTCGCCGCCGAGCGGCGCGCGGGCAGCACCCAACGCAACCACTCCACCTAAAAACCCGACCCGATGAGACGGCAGCGGCGCACCAAAGTCGTGGCGACCCTGGGCCCGGCCTCGTCGGGCCGCATCGTCATCGGCCGCCTGTTCGCCGCCGGCGCCGACGTCTTCCGCATCAATATGAGCCACACCTCGCATGAGAAGATGCGCGAGCTGGTGGCGACCATTCGCGCGGTCGAAGCCGAATGCGGCCGGCCGATCGGCATCCTCGTCGATCTGCAGGGACCGAAGCTGCGGCTCGGCACCTTCAAGAACGACTGGGCCGAGATCGACAAGGGCCAGGAGTTCATCCTCGACGCCGATCCGGCGCCCGGCGACGCGACGCGCGTGCACCTGCCGCATCCGGAAATTTTCGCCGCCATCAAGCCGGGCGACGTGTTGCTCATCGATGACGGCAAGCTCCGCCTTACGGCCATGGAAACAAGTGCGCAACGCATCGTGGCGCGGGTCGAGTTCGGCGGCAAAATATCGAACCGCAAAGGCGTCAGCCTGCCCGACACCGTCGTTCCGCTGGCGGCGCTCGCTCCCAAGGATCTCGCCGATCTGGAAGCCGCGCTCGATACCGGCATCGACTGGGTGGCGCTGTCGTTCATTCAGCGTCCCGAGGACGTTGCCGAGGCGAAGAAGATCACCCGCGGACGCGCCGCGGTGATGGCCAAGATCGAGAAGCCGCAGGCGGTGGCGCGGCTTGGCGATATCCTCGACCTCGCCGATGCGCTGATGGTGGCGCGCGGCGACCTCGGCGTCGAAATGCCGCTGGAAAAAGTGCCCGGCGTGCAGAAGGAAATGACCCGCGCCTGCCGGCGCGCCGGCAAGCCGGTGATCGTCGCCACGCAGATGCTGGAATCGATGATCACCAGCCCGGTGCCGACGCGCGCCGAAGTCTCCGATGTCGCCACGGCAATCTTCGACGGCGCCGATGCCGTCATGCTTTCGGCGGAATCGGCGTCCGGCCAATATCCGGTCGAGGCGGTGGCGACGATGAACCGGATCGCCGAGGAGGTGGAGAATGACGGCATCTATTCGCCGTCGCTGCACGTCCTGCATACCGAGCCGGAACCGACCGGGGCCGACGCCATTGCCGCGGCGGCGCGGCAGGTCGCCGACACCCTCGACCTCTCGGCCATCGTCTGTTGGACTTCCTCCGGCTCGACCGGTTTGCGGGTCTCGCGCGAGCGGCCGCGTTGCCCGATCGTCGCCATCTCGCCGAGCGAAGCCGCCGGGCGCAAATTGTCGCTGGTCTGGGGCGTCCATTGCGTCGTCGCCGAAGACGCGCGCGATCAGGACGACATGGTCGACCGCGCCTGCCAGATCGCTTTCAAGGAAGGCTTCGCCAAAGCCGGCCAGCGCATCATCGTCGTTGCTGGCGTGCCGCTGGGGACGCCCGGCGCCACCAACATGATGCGCGTCGCCTTCGTCGGCGCCAACAGCGAACAGGTCATCGCGAGCGGCGAATAGCGGCGTCCTATTCGCTACCGCTTTGATGGCACGCGGCTCGGCTCGCGCGCACGTCGGATGGCGTTGCCGCGTAGCGCCGCCGGAAAGCGCGGTTGAAGTAGGACAAATCGCCGAACCCGCAGGCGAACGCGATCGCGCTGACCGGACGCTCCAGATAGCGTGGATCGCGCAGCACGCGATGCGCCCGCTCCAGCCGGCTGGCCAGAACGAATTGGGAGAACGACGTCTGCTCGCCGGCAAACAACATCCCGAGGTAGCGCGGCGTGATGCCGTGTCGCCTGGCGACGGCGTCGATCGACAGGTCGGCGTGCCCAAGGTTGACAAGAATATCGCTCTTGATCGCCCGCAGCCGGGCGGCGCGTACGCCGCGGCCCATTGCCGTCTGCACGGCGTCGCGGGTGGCGCCGAGCGTCAGCGAGATGAGATCGTGGAAATGCGTGGCGATGAGGCTGCGCATTTCCGGCCTCGACATGGCGTCGATTTCGTTGACCAGGCCGGCATAAC
Source organism: uncultured Alphaproteobacteria bacterium (assembly GCA_963850855.1). GTDB lineage: Bacteria > Pseudomonadota > Alphaproteobacteria > Rhizobiales > Xanthobacteraceae > BOG-931. Next base: position 484,271 of record CAWKNH010000006.1, read on the forward strand.
TGGTCAGCAAGCGCAACGCTTCGGTGTCACGGGGAATGGTGCGGACGAGGCACGCATCGAGGTCGCCGGTCATCGGCTGCAGCCGTTTGCGCGGGATGCGGAAGCTGACGAACCGCGACGGCAAATACACCGTGCCGACGCCGGGTTCGGCGGTCGTCGTCAGACCCGCCTCGCCGGGACCCACGACGGCTTCGCGTCCGAGCTGACGCAGGATGCGGCCGCCGCTCAGGGTGACGTTGAAGACCAGGTCGTCGGCGTCGATCAGGTCGCGCGTGAGCGTACCTTGAAACGGCGAAATTGCGCCGGTAGCGAGCCCGAGGTCCGGCAGCGAGCAAAGCTTGGCGTCGAACCAGAACGGCTGTCCCGGCAACGGCTGCAGATCGACTTTGATAATCGCTTTGCCGACTTCTTCGCGTACGGTTTCGAGCCGGTTACGTTCCGGCAAGTCCTTCGTCGACAACTTGATCAGGCCGGTTTCGGATGCGTGCATGAGCTTCGATGCCCATTGTCGAGGGGATCGTCAATCAACGACGTGTGGCGTTTGCGCCCCGTCAGGCAGAACAAATCAGTCGCTACAGCGCTATCACTGCGGCCGGCAACGGCGAAGTGATTGCAGTCACAGAATCGATTGGCTTCGGGGCATTTGCAGCCAGGGGCAGCAATTTCCTGTCGATGAACGACGGCGCCGCTTGCACCACGTCGGAATGGACATCGCGAAATTGGCTTTTAGTTCCTTCCAGTCCTAGCGGAGGTTCCTTCCAAGCAGATCTTTGCTCGGCTCAGGGCACTTCCCCATCGAGCCAACGCACGCCGCGCGCATAGAGGGCGTCGAGCTGCGCACCTTCAAGGCCGGGCATGTCGGGCTTCACCTTGTAGCCGATCTTGGTCTGCAGGTAGGCGAGGTGCCGGTAGCCTTCCGGAAAGCGCTTGAGCAGATCCTGATCGAGGACGGGCTCGGCCGACGGGTCGACCGGGTCGAGCCGATCCTTCTCGTAGATCGGCTGGCGCAGCACCAGTCCCCAGCGTCCGTCACGCCGCTCGAAAAAATCATAGAAGCGCCCGGTGCAGACCACGTCACAGATGACGCCCTCGACCGGCGCGCGCTGCGAGATCGTCATCTTCGTCTGCGCGATCGCGCGATGATTCTTGACCTCGATCGCGCTGCCGCCGAGGAAATGCAGGATGCGCACGCCGCGCGCCCAGCCTTCATCATTGACCTTGATGAATTCCTCGAAGCTGCCCTGGAACCAGGTCGCCATCATGCGGCCGTCGGCGTGCCACACCGTGCGGAAACGATCCCACAGCCGCGCGTCGCGCCACACCGCCCAGTTTTCCACCAATTCGCGGATGGCGCGCTTGTCGGCGTCGATGTCGGATAAGGGCATTCGCTCTTCCCTGCCCGCTTGCGAGGAAAGGCTGGGTGACGGATCGGGAGGAAGCGCGCGAGCAGAGATCCCGTCGCATGAAGCCCCGACCCGCTCCGCAGCCTCCCGCAAGCCGGACGGAAAACGATATCAGATATCGCGACCCTCGACCTTCTCGCTCAGGCTCTTCACGGTCTCGGCGACATGCTCCTGGCGCGGATCGATGGCGAGCACCTTGCGATAGGCTTCGAGCGCGTGCTTGTCGTCGCCGATCTCCTGCAGGATGAGACCGAGTCCGGACAGCGCCCCGAAATGGCGCGGCTCGCGCAAGAGGACCTCGCGAATGTCGGCGATCGAGTGGGCGTAGTCCTTTTTCAGGTAGTAGATCGTGGCCCGCCGGTTCCAGCCCTCGATATAGTCCGGCTTGAGCTCGACCACCGCATTGAGAAGCTTGATGGCGAGGTCGTAGTCCTTTTCGTCGGCCGCCACCCTCGCGCGCCCCATGAGCAGATTGCAGGTATCGCTGCCGGAGACGATCCACACCGCCCAGATGCGTTCTTCGATCGCCTTGGCGCTTTGGGCGTCGGGCGCGACCTTCAGCGCATCGAACAGCGTATTGAGATTGTAGACCCGCTCGCCGTGTTCCGGCCGCGGCAGATCGCTCGGCGGCGCCCCCGCGTCGGGATTTTGTCCGTTTCCGGAGCCGCCCTGCGCGCCGGCCGGCAGCGCGGCCAATGCCGAGCCAAGAAGAACGAAGCCGAAGAAGAGCGATCGGAGGTGCAGCGGCATGATCGACAAGCCCGAGAATCGCGAGGCGATGCCCAGAGTCTATGCGCACCGTGCGAGCCGGCAAGCCTCAATAGTGCTCAAAGGCGCGTGATCGGTGCGGCGCGCGTGGGCACGGGCAGTGATCGGCCAGTCAGGCTCGACGATCAGCCCTGGCGGGCCTTGAAGCGCCGCTGCGTCTTGTTGATGACATAGACGCGGCCCTTGCGGCGCACGATGCGGTTGTCGCGATGGCGGCCGCGCAGCGACTTCAGCGAGTTGCGGACTTTCATGGGGGAATGCTTCCGGCTTTTGCCGGTGGCTTAAGGATGCGCGGCGGGCTTGTCAATGACGGCGCAAATCCCGGCTCTCCCGCTCCTACGCGGACGCCACACGCGGGCCGCCTGGGCGGGCGCCATCGCCCTCGCCCCGCTTGCCCGCAGTGGGCGAAAGCCGCACCAGGGTCTCGACGAACTTGTTCCACGCCCGCAGCACGGTGCCCAATGGGCGCGGCATGCTGTGGCGGCACACCGCCAGTTTCCTCACCCGGTGCGGCACGTGCCAGATGCTGCGGCTGCCGGCGGGGAAGAAGGCCATATCGCCCGGCCCCAGCCGGCGGATTTCGCCCTTCTCGTCGGTGACATGAACCTCGCCGGAGATGATGTGCACGGTTTCATCGACCGCATAGTGCCATTCGAAGCGGCCGGCGGTGCAGGACCATGCCATGATCATTGACGTGCCGTCCGCGCTTTGCGCCAAGCGCTTCGAACGCGCCTGCGGCGTACCTTCAATGATCCATTGCGGACGGATGGGGTCGGCGGAAAGCTCGATGTCGGCTGGAGCGGCGAAAACGACAGGTTCGGACACGGAGGCCCCCGAGGATGATCCGCGGCCATTAAACCGCGGCAATCCGAACAAAACGTAAAACCGCCCCCGCCGGAGCGAACGCTTTCAGCCTATCCGGCCGAGGAGCCGTCGGCCGCCGGCCGCAGCGCGCGGCCCGGCCAATCGCGGCGCACCGCGGGCTGCAGCGGAACTGCCGGCGTCCGCCGTTCGGCTTTGCGCTCCTTGAGATAATCGAGCCATCTTTCATAAAAGCCGACCGCCGAATGCTGCCAGCGGCAACGCGAGCCGCCCTTCCAGCGCGCGCATCGGAAAATCGGCAATAAGCTCTTGGCGACGCTCGCCGAGGGCGCGCTCGCGAAAGGCGCCCAGGAGGGCAGACGCTTCACCGTTAAAATATCCCTCCGGCATGCTCGGGTAGCGTTCCCACTCGCCGCGCAGGTAACGGCCGATGTCGCGGCGGTATTCGCGCAGCAGCGTGCCCGCTTCGTATTCGGGGTGGCCCTGGAGAAAGACAAAGAGCGAATGAGAATCTCGCTCCGGTCCGGCAAACATGTCGACGCCCGCGGCGTCAGAGCGGGCGAGGATCCGGTAGCCGCAAGAGGCGAGCGCCGGTTCGGGCAGATCATTCCAGCGCGAATGCGGCACCGGCAAGCGCGGCCCGGCACCTTTGGTCATCGGATGCGCCGACAGCACGTCGCAGTCGAAAACGCCGAACTGTTTGTCTGCGAGCGGACGGCGTTCGATGCCGTCGGCATGGAGAACGGCGGCATGCGCCGCGAGGCACGACCAGATGGTCGAGGCGGTGTTTTGTCTCGCCCAGTCGACGAGCTCGGCGAGGGCCGTCCAGTAGGGTTCGTCCCTGAGATCGGCCGCGCGCGGCTCGGTGCCGGTGACGATCAGTCCGTCGAGGCGCGTGCTCCACAATTCGGAAAGGCCGCGATAGCGCTCGGCGAGCTCGCGCCGCACGTGATCAGCGCGCGGCAGATCGGTGATCGAGAACAGCTTCAGACGGACCGGGGTATTCCTCCGGCCGTTGCCGGCGGCCGCGCGCACCAGGGCGAGGAATTGCCGCTCGGTCGCCTCCCATGCCGTATCCGGCATGTTGTTGACGAGGCCGATGGTGATGCCGTTGCCGCGGTCCAAAGCGGTAGTCGACGCGGATTGCGCGGCGTCGAGGAGAAGCGGCATCGGCCCGCGCTCCCCGCGCTTACTCGGCCGCGAGCAGCGGCGCCGCTCCGCGCGACTGCGCCGCGGCAAGCGCCTGATCGAGATCGGCCAAGATATCGTCGATGTGCTCGATGCCGATGCTGAGCCGGATCATCTCCGGCCGCACGCCGGCCTTCTCCTGCTCCTGCGCCGACATCTGCCGGTGCGTGGTCGAAGCCGGATGGCAGGCGAGCGATTTCGCATCGCCCATATTGACCAGCCGCTTGAACAGCTTGAGCGCGTCGTAGAACTTCATTCCGGCTTCGAGGCCGCCGGCAATGCCGAAGGTGAGGAGCGAGCAGGCGCGGCCGCCGAAATATTTTTGCGCCAGCGCGTGATAGGGGCTGTCCGGAAAGCCGGCATAGTTGACCCACGCGACCCGGCGGTCCCGGCGCAGGAATTCGGCGACGCGGCGCGCGTTCTCGACGTGGCGCTCGACGCGCAGCGCCACGGTCTCGATCCCTTGCAGCAAAAGAAAAGCGGAAAACGGCGCCAGCACGGCGCCGGTCGTGCGCTGATAGACGCTGCGGCAGCGCGCGATATAGGCGGCGGCGCCGAAATGCTCGGTGTAGACCAGGCCGTGATAGGAGGCATCCGGCTCGTTGAACATCGGAAAGCGGCGCGCGTGTTCCTTCCACGGGAAGCGGCCGCTGTCGACGATCGCGCCGCCGAGCGTGGTGCCGTGCCCGCCCATGAACTTGGTGAGCGAGTGCACCACGATATCGGCGCCGTAGTCGATCGGCCGCAGGAGGATCGGGGTGGGGACGGTATTGTCGACGACGAGCGGAACGCCGTGGCGGGCGCCGACCGCGGCCAGCGCCTCGATGTCGCAGATATTGCCCGCCGGATTGCCGGCGCTCTCGCAGAAGATCGCGCGCGTTTTCTCGTCGATCAGTTTTTCGATCGCGCCGGCCTGATCGGATTCGGCAAAGCGCACGGTGATGCCCTGGCTTGGCAGGACATGGCCGAACAGCGTGTAGGTCGTGCCGTAGAGCTGCGGCACCGAGACGATATTGCTCCCCATCTCGGCGAGGTTGAGCACCGCGTAATTGAGCGCCGCCTGCCCCGAGCTCACGCACATCGCCTCGAGCCCGCCCTCGAGCGCGGCGACCCGGCGCTCAAGAACCGCGACGGTCGGATTGCTGATGCGGCTGTAGCGGAAGCCTTCGGCTTCAAGATTGAACAAGGCGGCGCCATGCTCGGCGCTGTCGAACTCGTAGGCTACGGTCTGATAGATCGGAACCGCGACGGCCTTGGTCGTCGGCTCGGTTTCATAACCGCCGTGGACGGCGACTGTGTCGCTTTTCATATTGTCCCGCCGTACGTCTAGACACCCTCGCCGACACTACGCCCCCGCGGTTTTTTATCCGTGGCAAATGCGCAAGAAAATGCGCAGGTAAAGAATGCGAATGATTAACATTAATTTTTTTCTCGGAACTGCCGTGCGCCGCGGCCGCATCGGCAGCGACGTGATGGATCGATAAAATTTTATCTAATTTTGCAGCGTCGATTTCATGATGTTGCGCGATCATGGCGCATGGCCCTGATCGAGACGGAACGCAAGCCGCGCGAGAGCGGCAGCAAGGACACGGCGCTGCGCGACTGGCTGCGCGCGCTCGAGGCGACCGCGCCGATCGCCGCCAATCCGCAGCGCCTCCTCTCCACCGTCATCGAAGAGCTGGCGGCCACGCAGGGCGACGCGCCGGCGCTGATGTCCGCCGGCGAATGTTTCAGCTATGGCGAACTGGCCGGGCGCATGCATCGCTTCGCCCGCTGGGCGCTCGATCAAGGCCTCGGCAAAGGCGACGTCGTCGCCCTGATGATGCCGAACCGGCCGGAATACATGGCGATCTGGCTCGGCCTTGCCAGCGTCGGCGTCGTCGTTTCGCTCATCAACGTCAATCTGCGCGGCGCCGCGCTCGCCCATTGCGTCGATATCGTCGCGCCGAAGCACGTCATCGTCGCTGCCGAGCTTGCCGCCGGGTTCCGCTCGGCGAGCGCGCTTCTCGCGAGCCCCGCGAAAATCTGGTCGCACGGCAGCGACGATTTCGAACGCATCGATGTTCCGGTCGAACGATTCTCGGCCGAGCCGCTGACGCCGAGCGAGCATCGCGCGGTGACGATCGCCGACCGCGCGCTGCTGATCTACACGTCCGGCACCACCGGCCTGCCCAAGGCCGCCAATGTCAGCCACCGGCGGCTGCTGGAATGGAGCTTCTGGTTCGCCGGCCTCATGAACACCGGGCCGCAGGATCGCATGTATGATTGCCTGCCGATGTATCACAGCATCGGCGGCGTGGTGGCGACCGGTGCGGTGCTGGCGCGCGGCGGCTCGGTGTTGATCCGGGAGAAATTCTCCGCGCATCAATTCTGGGACGACATCTGCGATTGGGACTGCACGCTGGTGCAGTATATCGGCGAGCTCGCCCGTTATCTGCTCAACGCGCCGAAACATCCGCGCGAGCGCGCGCATCGCCTGCGCATCTGCTGCGGCAACGGATTGCGCGCCGACGTCTGGGAGAAGTTCCAGGCCAGATTCGCAATTCCGCGGATACTCGAATTCTACGCGGCGACCGAAGGCAATTTTTCGCTGTACAATGTCGAAGGCAAGGTCGGCGCCATCGGCCGCGTTCCGCCCTTTCTCACCCATCGCTTCCCGCTGGCGCTCGTCAGGTTCGACCCGGAAGCCGGCACGCCGCTGCGCGACGCGAACGGCTTTTGCATCCGCTGCGAAACGAACGAGGTCGGCGAAGCGATCGGCCGAATTCGCGATCGGCAGCGTGCCGGAGGCGAATTCGAGGGTTACTCCAGCGCCGAGGACTCGCAGCGGAAAATCCTGCGCGACGTTTTCGAGCCTGACGACGTCTGGTACCGCACCGGCGATCTCATGCGCAGAGACGCAAGCGGCTTCTTCCATTTCGTCGACCGCATCGGCGATACCTTCCGCTGGAAGGGCGAGAATGTCGCGACCTCCGAAGTCGCCGACGCAATCGCAGAATTCCCGGGCATCGTCGAGGCGACGGTGTACGGCGTCCCCGTTCCCGGAACCGAAGGCGCGGCCGGCATGGCGGCGCTCGTCGTCGAGGGCGCGCTGGACTTTTCCGAATTTCGCCGGCATCTGGCGCTGCGGCTGCCGTCCTATGCGCGGCCCCTGTTCCTGCGCCTCAAGGATCGCATCGAGATCACGGCGACCTTCAAGCACCGGAAGCTCGATCTTGTGCGCGAAGGGTTCGATCCGGACGCGTGCGGCGACGCCGTCTTTTTTGACGATCCTGCGCAGCAGGCCTTCGTCAAGGGTCGACAGCGCGCTCTACGAGGGGATCGCCGCCGGCAAGGTGCGCCTCTAGCGCGACGACCGCGGCGTTGACTCCGCCCAGCGTGCCCAGCAAACTCGAGGCAATCTCTCGGCGCGCTCGTCGCAACTGGCCATCGACGGAACGCTCCCGGCGCCGGCGTCCGGCGCTCCGTTCGGGATGGTTGCGAATGCGATTCCTCGGTTCGACCGCAGCGATCGGATTGACCCTCCTCATGCTAGCCGGCGCTCCGGCGAGCGCCGATCAGTGCCCGCAAACGGAAAGTCCGATCGAGACCGACCGCCCGGACGTGACCAATTCGAGCCTGGTGGTGCCGCAGGGCAGCTTGCAAAACGAGAACGGGATCAACCTGAGCCAGCCGAGCGCCGGCGGCCACGAGTTCGACGGCACCAATAGCCGATGGCGTCTTGGCATCGCACCTTGCTTGGAGATCCTGGTCGACATCCCGAACTACCTTGCTCCGATCGACAGCCGGCCTCCTTCCGGTTTCACCAATGTGACGCCGGCGATCAAATGGCAGATCAGTCCGGCGCCGGGAAAGATCGATCTCTCCGCCACTTTCGGCGCGGGGCTGCCGACCGGCAACCGGGCGATCACCGGTCCCGGCGTGCAGCCCTATATTCAATTTCCGTGGTCATGGACCATCGGCGGCGGCTGGAGCATCAATGGCATGCTCACGAATTTCTTCGTACCCGCCGATCCCGGCAACGCAGTCACCACCGAGACGACCTTTGTGCTCGAGCGCGAGTTCGGCGAGAAATCATTCCTGTTTGTCGAATATATCGGCGATTTTCATCTCGGCGCCGGACCGAGCAGCCTGCTCAACTTCGGCGGCGGCTACCGCGTCACGCCCACGCAACAGGTTGATTTCCACATCGGGATCGGCCTCAACGACAATGCGCCGGCTTACATCGTCGGCATCGGCTATTCATTCCGGGTCGACCACCTGTTCTGAGGATTGAGGCAACGAGCATGAGCGACGTGCACGAGGTTTATGCGATCCGATACGGCCATCACCCGCGCCGCTCGCCGGCGAACTTCATCGACGGCGACCCGCACGACATACTCCAGCCGCTCGATTTTTTCGTCTGGGCGATCGTCGGGCCGGCCGGCACGATCGTCGTCGACACCGGTTTCGACGAGGCGATGAGCGCCCGCCGCCAGCGCGAGATCACCAAGCCGGTTCGCGATGGGCTCGCCGCGCTCGGCATCGCGCCGGAGACCGTCGGCAACGTCGTCGTCAGCCATCTCCACTACGATCACTGCGGCAATCACGAGCTGTTTGCGCATGCCCGCTATCATCTGCAGGATCGCGAGATGGCCTACGCGACCGGGCGCTGCATGTGCCATCAGGCGCTGCGCATGCCGTTCGAGGCCGACGACGTCGTCGCCATGGTGCGCAAGGTGTTCGCCGGCCGCGCCACCTTCCATGACGGCGAAGGCGAGATCGCGCCGGGCGTCACCGTGCATCTCATCGGCGGCCACTCGAAGGGCCTGCAGTGCGTGCGGGTCAAGACCCGGCGCGGCCATGTTGTGCTCGCCTCCGACGCCACGCATCTTTATGCCCACATCGACGGCGGCCGGGTTTTTCCCATCACTTATAATGTCGCCGAGGTCGTGGAGGGATACGGCACGCTGAAGAAGCTCGCTTCCTCGCCGCGCCACGTCGTGCCCGGGCATGACCCGCTGGTGCTCGCGCGCTACCCCGCGGCGAAACCGGGCTTGGAAGGCTGGATCGTCCGCCTCGACGCCGAGCCTGCTGAGTCTCTGAACCGTTCCGAGACCTATCCCCGGCCCGCGCCTTCGCATTTCCTGTCTTGCTATCAAGACGTTGCTCGTCCGCGCGAGGCGCTGCCTCTCGCTCACAACAAAAAATATTGCGCGCCCGGCCGCCTATGCCGTTGCCCCAGCGTCGATGGTCAGCACCGTCCCGGAAATATTACGCGCCTTGTCGCTGAGCAAATACTCGACCGCGTTCGCCACATCATCCACTTCCGCAAGCCGGCGCAGCGCGCTGCGCCGCGTGACCTGTTGGCGCTGCTCGCCGGCAAGGCCATGCGTCATCTCGGTGGCAAGGAAGCCGGGCGCCACGGCGTTGACGGTGATGCCGAGCCGGCCGACCTCGCGCGCCAGCGAGCGGGTGAAGCCGAGCATCGAGGCCTTGGTCGCCGCGTAAGCCGAAAGGCCGCTATAGCCGGTGAAGCCGACGATCGAGGCGACGTTGACGATGCGGCCCGCCCCCTCCGACATCATCGCGCGCACCACGTATTTGCTGAGCACGATCGGCGACAGCGTGTTCACGCGCACCAGCTCTTCGATCCGCGAATTGTGCATCGTCGCCAGCACGCCGTCATGCCCGAGCGCCGCATTGTTGACGAGGCCGAACAGCGGGCCGAACTCTTTGCGCAGGCCACGTACGAAATCGGGAATCTCGTCGATCTTGCCGAGGTCGAAGGGCACGAAATGCAGCGCGCCCTGCCGCGCGCGTGCGCTTTCCGCAATCGCGGCGGTCACCTCCTTGCTCTTCTTGCGCGCCACGGCGATGACGCCGTAGCCGGCGCCGGCAAGCCCTTGCGCGATGGCAAGCCCGAGGCCGCGGCTGCCGCCGGTGACGAGAACGCTGCGTGTGCCCTCAGCCATGGTTCAGCCTTGGCGGCGCGCCAGCTTTCCGGTCGCGGCGACCGCAAGCGTCGGCACAAAGCTGATCGCGGCCGGCACCTTGTGGCGCGGCAGCATCTCGCGGCAAAGCTTGAGGATATCGTCCTTGAGCTCGCGTTGCCGCGCGGGAGCTGATTCCTCCTCCGATTTCAGGACGATTTCGGCGACCACGATCGCGCCGGTGATCGGGACTTTGCCGCGGCCGCACCAGCGACATGCGCACCTGCGGGTGGCGGTTGATCACCGCCTCGACCTCTTCGGGGTGAACCTTCAGCCCCCCGATATTGATGATGCCGCCTTTGCGGCCGACGAAGTAGTAGCGGTCGCCGCGCAGCTCCACCATGTCGCCGGTATCGACAAACCCGGCATCGTCGGCGAGCGCGGCCGGCCGTCGGCCGCCGACGTAACGCGACGCGGTGCGCGGCGAGCGGATGTTGAGCGAGCCGTCCACGATTTTCATGTCGACGCCGTCGCGGACGCCACCGACGAACGCGGCCGGAAAGCCGGCGAGCCCGTCATTGACGTCGAAGGCGACGCCCGCCTCGGTCGAGGCGTAGGCATGGCCGATGCTGGCCTCCGGAAACACCGCGCGCAGACTGTCGAGGATCGCCTGGTCGGCAATCTCACCCGAAAGCCGGACATAGCGCGGCGCAATGGTGCGGATCGCCGGGCTCATCAGCGCGCGCCGCCAATGCGACGGGGTGCCGGAAAGGTGGGTGACGCCACGATGCGCCAGCCGCGCAAGATGATCGGCGACCGGCTCGCCGGCGCTTGAGAGAACGAGCGACGCGCCGCCGAGGACGGCGCGCAGGAAGATCTGCAGCCCGCCATAGCGGCGGATGTCGTAGAACGTGCCCCATACCGCCGCGCCGTCAGCCGGGCTCTGCGAGCGGATGGCGGCAGTCAGGCCGGCGAGCGAATGCATGACCATCTTCGGCACGCCGGTCGTGCCCGAGGTCAGCAGCACCCATTCGGTGCGCAGGCGCGCAGGCGAAGGGGCGTTTGCCGGAACGATCGAGGGCGCGCAGGCAACACGCACGGGAAGCTCGAGCGCGGCGCGCGGCTGCGCATCGCGCTCGACCACCACGGCATCGATCTCGGCCGTTTCGATCAAGGCGCCGAGATGACCGGGTTCGGCATCGGGCGGCAGAATGGTGATGCGCCGCGCGCGGCCATCGAGCTCGATCAGCGCCAGCGCGGCGGTGAGCTGGCTCGCGGTGGCGAGGAGCACCGAGCGGCCGGCCAGATCCTTGAGCCCGCCGCCGAGGCTCGTGCCGTGCACGAGGTCGGTGAAGCGGACGGAAGCGTCGTGCTGCCAGAAAAATCGCGCCGGTGCGCTCGCCACGTAGTCCCGCAGCGACGGCGCCTCAGCGCGCGCCATTTTCGTAGACTTTCACGAAGTCGCCGAGCGTCACCGGAAAGAAGGCGTCCTCGGCGGCGGTGAACGGATCGACGCCGAGCGTGTCCTCGAGGCGCGCGACCAGCACGGCAAAGCCGAGCGAGTCGAGGCCGGAATTGGCGAGCACGAGGTCGTCCTTGAGCGGAGCGAGGATCTTGCCGTGCTCCTGCGCCACCTGCTCCATCTGCTGCATTATGGTTAATTTTACCGACATGGTTCCCACGCCTACTGTTTGTTCATTCCGGCCCGGTATATTCCCGCAACACTTACGATCAAGTTCACGACGTGCGCGTAGTCAATGCCAATGGTCTCTTCCGTGCCGCCTTTACGCTGCCGTCAGATCAGTGAACCCGATATCGCCGCAGTGGCCGCGCTGTTCGCGCGCGGATTCCCCAATCGCAATCGGCGGTTCTGGCTGCGCGCCTTCGCCCGGCTGATGCGCCGCGAGCCGCCGCCGGGTCTGCCGAAATACGGTTACCTCATGGAGAGCGGCGGCGTTCCGGTCGGGGCGATCCTGGTCATCTGCACGACGATGCGGACGGCCGAGGGAACCACCACCCGCTGCAACCTGTCGAGCTGGTACGTCGAGCCCGAGTTCCGCGCCTATGCGAGCCTGCTGGTATCGCAGGCGCTGCGGCACAAGGACGTCACCTATCTGAACGTCTCGCCGGCGCCGCACACCCGACCGATCATCGAGGCGCAGGGTTTTGCGCGCTATTGCGACGGCATCTTCGTCGCGCTGCCGCTGCTGAACGGACTGTTCGGGAATGCCGGCGTCAAGGTATTCGATGCGCAAAAGACCCCCGAGGTCGAATTCGATGCCGACGAGCGGGAGGTCTTGCTGCAGCATGCCGCGCATGGCTGCATCAGCCTGTGGTGCGCGACGTCCGAACGCGCCTATCCCTTCGTGTTTCGGCCGCGCCTGGTGCGGGCGGTCATGCCCTGCGCGCAATTGATCTATTGCGCCGACATCGATGACTTCGCCCGCTTCGCCGGACCGCTCGGGCGATATCTCGCGCTGCGCGCAAGCGCCGTCGTCATCGTCGACTCGAACGGTCCCATACCGGGGCTGGTCGGCATGTACCGTCGCGGCAGCATGCCGAAATATTTCAAGGGGCCGCGGCGTCCCCGCCTCGGCGATCTCGCTTATACCGAATACGCGCTGTTGGGGGTTTAGGCGGCGCTTGCCGCCGATCAGACCCCGAGCGCCTTGCGCACCGCGGTCGGCCAGTGCGGCAGCTCGACGCCATGCGTGGCGAAGAGCGCCAACGCCAGGCGATCGATGCCGAAGGCAACGCAGCCGGTATGCGCGACCGCGCCGCCGGCGAGCCGGAGATTCCAGGCGCCGCCGAAATGGTCGCGGTGATTGTTGAAGCTCATGCACGCGGTCGGCTCCTCCGCCGAGCGCACCGGCACGAGCAGCTCGAATTTGAGCGCCTGCTCGACCTGGCTCACCGCCATCAGCTTGCCGCCCCGGCCGAAGAACGGATCGCTGGCATGATCGATGCGCCAGGTCAGGCCCATTTGGGCGGCGATTTCCTGCGCCCGCGTCATCCAGCGCTGGCGGAAATCGTCGATCTGCTCGGGCGTGCCCATGCGCACAAATTCGCGCATGCGGAATGATTGCAGCCGATCGAGGTCCTTCGACGGCTCGCGGCGGAAGCAATCGCTGGCGACGTCGAAGAGGAGGCCTTCGGCCGGCACGTCACCGCGGCTCGCCACCAGCGGATAGACCGGATAGCAGGCGGCCGGGCTCAGCACGAGATCGGCCGGCGAAAGGCCGGGCGTCCAATCTTCGCCGGCCTCGAAACGATCGACCGCGCCGCGGATCTGCGCTTCGTCGCCATTGAGGCAGCACACGCAGCCCAGAAAATGCGGGAAGCTCTTCAAGTAGCCGGACTTCTCCAGCTGCCGGCGGCTCATCACCGGCGGGAAGCGCAACACCTCCGCGCCGGGCTCGCGGTTGCGCGAGATGAGCGAGGTGAGGCCGTCGACGACGTCTTCGAACGAAGCCGTGCGCGCGTAGATCCCGTCGATGCCCGACGGCAAAAGCAGCGCCTCGGCGATCGCGTCGAGCGCACGTGTCGAGCTTTTCGGCTCCTTGAATGCAACGTTCATGGAAACGCGCCTCCTTCTTCTTTTGCCCGCTGTCGCCCCGAATGCTCAGTCGCGCAGCGACGTCGGAACGCCGCTGAGGAGAGACGCCATCCCGACATTCGCCAGGATGCGGTCATTGCTGATCATGATCGGCGAGGACAGGATGTCGCGCAGGTGCCGCCCGATGCTGAACTCGCTGTCATTGCGGTAGCCCGAAAGCCCACACGCCTGCATCGCGCTCATGACGGTCGCGACCGCAAGCTCCGAGGCATTCACCTTGACGAGATTCATGCCGGCCTGGAAGTCGACCGATTCGAGCGCGGCCGGGTCGGCAGCGGCCAACTCGAAGCGCTGCAAGGCATCGGCGATGACGCTGCGCAGCGTCCGCAGCGAAGCGCCGGCGCGCGTGAGATGCGTGGCGCCGGGCGGCATCGTCGAGTCGGCGCGATGCGCGGCCTTGCGCACGAAAGCGCGGGCGCGCTCGACGGCCGCGGCCGCAATACCGGCCCAGGCCCCGCTCCAAAGCAGATGCGCGACCGGCATCATCGTCTGCGCGTGTATCTTGTCGTAGCTCACCGGCAGGATCTGGTCGCTTGAGCCCGCGGCGACCAGCCTGAAGCCGCCGCTGCAGGTGCCGCGCATGCCGAGCGCATCCCAGCCGTTGAGCCGCTCCAACGTGTAATCCTGCTTGAGGAAGACGACGAGCACCTGATCGGCGCTGGCGGCGTCGGGCGAGCGCCGCGCGGTGGTGACCACGCCATCGGCCGCTTCGCCATAGGAGATGACCGTAGCCTGGCGCTCCAAAGTGATGCGCGCATCATTGCGCTCGACCGGCGCCGCGCTGTTGCGCACGTCGCCGCCGGCCTTGCCCTCGGTGGTCGAGGACGCAAGCAGCAACTGTTCGGTGCACAGCCGGCGCAGCAGGCGCTGATGCCACGCGCTCCCTTTGCCATGCCGCGTGATGCAGGCGATTTTGGTCTGATGCATCGCATAGATCATGGCCGCAGAGGCACAGGCGCGGCCGAGCGTGTAGCAAACATCCACGACGTCCGAGATGCTGGCGCCTTCGCCGCCGAGCTCACGCGGCACCGCAATGCCCATCAGTCGCGCGGCGCGCGCGGCGGCGATCGCCTCCGCCGGAAACCGCGAGTCGCGATCAACGGCTACGGCATGTTCGGCCGCAACGGCTGCGACCTTTTCGGCACGTGCCGCGAGGTCGATACCGCCGGCATGCGCCACGTCGCCTGCGATCAGCTTGCCCCGCGTCAGCTCTTTCGGAGCGGGGATGCCTTGTATGGTTGCGGTTCGCAGATTCATTGACGCGCTCACGGTTGCCTCGCAAATCGGGCATTGATCGCGATCCGTGTGGCACAACACCTATTGCAGAACTTCCAAATCCTCGTGACGTTCGGCACGAATTGGCGCGGTTCTTTCGCATAAAGGTTACCAATCGAAAACAATTCGCGTGGTAAACCCGTTACAAGCGGTTAACAGATGATCGCTATTCGATGGAGCCGGCGAAGGCTTCTTTTGGCGTGAAGATCGGGAGAGGACTTACCGTGCTTGATCGTACCCATGCGGACACCAACCTTGCGGACACCAAGGAGCGCATCGCTCTCCTCGTGCGCCGGCTTCTCGCCAAGCGCGCCATCGAACGGCCGGTCGGACCTGACGATGATCTCAGCGCCAGCGGCCTCTCCTCGCTCGACATCGTCAATCTCATGCTTTCGGTCGAAACCGAACTCGACGTCAAAATTCCCGACCGGGAGATGACGCCCGCGAACTTTCGTTCGATCGCCCGGATCGAGGCGCTGGTGCGCACTCTCGCCGACAAGCGGGCGTGATCGGCCGCGCTCGTCATCGCCAGCGAGAAAGTCCGGCCGCCTCAGCTCACCGCGAGTTCGCTGTTGCGGCGGTCGGTCACCAGCATGGCGCCGGGATAGTGGGTGATGCAGAACGCGGGACGCGCGGCGGCGATGACCGCCTGCGGCGTCACTCCGCACGCCCAGAACACCGGGAGTTCATCGTCGTGGATCGGCACCGCATCGCCGTAATCCGGCGTCGCAAGATCGGCAATGCCGATGAGCTCCGGCTTGCCGATGTGGACGGGCGCGCCGTGCACCGCGGGGAATCGGCTGGTGATCTCGATGGCGCGGATGGCGGCGGCCGGGTGCAGCGGCCGCATCGAAACCACGAGCGGACCGTGGAATGCTCCGGCGGGCACCGTGGCAACTGACGTGCGGTACATCGGCACGTTGCAGCGGCGGGTGATGTGCCGCAACTCGATGCCGTCCTCGATCAGCGCCTGCTCGAACGAGAATGAGCAGCCGATGGCGAAGGCAACGAGATCGTCGCGCCACCAGCGCATGAGATCGCGCGGCTCATCGACAAGTACGCCGTCGCGCCACACGCGGTAGCGCGGCGCGTCGGTGCGCAGATCGAGGTCTTCGGCCAAGGCCGGCAAGCGCCAGTCGCCCGGCGCCGACACCGCCAGCAGCGGACATGGCTTTGGATTGCGCTCGCAGAAGCGCAAGAAATCCTCAGCGTCCGATTGGGGAAGGATGGCAAGATTAGCCTGCACAAAGCCCGGCGCCACTGCCGATGTCGGCCCGGAATGCTCGCCGCGCCGGATCGCGAGCCGCGCCGCACGGCCGGTTTGCATCAACTGCGGGAACTCTTCTTTCATCGTCGCCGAGGTCATGGCGCGCTCCTGCTCCGTCGCGACGTTCGTCGTCCATCGTAGCAAAGGAGGCCGACGTCGCCGAGCCGCGCGGGCGGGCTTATCCGGGCGCGCGACGACCTGCCCAAAGCCGGAAGGTTCTACAGCCGCTGGTATAGTACGAATGGATTACAATCTATCGCTGTTCATAGCGAGGCGCGCGTGATAGGTGTCCTCGCCACTTAGGCGAGCCTCCGGAGCGGCGGGGACCAAATGGCAGAGGCGGTCAAACCAACGGCGGCGATGCAAGCGGTTATCGTCATTCACGGCATGGGCGAACAGCGCCCGATGGACACCATTAAAGGCTTTGTCCGCGCCGTCTGGGAGACGGACGACGAGATCACCAAGAACGGCCTGCCCAACCCCACCCAGGTCTGGAGCAAGCCCGACGCGCGCACCGGCTCTCTCGAACTGCGGCGCATCACCACGCGCGAGACGATTCCCGGGGGTGAGTTTCCGGCGGGCGTACGCACGGATTTCTATGAGCTTTACTGGGCCGATCTGACCGCCGGGTCGAGGTGGGAGCAATTTGTCGCGTGGGTGCGCGGCCTGCTGTTCCGGCCGTGGCGGCGCGTGCCGCCTGACGTTCATCTCGCATGGATGCTGCTGTGGGCCGTATCGGCCGTCGTCCTCGCACTCGCGATCGTCGGCGTATTGCCGGCAACGGTCTGGAAGTCCACGCGATGGCCGTGGATGGGAGACTGGCACTGGCTTTTAACGGCGATTGCGGTCGCGGCGATGGCAGGCATCCACAAGATCGTAGCTGTCACCTTCGGGCGGGTGGTCCGCTACACGCAGGCCGCGCCCGACAATATCGCGGCGCGTGCCGCGGTCCGCGAACGCGGGCTCGCACTGCTGCGCGCACTGCATCAAGGCCATTATCAGCGAATTCGTCATTGTCGCCCATAGCCTCGGCACCATGCTGGCGCACGACCTGCTCAGCTATTTCTGGGCGGAACGGGAAGCGGCGCGCACCATCGCGCAAGGCTCGCCGGATTTCGACAGAATGTGCAGGCTCGAGCAGGCGGCGAGCGGCATCGAACGAGACGATCTGCATCGGGCGGCATTGGCCGAGTATTTCACCGCGCAGCGGCAGATGCGATTACAACTGGCACGGCGACCGGCGCCCGATCCCAACGATCCGAAGCAAAAGGACGCGCGCTGGCTCATTTCCGATTTTGTCACGCTCGGAAGCCCGCTCACCCACGCCGAATTCCTGATCGCCTCCGACCAGCATGACCTGCGCCGCCGTATATCCGATCGCGAGCTGCCGGAATCGCCGCCCTATTCCGAACTCCTGGATCCGGCGATCCGCGCGCTTGCCATCGCCACGCGCAAGCTGCCGATCGCGACGCCTCCCGAAGACAGCCGGCTCATGAGTTTTCCCATTCCGCCGAACTATGAATCCTGGGAGCTGCATCACGCCGCGCCATTCGCGGTCGTGCGCTGGACCAATATCTACGAACCGGCGACGCTGGTGTTTTTCGGCGACATCATCGGGGGACCGCTGGCCCCCGTGCTTGGTCCGGCGGTTGTCGACGTCAACTTGAAGGAGCTGCGCGGCCGGCAGTCGTGGAGCTTCACGCACACCAAATACTGGACGCTCAATCGGGACCAGATCCACATCAGGGCGCTACGCGCCGCGGTCAACCTTCTTGACCGTGAAGACGCCGATCCCAACAGGGTGAGTGCCAGGGTGTAGCGGCGGCGCCGCGCTCGCGCCGGAATTCGCCCAGTCCGCCCAGGTTGCGTCTACACCGCCTCGCGCGGCCTGACGGCGGGGACGTTGCCTGGCTGCAGGCGGCGCCGCAGCACCGGCGCGCCGCCATCCGCGCTCGGCTGATAGAACACGCTGTAGCGCGCGGCCGCCTTGGCGAACACGAGCGCATCGGCGGGCTTTTTCACCTCGAAGGAATCGAACCCGGCGCGCAGGAGAAACTGGAACTGGTCGCGCAGCACGTCGCCGGTGGCGCGCAGCTCACCCCGAAAGCCGTAGCGCTCGCGCAGCAGGCGCGCCTGGCTGTAAGCGCGGCCGTCGCGGAATTTCGGAAAAACCAGCGCGACGAGCGCGAGGCGATTGAGCCACGGCTCCAGCTCCGCCACCCGGCGGTCGTTCGGCCACAGCACGCCGAGGGGCGCATCGCGCCGCGAGAGCTCCGAAGCGTCGGCCAGAAACCGCTTGCCCGGCACGATGACGGGTACACCGTCCGGGATCGGCTCCTCGTCGAGCACGCGGACATAGTCGTCCTCGACGAGGCGGCTTCCCTTAACGAGCGGCATAGACGCGCTCCCTGAACGGCTCGATGCCGGTGCGCGCGAGCGTATCGATGAACAGCTCGTCCGGCTGCGCGCGCAGCTCGACATAGGCGGCGGCGATGTCCTCGACGACGTCGGCGACCTGCGCATAGGGCACCGCCGGCCCGATCAGCGTGCCGAGCTTGGCGTCGGCGTCGGCCTTGCCGCCGAGCGTGATCTGATAGAACTCCTCGCCGTTCTTCTCGACGCCGAGAATGCCGATATGGCCGACATGATGGTGGCCGCAGGCATTGATGCAGCCGGAAATATTGATGTGCAACCGGCCGAGATCGCGGGCGAGATCGAGATTGCGGAAGCGGCTGGCGATCTCCTGGGCGATCGGGATCGAGCGCGCATTGGCGAGGCTGCAATAATCGAGGCCGGGGCACGCGATGATGTCGGAGACGAGCCCGACATTCGGCGTAGCGACGCCGATTGCGTGCAGTTCGCGCCAAAGCGCCGGAAGGTCGCGCTGCGCGACATGCGGCAAGGCCAGGTTCTGCTCATGGCCGACCCGGATTTCGCCGAACGAATAACGGTCGGCGAGGTCGGCGACCACTTCCATTTGCTCCGCGGTGGCGTCGCCCGGCGTGCCGCCTTCCGGCTTGAGCGAAAGGGTGACGATGGCATAGCCGGGCACCTTGTGATTGACGACGGAGTTGTTCATCCAGGCGTCGAAGCGGCGGTCCGCGCGGCGTGTCTCGCCGAGCGCCGGCGGACCATCGTCGAGCCGCTGGTATTGCGGATAGCGAAAGCGGCCGGCGATCTCGGCGACGATGGCCGGATCGAGCGCCAGCGCGCCGTCCTTGATGCTCTGCCACTCGGCGTCGACTTCCTTGGCAAAGGCCTCGGCCCCCAGATCGTGCACCAGGATTTTGATGCGCGCCTTCCAGAGGTTGTCGCGCCGGGCGAACTGGTTGTAGGTGCGCAGCACCGCCTCGACATAACTCAGCACGTCGCGCTTTTGCAGGAACGGCTTGATCGTCTTGGCGAGGAACGGCGTCCGGCCGAGGCCGCCTCCGACCATGACCTCGAAGCCGGTCTCACCGGCGCCGTTGCGGTGCAGCTGCAGCGCGAGGTCGTGGATGCGCAGAGCGGCGCGGTCATGGCGCGCCGTGCCCACCGCGATCTTGAACTTGCGCGGCAGGAAGGAAAATTCCGGATGCAGCGTCACATGCTGGCGGACGACCTCGGCCCAGATGCGCGGATCCTCGATCTCGTCGGGCGCGACGCCGGCCCACTGGTCGGTGGTGATGTTGCGCACGCAATTGCCGCTGGTCTGCATGCCGTGCATGCCGACGCTGGCGAGATCGGCCATCGCGTCGGGCAATTCCTCGAGCTTGATCCAGTGGTACTGGATGTTTTGCCGCGTGGTGAAATGCCCGTAGCCGCGATCGTAACGGCGGGCGACATGCGCGAGCATCCGCAATTGCTTCGACGACAGCGTTCCGTAGGGGATGGCGGTGCGCAGCATGTAGGCGTGCAGCTGCAGATAGACGCCATTCATCAAGCGGAGCGGCTTGAACTCGTCCTCGGTCAGTTCGCCCGACAGGCGACGCGCGACCTGGTCGCGAAAATCCGCGACGCGCTCGGCAACGAGGGTCCGGTCGAAATCGTCATAGAGATACATGCGCGTCCTGGTTCTTCCTCCGCGCAACCATGGTCTCTACGCCGATCGGCTCCGGCAGCTGGATGGTGGGCCCGTCGTGGCGAATGCTCTCGCGCAGGTTCCCCGGCAGCACGCCGCCAGCGCCGGTAAGCTTGACCGGCGCGATATACGAGCCAACCGCGTTGAGGTCGTCGGCGATCGCCGCGGTGATCAACGCGCGCGCCTCGGTGGCGCTGGTCGTGACATCGGCATCGTCGAGAGCGGTGGTCCAGCCGCCGCCGCGCCGATAAACCACGGCGCCGTCGCCGACCCGGTTCGCGGTCACGACGACCGGCCCAGTGATTTTGATTTTTTTCTCGAGCGGAGAGGTCATTGGCGCCTCATCGGGCGAAGCGGAGGGAAAGGGCCGCGCTTCGCAAAGCACAACGGAATGATCTTCTATATAACAGTCAAAATGCTTCGAAAAAAGAAGATTATCCTACCAAATAGGGACTGGACGGTAGCATTTGGTGCTCAAATAGGCGCAGCGCGCGAGAAAGGATCATCCCTCCGGCGCCGGGCCGCACCATCCAGGCAGGTAATCGGCATCGGTGCTCTTGGCCAATTGCAGCGCCTTCTCGATGGCCCGGTCGAAGTCCGCCTCGACGTTCTTGCGCTTCATGCGCCGGCGCAGGAAATCGGCCCAGAGAAACTCACTGAACGGCGTCGTGTCCTTGGCGAACCCGCCGGCGCGGCGCAACTCGCCGGCCAGCGAGCGGAACGGATCGTCGACGAGATCGACCATCGATTTGGGGATGTCTTCATAGTGGCGGCGACGTCCGTCGGCGTCGAAGGGATGCATCCAATTGCGGTTGTCCATAACCGTCCAGAACGCATCGCGGTCGAGGTTGCTCAGGTTGGACACCACCGTCACGGCGATATCCTTGACGCCCTCATCGTGGAGCGCACGCGCCAGATGGTGATGATCGACGACGTAGTGCCGCCGCTTCGGACCGAGGATCACCGGGATCATGTGCTTGCCGAGAAATTCCCTGCCCTTCTTTGTCGCGGTCTCGCGCCAGCGCTTGCGCTTGGCTTCTACCTCACGCATGCCGACGGTGATCTGGGTCGGACGCAGATCGTCGATAGCGACCGGAGTCAGCGTAGGCTCGCGGATTAAAGCCATCTTCGCCTCCTTTAGACTATGCGCGCCGAATGCTCCGCCCGCTCAATTCGCCGCGGAACTCACCGCGCTGCTCAATTTCTCGAAGAGACCGGCGATATCGTTGCGGATCGTAGCCAGCTTGACGACCTGGTCGGAGAGGGCCGCGACCCGTTCTTCCAGCTCTCTCTTCACCTCGGTGAACTTTTTCACCCGCTCGACGAGATTGCCGTCCTCGCTCTCTTCCATGCGCCGCATCCGGGCGGCGAGCCGGTCGCGGATGCCGGCGAGCTCGGCAATGACGCTCAGTACGCCGCCATCTTCGGATTCGAGCGGAATGAGCCGCGACTGCACTTCGCCAAGCTTGGTCCGCAATTGGCCGAACATCACCACGCGGCGTTCGATGTCGTCGATATGGGCCTGCGTGGCGCCAATGAATGAAGCAAGCCCCTCGGTGCGCAAATCGACGTCGCCCGTGTTGTTGCCGGGGCCGGCAATCGCGAGCACATCGAGCGCGCGGTTGAAGCTCGCGAACAGCTTGCTCAGGTCCTGGCGCAAGGTCGCGAGGTGGGAAAACTCGTCATTCAGATCTGACAAGCGGCCGTCGAGCACGCGCTTGTCGTCCGCGAATTTCTGTACCCGTTCAGCGAGCGGACCTTCAGGCGTCTGCTGCAGAAAGTCGATATCCGCCGTCAGCCGGTCGCGCGCCTCGCGCAACTCTTTGATCCGGCTTGCCACGCCGCCCTCCGCCGCCGCGAAGGGAACGAGCCGTTTGCCCAACTCGGCGTAGTCCTCGCGCAGGCCGACCATGAGCTTTGCGGCCGCCTCGACGTCATCGCAGCGGCTGTTGCTGCGCCTGACGAATTCCATCATGTCCTTCAAGCCGACATCGAGAGCAATCGCCGCATCGCCGCTGGCGATCTCATTGAGGGTCCGATCGATGTCGTTCTGGTGGCCTTCGAGTTCCATGAACAGCTGTTCGATGGATCGTCTTTTCTCGAGCACCGGGACCAGCCGCTCTTTCAGCGCCTGCTGCTGGCCGCGCAGGTAGTCGACCCGCGACTGCAGGTCGTTGGCCTCGTTGCGGCTTTGCTGGACCTGGGTGAAGCGCTCCGCCTCGGTGAGCCGCTGTTGCAGCGCGGCGATGCCGTCTTCCGGATCGGTGCGGGCGAGGTTGTGCATGTCCGCATCGGCGCCGGCCTGCGTCTTGACGAGGCCCTTCACGCCCTCGCGCACGCCGGCGAGTCGCATTTCGAGCGCCCGTGCCGATTGGCGCTGGCGCAGCAGGACGATGAACAGCCAGACGACGCAGAACAGCAGCGCGATCACGACGATCGCGATGACCACCCAGGCTCCTTGCGACAGCAGCGGTAGAGAGCGGAAAGCGTCGAACAAAGGGGCCATCTCGCGTCCCTCGGTCAGCAGCAAGAAACCGACCGCCAGCGCCAACAGCGCAACGCCGATGCCGACGACTTTACCCATATCAGGATGACCGGTCGCTCCCCTTGTTTGGTACGACAGGAGCGGGTCGCAGACAAGGGCGCGGCCGGCCGCGCCGGCCCGCCGACGAACATGGACAACCCCGGCGAAGCTCGTTATGGGCGAAGCCAAGGGACCTTCGTATCGGCCATTCCGGGAACTGCCTGACGCGAGCGTGTCATGAGCAAGCTGTGGCGCGCCGGAGCCGCCTTCTTCGTGGCTTTCACGGTCCTGCTGACCGACCGTTTGGCGCTCGGCGGCGACGGGCCGCTGCCGGCCAAACCGACGCATTCAGGGTGCCGGCGCGCGGCGTTCCGTGTCGTGCTCGACGTCGGCCACACGCTCGAAGTGCCGGGCGCCATCAGTGCGCGCGGCGTTCCCGAATACACGTTCAATCTCCAGCTCGCCGAGACGATCCAGCAAGCTCTGATCGCCGCCGGTTTCGACAAGACCGTCCGGCTCATCACCGCGACCGCACCCTGGCCGGGTCTGCGCGAGCGCGCGGCGCGCGCCAACAGCATGCACGCCGATCTCTTCATCGCCATCCACCACAATTCGGTGCCGGACGAACTGCTGGAGACCTGGCAGTATGAGGGGAAGGAAAATCATTTCAGCGATCGCTTCAACGGCTACGCCATCTTTGTTTCCAACGACAATCCCGATCGCGCCCGCAGCCTCGCCTTCGGCCGTTTCCTCGGAAAGGAACTGGAAGGCCGCGGCTTGCGCTACACGCCGCACTACACGCTGCCGCTGATGGGCCGCCACCGCCACGAGCTTCTCGACGCCGACGCCGGCGTTTACCGGTACGATCTGCTGATGGTTCTGCGCGAGACGCGCATGCCGGCGGTGCTGCTGGAGGCCGGCTCAATCGTCAACCGGCAAGAGGAGCTGGAGCTGGCAACGCCGGAACGCCGCCTGCTCATCGCGCAGGCCGCCGCGGCCGCGGTCGAGAATTTCTGCACCGCGCGAGCGCGGGCGCCCGCAGCGAAGTCGACGGTGCCGGCTCGCGACCATCATCCGGCCGCCCTCGCGCACTGAACTCCCGCCCGCGAAAAACTTCACGGCCGCAGGAATAAATCGCCACCTCGGCTGATCGCGGCGCTCCGTTCACAAAAAAAGTCAAACGCCGGGAATAAATCGCCGCGCCGCCGATCTCGTCCTCGGAAGCCAATTTGGCTTGTTCTTCGAGGAGAGCTGCAGATGAGCGAATTCGACCGTCATGAGGGGCTGAACCGGCGAAAAGTACTGGAATGCATGACCTGGGTCGGCACCGGCGTGTTGTGGACCGTATCCGGCGGGGTGCCCCGTTCTCTGGGGATCATCGATCAGGCCGTGGCGGCGGAAACGCGCGGTCTGACGTTCCTGCAGATCAGCGACAGTCATGTCGGCTTTGACAAGCCGGCCAATCCGAACGCGCTCGGCACGCTCGAAGAGGCGGTTGGCAGGATCAAGGCGATGCCGACCAAGCCGGCCTTCATGATTCATACCGGCGACATCAGCCATCTGTCGAAGCCTTCGGAGTTCGACGATGCCGACCGCATCATCTCGCAGACGCGCCTCGACGTGCACTACGTGCCCGGCGAGCACGACTTCCTCGACGAGGAGCAAAAACTCTATCGCGAACGTTACGGCCGCGGCACGCAAGGCGCCGGCTGGTACAGCTTCGATGCCAACGGCGTGCATTTCATCGGCCTGGTCAACGTCGTCGATCTCAAGGCCGGCGGGCTCGGCAACCTCGGCAATGCGCAACTCGAGTGGCTCGAAGACGATCTCAAGGGCCGTTCGGCCTCGACGCCGATCGTCGTCTTTGCCCACATCCCGCTGTGGACCGTCTATCCGCAATGGGGCTGGGGCACCGAGGATAGCGGCCGCGCGCTCGACTACCTCAAGCGTTTCGGCTCGGTGACGGTGCTCAACGGTCACATCCACCAAGTGATGCAGAAGATCGAAGGCAACGTCACCTTCCACACCGCCCGTTCGACCGCGTTTCCGCAGCCGGCGCCCGGCACCGCCCCCTCCCCCGGTCCGATGAAGGTCGCGGACGACAAGCTGCGCAGCGTTCTCGGCATCGCGACGATCACCTTCAAGCAGGGTGAACAGCGGCTCGCGATCGTCGACACGCCGCTTGCGGGTTGAGGTGGACCATGTCGCTACGCACCACTCTCGCCAGCGCGGCCATTGCCGCCGCGCTTGGAGCGACGACCGCTCTCATGCTCGCCGCGGCCGCCCTGCCCGGCCGCGCGCAAAGCCCGGCAAGCGCCGTGTCGGTCGACAATTTCACCTTCAATCCGCAGAAGCTTACGGTGAAGGTCGGCACCACCGTCACCTGGACCAACAAGGACGACATCCCGCATGCGATCGCCGCGGTGGCCAAGGAGTTCAAATCGAAGGTGCTGGACACGGACAACAGCTTTTCCTTCACCTTTACCACGCCGGGCAGCTACGACTATTTCTGCTCGCTGCATCCGCACATGACCGGCACGATCGTGGTAGAAGCAGCAGCCGGCGACGCTGCCCGCTGATGCTTGATCGGCCGCAGCCCCCGCCGCGGATGACCGAGCGTCTCGGCATGGCAGGTGATGAGACCGGCGAGCGCGACAGAGCGCGGCGTTTTCGCGACGCCGCGCTGCCGCATCTCGATGACGTTTTCACGCTGGCGCGCTATCTGATGCGCAATGCCGCCGACGCCGAGGACGCGGTGCAGGAATGTTATCTGCGGGCGCTGCGCCATTTCGACAGCTACCGCGGTCCGGCGATGAAGCCGTGGCTACTGGCGATCCTGAGAAACGTCTGCAATGCCGAGTTCGCGCGGCGCGCGGCGCAGCCGGCGCCGTCCGCAGTGGATGCCGACGCCCCGCCGGCGGAGGCGACGCCGCAATGGCAGGAGCCGCAGCGTTCGCCCGAGGCGGAACTGTTGCGCCGGCAGGACAGCGCGACAATCCGCCGGCTCGTCGCCGCGCTGCCGCAACCGTTCCGTGAGGCCGTCGTGCTGCGCGATATCAACGATTTGTCCTATCGCGAGATCGCCGAGGTCGCCGGCGTGCCGGTCGGCACGGTGATGTCGCGGCTCGCCCGCGCCCGATCCATGCTGCGTGCCGCATGGAACGTCGAAGAAGGATCGACGACATGAACTGTGCCGAATGCCAAGTCCTCATTCACGCGCTGATCGACGGCGAGCTCGACGCCGGCCATGCGTCCGACGTCGAAGCGCATGTCGCGACCTGTCCGGGCTGCGCCGGCGAGCTCGAAGCGTTCCGGACGATGCGCGACGCGCTGGCCGGCGCGAGCCTGAGGGAGGTTGCGCCGGCGCGGCTGCGCGCGCGCATCGAAGCGGCGCTTCCCGCGCCGCCGGCGCGCGCGGGCGGCCGGCTCGCGTCTTCGCTCGTGCCCCGGTTTGCATCCTGGCGGACGTTTCTCGGCGGCCTGACCCTCGGCACGGCACTGTCGGCCGCGGTCGCGGCAACCCTCGTGGTAGCGGTTATCCGCAACGACCCGGAGCAGCGGATCGCGGACGAAGTGGTCTCCGCGCATGTGCGCTCGCTGCAGGCCGGCCACCTGACCGACGTGCTGACCAGCGACCAGCACACGGTGAAGCCCTGGTTCAACGGCAAGCTCGACGTGGCGCCGCCGGTCGTCGATCTGACCGCGCAGGGCTTCACCTTGATCGGCGGCCGCCTCGATTACATCGACAGCGAGGCGGCGGCCTCGATCGTCTACCGGCGACGCAATCACGTGATCAATCTGTTCGTGGCGCGGCACTCCGGCGCCGAGCATGGCGGGCCCAGGAGCGAGACGGTGCACGGTTTCAATGTGCGGCGCTGGACCCAGGAAGGGCTCGACTTCTGGGCGGTCAGCGACATCAACGCCGAGGAGCTCGACGAATTCGGACAAAAATTCATGGCCGCGCTGCAGCCCCCGTCCGGGCGTTCGTGACACCACGCGGGCCCTCTGCGACATTAACGTCGATCAATTTGAGGAATTTGGCTGAAAATTCATGGCTGTGCTGCGTCCTTCGTGACTCGCCACCCGCGCCGTTAAAGGCTAAATCAACTGCGATTCGAGCGCACTGACCGTCTGCAGCCCGTGGCGGCCACGCGGAAACTCAACTGACGTGGCAGACGTTTACCTCGATATGGATCAGCGTACCGACAGGGAGCGACGCCCGGACACGTTGCCGGGCCGAGAAGCCCGGCCCGCGATCGGCGAGGCGCGCCCGCCGCGTTCTTCGTGGCTCGATCGGCTGCGCCAGCGCCGCCGATCCGTCCTCGTCGTCACCGCCCTGATCGTCGCCAGCATCGTCGCCCTCGTGGTCTGGTGGGTCAACGCCAGCACGTTTGAATCGACCGATGACGCCTTCGTCGATACGCGCACCGTGTCGATCAGTTCGCAGGTCAGCGCCGCGGTGGTCGACGTGCCAGTCACGGACAACCAGCTGGTCGAGGCCGGTGCCGTCCTCGTGCGCCTCGATGACCGCGATTTCCGTGCGCAGGCCGATCAGGCCAAGGCGCAGATCAATCAGGCGCAGGCCAATATCGACAACATCGTCGCTCAGCTCGCCGCCCAGCAGGCGCGCATCGACCAGGCCGACAAGCAAGTCGAGCAAGCCCAAGCCGCCTTGACCTTTGCCCAGCAACAAGACGAGCGCTACCAGCGGCTGGTGAAGACCGGCGCCGTCACCGTCGAGCAGGCGCAGCAATACTCCTCCGGTCTGCTGCAGGCGCAGGCGACGTTTGCCGCCGCGCAAGCCAATGCCGTCGCGACGCAAAAGCAGCTTCCCGTGCTCAAGTCGCAGGAGACGCTCTCCACCGCGCAAATGGAGCAGGCGCACGCCGCACTGGAACAGGCCGAAGCCAATCTCTCGCGCACGCTCATCAGCGCGCCGGTCGCCGGCCGGGTCGCACGATTGAGCACGGCCAAGGGGACTTATGCGGCGGTCGGCCAGGCGCTGATGATGTTCGTCCCGCGCGACGTGTGGATAACGGCGAATTTCAAGGAGACGCAACTCCACGCCATCCGCCCCGGAAACCCGGTCGATATCAGAATCGACGCCTTCCCGGACCGCACGTTCAAAGGTCACGTCGACAGCGTTCAGGCCGGCAGCGGCACCGCCTTCAGCCTGTTGCCGACGGAGAACGCGACCGGCAACTACGTCAAGATCGTCCAGCGCGTGC
Organism: uncultured Alphaproteobacteria bacterium; assembly: GCA_963850855.1. Taxonomy (GTDB): domain Bacteria; phylum Pseudomonadota; class Alphaproteobacteria; order Rhizobiales; family Xanthobacteraceae; genus BOG-931. Next base: position 512,334 of record CAWKNH010000006.1, read on the forward strand.
CGGTGAAGATCGTGTTCGATGAGCCGCCCGACGTGCTGCTCGGACCCGGCATGTCGGTGGTGCCGTCGGTCAGGAAGAAATGAGCGATCAGCGGCAATATTCCGGGCCGGAGAGCCGTTCGGCCGCCGGCGACCGCAGCCCCTGGCTGATCGCCATCGTGGTCTCGATCGCCACCTTCATGGTCGTGCTCGACACCGCGATCGCCAACGTGTCGCTGCGCTACATCGGCGGCAGCCTGGCGATCAGCGTCGACGAAAGCACGTGGGTGGTCACCACCTACCTCATCGCCAACGCCGTAGTGCTGCCGGTGAGCGGCTGGCTGTCGAACGTGATCGGCCGTAAGCGCTTCTATATGCTTTGCGTCGCCATCTTCACCGTGGCCTCGCTGTTGTGCGGGCTGGCCTCAAGCCTCTGGTCCTTGATCCTGTTTCGCATCCTGCAAGGGCTTGGCGGCGGCGGCATGCCGACCAGCGAACAGGCGATGCTGGCCGACACCTTTTCGCCGCGGCAGCGCCCGCAGGCGTTCGCGCTTTACGGCATCGCCGTGATCGTGGCGCCGACCGTCGGGCCCACGATCGGCGGCTGGATCACCGACAATTATTCGTGGCACTGGATCTTCTTCATCAACGTGCCGATCGGGATCATTTCGCTGATCCTGGTGCAATGGCTGGTGGTTGAGCCCGAAGTGCTCCAGCGCGAGCGCCGCGAGTATCTGGCCCGCGGGTTCAAGATCGACTGGCAGGGATTCGCCCTGATCGCACTCACGTTCGGCAGCCTCGAGGTCGTGCTCGATCGCGGCCAGATCGAAGACTGGTTTCACTCGACCTACATCATCACTTTCGCGACGATTTCCGTCTGCGCATTCATATTCTTTATCCCTTGGGAACTCACCCGCGACGATCCGATCGTCGACATCCGGCTCCTCTGCCGGCGCCAGTTCGGGATGTCGTTCCTGGTGATGATGGCGGTCGGCGCCATCTTGTTCGGCTCGAACCAGATCACGCCGCAGCTCATGCAGACGAACTTTCCTTATACGGCGATGCTCTCGGGGCTCGCCGTAATGCCGGGCGGCCTGGTGATGATGATCATGATGCCGATTGCCGGGCAGCTCATTCCCTACATGCAGCCGAAATATTGGATGGCCATCGGCCTTTCCGCCATCGCGGCGGCGATGTGGTACTCGACCTCGCTCGCCCCGGACGCAAGCTTCAGTTATTTCGCCTGGGTACGGATCTTCCAGGTGGTCGGCCTGCCGTTCATGTTCATTCCGATCAACAGCGTCGCCTATGACGGGCTGCCGGCGCAGAAGACCAGTGAAGGCTCCGCGCTGATGAACGTCGCCCGCAATCTCGGCGGCAGCTTCGGCGTGTCGCTCGCCAATGTCGAGCTGCTGCAGCGTTCGCAATTCCATCAGGAGCGGCTCACCGAAAATGTGATACCCTCCTCGCCCGAATATCAGTCCACGCTCAAACACATCATGGACTACTTCACGCAGGCGGGATCGCCGACCGATGCGCATGGCCTGGCCTTGGGCTATATCGGCCATATGATCACCGGGCAGGCCACGCTCATGGCCTACATCGACATCTTCTACAGTTGGGCCATTTTCGCCGCCGTGCTCATTCCCATCGTGCTGCTTCTGATACGCCCGGTGGCGCCCGGCGCGGCACAAGCGGCGGCGGGGCACTAGAGACACACGCTTGCGTGCGACGGCCGAATAAGGATTGGCGGAGCACGCCGGTCCTCGCATAATCTGGCATTGCCTCAGCCGAAAGGAGCAACCGTGGCCGGGCAGTTCGCGAAATATGGCGCCTTGCTCCTCGCCGCCATCGTCGTCAATCCCGCCGCGCCGCGGGCGGCGCCCAACGCGGTCACACTTTCCGTGGATTTGGTCGACGACAAGTTCGTGCCGGACCATTTGGTCCTTCGGCACGGCGTGCACTACCGCTTGCACCTGGAGAATCACGGCAAAGACACGCACGAATTCACCGCGCCGAAGTTTTTCGCCAGCGTTACGATTGACAATCCCGCCGCCCTCAACCGCGAGCATACCGAGGTCGTGCTGCAGCCCGGCGAGAGCAAGGACGTCTTCCTGACACCGCAACGGCCGGGTACCTACGATCTCATCTGCGCCGACCATGACTGGGACGGGATGACCGGCGGCATCACCGTCGAATAAGTCAAATTGAAATGATCGCGGCCGTCGGACGCGCCTTGAGCGGAGCCGAGCTTTTCGCCGCCGACGCTGGCGCGCTCCGCATTCCTGGCAGGGAGGCTCGGCAGCGGTGTTTAACGTCACACCTCAAACCTTCGCCGCGCGCTGCCGACGAAAAATGCATGCGTCCGGTGGCACATTCTGTGCGGCCGCGCGTTGGCTTCGCGACGACATGAGGAATGGCGGAAATGCTGACGAGGCCCCACCGATGCGGCATTCTTGCTTGATCTCATTGTCGGCGGGGTAGTGGGGGTTGTCTTGGCAAGCCCCAGGAATCCTGGGCAGGAATCTTGGGAATGAAAAGGAGTCGCCAATGTGTGACTTTAGCCTCCAAAGCGTGCGCTCACGGCCGGCGAAAGTCGGCGATAAGCTGATGACGCGTGACTTCGGGACGGGAACGCGCGGCTTCGCAGCCGCGGACGATCCCGGCATGGCCGTCTGCCTGTTGCCGGGGACCGAACTGGCGTTTGCCGGCGAGGTCGCCTGCCTGCCGACCGGACTGCTCGGATGGAAGACGCGGACGATCAACCATCGGACGGCGATCTTTCGCCAGGTCAACAGGGAGAAACTGGCCGCGCACCACGACGCGGTCGAATTTCCGGATGGACGCACGGTGTTGCTGACGCTGCTGTGCGAGGGCCAAGCGGCCTCCGTGCTGCAATTGCCGGCAAAGGCTACGACCGAGGCCGAAGCGCGCCAGCAAGAGCGTGTCGGTTTCATCGGCTGAGACGCGCTCGCGCTGCAAACGCACGCCCGGCGAACGCGTAGCCGGACGGAGACCCGGCCGCCCTCGGGCGGCCGGTGCTTTTGTGCTCAGCGGCTTGACGGCGGGGGACGTGGGTTAAACTCGTTCATTGCGATTGCGCCTGCGCCTGCGGCTTGCCATGAAACCAACCGGGCAAGATGTTTCACCAATCCGCATAGCCAAAAGTCTTCGGCATGACTCGTTCGACGAATGACGACCTCTCCGCCATCGGAGCCGCAGCTTCCGCAACGGACGTGGCGGACGGCAAAAAGGACCAGCAATCGCCGCGCGCGGTGTTTCTGACCGTCTTTCCTTCGATCATGCTGCCGATGTTCCTGGCGGTTGCCGACCAGACGATCGTCGCCACCGCGCTTCCGGCCATCGCCTCGAGCGTCGGGGGGATCGAGCGCGTGTCATGGGTGGTGGTCTCCTACCTGATCGCCAACACCATTGCCGCGCCGGTCTATGGACGGCTCGGCGACTCTTTTGGCCGGCGGCGCATGATGCTCGCCGCGCTGGCCCTGTTCATGATCGGCTCGCTCCTGTGCGCGCTCGCCCCCAACATCGAGTTCCTGACCGCGACGCGCGTGCTGCAGGGCTTTGGCGGCGGCGGATTGATGACGCTGTCGCAAGCGCTGATCGGCGAAACATTCCCGCCGCGCGAGCGCGGCCGCTATCAGGGCTACCTCGCCGGCGTGGCGGTCAGCTCCAACACCTTCGGCCCGGTCGCCGGCGGTTACCTGACCCAGGCTTTTGGATGGCAATCGATCTTCCTCGTCAACCTGCCGCTCGGGCTCCTTGCCGCTCTGCTGGTGCTGCGTCTCAGGGTGCTGCCGAGCGACCGTCGGCGGACCACGTTCGATACGCCGGGTTTGGTGTTGTTCGCGATGTTCGTGTCCCCGGTGATCCTCGCTCTGCAGCAGGTTCAGCAAATGGACGTGCGCACGCTGCCGGTCGCGCTCGGCCTCTTGGCGTTCGGCCTGTTTGCGCTCGTTCTTCTGCTTTGGCAGGAGAAGCTCAGCGCCTCTCCGCTCATTCCGCCGCTCCTGTTCCGGGAGCCGTCGGTGTGGCGGAGCGACGCGATGGCGGCCTGTCATGGCGCAGCGCTGGTCTCGTTGATCACTTTCGTACCGATCTATCTGCGCGCGGTCCGCGGCGCCTCGCCGGCGGAAACCGGACTTCTGCTGCTGCCGCTCACCTTCGGGATCGGGATCGGGTCGCTGATCACCGGCCAATTGATGACACGGACCGGACGTACCGCCCTGTTTCCATCTTGCGGCCTGACATTGGCGACGGCGGGCTTGTTGTTCCTGGCATTCTGGGTGCCGCATTTGAGTCTCACGCAGCTGCCGTGGGTGTTAGGCGGCACCGCCTTGTTCATGGGCACGGTGATGGGCGTGGTCCAGGTCACCGTGCAGGCGGTGGCCGGTCAGCGCATGCTCGGCACCGGGGCGGCCATGGTGCAATTCTCCCGCTCGGTCGGCGCCGCTTTCGGCACGGCCGCCGTCGCCGCGGTGTTGTTCTCAACTCTCGCCGCCGGCGACCGGGAGACCGCGAGCCTGTTCGGGAGCATCATCGACCGCGGGCCGGAGGCGATCGCAGGGCTCGCGCAGGCGCGGCAGGCGGCGATCGAAGCCCAGATCGGCGAAGCCTTCCGCGCTGCCTTCGTGACAATTGCCGCTTTCACCGGCATCGGCGCATGGCTTGCCTGGTCGATTCCGTTGCGCCGGGTGTAGCGCGGTGATGAAGCGATCGCGCCGCCGCGTCTCCCGTCGGCCGGGACCGCGCAGATTTCGGGTGGGCGCTCGAGCCGTGAGAAGCTAGATCAGAGGCGAGCCCTACCTATCAACGCCGTCACCCGAATGACCACAATCGCACGCAAAACCACGCCACGCCGTGTCGAAAAATACGATTGGGACGCCGTCGGATCGGATCTCGGCGCGTTCGGCTGCGCGGTTCTGCCGGGATTGCTGACGCCGCGTGAGTGCGCGGACATGGCCTCGCTCTATCCGCATGCCGAACATTTCCGCAGCCATGTGCACATGGCCCGGCACGGCTTCGGCAAGGGCGAATACAAATATTTCCGTTATCCGTTGCCCGACCTCCTCGGCGAGCTGCGCCCGACCCTCTACGCCCAGATCGTGACCTTCGCCAATGACTGGAACAAGCGGATGAACATCGTCGCGCGATTCCCGAAGGAGCACGCCGATTATCTGAAACTTTGCCACAAGGCCGGGCAAACGCGGCCGACGCCGCTCCTCCTGCAATACGCACCCGGCGACTACAATTGCCTGCACCAGGACCTGTATGGCGAGCTCGCTTTCCCGCTGCAGGTCACCGTCCTCCTCTCCGCGCCCAGCCGGGATTTTACCGGCGGCGAATTCGTCCTGACCGAGCAGCGCCCGCGCATGCAGAGTCGCGTCGAGGTGGTTCCCCTCGCGCAGGGCGACGCGGTTCTGTTCGCGGTTCACAACCGCCCGGTCCAGGGCGCCAAGGGCGCCTACCGGGTCAATTTACGCCACGGCGTCAGCCGCGTGCGCTCCGGCCGCCGCCACACGCTCGGCATCATCTTCCACGACGCGAAATAGTTCGCGGGATTTGGCATCGTCGCTGGGCCGCGCGCCGGCAGCCGCGCCCGGCTCCGCCTTGCATTACCCAAGCAACTCCTCGTAATACGGCACAACCTTTGCCCAAGCCTCCGCGAGGTTTTCGCTTCCATGACGCGAACAGAGCCCGCTCAGCCCGGCACAGCGAAGGCCGACCGCGCGATCATCACGATCATCGGATCGGACCGGGTCGGCATCATCGCCGGGATTGCGAACGTGCTCGCCGAGGCCAACGTCAACATCCTCGACATCAGCCAATCCGTCATCCGCGAGTTCTTCACGATGATCATGATGGTCGACCTCGCCGGCACCGCGGTTTCCTTCCACGCGCTGCGCGAAAGGCTGACCCGCAAGGGCGAAGAGCTTTCGGTCCGGGTCGAGATTCAGCGCGAGGAAATCTTCAAGGCCATGCACCGCGTTTAGCAGCTCCAGCGGTCACGCCGCGGACGTGCATCCAACGCCGTAGAGGACCACCGAAAGATGCGACATCTCAACTTCTCCGGCGAGGAGATCCTCGAAACCATCCAGATGGTGCGCACGGAGCAGCTCGATATCCGCACCATCACCGTCGGCATCAGCCTGCTCGATTGCGTCAGCGATAGTTGCGACGGCCTGTGCCGCAACGTCTACGAAAAAGTAGAGAGAATCACCCGCGATCTGCGGCGCGTCAGCGCTGAGATCGCCGAGGAGTTTGGGCTCCCGATCATCAACAACCGCATCGCGGTGACGCCGGTCTCGCTGATTGCCGGCCGCTCCACGCCCGGCGACCTGGTGCGCATCGCCGAAACGCTCGACCGTGCGGCGCATGCCGTGGATGTCGATTTCATCGGCGGCTTTTCCACGAATGTCGAGAAGGGCATGACGCAGGTCGATGCCAATCTCTTCGCCGCCATTCCCGAGGCGCTCGCCGCCACCAAGCGCGTTTGCGCGTCGGCCAATGTCGGCTCGACGCGAGCCGGATTGAACATGGACGCGATCGCCGACATCGGGCGGATCGTCAGGCGCACCGCCGAGCTCACGCGCGCGGAAAACTCGATCGGCTGCGCCAAGCTCGTGGTGTTCTGCAATGCGGTCGAGGACAATCCGTTCATGGCCGGCGCTTTCCACGGCACCAGCGAGGCGGAATGGGCGGTCAATGTCGGCGTCAGCGGCCCGGGCGTCGTGCTGAGAGCGATCAAGGCGGCCGGCGACGTCGATTTCGGCACCTTGGCTTCGATCATTCGCCGCACGGCGTTCAAGATCACCCGGGCCGGCGAGCTGGTCGGACGGACCGCGGCGGCGCGGCTGGGGTTGCCGTTCGGCATTGTCGATCTCTCGCTCGCCCCCACCCCGGCGGAAGGCGACAGTGTCGCCCGGATCCTGGAGGAGATCGGATTGGAACGCGTCGGCACGCACGGATCGACGGCGGCGCTCGCGCTCCTCAACGACGCGGTCAAGAAGGGCGGCGCCATGGCGTCAAGCTATGTCGGCGGCCTTTCCGGCGCCTTCATCCCGCTCTCGGAAGATGCCGGGATGATCGAAGCCGCCGAACGCGGCGCGGTGACGATCGACAAGCTCGAGGCGATGACCGCGGTCTGTTCGGTCGGTCTCGACATGATCGCCATCCCCGGCGACACGCCGGCGGAGACGATCTCCGCGATCATCGCCGACGAGGCCGCGATCGGCATGATCAACAAGAAGACGACCGCGGTGCGACTGATTCCCGCAGTCGGCAAGCGCGTCGGCGACTGGGTCGATTTTGGCGGCCTGCTCGGTCGCGCGCCGGTAATCCCGGTGAACACGAATTCCAGCCGCCGGCTGATATCGCGCGGCGGAAGAATACCGTCTCCCCTGCAGGCGCTGATAAATTGATCGACGTGCCCGTTGCCGGTGTCGGCTTCACGCTGGCGGCCGGTGCGCGAGCCAGCACCCCGCCTCGGCCGCAGCAAACAGTTCGGCAAGCGCGGCGTTGACGGCGGCCGGCTCCTCGCTGGTGATGGTGTGGCCGGAGCGCGGGATGACGAAGGAGCGCCGCGGTCGGGACCGTGCGCTTGAGGAAGACGCTGCCCTCGAGGCAGGTCTCGTCCTCATCGCCGACGATGACGAGGAGCGGCACCGAGAAACGCTTCAAGTCCGCCTCTAAATCCCAGAGCGTCGGACGCTTGGCTTGCAGCATCGCCATGGTCAGCGCGTGGCCTTGCGCGGAATGCTCGCCCATCATGCGAATGAATTCGGCGAAGCCACGCGGATCCTTGTACTTCTGCGTCTGCCGTGTCGCGTTGTCGGCGTAAAGCGCCGAGGCTGCGGCGATGCCCTTCTCGGCAAAAATCGTGGCGGTCTCCGCCGCGACCTTACGCATCGCTTCGCGTTGTGCCGGATCGGCGACCGAGCCCCAGCCGCAGCCCGCCGCGGTCACCGAGATGCAGCGCTGCGGGTGACGCAGGCCGACATGCAGCGCGGTGTAGGCGCCCATCGAGTGGCCGACTACGTGTGCCTTGTCGATGCCGAGCGCATCCATGACGGCAATGACATCGCCGCGCACGATGTCCTGCCCGTAGCGCGCCGGATCGCTCGGTACGTCGGAGGGCGGATAGCCGCGGGCGCTGAAAGTGACGCAGCGATGCGAGCGGGCGAAATAGCGCATCTGCGGTTCCCAGGTGCGATAGTCGCCGGCGAATTCGTGCACGAACACGACCGGGCTGCCGGCGCCGGCCTCTTCATAGTAGAGCCTGGTCCCGTCCGTGCTGGCGATGAGCGGCATTGGGCGTCTCGCAATTTCTGAAAACTATCCCGAGGCGATTTGGCGGCGCTAGGCCGCCTGCGGCACGATTTCGATCTCGCAAACCTGCGTCACCGGCTGCGGCAGCAACGCCGCGCCGGCGATATCATATCCGGCGGCGCGCAGGATGCCGCAGGCCGGGGACATCGCCACCGCGAGCCGCGTATAGGGGTTGAGAACCGGCTCCCGCACCCAGTCGAAACCGGCAGCCGCCAACGAGCCGCGCCATCCGGCGAGCGACTCACGGCGCGCGCGGCTATAGCCTGCCGCCTCGGCAAACGAGCTCACCAGGAAACGGCGCGTCCCGATCCGGCCTTCCCATCCCGACCGGCTCGGCAGCCAATCATTGGCGGCGCTGGTCTCTTGCTCGCGGGTGAGGAAATCGGTCTCGGTCCGCTCGATCACGCAGCGCTCATCCACCGCGCAACCGACGAGCGTGTAGATGACCGGCCGGACCACCGGCGTTCTTTCCAGCATCCGCCGCGCTTCGGCATAGGTGCCGCAAAGCTCGAATGCCTGGCGCAGAAGCTGATCCGGCGGCATGCCGTCACGATGCATCCAAGCGCCGAGCACGTTGGCGGCATAGTCATAGGGGCGAAGCCAGCGATGGCGCGTGCGCCGCCACATCGGCGCCTGGTTGAGCGCAGCGGCGAAGCGGCGCGGCGCCATCGCGGTCAGCACGCCGACATAGCCCGGCCAGGTGACGCTGAAGAAGTCGCCGTGCTCGCCGTGCATCCGCGCCACTTCCAGATGCCGCCCGAGACCGGTGAACGGCCAGTCGAGCGTGCGCACCAGCCACGGCACGCCGGCCTGTTCGCAGGCGAGCGCCGTGCAGCCCCACAGATACGAGGCGTTGAGCATCCAGACGCCGGAAACTGGAATCGCCGCCGCGATTTCGGCAATCTCCCGCACGTAGGGCGAGCGTGAACGCAGCAGCGAGCGGCGGGAGAGCCAATCGAGCGCCGGCATGAGCGGCAGCGCCGCGCGCGGAAAAAAGCGAAGGCAGGCATCGCGCAGCGCCCGCGCTTTGGCGGCACTCTGCCGCGCGTGCCGCGCCGGCCCGCCGTCGCGGATGTCGACAATGTCAATGGCCGGGAGCTGCAGGCTCATCCGAAACCGATTCGTTTGCCGTTATCCGCGTCAGTGTGGCCCCCGGCGCCGCGGCGTCAAGCTCGCGAGGATTGCATGGAAGGCGGCGCGGGTGCGATTGTAGCTGAGGGCGGAGACCGGAATGGCCGCGCGATCACACATCCTCATTCATAGCGCCGCAATCGCAGCCGCATTGGCGCTGCCCGCTGCGGATCGCGCAATGGCCGGGCCGCCATTTGCGACCGACGATCCGGAGCCGGTCCCCTATCAGCATTTCGAGTTCTATACGTTGACCACCGGCAGCGCGGTGCGCGGCGACACTTCGGGGATCGGGCCGGCTTGGGAATTCAACTACGGCCTCATTCCCAACGGCCAAATCCACATCATCGCGCCGATGGCGTTCGACGCTCCCGCCGGCGGCTCCGCGCAATTCGGCTACGGCGATACCGAGATCGGCTTCAAATATCGTTTCATCGACGAGGACAAGAACGGAACGCAACCGATGGTCGGCGTCTACCCGCTGGTCGAACTTCCCACCGGGAACGAGAATCTCGGCCTCGGCGCCGGAAATCTACGCGCCTATTTTCCGGTGTGGATCCAGAAGAGCTTCGGCGACTGGACCACCTATGGCGGCGGCGGTTACTGGATCAACCACGGCGACGATACGCTTAACCGCGACTACTGGTTCTTCGGCTGGCTGCTGCAGCGGCAGGTGACCAAACAATTGGCGATCGGTGCCGAGCTCTTCCACCAAACTGCGACGGTCATGTTCGGCGGCAACGACACCGGCAAGGCCACGACCGGCTTCAACATCGGCGCGATCTACGATTTCGACGAACACCACCATCTGCTCGTCTCGATCGGCGCCGGACTGCAGAATGCGTCGCAGACCAATCTGTTCTCCTGGTACGTCGGCTATCAGCTCACCGGACCGTTGGGCGCTCATAGTTGACGACGAACACGGGAGCTGATGGAGCTGCGCGAATGCGCAAGACCTATGGATCGGACTATCCGCGCACATTGAGCGCGCTGATGACCTGGTCCGGCCGGGACCCTGCGGCGCCGATGGTGACCGATGCCGCCGGCACGCTGGACCGGTGCGCGTTTGCGGATCGGGTGCTGCGGATCGCCGCCAGCCTGCGCGCGGCGGGCGTCGGCCCAGGTGCCCGGGTGGCGCTCTGGCTGCCGAATGGCATCGCCTACCTCGCCGCGATCTTCGCGTGCGCCCGGCTTGGCGCGCTCGCCATCCATATCAATACCCGCTTTCGCACGGCCGAGGTCGGCAATCTGCTGCGCCGATCGCGCGCGGTCGCGCTGGTGACGCAATGGGGATTTCAGCCGGTCGATTTCCCGGCGATCTTTGCTGCGCTGCCGATCGAGGATCGCGGCTCGGTGCGCTGCGTGCTGGGGCCCGACATTCCACCCGGCGTTAGCCAACTCGCCGGACTGCCGGTATTGCCGCTCGATGGTGCAACAGCCGACGCCGGAGCGGACGAAGCGACGGCCGAAGCGCCGTGTCTCACCTTCACCACCTCCGGCACCACCAGCGGGCCGAAGCTCGTCCTGCACAATCAACAAACCATTGCCGGACACGCGCTCGACGTCGCCCGCCGGATCGCGCTCGATGCTGCCGAAGCGGTGCTGCTCGCAGCAGTCCCCTTCTGCGGCACATTCGGCAACGCCGCGGCGATGGCCGCGATCGCCGGCGGGGCGCATATCGTCTGTCTCGCGCAGTTCGATGGCGAGGTAGCGGCCGCGCTGATCCGAAGGCGCCGCGTCACCCATATCGTCGGCGGCGACGACATGTTCGGCCGCATCGCCGCAGCGTCGGGCGGACGCCGGTTCGAATCGGTACGCTTCTCCGGATTCGCCGCGTTCCACTCGACCGTCGCCGCTTCGATCGCCGCCGCGGAGGCGGCGGGCATGCATCCGCACGGCCTCTACGGCAGCTCTGAGGTGCAGGCGCTGTTTTCGGTCGCCGCAGGCGAGAGCCGGCTCTTGGCCGGCGGCGTGCCGGTCAGCAGCGCCGCGCGTCTGGCAGTGCGCGACCCGCAAACCGGCGCCGCGCTGCCGGCCGGCGCGTCCGGCGAATTGTGGATCGACGCGCCATCGTGTTTCATCGGATATCTGGAAAATGCCGCGGCGACCGAACGGGCGATCGACGCCGACGGCATGTTCCGGACCGGCGATCTCGCCCGTCTCGGCGACGCGCACTTTGTCTTCGAGGCGCGGATCGGCGACGCGATGCGGCTCGGCGGATTCCTGGTCAGCCCCGAGGAGATCGAGGCCGTGATCCAGGCGGAGCCGGGCGTCGCCAGCGTCCAGGTCGTGGCGGCGGCGACTGGCGGATCCGATCCCGTGCCGGTCGCGTTCGTCCTTGCCACCGACGGCGCGGTGCTGGACGAGGCGGCCCTGCGGGCGCACTGCCGCCGACAGCTGGCACGGTTCAAGGTCCCCGAGCGCATCGTGGCGGTGGAGGCATTCCCCACCGTCGACAGCCCGAACGGCCCGAAGATTCAGAAAATCCGTTTGCGCGAGATGGCCGAGGCGCTGCTGCGGGAGCGGCACCCATGAACGATCATTCCGGCGCCTCCACGTCCCTCGCCAGCAAGCTTGACGCCCTCCTCGTCCGACTGGACCGCGGCCATCTCAAAGAAGGCTCGCTCGAGCGCCTGACCGCGGGGGCGAGCCAAGAAACCTGGTCGTTCGATGCCGTCGGCAGCGCAGGCGTTGTGCCGTTGATCATGCGCCGGCTCTCCGCCGACACCGCGCCCGGCGAGCGAAGCGTCAGCTCCGAGTGCGAGGCGCTGCTGATACGCCGTGCCGGCGAATGCGGCGTGCCCACGCCCGGCATCTGTCACATCCTCGAACCAAACGACGATCTCGGGCGGGGCTTCGTGTCGGATCGGATCGAAGGCGAAACGCTCGGGCGCCGCATCCTGCGCAATCCCGAGTTCGCGCCGGTACGCGCGCGGCTCGCCTTTCAATGCGGCGCGATCCTGGCGCGCATCCATGCGGTGCCCACGGATCGTCTGCCGCCCCTGAAGACGCGGTTCGCGGCCGACCAGCTCGACGAGCTTGACCGGACCTACCGATCCTTCGGCGGCGGAAGCGCGGTGTTCGAAGCCGCCTTCCGCTGGCTGCGCGATCACCTGCCCCGCCAAGCGCCGCGACCGCGGCTCGTCCACGGCGATTTCCGCAACGGCAACCTGATCATCGGCCCCGAGGGCGTGCGCGCCGTGCTCGATTGGGAGCTTGCGCATCTCGGCGACCCGGCCGAGGATCTGGGCTGGATCACGGTGAACAGCTGGCGCTTCGGCGTGATCGACAAACCGGTCGGCGGTTTCGGCGACGTCGCGGAGATGCTCGAAGGTTATCGTTCGGCGGGCGGCGAGGCGATCGAAGCCGAGCGAGTGCTTTATTGGCGCACTTTGGGCTCGCTCCGCTGGGGGCTCATCTGCCGGCGAATGGCCGAGCCGGGACCGGCCGGCGCACCGCTCGCAGTCGAGCGGGCGATGATCGGCCGGCGCATCTCCGAGACCGAGCTCGATCTTCTGGACATCCTGGCGTCGGAAGGCGTGCGATGAAACATCCTCCGGCGGCCGAGCTGCTCGCTTCGGTCGCGCGCTTCCTGCGCGAGGAGCTGCTGCCGGCCCTAAGCGGCGCCCGCGCCTTCAACCTGCGGGTCGGCATCAACGCCATCGAGCTGGTCCGCCGCGAAATCGAGCAGCAGGGCGCTGCCGATCAACGCGAGCATCGCCGCTTGGCCGAGCTTCTCGACAGCGACGCCGACCTCGAGACGATGCGGCAGGCGCTGTGCGAGAAAATCGCCCGCGGCGAAGCCACGCTCGACGAGCCGGCGCTACGCGAGCATCTTCGCTCAACGACCGTCGATCGGCTGGCGATCGATCAGCCGACCTATTCGGCCTACCTTGCGGCGATCGCGAAGAGCGGCGGCGACGCGGGCGGCAGCAAAAAATCGGAGGAATAGCCTTGCCATCGAACGCGGATATGAACTTCGATCTGCCCAGCGGCCTCCTCGACTATCTCGCCGAGCTGGATGCGTTCATCGACGCGGAAATCCGCCCGCTCGAACAGGCCGATGACAACATCCGTTTCTTCGATCACCGGCGCGAATGGGCGCGCACCGATTTCGAACATGGCGGCCTGCCCCGCCGCGAATGGGAGGCGCTGCTGCGGCGGGCGAAGAACCTCGCCGACAAGGCCGGCCATTACCGCTTCGCGTTGCCCGGGAAATATGGCGGGCGGGACGGTTCGGATTTGTGGATGGCGGTGATCCGCGAACATTTCGCCAGCAAAGGCCTCGGCCTGCACAATGACCTGCAGAACGAGCATTCGATCGTCGGCAATCTGCCGTTCGTCACCATGCTCGATCTCTACGGACGGCCCGAGCAGCGGGCAATGATCGAGGGCGGCATCGCCGGCGAGTATCGCATCACCTTCGGTCTGACCGAGCCCGGGCACGGATCGGACGCCACGCATATGGAAACGCGCGCCGCGCGCACGACGCGAAACGGCGTCCCCGGCTGGGAGATCAACGGCGAGAAGATGTGGACGACGGGCATGCACGTCGCCACGCATTGCGCGCTGTTCGCCCGGACCTCGGGCGAGGACGGCGATGCCCGCGGCATCACCTGCTTCCTGGTGCCGGCGGACAACGAGGGTGTCAAAGTCGAGGAGTATTTGTGGACCTTCAACATGCCGACCGATCATCCGCGCGTCAGCTTCACGGATGTATTCGTCGCCGACGACGCGCTGTTCGGCGAGGTCGGCAAGGGCCTCGCTTTGGCGCAGTGCTTCGTCCACCAGAACCGCATTCGCCAGGCCGCAAGCTCGCTCGGCGCGGCGGTCTACTGCATCAACGAAAGCGTCACTTACGCGCGCGAGCGCAAGCCGTTCGGACGGCCGCTCGCCGAGAACCAGGCAATCCAGTGGCCGCTGGTCGAGCTCGCGACCCAAGCCGAGATGCTGCGGCTCCTGATCCGCAAGACCGCCTGGCAGATGGATCAGATGACGCAAGCCGAGATCGAGCAGAAGCTGTCCGACAAAGTCTCCATGTGCAATTATTGGGCGAACCGGCTCTGCTGCGAGGCCGCCGATCGCGCCATGCAGGTGCACGGCGGCATCGGCTATTCGCGTCACAAGCCGTTCGAACACATCTACCGCCATCACCGGCGCTATCGGATCACCGAAGGTTCGGAGGAGATTCAGATGCGCAAGGTGGCCGGGTTCCTGTTCGGTTACATGGGACCGCAGCGCGGAAAGCCGCATCCGAGCGGCTCCTGAAGATAATGTCGCTACGAAGCCGCGGCAGGCTCGGCCGCCGCGAGCGGCGGGGTGAAACGACCGTCCGCGGCGGTCCAGCCGCCGTCGACGAGGAGATATGAGCCGGTGACGTAGGAGCTCGCATCCGAGGCGAGGTAGACGACCGCGCCCACCAGCTCGGACGGTTTCGCCCATCGTCGCAACATCGACTTGTCTGCATAGGCGCGATACCAGGCCTCGTCCCGCTTGATCTGCTGCGTGAGCGGTGTGTCGACGATGCCGGGCGCGATGACGTTGGCGCGAACACCCGATGGCGCGAGCTCCGCCGCCAGCGCCCGGATCATCTGCAGGGTGCCGGCCTTGGTGGCGGCATAAACGCCTTGCCCCGGCTCGACCACCTGCGCGCGTATGCTCGACAGGGTGATGATGCTTCCCTTGCCGCGTTCGGCCATGCCGGGCGCGAACGCCTTGAGCGCGCGGAAGACGCCCTTCAAATTCAATCCGACCACGCGATCGAATTCCTCCTCGGTGACATCGAGCAAGAGTTTGCGCACGTTGATCGAGGGCGAGATCACGAGCACGTCCAGCACGCCGACGGCTTTGGCAGCCGCAGCGATGCTCGCGCGATCGCACAGATCGATATGCAACGCTTCCGCCGCGCGACCGCCCGCGGCGATTTCTCGCGCCGCCTCCTTGGCCTTGGCGATATCGATGTCGCCGCAAATGACCTGCGCGCCGAAGCTCGCCAGCCCGAAGCAACTCTCGCGGCCAATGCCGCTCGCACCGCCAATCACCAGGGCCCGGCGGCCGCCGAGATCGAAAATCGTGGAGTAGTCGTTCATGAGCATTCCTCCGCCGCGAAATCCGTCGCCGACCTCACGCGCTTGCGGGCGGCTCCGGCCACGCCCTTGTCTCCGCCGCGCGCATCGCCTCGAACGCGCGGGCGACGCCGAGTACGCCGCGATCGTCGAAGCGCCGGCCGATGATCTGCAAGCCGATCGGCAAACCCTCATCGCTGTAGCCGCAGTTGATCGACGCGGCCGGTTGCTCGGACATGTTGAAGGCGACCGTGAAGCCGATATGTGGAAAGGGGTTCAGCGGGTCGTCGCTCGGCGAGGCCAATTCGGCGGCGAACGCGGTGATCGGCGCGGTCGGTGAAATCACGAAATCGTAAGGCAGCGTCGCCGCCACCGCCGCCCGGCGCATCGCCATGATCTGGCTGAAGCCATGGAACACGGCCTCACCGCTCAGCGCCGCGGCCGATTCGCCCCAGGCGCGAATGAAAGGGAGGATCTTGTCGCGCCGTGCGAGTGGCGTCGCGCGGAAGTCCAGCAGGGCGCGCATGCGCCAGAATCGATCGAGCCCGTCGAGCATTTCCTGGGTGAGAAACGGCCGCAACGGCTCGACGATCGCCCCCTCGGCGGCAAGATCGCGCGCCGCGCGTTCGATCGCCGCACGCACTGGCGCTGCCGTGGCGTAGCCACATCCCGCCTCCATAAGGAGGCCGATGCGCAGGCCGGCGAGTTCGGCCGGTTCGACGCGCCAGTCGAGGTGTTGCGGCGGCAGGCTCATGAAATCGCGCGCATCGGGCTGCGCGAGGCTCGCCATCATCAGCCCGGCGTCGGCGACGCTGCGCGTCATCGGCCCGGCCACGCGGCCGATATAGGGCGGATCGATCGGCACGCGCCCGAGGCTCGGCTTCAATCCGAAAATTCCGCACCAGCCCGCGGGCAGACGCACCGACCCGCCGATGTCGGTGCCGAGATGCAGCGGACCGAAGCCGGCCGCCGCCGCGGCCCCCGCGCCGGCTGACGATCCCCCGGGATTGCGCGTCAAGTCCCAGGGATTGCGCGTCAGCAGATGAAAGCTCGAAAGGCCGGACGAAAGCATCCCGTAATCCGGCATCGTCGTCTTGGCGAAGATAATGGCGCCCGCTTCGCGCAGTCGTGCGGCGGGCGGCGCGTCGGCGGCGGCAGGCACGAGATCGCTCGCGGCCGTTCCCACCGGGATCGGTTCGCCCGCGGTGGCGATATTGTCCTTGATGGTCGCCGGTACGCCGTCGAGCGGCCCGAGCGGCTCGCTGCGCCGCCAACGCTCTTCGGACGCGCGCGCCTCCCCAAGCGCGCGCTCCGGCGCAAGCAGATAGGTCGCGTGAATATGCGGCTCGAAGCGCTCGACGCGCTGCAACACGTCGCGCATCGCCTCAACCGGCGACAGTGCGCGGCTGCGATAAGCGTCGAGCAGCGCGATCGCGCTCATCCGGAATGGCTGCATGGTGGTCCACGTTAGGACCGCGCGCCGTTAGGAACAAGCCGACACGGGGACCCAGGCCGCGCAACGGCCGCAGGTGTAGGCAAGCGTTCGGCGGTGCGCTAACGTCCCTCGAGCCGCGGGCATAAACTAAGAATTGTATCGCGCATCGGCACAGCCGATCGCTTCGGGGCACGGGGAGGAGCGACCATGCAGAACTCAGAGGCGGGAGCCATCGGGAAAGTCTCGGCGCGACTGATCCCGTTCCTGATAGTTTGCTACTTCATCGCCTATCTCGATCGGGTCAATGTCGGCTTCGCGGCGCTCACCATGAACAAGGCGCTCGGTCTGACCGCGACCATGTTCGGCTTCGGAGCGGGCATTTTCTTCTTCACGTATTTTCTCTTTGAGGTGCCCTCGAATCTCTTTCTCGACCGGTTCGGCGCCCGCAAGTGGATCGCGCGCATCATGGTCAGCTGGGGCATCTGCTCCGGCGCGATGGCGTTCATCCCGCAAATCGCGCAGGCGACCGGATTGAGCACCAACACCGTCTTCTACACAATCCGCGCGCTGCTCGGCTTTGCCGAAGCCGGTTTCTTTCCCGGCATCATCTTCTTTCTGACGCTCTGGTTCCCCGCGGCGTATCGCGGCCGCATTGTCGGCTCCTTCATGGCGGCGATCCCGGCCTCTTCGGCGATCGGCGCTCCGATTTCCGGCCTGATCCTCGGCATGAACGGCATCGGCGGTCTCGATGGATGGCAGTGGCTCTTCATCATCGAGGCGGCGCCGGCGGTGCTGCTCGGCTTCGTCACTTATTTCTATCTCACCGACCGGCCGGCCGACGCGCATTGGCTGGCGGCGGACGAGCGCATCTGGCTCAGCGACCGGCTGGACGCCGAGCGCCGGCAACGCGAGGCCGCGCACAATCTTTCGGTCCGGGAGGCCATGCTCAATCCGCGCGTCTGGGCGCTGGCGCTGGTCTATTTCGGCACGGTCGCTTGCAACTACGGAGTCGGATTCTGGTTGCCGCAAATCATCAAGGCGTTCGGATTGTCGAACGCGATGACCGGCTGGGTCACTGCGATTCCCTACGCGATCGGCGCGGTGTTCATGGTCTGGTACGGCTACCACTCGGACGCGACCGGTGAGCGCAAGGCGCATACCGCAATCGCGCTCCTGATCGCCGCCGCCGGCATTGCCGGATCGACGCTGACCGGCAACCCGACACTGACCATCATCGCCTTCACCATCGGCGCCTGCGGCGTGTTCGGGTCGCTGCCGGTGTTCTGGACGCTGCCGACCGCCGTTCTGTCCGGTACCGCGGCAGCGGCCGGCATCGCCGTGATCAACTCAATCGGCAACCTCGCCGGTTTCGCCGGGCCTTATGCCATGGGCTGGATCAAGGACGCGACCGGCAGCTTTACCGGCGGATTGTTGCTGATCGCGGCGCTTGCCGTCGCCGCCATGGTGATCGTGCTGGTTCTTAGCCACGACCCTGCGCTCGAAAAAACGCCGGCTGCGCTCAAGGAGGCATGACCCTGCCGCTCCGTTGCAGAATCCGGCGACGGCGCAAGGATTGTACGCATGGCTGGCGCGGTGAGGCTCAGCGCTTCCGAAACATTGCCGGCGGACGGGTTTTCCGGCGCGCTCGCCGGCCGGGTCTGGCGTCCCGATGTCGCGGGACCTTCGGTGGTCGCGATCCGCGCCAGCGGAGTGTTCGATATCACGGCCGCGTTTCCGACCATGCGCGATCTCTGCGAGACTGCCGAGCCGGCCGCGAGCCTGCAGGCGGCTTCCGGCGAGCGGATCGGCGCGCTTGAGGACATCCTCGCCAATACGCCGCCGGACGCACGAGATGCGTCAAAGCCTTGGCTCCTCTCTCCCATCGACCTTCAGGCCGTCAAAGCTGCAGGGGTTACTTTCGCCGTCTCGATGATCGAGCGAATGATCGAGGAACGCGCCCGCGGCAATCCGCAGGCGGCGGAGGCGATCCGCAAAGACATCCTGCACATCGTCGGCGACGATCTTCAGTCGCTGCGGCCCGGCTCCGCGGAAGCCGCGGCGGTCAAGGACGCGTTGATCGCGCGCGATATGTGGAGTCAGTATCTCGAAGTCGGCATCGGGCCCGATGCCGAAATCTTCTCCAAGGCGCAGACAATGGCCTCCGTCGGCACGGGCATGGACGCCGGGCTTCACCCGCTGTCGAACTGGAACAACCCCGAGCCGGAAGTCGTGCTCGCGATTGCTTCCGACGGGCGCATCGTCGGTGCTAGTCTCGGCAACGATGTAAACCTGCGCGACATTGAAGGTCGCTCGGCGCTGTTGCTTTCCAAAGCCAAGGACAACAATGCAAGTTGCGCCGTCGGCCCTTTCCTGCGCTTTTTCGATCGGAGCTTCAGCCTCGACGCGGTGCGAACGATGACGGTGACGCTCACCGTCACCGGGCCGGACGGCTTCCGCCTCGACGGCGTATCGCACATGGATCGGATCAGCCGCGATCCCGTTGAGCTTGTGCAGCAGATGATCGGAGCGCATCACCAATATCCCGACGGCGCAGTGCTGTTCCTCGGGACGCTATTTGCGCCGACCAAGGACCGTGATGCGCCGGGCCAAGGCTTCACCCACCACATTGGCGACATCGTCACCGTCGCCGCGCCCGAGCTTGGCAGCCTCGTCAACCGTATGCGCCGCTGCCCGGATTGCGCGCCCTGGCAATTCGGGACCAGCCATCTGATGCGCAACCTTGCGCGCCGCGGTCTGCTTTGAGCGCGGCGATTGGAATGCCGCTTCCCGACGGCCGGCAAACCGTCCATATCTGCATTTCGGAGTACCGTCATGAGCCTGAAAGCGTTTGATACCGCGATCGTCGACGATGGCGAATTGCTGATCGGACCGTGGCGCTCGCCAAGGCAGATGCTGGCGGCGCAAGTCTATGACGGCCATGTCTCCATCCACGACAATGCGATGGCGCAAAAAATGGGGTTCAAGGCGGCGACCATCGAGGGGCCGACGCACTTCAGCCAATTGGTGCCGCTGTGCGAGCGGTTGTGGGGCAATGCGTGGTTCGAGACCGGTTGCATCTCGGCGCACTATCGCAACGCCGTTTTTGCCGGCGAAGAAGTCCAGGCGATCGTGGCGAAGCCGGCGGGAGGCCAAAGCCAGGTCGATATCCGCATGGCGAAGCGCGATGGCACGGAGGTGCTGCGCGGCACCGCCTCGGTCGGGCGAGAAAAAAACGCGACCGCGCTCGATAAACGCCTGCGCGAGGAGCTCAAGCCGCTGACCGACCCCGTGATCCTGCGCGACGTCAAGGTCGGCATGAAGACCCGGCGGCAGACCGTCCGGATGGATTTCGATCAACACATGGGCGAGCTCTATCCATTCTCGCTGCGCGAGAAGCTCAAAGTCATCACCGAGCCGTCCCGGCTCTACGAGCCGGAGCATGCGGCAGAAAACAAATGGGGCCGCCCGATCATCCCCTTCGAGATGCTCAGCGTCCTCTTTCAATATCGCTCGAAGGACGACGGCTTTCCGACCAAGGGACCGGCGGTCGGATTGTTCGCCGACCAGGAAATTCGGCTGCTGGACGGGCCACTGTTTGTCGGCGAGAGCTACGAGGTCGAACGTGAGGTGGTCGCGCTGAGCGGGAGCCGGAGGACCGAGAGCCTGTGGGCGCGCACCAGCGTTTTCGCGCCGCAAACGAGCCGTCCGATAGCGACGATGCTGCTCAATCTGGCGAGCATGAAGGAATCGCTTGCCGGCTATGCGAGCGAGTACGCGCGCTTATACGGGTGATGAGCCGGCTTCGTCCGCGTGTGAGCATGACCGAGACATATCAGACCATCCGCCTGGAGCGGTCCGGAGCCGTTGCCCTCCTCACCTTGGCGCGGCCGGAGCGGCTGAACGCCATCGACAAACGGATGCTGGGCGAACTGCAACACGCCCTCGATGCGGTCGAGCGCGACGACGAAGTCCGCGCGCTGGTGGTCAAGGGCGCCGGCGGAAATTTTTCCTCCGGTTTCGACCTCAAGGAACAGATGGAGGCCCGGCCGACCGGCTTCGACGCCTGGCGGGAAATCCTCGACCGGGATTTCTCGGCCGTCACGCGTTTCTGGCACCTGAACAAGCCGACCATCGCCGCGGTGCAAGGCTATTGCCTTGCCGGCGGCTGCGAGCTTGCGCTCTGCTGCGACATCACCATCGCGGCCGAGGGCGCGATCTTCGGCGAGCCGGAGCTGAAATTCGGCGCCGGCATTGTGGTGATGATCCTGCCGTGGCTGGTCGGCCCCAAG
The DNA here is from genome assembly GCA_963850855.1 of uncultured Alphaproteobacteria bacterium. Lineage (GTDB taxonomy): Bacteria > Pseudomonadota > Alphaproteobacteria > Rhizobiales > Xanthobacteraceae > BOG-931. The sequence continues at coordinate 533,575 of CAWKNH010000006.1, forward strand.
CGGGCGAAGGAGATCATCCTCGGCGGCGCCGACCGCATCACCGCAGCGGAGGCATTGCGGATCGGCTTGGTCAACCGCGTGGTCCGCTCCGAGGACGTGGAATCGGCGGCAATCGCGCTCGCTCGCCACATTGCGGTGATCGATCCGGATCTGGTGCGGCAGACCAAGCGGGCGATCAACCAGAGCTTCGAGATCATGGGTTTGGTCGACGCGCTCAATACCGCCCTCGACATCGACCTCGCGATCGAGGGAAAGGGCAGCGACGACAAACGCAGATTCATGGAGATCGCGCGAAAGGACGGACTGCGCAAGGCAATCGCCTGGCGCGACGCCCGGTTCGACGGAAGCCAGGATGGCTAATCTCGGCAGCATGTTGCTGGAGAAATTCGCGGGATTTGCCGACGCGCCGGCCCTCGACGATTTGAGCGGCACGCTGACCTACCGAGCCCTTTCGCAGGCGGCGCGTAACCTCGAACGCGCCTTGCGCAACGAGCACTTGGCCGCGGACGAGCCGGTGCTTGTGCCGGTCGCCAACGAGGCGCGCGATGCGGCGGCGCTCGTCGGGGTGTGGCTCGCCGGCGGAGTCGCGGTGCCGGTCGCGCGCCATGCGCCGGCAAGCGCGATCGAGCTCATGCGCGCGGCGACCGGCGCGAGGTTTTCCATCACCAACACTGCCGCTGAATTGGTACGCAAGCTCGCCGACAATGCGCCGCCGCATCGTCCGCTCCTCCGCGGCGCTGCGCTCATCGTATTCACGTCAGGCTCCACCGGACGGCCAAAGGGCGTTGTGCTGAGCCACCGTGCCTTTGCCGGCAAGCTCGAAGCCATCGACAGCATGCTCGGCTTCACCCCGCGCACGCGGACCTTGCTGGTCCTGCAGATCAGCTTCGTCTTCGGCATGTGGGTGCTGCTGCTGACATTACTCAAGGGCGGCACGGTAGCGATGCATTCGCGGTTCGAGCCGCTGCATGCGCTTGCCGCGCTGAAGGACCAGCGCATCTCGGACGTGGCGCTGGTGCCCACGATGCTGCGCAAATTCTTGGCGCTTGATGAGTCGACATCAGCGCCACTGATCGCCGCTTCCACGCTCGAGCGGATACTGACCGGCGGTGAACCATTCGGCCGCCTGTTGAGCGCGCGGTTGCAACGCTTGATGCCGGAGGTCGGTGTCGTGGACATTTTTGGACTGACCGAGACCTGCAGCTCGGATTTCTTCCTCACCGCGGAAGAACGCGAGGCGTTCGCCGAGACGATCGGCCGCCCCGGCCCGGGCGTTCGCTTCCGCATCGCCGACGATCAAGGCCGCGAGTTGCCGACGAACATCGCGGGCGAATTGCAGATTCGTACACCCTTCATCATGAACGGCTACCTCGACGAACCCGACCAGACGCGCGCCGCTTTTGCCGACGGCTACTTCCGCACCGGCGATCTGGCGCGGGCGCGCGCAGACGGCCGCGTCGAACTCGCCGGACGCATCAAGGATCTGATCTATCGCGGCGGCGCCAAAGTCTCGCCGCTCGAGCTCGATCATATCCTGGCCCAGCATCCGGCAGTGGCCGCGGCGCTGACGACCGGCGTGCCTGACCCGATCATGGGCGAGCGCATCCACGCCCTCGTCGTGCCGCGCGCGAACGCGGCTATCGACGAAAAAGAGCTGCGCGAATGGATCGCCGGCCGGATCGAAAAATTCAAATGGCCGGACGTCTATCATTTCGGCCATGAGCTTCCGGCCGGCCGCACTGGAAAAGTCGACCGCAATGCGCTGCGCGAGCAGGTGGCGCGAACCGGCTCAACGGCGTCGGGTTAGAACGGTCGCCGGCCGTCCAAATGCCAAAATCACAATGGCTTGCTGGAAGGCGCGGCTAAACCCCCGTTCTTTTGCACACGTCAAAGTGAAAGCTGCAGATCAGCGCATTACGCTGTTGGCAAGTTTGCCTCTGGCCAACCTGGCATCCTGAACCCACATATTTCGCTGCACTGCACCCCATGCTTAAATACGTGGCAGCAGTGACGGAAGGGTCCACAAGCTTTCTCAATCGGGTCCCACAAGGTCGATCGGCATGGGTATCGTTCGGTTTGCTCTGCGGCTGCCGCATACCTTTTATGTTCTTGCTGCACTCGTCCTATTTCTCGGCGCCACCGCCGTGCTGTCGATGCCGACCGACATCTTCCCCGAGATCGACATTCCGGTCGTCACCATCATCTGGCAATACACCGGACTAAGCACGCCGGAGATGGAGCAACGCGTCACCACCTATAGCGAATACGCGCTGTCTTCGAGCGTGAACGGGATCCGGGATATTGAAGCTCAGACCATCAACGGGATTTCGGTTCAGAAGATCTTCTTTCAGTCCGACGTAAATCTCGATCTCGCCATCGCCCAGATCGTGTCGGCAACAAATTTTATCCGCGTGCTCATGCCGCCGGGAATCCAGGCGCCGGTCGTGGTCCAATACAACGCCTCAAGCGTTCCCGTGCTGCAGATCGGGCTCTCCTCCGATACGCTCAACGAGCAGCGGCTCTACGACTACGGCATCTACCGTTTGCGCCAGCAGCTGGCGCCGATCCACGGCGTCACGCTTCCGACGCCGGCTGGCGGCAAGTATCGCCAGATCATGGTCGATATCGATCCGTTGAAGCTGCAGGCCAGGGGATTGACACCGCTCGACGTCGTCAACGCCGTGAACGCGCAGAACCTCACCCTGCCCTCGGGCGCGGCGAAGATCGGCGACACACAATTCACTGTCCGCACCAACGCCACCCCCACGACCATCGAGGACCTCAACAACATCCCGGTGAAATTCGCGAACGGCGCCACGGTGTTCGTGAAGGATATCGGGCAGGTGCACGACGGCAATGCCGTGCAGCAGAACATCGTGCGCACCGACGGCCGCCGCTCGGTGCTGCTCAGCATCATCAAAAACGGCAACGCATCGACGCTCGCGGTCGTCAACGCCGTCAAGCAGGCGCTGGTCACGGCGCGCGCGGCGGCGCCGCCGGGCATGCAGATCAAGGAGCTGTTCGATCAATCGGTCTTCGTCAAAGCCTCCATTCAGGGGCTGCTGAAGGAAGGCGCCATCGCTGCTTGCCTGACGGCGCTGATGATCGTCCTGTTTCTCGGATCGTGGCGCTCGACGCTCGTGGTGATGATCTCGATCCCGCTCTCCATCCTCAGCTCCCTCATCGTGTTGTATTTCCTCGGCGATACGATCAACACGATGACGCTCGGCGGCCTGGCGCTGGCGATCGGTATTCTCGTCGACAATTCGACGGTCACCATCGAAAATACCCACCGCCTGCTCACCGAGGAACGCATGCCGCTTCCGGCCGCCACGCTGCACGGCGCCGCCGGCATAGCGGTGCCGACCCTGGTCTCCACCCTTGCCATCAGCTGCGTGTTTGTCTCCGTCGTCTTCCTCCACGGACCGGCAAAGTACCTGTTCACTCCCCTCGGCCTTGCCGTGGTATTCGCGATGCTGGCCTCCTACGGCTTCTCCCGCACGCTGACGCCGATCACCATCGGTCTCCTGCTCAAAGGCGAGCAGCACGGCGACGAGGAGCGATCCGGCCGGTTTGCGCAGCTGCATCGGAGATTCGAGCGCGCCTTCGAAACCATGCGCACTGGTTACACCGAGATCCTCGGTACGCTGCTCCGACGCCGGATCATCGTGCCTTCGGCCGCGGCGATCATCCTGGTGCTGGGCGGCACCCTCTTCGTGTTCGTCGGCCGCGACTTCTTCCCGATCATCGACGGCGGCCAGATTCAGCTGCACGTTCGCGCTCCGGCCGGAACCCGGATCGAGAAGACTGAGCAGATCTTTCAGGCGATCGAGGACAAAATCCGCGAGGTCATTCCACAGGACGAGCGCGATCTCATCGTCGACAATATCGGCCTGCCGGCCCGCTCCTACAACTTTGCCTTTGGCGACGGGACGGCGATCGGCGCCAATGACGGCGTGATCCTGATCGCGCTCAAGGAAGGCCACCCTCCGACCGCGACCTACGTCGCGGAACTGCGCCGCGTGCTGCCGGCAAACTTCCCGGAGGCGGTATTCTACTTTCAGTCCGCCGACATGGTAACGCAGATCCTGAACTTCGGCATCCCGGCGCAGATCAACGTGCGCACGGTCGGGTACGACCGGCAGAAGAATCTACGGGTAGCGAAGGAGCTTCGCGGGCGAATTGCCGCGATCCCCGGAGTGGCCGATGCACATCTGCAGCAGGAGGTGAACGCGCCTGAGCTCTTCGCCCAGATCGACCGCGCCCGCGCCAGCCAGTTCGGCCTCACCGCGAACAGCATCGCGCTCAATCTGAACACCAGCCTGAGCTCGTCCGAGCAGGTGTCGCCGAACTTCTGGACCGATCCGACCAACGGAACGCCGTACTATTTCACCGTGCAGACACCGGAATACCGCGTCAGCACGCTCAACGAACTCAAGAACACGCCGGTGGCGACGTTCACCGCGGGAACGCGCACTCCGGTGCCGGGGCTGCTCAGCAACGTTGCCAGCTTGAAGCGTGATTCGGTTCCCACCAATGCCAACCAGGCCAATGTCCAACCGGTCTATGAGATCTTTGCCAACGCCGACGGCCGGGATCTTGGCGCGATCTCCGCCGACATCAACAAGATCGTGGCCGACTATCAGAAGCAGCTGTCGCCGGGAAACCGGATCGAGGTTATCGGCCAGATCGACAGCATGAATGCCGCGTTTCGTGACCTCGCTATTGGAATTCTGTTCGCCGCGGTATTCGTTTATCTGCTCATGGTGGTGAACTATCAGAACTGGGGCGACCCGTTCGTGGTCATACTCGCCCTGCCGGCGACGCTGTGCGGCATCGTCACCATGCTGTACGTCACCAACACGACATTGAGCGTCCCCTCGCTGATGGGCGCCATCATGGCCATCGGCGTGGCCTCGGCGAATTCGATCCTGCTGGTGACGTTTGCCCGCGAGCAGCAGCTTGCCGGCATGCGAGCGTTCGATGCCGCGATCTCGGCCGGCCGCACCCGGATCCGGCCGGTGCTGATGACCGCGGCGGCGATGATCGTCGGGATGATCCCGATGGCCATCGGCGGCCCGGGCGAGGAGCAGAACGCCGCCTTGGCGCGCGCCGTGATCGGGGGCTTGCTTTTTGCTACACCAACCACGCTGCTTGCGGTGCCGTATCTGTTCGCCATGCTGCGCAAAGGCAACGACGGCAAGCCGGCGCATGGCGTGTTCGCGGAGGAGCCGCAATGAGTGATATCCAGCCTCGTCCGGCGGCAAAGGCCGGCGTACCGGTGCGCGAAACGCCGCCGGACCGCGAAGGCGAACGCCCGGAGATCAAACGCGAGCCCTTCTCGCCCAAGCCGGGCCGGCGCACCGGGCGGCGGCTGCTCGGGGCCGGCACGTTCTTGCTGCTCTGTGCGGCATTGGCAGCCGGCTTCTGGCAACACTACCGGCTGCACGCGCAAGTCATGGCGACCGCGGAGGAGCGCCGCGACTTCGTTCCTAACGTACGGGCGGCCCCGGTGCGCGCCAGCGCCAGCACGCGGGCGGTTTCCTGGCCCGGCACCACCGAAGCCTTCGAGCAAGCCAATATCTTCGCGCGGGCGAGCGGCTACATCTCGCAGCGCAAGGTCGACATCGGCAGCCACGTCAAGGCCGGAGACCTCTTGGTGGAGATCACGGCCCTCGAGCTTGAGCATCAGATTGCGCAGGCAGAGGGGACGCTGGCGCAGTTGCAAGCATCGCTGCAACAGGCCAAAGCCAATCGCGATCTCGCCCAGGTCACCTGGGATCGTGACAAGACGCTCGTCCATCAAGGCTGGGCGACGCAGCAGCAAGGCGACACCGATCGCCTGAGTCTCGAGGCGCGCGAGGCCGCGGTCGCCGTCGCGGCGGCCAATATCACGGCACAGGACGCGCAACTGCGGGTCTTGAATCAGCAGAAAGCCTATCAGCGCGTGATCGCGCCGTTCGACGGCGTCATCACCCAGCGTAACGTCGACGTCGGCAGCCTGGTCCAGGCAGATGCCACGAGCGGCACCTTCCTGTTCGCCCTGATGCACAGCGACACGATCCGCATCCAGCTCTACGTGCCACAGGACGAAGCCTTTGGCGTCGCCCCGGGCGTAGAGGCAACGATCCGCGTACCCGAGATGCCGGGCCGGGATTTTCCCGGCACGGTGTCGCGCATTGCCGACGCGCTGCAGCCGGGAACGCGAACGCTGCTGACCGAGATCGACGTCCCTAATCCGGACCACGCTTTGTCGCCTGGTGTCTACTGCACCGTCGAACTGAAGATCCCGCGCAAGACGCCTTCGCTCATCGTCCCTTCCGAGGCGATCATCTTCAACCGGGACGGCCTCAGCGTCGCCGTGGTCGAGGAAGGGGTCGCGCGCATCCGCCCGGTGACCGTGGTGCGCGACTTTGGCACGACCGTCGAGGTGAGCGCCGGCGTCAAAGACGGCGATCAGGTGATTCTGAACCCTCCGGTCGATCTGGTCGATGGCCGCAAGATCAAGGTCCGGCCTGCCCCGGCCGGTCAGCTGTCGTGAACTGGAGCTGAAGGTTCAGCTGGGGAACGCGAGTCTGCACGCGCTTGCTTCGGCCGGCTCGGCAGCCTGTTCGGCCTTGACGACCGCCCGCGTCGTAAAGGCATCGAACGGATCGCGGCCGGGCGGGTGTACCTCGCCGACGAGAACCGCACTCATGAGCTGGTGATCGCGTTCACGGAAGAAATCGCGATCGGCGTCGAGCGCGATTTCAGGGGGCAATATGTATCCCTGCAGCGCGCGCGCGAGAACGACCGGATCAAGGGATTTCTGCTGATCGGCAACGTTCGCCAACACATGCACGGCGGCATGGCCGAACCAATGACGCGCGCTGGCCGCCCTGCCGGTCCGTTGCCGGATCGCCGCGTCGAAAGCCTTGACCTGCGGGACATCCGGCTGGTCCCACCACCACTCCATCGTCCACCAGCCGATACGCGCCGTGTCGGGCACAGCAAGAATGCTCTCGAGCTCAAACAGCGCACCACCGACGGCCATGTCTTGGCTTAAACCGAACCGCACGATCTGCTGCAGGCTGTTCGCTTGATCCTCGCCGCCCATGAGATTGACGAGCACTTGCGGCCGAAAGGCTCCCGCGCCGGTCAACGATCGGGAATAGTCGACTGTGCCGAGCGGCAGGAGATCGCCGGCCCATGCACCGCCATGCTCGCGAAGTTTGCGCTCGAAGGCCGCTTGCAGCGCATAGCCATAAACGTAGTCCGGAGTCAGAAAATACCATCTCTTGCCGAATTTCTCGATCAGCGTGTCGGCGATCGCGTTGGCTTCCATCGTCGTCGTCTTGCAGATGCGGAAGACATTCCAGCTGCAACGATTGCCGGTGATTTCATCGACGTGTCCGCCGGTGACTATGTGCAGCTTGCGCCTCTCGGTCGTCACCCGCGTCATCGCCAGGGCGACGGCCGAGTTGACGTTGCCGAGGATGAAATCGACTTGGTCGCGGTCGATCAGCTGTTTGGTCTTCGCGACGCCGACGGCGGCGTCGTTTGCGGAATCTTCGACGAGGAGTTCCACCTGCCGGCCGAGAATGCCGCCATTTTGATTGACCTGATCGACCGCCAGCCGGGCGCCATCCACTTCGGCCTCGGCGAGCTTCGCATAGACGCCGCTGAGCGGTTCGACCATCCCCATTTTCACGGGAGCTTCGGCGCGGGCCCGGATCGGGAACGGTGCGGCGATCCCGGCGGCAGTCCATGCCAAGCCCGCCTTGATGAGGGTCCGCCGTTCGACGGGCCGAGCAGAAGATGGCTTCATCCTCCGCATGATTCCCTCCAGACCGAGGCACCGGTCCAAACATGAACCGACCGCGCAATCTATTTTATGATGCTGCGGCGAATACTTCCAGGGTGGCGACGAGTGACCCGCGCCTCTCGCAAAACTTTCTGCCTTGCGGCGATTTCTTTGGTTGGCGGTCTCGGCCGCGCCGCGTTATGGGTAGAGCAAGCTGCCATCGGGAAGAGAACCATGAGAGTTGGATTTATCGGGCTCGGCGCCATGGGGCGCGGCATGGCTACGCGGCTTATCGAGGCTGGACACGAGGTGCATGTTTGGAACCGGTCACCTGAGCCGGCCGAAGAGTTGGCTCGCCGGGGCGCTCATCGCCTGGAAAGCCCGCAGGGCGCATTTGTCGGCGACGCCGCCGTCACCATGCTCGCTGACGACGACGCGGTGCGCGCCGCGATCCTTGGCAGCGATGCTCTGCGCGCCGCCAACAAAAAATTGGTGCACATCGTCATGAGTACCGTGTCGGTCGCCTTCGCCCGCGAGCTGGAGAAGGCTCACGCCGGCGCCGGTATCGCCTACGTCTCGGCTCCGGTTATGGGTCGCCCGGAGGCCGCGGCTGCCGGCAAGCTCAACGTCCTCGCCGCCGGAAATGCTGCTTCTATCGCGCGGGTGCAGCCGTTATTCGATGCCATCGGTCAGAAGACCTGGCCTCTCGGTGCCGAGCCGCACCAGGCCAATGTCGCCAAGCTGGCAATGAACTTCCTGCTCGCCTCGGCGATCGAAGCGATGGCCGAGGCCACCACGCTGGCGGAGCGCTACCAGGTCGACCCCGCAAGATTGACCGAAGTAATGACCGGCACCCTATTCGCGGCCCCGGCCTACGCAATCTACGGCAAGCTGATCGTCGAGGGCGAGTTCAAGCCCGGATTCAAGCTGACGCTTGGGCTTAAGGACATGCGGCTTGCGCTTGCGGCCGGCGAGGCCGCCGGCGTGCCCCTGCCCTTCGCCAGTATCGTCCGCGACAATCTCGTTGATGCCATCGGCCATGGCGACGCCGACAAGGATTGGTCCGCCGTGTCACTCGTCGCACGTCGGCGGGCGGGGCTCCCCAGCAAGATCGGGGGGCATTGATCGGTCGATCAAGCGCAAAACCGCCGCCGCAGAACTTCCCTGACCAGCCCCCTGCGCTGACCGCCCGACATTGCACGCGATCGGCGCTCTCCCGCAATCCTACAACTTGATCTTGAATATTCACGACTGCGCTAAGCCCGTGCGCTCGGCGAGCAAATTTGCGCCGCTCAACGCGCCGACGAGCAAAAAGCCGATGCCGTCGTTTTCAGCAATGCCTCGGGAATTCCGCCGAGTGGAGCGGGCCGGAATTGACTTTCCGAAAATTCAGGAGGGATAATGTTTTTTGGTTTTGCGGGAATTTGGCGCGCTAAAGGCCGAATTAGTCGATGCAGAGAGTATGCAGGAGGGCGGAATGAAACGATCAGCTGTCGCTACCGGAGCAATTGTTGCGGGGGCCGCGCTTGCGCTCGCGAGCTTGGCTGCATATGCGCAGACCAAGAAATGGTATCCATTCGCCGTCGAAGAGCACAATCCGCCCTTCGACATGGCGAGCCCGGTGAAGGAAGTGATGTACTCGCCGCTCGAAAAAGCGGACAAAAAATGGAACATCTGCGTTTCGTTTCCGCACATGAAGGACGCGTACTGGCTCGCCGTCGACTACGGCGTCTCCGAAGAGGCGAAAGATCTCGGGGTGACGATGCATCTCCTCGAGGCCGGCGGCTACACCAACTTGAACAAACAGATCTCGCAAATCGAGGACTGCGTGTCGCAGGGCGCTCAGGCCGTCGATATCGGCGCCATTTCCTTTGACGGACTCAACGAGACCGTAAAGCGGCTGCACGAGAAGAACATTCCGGTGATCGACGTGATCAACGGCATGTCGTCCAAGGACATTTCCGCGAAGTCCCTCGTGTCGTTCGAAACGATGGGCTACAAGGCAGGCGAGTACATCGCCAAATTGCATCCCAAGGGTTCGGCCGAGGTCGAGGTGGCGTGGTTCCCGGGCCCGCCCGGCGCGGGTTGGGTGGAGGCCGGCAACAAGGGCTTCAACGACGCCATCAAGGACAGCGCATTAAAGAATGTCGCGACCAAATACGGCGACACCGGCAAGGAAGTGCAGCTCAAGCTGGTCGAGGATGTGCTGCAGGCCAACCCGAACATCAAATACATCGCCGGAACCTCGCCGACCACCGAAGCCGCCGTGCAGCTGCTGCGCGAGCGCAATCTCTCGGACAAGATCAAGGTCATCGCCTATTACTTCACGCCCGGCGTCTACGAGAACATCAAGGCCGGACGGGTGTTGGCGGCGCCGACCAATTCGGCGGTGGTCCAGGGCCGCGTCTCCGTCGATCAGGCGGTGCGCATCCTCGAAGGAAAACCCTACCTCAAGCATGTCGGGCCGAAGATCTACGTGATCGACAAGTCGAACATCAATTCGTTCGATTACGCGTCTTCGCTCGCACCAGCGGATTGGAAGCCGGTCTTCACCGTCAATTGACGTCCGCCGGGTTGGGACGTTTGATGATGTGATGACTACGGAGATAGTGGCGTCGCCGGAAGGCGTCGGCGCGGGGTCGACCCCGCCGACGCCGGTTTTGCAAGCCCAATCCGTATCCAAGCAGTTCCCCGGCGTACTGGCGCTCGACGCGGTCGATTTCGAGCTGCGCGCCGGCGAAGTTCATGTCCTCTTCGGCGAGAATGGCGCCGGCAAATCGACCCTGATCCAAATGCTCGCCGGCGTGCACCGCGCGAGCGAAGGCGGCATTCGCTTTCGCGGGGAAGCGATCGAGCTCTTGGGCGTCCACCACGCGCGTACGCTCGGCATCAGCGCGGTGTTCCAGGAATTCTCGCTGGTCCCGACGCTGACCATCGAGGAGAACCTGTTTCTCGGCGCGGAGCTGACCAAGCACGGCTTTCTCGACAAGTCCGAACTCCACCGACGGGCCGACGGTATTCTCAAGCAGCTCGGCTTTCCGCTGCGGCCGCGACAACGCGTTCAGGATCTCAGCCGCGCCGAGCAGCAGATGGTCGAGATCGCCAAAGCGTTTCGTACCGAGCTGTCCGTGCTGATCCTGGACGAACCGACGGCCTCGCTTACCGATCGCGAAGCGGAGCGTCTGTTCGCGATGATCGAGCAGGCCAAAAGCCGCGGTGTGGGCATCGTCTACGTCACCCACCGCATGAGCGAAATCTACCGCTTGGGCGATCGCGTCACGGTCTTGCGTGATGGCAAGCGTGTGGCGACCCTTGATGTGGCGGACGCCGACGATGAGCGCCTCCTGCAGCTCATGACCGGTCGCGTCATCAGCCAGGTCTTCCCCAAGATCGACTATCGGCCGGGGCGAACGCTGCTGGAAATTTCGCAACTCACGACCGTGGACCACGCTGCCAGAGATTTATCTCTCGTCGTGCGGGCCGGCGAGGTCGTGGGGCTCGCCGGGCTGGTCGGCAGCGGCAAGTCCGTGATCGGACGCGCGTGCTTCGGATTGGAGCGCATCGCGTCCGGCCGGGTTATCTTCGACGGCCGGGACGTCACCGGACGATCGGCTCGTGCAATGCTCGACCTCGGAGCCTTCTATCTGCCGCCAGATCGGCGCGAGGAAGGGTTGGTCATGATGCGCAGCGTCCGCGAGAACGTCTCCTTGCCCTGGCTTGGCACGCGCCCTTTCACCCGTTTTGGCTTCCTCGACCGCAACAGCGAGCGCTCGAAGGTTCGCGATCTCGCCGACCGGCTCAACTTGCAACCGCCGAACATCGAGCATGACCTGGAGCGATTGTCCGGCGGAAATCAGCAGAAGGTATTGCTCGCCAAGGGTCTGGTTTCGCCGGTGAAGCTGTTTATCCTCGACGAGCCGACGGTCGGGGTCGACGTCGGCACCCGTGTTGCGATCTACGGCTTCATCCGCGACCTTTGCGAGGGAGGTGCCGGCATCCTGCTGATCTCGTCGGATTTGCCGGAAATTCTGCATCTCACCAACCGCACCTATGTCATGTATCGGGGCGACATGCGGGCGCAGCTCGAGGGCGCAGAAATCACACAAGACCGCGTGCTGGCCAATTTTTTCGAACGGACGCGAGCCTGATGGATCGCAAAGAAACGCAGCGTCGGTTCGACTACGGCAGCGCGCTGCAGCGGCTGTTCGTGCGTATCGGCGTTTTGCCATTCCTCCTGGTCATCGCCCTCGCCGTGTTCGGAGCTTTGTCGGACAGGTTTCTGACCGCCGAAAATCTAATCACGGTCGCTCGGCAAGCCACCTATCTGGCGATCGTGGCCATGGGACAGATGCTGGCGCTACTCACCGGAGGTTTCGACCTTTCGGTCGGCAAGATCGTCGCCATAACCTCGGTCATCACGGCCTTGACCATGGCGCCTCTTGCCGCGGCCCATCCCGACGCGACCGCAACCACGCTGACCCTGGGTATTCTCGCCGGCGTCGGCGCCGGCACTCTGGTCGGAGTGGTCAACGGAGTTGGTGTGGCCGTCTTCAATGTATCGCCGTTCATGATGACGCTCGGTACGGCGGCGATCAGCTTCGGCATCGCTTTGACGTTGACCAGCGGCGTGCCGGTGTACGGCGTTCCGGACGCCTTCGGCACCATCTTCAGCTTTGCCCGAATTCTCGACATTCCCTCGCCTGTCTATGTGACGGCTGGCCTGTTCGTCGCCATGTACATTTTGCTCAACTGGACCCGCATGGGCCGATACTTTTATGCAGTCGGCGGCAACCTCAAGGCGTCGCGTCTCTCCGGCATCAACACGCGGTTCTACCTGTTCATGGCCTATGTTCTGTGCGGGGCACTCGCCGCGGTCGCCGGCGCGCTGCTGACGGCGCGCCTGGAAACCGGCGAAGCGAACATCGGCGCTTCGATGCCGCTCGATTCAATCGCGGCCTGCGTCATTGGCGGGGTGAGCCTGCGCGGCGGCATCGGACACGTCGGCAATGTCGTGCTCGGCGCCATCTTCATCGGGTTGATGCAGAACGGAATGGATCTGGCGCAAATCCAGTCCTATCTGCAGGAAGTGGTGATCGGTGTCCTCCTCATTCTCGCAGTTATCGCCGACCAGCTTCGGCAGTTCGTTATGTTGCGGCTCAAGGATTGAGATAGGATCGCGGGTGGGAGCGCAACGGGGATCGGCATGAACGACAAGCGCGCGGTTCCGACCGTACAGCTGGAAAACGAGCACTTGCGTGTGACCGAGTGGCGCTTCGCGCCCGGTGCGGCAACCGGCTATCACCGCCACGCCCATGATTATGTCGTCGTCCCGGTCGTCGACGGCGAACTGGAATTGGTCGGTCCCGACGGCGGCCGTTCGCGCGCGAGACTGGAGCAAGGGAAGTCTTACTTTCGCAACGCCGGCGTCGAGCACGACGTTATCAATGCCGGCGGCGGTGTCATGAGTTTTGTCGAAATCGAGCTCAAGGACACCGGCGGATGAACGCAAAACGCGCGGCGATCAGGAGTTAAGGCGATGCCCACGGCAAAAGGAAACGCGATCAAACTCGCGATCAACTGCGACATGGGCGAAAGCTTCGGTCTCTACAAAATGGGCGATGATGAAGGCATGATGCCGCATATCACCATCGCCAATGTCGCGTGTGGCTTTCACGCCTCTGATCCCACCGTCATGGCGCACACCGTGCGGCTCGCGAAGCGGCACAATGTGCGGGTCGGCGCGCATCCTTCGCTCCCCGACTTGCAAGGGTTCGGCCGGCGCGAGATGAAGATGCGGCCCGAAGAACTGACCGACAGCATAATCTATCAGGTGGGAGCGCTCACCGGGTTTCTTGAACGCGAGGGCATGGAGCTGTTCCACGTCAAGCCGCATGGGTCGCTCTACGGAATGGCTGCGAAGTCGCGGGAGGTCGCGAAGGCGGTTGCCGACGCCGCCAAGATTTTCAACGTTCCGGTCCTGGGAATGGCCGGCACCTTGCACGAGCAGGTCTACGCCGCCGAAGGGCTGGAATTCATTTCCGAGTACTACGCCGATCTCGATTACGCCGACGATGGCACGCTGATCATTACCCGAGAGCATCACGCGGTCGATCCCAAGCGTGCCGCCGAAGGTGCGTTACGCGCCGTCAAAGAGGGCATCGCCAAGTCGATCAACGGCCATGATGTGCGTGTCCGCGCCGACTGCATTTGCGTTCATTCGGATACGCCGAACGCTGTCGAAGTGGCGCATGCAGTCAAGACGGCAGTCGCCGAATATCTGGGTTAGGCCGCGCAGCAAAAAAGGGGAATGCGAGCATGGCGCAGCATGAAGTGTTGAGTCCGCTACCCGGCATTTTTTATCGGCGACCAGCGCCGGAGAAGCCGCCCTACAAGCAGGACGGCGATCGCGTTGCCGAGGGCGACGTGATCGGCTTGGTAGAGGTCATGAAACAGTTCACCGAGATTCAAGCCGACGCGAGTGGCAAGATCACACGCTTTCTCGTCGACAACGAAGCGGCGGTCGAACCGGGACAGCCGGTGATGCTGATCGAGACTGCCTGAGCCTTCCGCGTGTTCGACAAGCTTCTGATAGCCAATCGCGGCGAGATCGCCGTGCGCATCATTCGCACGGCGAAAGAGCTCGGGTTGCGCACCGTCGCCGTGTTCAGCGAAGCGGATAAGGACAGTCTCGCGGTGCGCTTCGCCGACGAGGCGGTCTGCATCGGTCCCCCGCCGGCGGCCAAAAGCTATCTCAAATCCGACGCCATCATCGCGGCCGCGCGGGAGACCGGGGCGGGCGCGATCCACCCCGGATATGGGTTTCTTGCCGAGAACGCGCGGTTCGCCGAAGCGGTGGCGGCAGCCGGCATTGTCTTCGTGGGGCCGACGCCGGCGACCATCCGCAAGATGGGCGACAAGGCCGCGGCGCGGGCGGCGGCGCTGGAAGCGGGCGTTCCAATCGTGCCGGGCAGCGAGGGCGAAGTCGCCGATCTCGACCAGGCGGCGGCCGCGGCGCGCGAAATCGGCTTCCCGGTGATGCTCAAAGCGAGTGCCGGCGGCGGCGGCCGCGGTATTCGCGTCGCCGCGGACCAGGCGGCACTGGCGCATCACTTCCCTACGGCACAAGCCGAGGCCGCGGCCGCTTTCGGCAGCGGTGCACTTTATCTCGAGCGCTTCCTCAAGCGCGCACGCCATCTCGAGGTGCAGGTCCTCGGCGACGGCGAGCGCGTCGTGCACTGCTTCGAGCGCGAGTGCTCGCTGCAGCGGCGGCGGCAGAAGGTCTGGGAGGAGGCGCCGTCGCCGACGATCGACGCGGCGATGCGGCAGGCGCTGTGCGCGTCCGCGGTGCGGCTCGCCGAACGCGCCAGCTATCGCGGCGCCGGCACCCTCGAATATCTCTACGACGAGGACACGGGCGAGTTCTTCTTCATCGAAATGAACACCCGCATCCAGGTCGAGCATCCGGTCACCGAGGTCATCACCGGTCTCGATCTTGTGCGCGAGATGATCCTCATCGCGCAAGGCGAGCCGCTGCGGCTCGCTCAACCTGAAGTGCTGACGCGCGGAGCGGCGATCGAAGTCCGAATCAACGCCGAGGATCCGCAGCGCGATTTCCGTCCCTCGCCCGGCCGCGTCGGCACGTTGGCGCTGCCGGCCGGGCCCGGCGTGCGCGTCGACACCATGCTCTATCCCAGCTGCGTCGTGCCGCCCTACTATGACTCCCTGCTTGCCAAGATCATCGTTCACGCGGAAACTCGGGCTTTGGCGCTGGCGCGGCTGCGCCGCGCGCTTGATGAGTTCGAGATCGAGGGGGTTGTCACGACTGCACCGCTGCACAAGCGCCTTTGCCGGTTGAGCGAAGTGCAGGACGCGCGGTTCGATACCGGATTCTTGGAGAGATTGCTCGCGGCATAGCGGCCGCGAGCGCGAGCGAAGGGGCCGTACCAGACCATGCGCGAAATCCGTTATTCCTTCGGCGGCGATGAGCACATCTTCGCCGAGATCGACGAGGAAATGTCGCTTGAGGCCTTCTTCAAGGGCATGGCGGTCTGCACCGCGCTTGAGAAGCGCCGCATTCCCGGGATCTCCGAGATTTGTCCCTCGAACGCTTCCTACCTGGTTCGTTTCGATCCCGACGTGATCCCGGCGGAAAAGATGCTGAGCACGCTCAAGGAGATCGAAGCGCAAATCGGCAGCACCGACCTCGAATTGCCGACGCGCATCATCGAAATTCCCGTCCTGTACAACGATCCCTGGACCCGCGAGACGTTGATGCGTTTCCGCGAGCGGCATCAGGATCCCAAAAGCACCGACATCGAGTATGCCGCCCGGATCAATGGTTACGGCTCGGTCGATGAATTCGTTGCCGCGCACTCGGGCGCGCCTTGGTTTGTCTCCATGGTCGGGTTTGTTGCCGGGCTTCCGTTCCTGTTTCAGATGGTCGAGCGAAAGAAGCAGATCGAGGTACCGAAATATCTGCGGCCGCGCACCGACACGCCAAAGCTCACGGTCGGTCACGGCGGCTGCTTCGGCTGCATCTACTCCGTCCGTGGCGCCGGCGGTTATCAGATGTTCGGGATCACTCCGGCGCCGATCTACGACCCGGCGCAGAAGCTTCCCTACCTCAAGGACTTCATGGTGTTCTTCCGGCCGGGCGACATCGTCAAATGGAAGCCGATCTCGCGCGAGGAATACGACCGCGATGTGAAGGCGGTCGAGGCGGGCACCTTCAATCTGACCGTTCGGCCCGTCGCCTTCTCGCTCAAGGCGTTTCTTGCGGACCCCGCCGCCTACAGCCGGCGTCTTGTGGAGGTGCTCCATGGCCATTGAGGTGATCAAACCGGGGCTCGCCACGAGCGTTCAGGACGCTGGCCGGCCCGGCTACTACAATATCGGCATTCCGATCTCGGGCGCGCTCGACCAATACGCGTTGCGCGCCGCGAATTTGCTGGTGGGCAACGAGGAGCGGGCGGCCGCGCTGGAAGCGACACTGCTCGGGCCCGAACTTGTCTTTCGCACAGCGGCCATCGTCGCTGTCACCGGGGCGGAGGCAGCGCCAAAGGTCAACGGCGAACCGCGGCCGCGTAACGAGTCCTTCGCGGTGCGTGCCGACGAACGGCTCACCTTCGATTTGATGAAAGTCGGCGCCCGCATCTACATCGCGGTCGCCGGCGGGATCGAGGTGCCGCAGGTTCTCGGCAGCCGCTCGACCTACGCATTGGGGGCTCTCGGCGGGTTCGCGGGCCGAAAGCTTAATGCCGGCGACGTGCTGTCGACCGGCCAGGCGGCCTCCAGCGCGCGCCCGGGCCACGCGCTCGCCAGGGACTTGGTTCCGGTCTATCCAAAATCGCTTGAACTTCGCGTCTTGCCCGGCCTCTATTATCACCGCCTGACCGAGGAATCGGCGAAGACTTTCTTTGAAGACACCTGGACGGTCGCCCCCGAAGCCGATCGCATCGGCTATCGCTACCGCAAGGGACGCGCCCTCACCTTCCGCGAGCGCAAGCAACCGTTCGGCGCCGGATCCGATCCCAGCAATATCGTCGATGCAGGCTATCCGTACGGCTCGATCCAGGTACCGGGCGGCGTCGAGCCGATCATTCTGCATCGCGACGCCGTATCTGGCGGCGGATACGCCATGATCGGCACCGTGATCAGCGCCGACATGGACCGCATCGCGCAGATGCAGCCCAACAACTTGGCACGGTTCGTCGAGGTGGACATGAAAGGCGCGCTCGCAGCGCGTGCCGCGTACAAGAACCAGACCGCCCGATTGCGAGCGGCGCTGCGCCAGTAACCGCGCCGCGCGCATGCGCGCATCCGATCGGCCCGGATCGTGTTCGATAACCGAGGGAGGAGCATCATGACCGATTTCAAGTTCGACCCCCACCGGGCCGCGCTCCTCAACATCGACATGCAGAATTGCTTCGTCGAGAACTCGCCGGTCGCGGCACCGCGCGGACGTGAAATCCTGCCGCGGATCAACCAACTCGCCGAAGTGTGCCGCAAGCGCGGAGCGCTGGTCCTCCATACCGTTCACGTCGTGCGGCCGGACGGCAGCAACACCGGCGTCATGGGCGCCATCATTCCGGCAATCGCCGCAGGGCTCATCAACAAGGGCAACAAGCAGGCGGAGCTGCACTCCGGCATCGTCGTCGGCAAGCACGACATCGTGTTGGAGAAGCCGCGCTACGGCGCCTTCCACGGCACCGATCTCGATCTGATCCTGCGCAATCGGGGCGTCGATACCGTCATCATCACCGGAATTTGTACCAACGTGTGCTGCGAAACGACGGCGCGTGAAGCCAACATGAGAGACTACAAGGTGTTTTTCGTCAGCGACGCAACCGCGACGTTCAACACGCCGGAAGCGTCGGCGGATCAAATCCAGCCGATCGTGCTGGCGACGCTCAAGGCGGCATTTGCGCAAATCGAAAACACCGCGTCGATGATCCGCAAATTGCAGGAACAAAAAAGCGCAGCGGCTGCCTAAAAGCGAAGCAATTGGCGCTGCCCGAGGAGCGCTCGTCGATGGTCGGCGCAGCCGAAGCCTATTGACACTCCACGGGCGATACATTTCAATTATAAAATAAATCCAAGAAGCAGGCGTAGAGCCTGAGGGGAAGAGGGGCCGACATGGTCATCCTCGGGTGGCTGTTTGCCGTTGCCGTTGTCGCCGTCGTGATCGCGATCGCGGTGATGTTCCTCAATCGCTTCTATCGCAAATCGACGCGCGACGTCGCGCTGGTGCGTACCGGATTCGGCGGCCAGCGCATCTTGATCTCCGGCGGATGTCTGGCGCTGCCGTTCCTGCACAAGGTCGAAGAGATCAACATGCGCACGCTGCGCATCGAGGTGCGCCGCGCAGCCGAGAAGTCGGTGATCACCGAAGATCGCATGCGGGTCGACGTCGAGCTCGAATTCTACGTGCGCGTCATGCCCTCCCAGGAAGGCATCGCGACAGCCGCGCAGGCGCTCGGCGCCAAGTCGTTCACGCCCGACGGCATACGCAACCTGCTGGAAGGCCGCTTCGTCGACGCCGTACAGGCGGTTGCGGCGCGCAATACCATGGACGGCCTGCACGAAGGCCGCGCCGAATTCGTCCGCAGCGTCTCCGATCTGTTGCGCGAGAACCTCAAGCAGAACGGCATTCTGCTCGACTCCATTTCATTGACGCGTCTCGACCAGTCGGCGTTTTCGGCGTTCGACGAAAACAACGCCTTCAATGCCGTCGGACTGCGCAAGCTTGCCGAGATCATCGCCGTCAACCGCAAGAAGCGCGCCGAGATCGAGGCGGATGCCGAGGTCGCGGTGCGACAGACCCAGCTCGAGGCCACCAAGCAGCGGCTCCTGCTCACCCAGCAGGAGGAAGAGGCGCAGATCAATCAGCACCTGGAAATCGAGAAAATCCGGGCGGCGAGCGACGCGGAAGCCGCCAAGGCGCGCGAGGGGGCGATGATCGCCTCGGAGGATGCGCGTATTCAGCGCGAGCGGCAGACCAAGGCGATGGAAGTCGCCAAGCAGAGCGAACTGCGCAGGCTGGAGCTCGACTCCCAGCTCGGCGTCGAGATGAAGAAGGTCGACAGCGCCATTCAGCTCGCGGCCAAGCACGTTGAAGAGGCGAAGTCGCGGGCACAGGCGGAATTGGCGCGCACCGAGGTCGTGCTCGCCGAGGAACACGTCCAGACCGAGCGCGACCGCGCGGTCGCGGACCGATCGCACGAGATCGCCCTCAAGCGCGTGAACGAACAGGGCGCGGTGGAGCAAGCCAAGGCTGACACCGACGCCGATGTCCTGTTGCGCCGGATCCGCGCCGAATCCGAGGCGGTCCGCACCAAGGCCGAAGCGGAGCGACTGCGTCTTTTGGCGCAGTCGGAGGGCGAACGCGCGGTGATCGACGCGGAGAATTCGCGCAGTGAGGCGCTGATCCGCATGAAGCTCGAGCAGTACCGGTTGGACCGGTTGCCCGAGATTGTCTCGCAGATGATGAAGCCCGCCGAAAAGATCGAGTCGATCCGCATTCACCAGGTCACCGGCCTGGGCGGGGGCTCGGGCGCGAGCGTCGGCAACGGCGACGCCGCGCAAAAGACGCCGATCAGTCAGGTGATGGACAGCATTCTCGGCATGGCGCTGCAGCTTCCTGCGCTCCGGAGCATCGGCGACTCGATCGGGCTCGATTTTTCCGACGCCTTCCAAGGACCAACAACCAAGACTGCGATAGTGCCGCCGGAGCCGGGCCGCGAGCCGGAGCGACGCAAAAAATAAAGGCACTATCGCGCCAGCACTCACCGAGACAAACAGCCACGCAAGCCGAAGGAGTACACCATGGCTATATCGCGCAGGACCTTGCTGAACACCGCCGGTGCAACGGCTTTGGCGGCGGGGCTGCCGCTGCGGCGCGCTCGCGCCGACGAGCCGATCAAGCTCGGGGCCATCGAGGACAATTCCGGCGTTCTCGACATCTACGGCAAGCCGATCGTGATGGCGAACGCGATGGCGGTCGACGAAATCAACGCCGCCGGCGGCCTACTCGGCCGCAAGATCCAGCTGTTCCAGTACGACAGCCAGTCGGACATCGCGCTCTACACCAAATACGCCCAGCAACTGGTCCGCGAAGACAAGGTCGACGTTGCCCACGCCGGCATCACCTCGGCCTCGCGCGAGGCCATCAGGCAGACATTCCGCCGCGCCAACACGCTCTACTTCTACAACATCCTCTACGAGGGCGGCGTGTGCGACCGCAATTGCTTCTGCACCGGGACGACGCCGGCCCAGGCGGTCGAACCGATCATCGACTACGCCATGAAAAAGTGGGGTAACAAAACCTACGTGCTCGCGGCCGACTACAATTATGGCCAGATCACAGCCAAATGGGTGGCGCACTACGTGGAGGAGCGCAAGGGCGAGGTGCAGAAGACCGAGTTCTTCCCGCTCGACGTTTCCGACTTTGCTTCGACGATCGCCAAGATCCAGGATGCGGCGCCGAACTTCGTCGTCGCCGCGCTGGTCGGCGGTGCGCACATCTCCTTCTTCCGGCAGTGGGCGGCGTCGGGCATGAGCAAGAAGATACCGCTGACGTCGACGACGTTCGGCGTCGGCAACGAGCATCTCGCTCTTTCGGCCGCGGAGGGCGACGGCATTCTCATCGCCGGCAATTACAGTCCCGAGATCGATACCCCCGCCAACAAGAATTTCCTGGCGGCATGGGCGAAGCGCTACGGCAACGCCAAGGTCGTGCACGAACTCGCCGTTTCGCAGTATCAGGGCATCATGCTGTGGGCCGAGGCGGTGAGAAAGGCCGGATCGGTCGAGCACGACGCCGTCGTCAAAGTGCTCGAAACCGGATTGAAGATCGAAGGTCCGGCCGGAACGGTCGCCGTCGAGCCGAAAACGCACCATTGCGCGCTCGACATCCATCTCATGCTGGTCAAGGATCAGAAGCTCACGATCATCGATACCGCCAAGCAGCGGCCGCCCAGTGATACGGCTCAGTATTGCGACCTGCAGAAGAATCCCAACGACAACAAGCAATACGAGGTCAAGATCTGAACCGGCAAGCCGCCGCACACGCGACCAGGCGACGGCAACGGAAATGAGTAAATGGACTTCGCGGCGATCGTCGTTCTTGAAATCCTGTACATGATCGCCTTCCTCGCGCTGATCAGCGCGGGGCTGGCGATCGTGTTCGGGATGATGCGCGTCATCAATCTTGCCCACGGCGAATTCGTGATGCTCGGCGGCTATGCGACGATCGCCGCCGCCAAGCATGGCATCAACATCTATTTCGCCATGCTGGTCATTTCTCCGATCGTCGTCGGCATCATCGGGCTGATCGTCGAACGCCTGATCGTGCGTTTCCTCTACGGACGCATGATCGACGTCATGCTGGCGACCTGGGGCTTAAGCCTGCTGCTGGTCGGCCTGGTCACGCTCATATTCGGCAACACCGCAGTGAGCGTGCCGGCGCCGATCCCTGGTTATCGGATCGGCCACTACCAGATGGGCGGTTACAACCTCTTCGTCATCGTCGTCGCCGCCCTCCTGATGTGCGCGATGTGGCTCGCGCTTCGCTACACGCGTGTCGGGCTCGTGGCGCGCGGCACGATGCAGGGCGCCGAGGTGGTGGCAGCGCTCGGCTACAATCCGAGCACCGTCTATATGCTGACGTTCACGGTTGGCGCGGCACTTTCGGGACTGGCCGGAGGGGTGATGGCGCCGCTCACCGGGCTCCTGCCGTCGGTCGGAGGCGCCTACATCGCCAAGGCCTTTATCACGGTGATCACCGGCGGCGCCGCCGTCATCGCCGGGACGCTGTCGACGGCGACACTGTTCGGCACCGTCGATCAAATCGTTTCCTTCGCGTCGACACCGGTGCTCGGTGAAATCGCCATGCTGGCACTTGCCCTCGTCCTGCTGCGCCTGATGCCCCAAGGCGTGACCGGACAGTTCTTCCGCAATTCGACATGATCGCCTCCGGGTTCGGCATCGGGCGCATCCGCTGGAATTGGCTCGCGGCGCTCGCCGTGCTGCTCGCCGTGCTGCCGCTGGTCAACGAAACCAGCACCCCGACACTGCTCGCCATCTGGGCGTTGTTCGCGCTCTCCCTGGCGCTGATGTGGGGTTATGCTGGGATCATCAGCTTCGGCCATGCCGCCTATTTCGGCCTCGGCGCTTACACCTACGCCATTGCCTCGTTCAATATCGGCGAGAGCACCGTGCCGTTCCTGCTCGCGCTTGCGGTCCCCGCGCTTTTTGCCGCGGTCGTCGGCGCGATGATGTTTTATGGCCGCATCAGCGACGTGTATCTCGGCGTCACGACGCTGGTCGTCACCCTCATCCTAAACCGCTTCATGAATGCGACCGCCGGCGACGCTTACCGGATCGGCAACGCGCGCCTCGGCGGCTTCAACGGCATTCCGGCATTCCCGACGCTGAACGTACCGGGCGACCCGACGACGGAGGTCTATGGCACCGCCTATTATTACGTCGTGATCGTTTGTCTCCTTGCCGCCTATCTGATCTGCCGCTGGATTCTGGCGAGCTCGTTCGGACGAGCATTGATCGGCATTCGCGAGAACGAACTGCGCATGGAACTCCTCGGCTACAACGTTCCGGCTTACAAGACCGCGATTTTCGCCGTGGCCGGAGCAATGGCCGGGCTTGCCGGCTGCTTGTTCGCCAACTGGGCTGAAATCGTCACGCCGAGCGTATTCAGCCTCGGACAGACCGCCGAGGTTCTCATCTGGGTCATCGTCGGCGGGCTAGGCACCCTGGTCGGCCCGATGATTGCTGCGGTGGTGCTCGGTTCGCTAAAGCTCGCGCTCGGCCATCAGACAACGATCGACAATTCCTTGATCCTCGGCGCCATCCTCATTCTGGTCGTGCTGCTCATCCCGCGCGGATTTGCGCCAAGCTCGGTGGCTTGGCGCCGGCGCTTCGCGCAATCGCAGGTCCGCCGCCGCCAGGCTCGCGGCAAGCGCCGGCGCCGCGTCGCGCTGCAGGAAGCCGAGCCATGAGCGACCCGGTCGTCGAGACTCAGGATCTGGCGGTGCGTTTTGGCGGCGTGCTCGCGGTTGACCACGTCAATTTCGGTTTGCGCGAGCGTGAGCTGCGCTGCCTGATCGGCCCGAATGGCGCGGGCAAGAGCACATTCTTCAAGTCGATCACCGGCCAAGTCCGTGGTGGGCATTCAAGCGGCCGCGTCTTCATCCGCGGCCAGGACACCACCGGGTGGTCGACGCATCAGATCGTTCGGCTTGGTATCGGCATCAAGACCCAGGTGCCCTCGGTGATGAACGGGCTGACGGTTGCGGAAAATCTGTGGCTGTCCGCCCGCCGCACCGCCGGAAGCGAAGGCGCCGATGCCGCCGTCGATGAAGTCCTGTCGGAACTCGAATTGGGCGGCGTCGCCCGCCGGCTCGTCGGCGAGCTCGCGCACGGGCAGCGCCAGCTCGTGGAAATCGGCACGGTGCTGGCCAACAAGCCCTGGCTGGTGCTGCTCGACGAGCCCGCGGCTGGCCTCACCAACGCCGAAACCGAGCGGCTCGTCGCCATCATCAAGCGGATCAACCAAACCGCCACGCTGATCGTCGTCGACCACGACATGCATTTCGTGCGCACGCTCGACTCCTGGATCACGGTATTCCATCAAGGCGCTATTCTCGTCGAAGGACGCGCTGACAAGGTCCTGACCGACCCGAGCGTGCGCGAAGTCTATTTGGGGAACCGCGCATGAGCGTTCGCGAGGGAGAGGATCCCGAGAGCCACGAAAACCTTCCCGGCGAAGACGCCGAACCGAACGGCGTGGTGCTCGAGATCACCGACCTGCACGCCGGCTATGGCGAAGTTCCGGTGCTTCACGGCATTTCGCTCGCGCTCCGCGAAGGCGAGGCGATCGGTATCGTCGGGCACAACGGCATGGGCAAGACCACGCTGCTGAAGACGATCATGGGACTATTGCCGTCGCGCGGCGGCAAAATTGTCATCGACGGCGTTGACGTCACCTCATGGGCGGCGCACGAGCGCAGCCGGCTTGGCGTCGCCTACGTACCGCAGGGACGCGGCATCCTTGCCGGGCTCAGCGCCCAGGAGAACTTGCGCCTCGCATGGACGCCGGATTCCGGCGAGACCGAGGAGCGGGCGATTGAGCGGGTCGTGGGAATTTTTCCGCGCCTGAGCCGGCTCTTGGACCGTAGAGGCGGCGCACTGTCGGGCGGAGAGCAACAGATCCTCGCCCTCGCGCGCGCCCTGGTGCCGCTCCCGTGGCTCCTTCTGCTCGATGAGCCCTCCGAGGGCATCCAGCCCTCGATCATCGAGGAAATCGGCGCGCTGCTGGCGACCTTGCGCGACAAGCACCGCCTCTCGATGCTTATCGTCGAACAGAACCTCGAACTGGTGCTCGACGTCGCAAACCGCATCGTTCTCGTGGAGCGCGGGCGGATCACCCGCGAGCTCAGCGCCGCGGCCGTGCGCGGCGGGGCGATAGCCGACCTCGTCGGGCTCGGCGCCGCGCGCGCGATGCCGGCAGCTCCGAGCGCGGTGGTGCCGCCGGCCGCCAATCACGTCGCTATCGCATCTCGCGCGAACGGGCCCACGCGGGCGCCATCGAACGGAGCGCGTCCCTCCGCCCTCTTGCCAAACGCCAAGGCCGTATCGCGGTCGCGGAATTCGGCGACAGCCGCGCCGGCCGCTGCCACCACATCACTGGGGGGTCCCATGTCGACCGTCAGACGGCCAACGTTCGAGCAGATGCACGATATCGTCAGCTCGCTGCATTTCAGCATGTCGGAGGCCGAAATCGGCGAATACCTGGAAGTGCTGGAAGGCACCTTCCAATCCTACGACCGCGTCAATCAACTGCCGGATTATCTCCCGCCGGTCCGCTATCCGCGCACGCCCGGCTACCGGCCGGGCGCCAACGAGAACCCGCTCAACGCCTGGGCGGTGAAGACGGAAGTGCGTGGCGCCGCGCATGGGCCGCTGTCCGGCAAGCGCGTCGTCCTCAAGGACAACATCTGCCTCGCGGGCGTGCCGATGATGAACGGCGCCTCGACACTCGAAGGATACATTCCTGACATCGACGCGACCGTCGTCACGCGCATCCTCGACGCCGGCGGCACCATCGTCGGCAAGGCGCATTGCGAGTATTTCTGCCTGTCCGGCGGCAGCCATACCTCGGCGATGGGTCCGGTCCACAATCCCTACAAGCACGGCTATTCGGCGGGCGGCTCGTCGTCGGGATGCGCCGCGCTGGTCGGCGCGGGCGAGGTCGAGATGGCGATCGGCGGCGATCAGGGCGGATCGATCCGCATGCCCGCCTGCTATTCCGGCTGCTATGGCATGAAGGCCACGCACGGCCTCGTTCCCTATACGGGGGTTATGCCGATCGAAGCCACCATCGACCATGCCGGCCCGATGACTGCGACCGTCGGCGACAACGCGCTGCTGCTGGAGGTCATCGCCGGAAGCGATGGCCTCGATCCGCGCCAATATGATGTGCAGGTCGAGAAGTACAGCTACACGACCGGACTGGGCCGCGGCGTCTCCGGCATGCGCATCGGCATGGTGACCGAGGGTTTTGGCTGGCCCGCGAGCGAACCGGACGTCGACGCCAAAGTGCGCGAGGCGGCGGAGCGCCTGCGCGCCGCAGGCGCGATCGTCGAGCCGGTGTCGATTCCGATGCATCTCGACGGCGGCGCCATCTGGACGCCGATCGCGCTCGAGGGGCTGGTGGCGCAGATGATGCACGGCAACGGCATGGGCTTCAATTGGAAAGGCCTCTACACGACGAGCTTGCTCGACGCCCATGCCAATTGGCGCGCGCGGGCCGACGAGCTCTCGCGCACGCTGAAGATCTCGATGCTGGCCGGCGAATATTTCATCAAACACCATCGCGGCCACTTCTACGCCAAGGCGCAGAATCTGGGGCGGCTGCTGCGCAAGACCTATGACGACGTCTTGGCGCGCCACGATCTCTTGTTGATGCCGACGCTGCCGATGAAGGCGACGCCGCTGCCGCCGGCGAACGCACCGCTCGCGCTGTGGTGCCAGCGCGGGTTCGAGATGTTGCCGAACACCTGTCCGTTCGACGTCACCGGGCATCCGGCCATGAACATACCCTGCGGCATGAGCGACGGACTTCCGGTCGGCATGATGCTGGTGGGCAAGCACTACGCGGAGACCACGATCTACCGCGCGGCCCATGCCTTCGAGCAACTCGGCGACTGGCGGAATTTCTGATCGGAGATCGTGCGAGGCGGAGACCGCCGATGGCGGCGAGGCATCACAATCCTTTTGGCTCGGATTTTGTAAACGGGGCCGACGACGACAGTCTACGGCCGCAGGGAACGCTCTCGTATGTTGCCGGAGCAACCGATGATGCGCTGAAGTTCATGACCATTCCGCAGCTCCTGGACCGAGCCTGCGCGCGCCATGGCAGCCGCGCTGCCGCGATCTTCGCAGCCGGAAACGCCACGCTCACCTGGCACGATTTGCGGCAGCGATCCGACGACGTCGCCGCCGGCCTCTTGGCGCTCGGCATCGGCCGCGGCGATCGCGTGGGCATCTGGGCTCCCAATCGCGCCGAGTGGCTTTACGTCCAGTTCGGCACCGCCCGGATCGGCGCCATCCTGGTCAATATCAACCCGGCGTATCGGAGCGCGGAGCTCGCGCACGCGCTCAACAAGGTCGAGTGCAAGGCGCTGGTCTTGGCGCGGCGGCACAAATCGAGCGACTACGTCGCCATGCTGCGCGCCGTTGCACCTGAAGTCGATGCCGACGGAACGATCTTGCACGCGGCGGAGGTTCCGCATCTCCGTCACGTCGTGGTTCTCGATGAAGGGCCGCTGCCAGGCTCCGCCCGCTCCTTCGCGTCGCTGATTTCCCTCGCCGGGCCTGGGCATCGCGCGCGCGTGCCGACGCTCAGCGCCGCGCTCGATCCGGACGACGCGATCAACATCCAATTCACCAGCGGCACCACGGGATCACCCAAGGGAGCGACGCTGAGCCATTTCAACATCGTCAACAACGCGCGCTACACGGCGAAATCGATGGCGCTCTCCGCCGAGGATCGTTTGTGCATCCCGGTGCCGCTCTATCACTGCTTCGGCATGGTGCTTGGTGTGTTGTGCGCCGCCGCGGCCGGCGCCACGATGGTGTTTCCCGGCGAGAGCTTTGACGCCGAGGCGACGCTAGCGGCGGTGGCGCGGTACAAATGCACGGCGCTGCATGGCGTCCCGACGATGTTCATCGCCCAACTCGAGCATCCAGCCTTTTCCAGCTACGACACCTCGAGCCTGCGCACCGGAATGATGGCGGGGGCGCCCTGCCCGATTGAGACCATGCGTCAAGTCATCGATCGCATGCATATGCGCGAAGTCACCATCGGCTACGGCATGACCGAAACAAGCCCGATATCGTTCCAGTCGAGCCTCGACGATCCCCTCGAGCGACGCGTGGCGACGGTCGGGCGCGTCCACCCACATGTCGAAGTCAAGATCGTCGATGCCAGCGGCAATTTAGTGCCGGTCGGCGCGTCCGGCGAACTATGTACGCGCGGCTACAGCGTCATGCGCGGCTACTGGGAGGATCGCGAACGGACGGCGGAGGCGATCGACGCGTCGGGCTGGATGCACTCGGGAGATCTCGCGGCCATCGATCGTGAGGGCTATTGCACCATCGTCGGCCGGATCAAGGACATGCTCATCCGCGGCGGCGAGAACATCTACCCGCGCGAGATCGAGGAGCTTTTGCTCCTGCATCCGAAGATTCAGGCCGCGCAGGTGTTCGGCGTGCCGGACCATCGCCTCGGCGAGGAGGCTTGCGCCTTTATCGTCGTCAAGGATGGTCAGTCTACGACAGAAGAAGAGGTTCGTGCCTTCTGCCAAGGGCAGATTTCCCATCACAAAGTGCCGCGATACATCCGCTTCGTGCCGGAATTCCCGATGACGGCGACCGGCAAGCCGCAAAAGTTCGTGATGCGCGAACAGATCATGCGCGAAATCGGTGCGGTTCCTGCAAATCCAAGGTGACTGGCACGCCGCCGCCGGCCCAGCCTGCGGCCGTGGCTTGGCGGCGGGTCTCTACCCATTCATCAGCCGAATTTCCCACTCGGTTGAGCGCCTTTTCTCGAGACCGGCTTCCTTGTTTAGAGATTGTTAACCATACCGGCCGTCAATCCTGCTTCGCAAAGGTTCCTGTAAACGGTGCCGGATTGCGCATGCGGATCGTTTTCTCTTTAATGCTGTTGTTGGTCGTCGCCGTCGCCGTCACCGGCTGCGTAACGCCGCCGCCGGAAGAGGTCGCGATCGCCCACGCACCGCGCGGCATCAAGAGCCCAACAGTGGCGCGAGCGGCCGCGAAGAGGCTGGTCAGGAAGGCGCCGCGAAAGCACGCGGCTCCAGCGAAGAAATTCACTCCGACCCACACGCCGCAGCAACTCAACCCGATGCTGTGAAAATCGCCGCCTTGACCGCCGCTTAGGGGCGTCAGTGCCGGTCGATCATGGGGAGATCATCCGGACACTTGGTCAGGGGGCAACACCGTGTCCGGTCTGCAAACAACCGAAACGAAGCAACGAGCGTAACACCGCTGACGTGCGCAGCGGCGGCTCAATTGATGTGAACAAGCGCGCCGCCATCGACCGGGAGCGCAACGCCGGTAATGAAATTCGCCTCGTCGGAAGCCAGAAATAGCGCGGCGTTGGCGACGTCCCAGGCGGTGCCCATCTTGTGGCGCAGCGGCACGCGCGCATCGCGGGAGGCGGCGATCTCGGCCCGGCTTTTGCCGCTGACGCGGGCGCGCGTATCGACCGCCATCGGCGTGTCCATCAACCCGGGCAAGATAACATTGGCGCGCACTCCGAATCCGGCATTCTGGATGGCGACCTGCTGAGTGAAGGCGATCAGTCCGGCTTTGGTCGCCTTATAGGCCACGTTGGGGTACTCCTCCCAGGCAGCGACCGACGAGATGGTGATGATGACGCCCGCGCGCTGCGCGCGCATCAGCGGCAAGACATGTTTGCAGGCCATAATGGCGCCGCGCAGGTTGATGGTAGCGATGCGGTCGAATGCGGCCTCGGTGATCGCGTCGAGCGGCGCGTCCCCGCCGGCGATGCCCACGCCGACATTGTAGTGGAGGACGTCGACGCGGCCCCAACGCCGCCGTGCGGCCTCGACCATCGCCGCGAGCGTCGTCTCGTCGGCAACGTCCGCCTCGAAGGCGACGCATTCTCCACCCGACTGTCGCGCCATCGCGACCGTTTGCTCGGCGGAGGAGAGATTGTTGTCGACGGCCAGTACCTTGGCGCCTTCCTGAGCGAAACGCAAAACCGTGGCGCGGCCATTGCCCAAGCCCTCACCCGGCGACTGACCGGCACCTACGACAATGGCGATCTTGTCCTTGAGACGCATGCGAACCTCGGTTGAACTGGCACGATTGACCCGCAACCGACATTACGCGGGTGCGCATATACCGAAAAGTCCGTTCATGAAGGTGAAGCGATCGACTGACGACGGAGCCGCCGTCCGCGCGCTGACACTACGCGGGCGCTTGACGGGGGGCCCGCGAAAAGCTTTGTGACCGTCACCCGCTGCACGCTGCGCTGATCGGAGACGCCCGCATGCCACAGTTTGCTCTCTTCGCCACGATCGAAACCGCACCTGGGCGCCGGGACGAGCTGGTGCCCTTGCTGATGGCGCACAGGGCCCGCTGTCTCAAAGATGAGCCTGGGACTGTGCAATTCGAAGTCTTGCTGCCCCGGGACGATGCTGCAAAAGTGATGATCTACGAGGTCTATCGCGACGAAGCTGCATTCGACACGCATTCCAAGGGACCGTCCCTGGCGCGTCTGCGAGATGAGGCCGCGGGAATGATGGGGAAGGTCTCGGGGACAAGGCTTGCAGTCGTAGCGTAAGCGATCCCCGGCCCGAATGCGCGCACGAGGGGGCAACCTCCGCCCCTAATTTCCGTATCTCCTCGTTCGTCCGCGGCATCGGGACAGCGGGCGCGTGCGTTGCCGTGCGGTAAAAGGCCCTTCCCTTCTAGGCCAGCTTCACCAGCATCTTTCCTAAATTCTCGCCCTTGAACAACTTGAGAAAGGCCGCCGGCGCATTCTCGATGCCGTTCTCGACGGTTTCCTTCCACGTCAGCTTGCCTTCGCGCATCCACCCCGACATGTCTTTTTGGAACTCGGGCAACAGATTGAAATGGTTCGAGACAATGAAGCCCTCGAGCCGGAGGCTCTTGCCCACAGCGAACATGAGATTACGCGGCCCAGCCGGCATCCCGGCAACATTGTATTGCGAGATCATCCCGCAGAGGGCGAAGCGGGCAAACCGGTTGGCCGCGGTGAGCGCGGCCTCCAGGTGCTCGCCGCCGACGTTGTCGAAATACACGTCGAGCCCGTTGGGGGCCGCCTGCAGCAAGGCCTCGGTCAGGTTGCCGGTCGCTTTGTAGTCGATGACGTGGTCGACGCCGATCTGCTTAAGAAACGCGCCTTTGGCGGCGCCGCCCGCCGATCCTATGACCGTGTGCCCTTTGATCTTGGCGATCTGACAGACGACCGAGCCGACGGCGCCAGCCGCGGCTGAGACAAATACCACGTCGCCAGGCTTGAGCGCCGCGATCTTCAACAGGCCCACCCAGGCCGTCAGGCCGGGCATGCCGGCAACGCCCAGGAACGCCTGCGGCGGCAGCCCGAAGGTGTCAAGCTTCTGCAAGTTTGCCGCCGGCGCGTTGAACGACTCGCGCCAGCCGAACATCGTCGAGACGAGATCGCCACGCTTGAGCCGGGGATCATTGGAAGCGGCGATTTCCCCGATCGCGCCGCCCTGCAGCGGCTCGCCCAGTTGAAAGGGCGGGACATAGCTCGCGCGATCGACCATGCGGCCACGCATATACGGATCGACCGTCATCCAGATATTCTTCACCTGAACTTCGCCCGGCGCGGGGTCGGGTACCGTCACGGTGGCAAGCTCGAAATTTTCGGCACTGGGCATGCCGACGGGGCGGGATTTCAGACGGATTTCACGCGACGTGACCATGTTCGAGAGCCTCTCCTATCGGCGCATTTGCGCGCTAATCTATTTAGTGGCGGCGTCGAGGAAAGAGCATAACCGATAAAGCCGCCCTTGGCGCCCGGTTCGTGCGGCGCGACGCATCGTCTCCGCCCATTCGGGATATTCGTAATGAACCGGGAAATCACTGTTTGCGCAGGAGTGCGTGGTGGCGGACGCAGTCGTATTCGAACCCGTCTCCACCATCGAATTCCCTGCTAACAGGGAAAACCTAACATTTGGCGTCGGCGAGCCGTCCCTTCGGCTAAGGGGCAAATTGACAACGGGGTACATAGCCGCGGATCATTTCGTGTTATACCCTCTTCCGATCAACCTGCCGGGAGACAGGAGCAAGCGATGAGGAGAGGCTGGCTGTGGAATCGTGACAAGGTGGCCAGTTCACTGGCGATCGCCGCCGCATTTGCGCTGTGCGCAACGGCACCCGCGTTCGCGGCCGATCCGATCAAGATTGGGCACGTCGCGGCGCTTTCAGGCGCTTCCGCGCAATCCGGCGAGGCTATCACCCGCGGGTTGTCGCTGGCGATCGACGAGATCAACGCCAAGGGCGGCCTTCTCGGCGGCCGCATGCTCGAACTGGTACAGCGCGACGACGAATCGACCCCGCCGAAGGGGCTCGTCGCTGCGCGGGAGCTCCTCGCCGACAACGTCGCCGCGATCTTCGCCGGCATCGACACGCCGGTGTCGATGGCGATTGTGCCGCTCCTCAACAAGGAGAAGCGCATCTACATGGGCGTGTGGGCCGCTGGCACCGCGATCACGCATAACGGCGCCAATCCCAACTACGCTTTCCGCGTCTCAGCGGTCGACGCGCTGGTCGATGTCAAGCTGCTCAAATTCGCGCATCAGAAGTTTGGTTCGACGAAGGCAGGCCTGGCGCTTATCAACAATCCCTGGGGTCAGTCGAACGAAAAGGGACTCACTGCCGCCGGCGATGCCGACCCGTCGATCAAGGTCGCGGCAGTCGAGAAATACGAGAACAACGACGTCGACATGGTACCGCAACTGACGCGGCTCAAGGACGCCGGGGCCGATTGCATTATCCTGGTTGCCAATGCCGCCCCCGCCGCGCAAGTGATGAAATCGCGCGAGCGCATGGGCTGGACCGCTCCGGTGATCTCGCATTGGGGCATCTCCGGCGGACGCTTTCCGGAACTTGCCGGACCGAGCGCCGGGGAAGCCGATTTCGTCCAGACCTACAGCTTCTTCGGCAAACAGGGGCCGGCCGGCGAGCGGGTTCTAGCGGCGCTCAAGAAGAAATACCCGCAGATCAAAGGTCCGCAAGACGTATTCGCGCCGGTCGGAACTGCCAACGCCTATGACGCCATGCACTTGCTCGCGCTCGGCATCACGCAAGCGGGCTCGACCGATGCGGATGCGATTCGCGCTGCGTTGGAGGACCTGAAAGCTCCCTACGAGGGCCTGATCAAGACCTACGCACGGCCGTTCAGCTCCGACAATCACGATGCGCTCGGGCCCGACGACTACATCATGGTGCACTACGAGGGCGACAAGATCGTTCCCGTAAACTGAAACGGAGGGGCGCGCGCAACGCCCCTCTTCCAGCACCGTACATCGCAAAAGGCTGCGCCGTGCATCTGGTTGCATCCGCGATCATTTCCGGGCTTGGCCTCGGCAGCATGTACGGGCTCCTGGCGCTCGGCTTCCACGTGACGCATGCCGTCTCCAGGACGGTAAATTTCGCTCAGGGCTCGAGCATGATGCTCGGCGCGGTGCTCTGCTTCACCTTCTGGGTCACGCTCGGCTGGCCGCTCGCGCTCGCGGTTGTCTTGGCGCTCGCCGCCTGTGCGTTGTGGGGTGTCGTCGTCGAACAGGTAGCCGTGCGTCCGTTTGTGTCGCGCGGCTCCAATTCGTGGCTGATCGCGACCGTCGCGCTTGGCATCGTTCTCGACAATATCGTGCTGTTCACCTTCGGCAAGGACCCGCGCGGCATGCCGCCCGGCGTGCTCACGACCGGCGCGGTAACCCTTGCCGGCATCAGGATCCAGTACCTTCAGTTGCTCATTCCGCTGCTCGGCCTCACGCTCGCCGCCGGGCTGCAGACTTTTTTTGCGACGTCGCGGCACGGCAAGGCGCTCCTTGCCGTCGTGCAAAACAAAGACGCCGCCCGGCTGATGGGCATCCGGGTGGAGCGCGTAGTCGAGGTCGCATTTGCTCTCTCGGGCTTTCTCGCCGGCGTCGCCGGCATTCTGGTTGCGCCGCTGTTCACCATCTCTTCGACCATGGGCACCTTGTTCGGCATTAAGGCGTTTGCCGCCGCCATCCTCGGCGGCATCGAGAGCGCTTGGGGCGTCGTGCTCGCGGGCCTCATCTACGGCCTCGCCGAAGCCTTGATCACCGCACTCCTGGGCTCGACCTACACCCAGATCGTGACGTTCACGCTCGTCATCCTAGCTCTCGCATTGCGACCGAACGGCCTGTTTGGGCGCGCCGCGTTGAGGAAAGTATGAGCTGGCGCACAATCGTCGCAAGCGCGATCGTGGTCGCTGCCGCATGCTTCCTCATTGTTCGCGGCAATAGCTATCAGAATTTCATCATCGTCACCGTTGGACTGACGGCGATCGCCGGCGTCGGCCTCAACGTCCTCGTTGGGCTGAGCGGTCAGATCTCGCTCGGGCATGTGGCGTTCTATGCCATCGGCGCCTACGCCGTGGGCATCCTGACTACGACGCTGCACTGGTCGTTCTGGCCGGCGCTCGCCGTCGGCGGCATCGGCTCCGGTCTGGCCGGAGTGTTCCTGGCGATACCTGCGCTGCGCGTGCGCGGCCCCTATCTGGCCATGGTGACCATCGCGTTCGGCTTCGTCGTCGAGCACGGAGCGGCCGAGTGGCAGGATTTGACCGGCGGCTGGAACGGGCTGTCCGGCATTCCCGCTCCGACCATTTTCGGCGCGGAGATCGGCGAGAAGGGCATCGGATTTCTCACCGTGGCGCTGACCGCGCTGTCGATTCTCGCCTTTGCGCGGCTCAGTGGCAGCGCTTGGGGCAATGCGATGCGGGCGGTGAGGGACGCCGAAACCGCGAGCGTTTCGATTGGACTCGACCCGACATTGATCCGCACCACGGCCTTTGGCATTTCGGCGGCGGCCGCCGGTATTGCCGGCGGTGTCTACGCCTCGATCAGCAATTTCATCAGTCCTGAATCTTTTCCGTTCTTCCAATCGATCCTTTTCCTTCTGGTCGTCATGCTCGGGGGCGCCGATCGGGTCCTCGGCCCGCTGATCGGCGCTTGCGTCGTCGTGCTGCTGCCGGAGCTGCTGGCGACGCTCGGCCAATACCGCCTGCTGTTTGTCGGGGTGCTGATGCTCGCTGTGCTCCGTCTCGCACCCGTCGGTCTGGTTGGTGTCGTCGCCCGGCTGTTTCCACCGAAGGTTCGCGAGACAGTCGCGCGAGAACGATGCGACATCGAACGCTTTCTCGCCGCCGGTACGACCGGCGACGGCATTTCGGTGCGCGATCTTGCGGTGAGCTTCGGCGGCGTGCGCGCGGTCAGGAACCTGAGCTTCGACGCGCAAGCCGGCGCCGTCACCAGCATCATTGGGCCCAATGGCGCGGGCAAGAGCACGGCGCTGAATGCACTCTGCGGCTTTTACCGGCCGGACGCCGGAACGGTGAAGCTCGGCGAGCGAACCATATCGGGGCTGCGGGCTTTCCAAATCCCGCGCGCCGGGATCGCCCGTACCTATCAGACCAGCCAATTGTTCGAGACGATGTCGGTGGTCGACAACATTCTGGTTGCTCTGCGACGCGGCGAACTCGGTGCGCGTTCGCTCCTGAGCGCAAAGCGCGACCAGGAGGCCGCCGCGATCGCCGAAAGCCTGCTCGCCTTCGTCGGCTATGCCGGTGCGATCGACCAGCCTGCAGGCGCGCTTTCCCACGTCGACAAGCGCCTCGTCGAGATCGCCCGCGCGCTCGCCATTCGCCCCGCTGTCCTGGCGCTCGATGAGCCGGCTGCCGGGCTTGACGCCAAGGACACGGCGGCGATCGACAGATTGCTGCGCAAGCTCGCCGCCATCGGCATCGCGATCATCCTAGTCGAGCACGACATGGAGTTGGTCATGGGCGTTTCGAGCCACGTCATCGTGCTCGACGCCGGCGCCAAGATCGCAGAAGGCTCGCCGCTCGAAGTCGCGGCGGCGCCGGCCGTGCGCGAGGCCTATCTGGGCGTCGGCGAGCAAGCCGAGCGCAGGCGAAAGCGCCCGGTGCCGCCTCAGGAAAAATTCTTGCTGTCCGTGCGCTCGCTCTCGGCAGGCTATGGCGCCGCGACCATCGTGCGCGATGCGTCGCTCGATATCGCCAAGGGCGAGCTTGTCGCGGTGCTCGGCGCCAACGGCGCCGGCAAGACGACGCTCATGCGCGCCCTCAGCGGATTGATCCGGCCCATTATCGGCGAGGTCACCTTCCTCGGCGCGCGCATTGATCAACTCCCCGGCGATCGCATCGCACGCGACGGCCTTATCCTGGTACCGGAAGGTCGGCAGGTCTTTCCCGAGCTTAGCGTGATCGACAATCTGCGGCTCGGCGCGTATGCGCGCGCAGCCGCCGACGAGACGCAAATGATCGACGCGCTGCTCGAACGTTTCGCCGCGCTCAAGGCGCGGCTGCATCAGCGCGCGGGCCTCCTCTCCGGGGGCGAGCAGCAGATGCTGGTGATCGCCCGCGGCTTGATCGCCCGTCCTGATGTTCTGATGCTCGACGAGCCCTCGCTTGGCCTCGCGCCAAGACTTCTCGAGAGTCTCTACGATATGCTGGCAGAGCTGCGCGAGGAAGGGACCACCATCTTGCTCGTCGACCAAGTGGCGGCTTTGGCGTTGTCGGTCGCCGATCGCGCCTACGTGCTGCAAAGCGGCAGCATTAAGAAATCAGGCACCGCCGATGAAATCGCTCGGGATCCGGCGCTGGTGCACGCCTATCTGGGCGGCCGCATGGTGGTCTCATAAAACGCAAATGCGCAGCCAATTTCGACAGGAAGGGCCGATATGGACCTCATTCTCAGGAACGCCCGGCAAATCGGGGCCGAGCACGAACTGACCGACATCGGCATCGCGGCCGGGCGGATTGCTGTCATCGCGCCCGATTTGGCGGCAGAGGGCGAGACGATCGATCTCGGCGGTCGCCTGGTCTCGCCCGGCTTCGTTGAAACCCACATCCATCTCGACAAGTCGTGCATACTCGATCGCTGCAAGTCCGACCGCGGCGACCTCGCGGAAGCGATCGCAGAAGCTGCCAAGGCCAAGGCGGCTTTTACACCCGAGGATGTTCAATCCCGCGCCGTTCGCACGCTCGAAAAGGCGATCCTGCAAGGCACCACGCACATGCGCACGCATCTCGAAGTCGACCCCGGCGTCGGCCTGCGCGGACTTGACGGCGTGCTGCCGCTCATCAAGCAATATTCCTGGGCGATCGATCTGCAGATCTGCGTGTTCCCGCAGGAGGGCCTCCTCAACAATCCCGGCACCGACGAATTAATGGTCGAAGCGCTTGATCGCGGCTGCCGTGCGGTCGGCGGCGCGCCCTACACGGACAGCAATCCGGCGGGCCAAATCGACCGCATCTTCGAACTGGCGCGCGAGTACGACGTCGATATCGACATGCATCTGGATTTTGGGCCGAACACCGAGGGCATGACGCTCGATTATGTCTGCCGGCGCACGGAGGAATTCCAGTATGGCGGCCGCGTCGCCATCGGCCACGTAACCAGAGCGACGAGCCTTCCGCTCCTGGCCTTCGAGGCGATGGCGAAGCGGCTTGCCGACGCTGGCGTCGCGCTCACTGTGCTGCCGTCCACCGATCTATATCTTATGGGCCGAGATCACCAGCATGACCACAACGTCACTCGCGGCGTGGTTCCGGCACACAAGCTCCTACATCACGGCGTCAACTGCTCACTATCGAGCAACAATATCCTCAACCCGTTCACGCCGTTCGGCGACTGTTCGCAGATTCGGATGGCGAATCTCTATGCCAATATCTGTCAAGTCGGAAAGAAAGCGGATATGCGCGAATGCTTCAACATGATCACGCAGCGGCCGGCTGACATGATGCGGCTTGAAGACTACGGGCTCACAGTCGGCAAATCCGCGGATCTGGTGGTGCTCGACACGGTCGCCTCGCAAATGGCCGTGGCGGAGCTTAGTGCGGTGCTCTACGCGTTCAAGAGAGGCCGAAAGACGGTGTCGCGGCAACCCGCGATGCTGCATCGTCTGCAATGACCGTGCACGATCCTTACAACGCCTTTTGCCGCCACACTGATGTCGCGCTGGACGGCGCGTCCGCCGGGCCGCTGCGTGGCCTCAGGTTCGCCGCCAAGGACGTGTTCGACATCGCCGGCCATCGCACAGGTAATGGCAATCCGGTCTGGCTTCAGACCCACGCGCCGGCCGCGCGCACTGCCTCCGCCGTCGAGCGGCTCGTTGCCGCCGGCGCCAGCATGGTCGGGAAGACCCAAACCGATGAGATGGCCTACAGCCTCAACGGCGAGAATGTGCACTATGGAACGCCGGCCAATCCTCACGCGCCCGGAAGGATTCCCGGCGGATCGTCGAGCGGATCGGCCGCCGCAGTCGCCGGCGGGCTGGTCGACTTCGCGCTCGGCACGGATTGCGGCGGCTCCGTCCGCCTTCCGGCAAGCTATTGCGGCATCTATGGCATCCGCACCACGCACGGTTCGGTGCCGGCTGACGGCGTCATCGATCTCGCCGCGAGCTTTGATACGGTTGGATGGTTCGCGCGCGATGCCAAGACGATCCAGCAGGTCGGCGAGGTGCTGTTACCGCCGGCGTCGGATTTTGCGCCGAAGCGGCTGCTCATAGCTGAAGACGCATTCGCACTCGCCGGCCAGGAAATCACAACGGCGCTCGCCCCTGCCCTGATCCGGCTTAAGACCCTGTTCGCGCATCATCGCGATGTTCGGGTCTACACTGACGATCCCGCGGTATGGTCCGGCATTTTCCGCATCTTGCAGGGCGACGAAATCCGGCGCCGCCACGGAGATTGGATCGATGCATGCAATCCAAGCTTCGGACCCGGCATTGCCGAACGCTTCCGCTGGACCCGAACAATCGATCAGGCGGAGGTCGAGCGCGCGCGGCCGCGCCGCGAGGATGTAGCCCGTCACATGGCCTCGCTTCTCGACAGCGACGCCGTGCTGTGCTTGCCAACGGCGCCTGGCATCGCGCCGAAAATTGCGACGCCGGTCGCCGAGCTTGAAGTATTTCGGGCGCGCGCCTTCGGGATGCTGTGCGTCGCCGGTCTCGCTCGACTGCCGCAGATGTCGCTGCCGCTCGCAACAATGGCCGGCTGCCCGCTCGGGCTTTCGCTGATCGCGCCGCGTGGATGCGATCGGGGTCTGCTCTATTGGGTAGCGGACAAATTACACCCGCTCACTGGCAAACTCCATTAAACCGCTCGCTTTTCCCCCCTTGGCTTCTGCGCTGCAAACCACCCTCCGGCGGCGGCGACCAGCACCATGTCACGCCATTCTGCAATTTGGTAGTGTCGCTCGGCTAGCGGTGCGGCTGTCAATAGCTCAGTCAACGCGTCATGATAGGGCGTAAGGGGAAACGAGTGTGACGGACATCGGCTCTTATCGCCATCTGCTCTCGCCATTGCGTATCCGGAACACGACACTGCCAAATCGCGTCGTCTTCGCCCCGGTTTGCCCGACCTGGGTCAGGAGCCCCCACGAGGGCATCTTCACCGAACAGGCGGTCGCCTACTACGAAGAACGCGCCAAGACCGGCCTGGGAATGATTATTCTCGGCGGGCACCTGATCAACAAGGACACGATTTACACGCCGCTGGGCTTTCCAGGCCTTTGGAACGACGCACAACTCGAGGGACTGGCCAATGTCGCGCGTGCGGTGCGGCGGCACGGCTGCGCGCTTGCCGTGCAGCTCCTTCATCTGGGGCTTCGCTCGCCGACGCCGTTCTTGAAAACCGACCCGGCGCGCGATCCCGACGAATATAACCCTTACATGCTTGCTCCAAGCCAGGTGCCCGCCGGCGAGATTCCCGGCGGTCCCACTCCCAAAGAACTCGAGGAGCACGAGATCGAATATATCCTTCAATGCTACGAGGACGCCGCCAAGCGTGCGATCTCCGCCGGCCTTGACGGCATCGAGTTTCACGTCGCGCACGGCTATCTGCCGTGGCAGTTCCTATCGCCGTTCTACAACAAGCGCACCGACCACTGGGGTGGGTCATATGAAAAGCGCTTGCGCTTTTCGATCGAAGCGATGCGGCGGATCCGCAAGCGCATCGGCGATAGGCCGTTTCTTGGCTATCGCATCAACTCGACGTCCTTCTGGGATGGCGATCTCGAGATCGAGGATATCAAACGCATCCATGCTGATTTCGAACGCGGGACCGACATCGACTATGTGAGCGTATCCGCGGGTGTTCACCATTCCTGGATTCACACCCCGATGACGTTCGAAGAGGGGTGGGAGCG
The DNA here is from genome assembly GCA_963850855.1 of uncultured Alphaproteobacteria bacterium. Taxonomy (GTDB): domain Bacteria; phylum Pseudomonadota; class Alphaproteobacteria; order Rhizobiales; family Xanthobacteraceae; genus BOG-931. Next base: position 573,400 of record CAWKNH010000006.1, read on the forward strand.
CGAGTACACCCGCGCCATTAAGACCGTGGCGAAAAAACCGGTGTTCCTCGTTGGCCGGGTCAGCCATCCGGCGGTTGCCGACGAGCTTGTCGGCTCCGGCGACGCCGATGCCATCCTGCTGGCCCGGCAGATGATCGCCGACGAGCAATGGATGACCAAAGTGAAAGAGGGACGCGTAAACGACATTCGCCGCTGCGTCGCCGCCAATTATTGCTGGCGGGCGGTGATCCGCGGCAGCCGCGTTCAGTGCGCGTACAACCCGGTGGTAGGGCGAGAGGCGGTGTGGGGCGCAAGCTCGATGCGCAAAGTTTCCTCGCCCAAGCGGGTGCTGGTCATTGGCGCAGGACCAGCAGGCTTAGAATATGCGCGTGTGGCCGCAGCGCGCGGCAACGCGGTTGTCGTCTACGAGCGCGAGGATCAGGTCGGCGGGCACGTGCGCGCCTACGGCGCGTTACCCAATCGCCAGCAATACGGAACGATCGCAACGTGGCTTGCGGAGCAAGCCACAGGTAACGGCGCAGTCGTCAAGACGGCAAGCCCGGTGAGCGTCGAAAACATCGACGCAGTGCTCGCAACTGAACGCCCGGATCACATTGTGGTTGCGTCTGGGGCCCGCTACCGGCGGGATGGCTTTCAGGGGCAGACTGGGAAGCCGTTGCCCGGCTGGGAAACCGGCCATTGCGTCACTTGGGACGAGGTCGCACTCGACCGGGTGAAAGTCTCAGGTGACGTGTTGGTCGTCGACGAGATGGCGGACGTCGCCGCGCCGCTGACGGCGGTCAAACTCGCCAAACTCGGCTTGCGGGTCAAACTCCTGACCAAATGGCCAATGATCGGGTGGGAAACGGCGGCGGAAGTTTATCTCCACTGGATACTGACCTATCTGTATGAAGCCGACGTTGAAATAATCACCGACCACGCCGTGAAGAAAATCGACCGAACCGAGGTCGAAATCGTCAACATCTACCAGCCCTCGCGCGCGCGCCCTGTTACGGCCGACACCATCGTGATGGCAACCTCGCGCAGCTCGGAGAACGCGATGTATCATTTGCTGCGCGAGCGCAGTCGCAGCGTTGAAGCCATCGGTTGCGCGGTTGCGCCGCGTACGGTTTACGAGGCGACGCTCGAAGGCCATCGCGCTGCCCGCAAGCTGGGCGCGCCGCAAGTGAGCGCGGTCGCGCGCCAAGCGTTGCGCACCGGGGCGTCGCTGTGACGCCCCGACGGCGCGTGTTCGAGCGCAACGGGGTGTTGGTTTTCGCCATGCATGCCGATCCCGTTCCGCTCACCACCCGCGCGGCAGCGCGTTTCGCGCCCGCGTGCCGACTGGTCGACCCGAGCAGTCGCGCGCAAGAAAGGGGGCATCATTGATTGCCAAACGTTTCATGCACGCTCTTTATCTGTGCGCGATTGCGACAGCGTCGCTGGTGGCCATGGCGGCGGTCTCTTCGCGGGCAGATGAGGCCGGCCCAGCAATCGACATTGGCGACAGCGATCTCGGTGGCGTCGTCACTGGAGCGGTCGGGCCCGAGGCCGGCGTCTGGGTGATCGCGGAGACAACAGACCTCGCCACCAAATTTGCCAAAGTGGTGGTGACCGATGAGCGCGGCCGCTATGTCGTTCCCGATCTTCCCAAGGCCAACTACAGCCTGTGGGTGCGTGGTTATGGGCTGGTGGATTCGGCGAAAGTTCAGAGCACGCCCGGCAAGCTCGTGAATCTCACGGCGATCCCGGCGCCGAACGCGGCCGCCGCCGCCGAATATTATCCCGGCGTCTACTGGTATGCGCTGCTCAAGATCCCTGCCGCCAGCGAATTTCCCGGCACCGGCGACAAGGGAAACGGCATCGGCGCGCTTATCAAGACGCAGCACGGCTGGATCGACACCCTCAAGAACTCGTGCCAGTCCTGCCATGCGCTCGGGTCAAAAGGTGTCCGCACGCTTTCCAAGGAACTCGGGCAATTCAGCAATTCGACCGAGGCATGGGCGAGACGCCTCCAGTCCGGACAAGCCATGACCAACATGTTCCGCACGCTCTCGCGGCTCGGACCGGACAAGGCGCTATCGTTGTTCGCGGACTGGACCGACCGCATTGCCGCCGGAGAGGTGCCCTTCGCCAAGCCGGAGCGGCCGCAGGGGATCGAGCGCAATGTCGTGATCACGATGTGGGATTGGGGCAGCAGGAAACACTATCTCCATGATGCGATATCCAGCGACAAGCGCGACCCGACAGTCAACGCCAACGGCCCGATCTACGGGTCGCCCGAAGAGAGCACCGATCTCGTGCCGGTCCTGGATCCGCTCCGCAACGAGGCGTCGGAGATTCTGCACCCCTATCGCGATCCCAAGACGCCGTCAGCGCAGGATCTACCGGTCGGGACTTCCGTGTACTGGGGGGACGAGCCGATCTGGGACGGGCACGCGAGCATCCACAATCCGATCATGGACCGAAAGGGGCGGGTGTGGTTCACCGCGAGGATCCGACCGGCCGCGAACCCGGATTTCTGCCGGACGGGCTCGGACCATCCATCGGCGAAGGTCGTCCCGCTCGGCGAGTCGGCGCGTCAGCTCTCGATGTACGATCCGAAGAGCGGCAAGTGGTCGCTGATCGACACCTGTTTCACTACGCAACACCTGTATTTTGCCAACGACCCGGACAATACCCTGTGGACCAGCGCGGGCGGGCCGCAGAGCGGGATCGTCGGCTGGCTGAACACGCGGATGTATGAGGAGACCGGCGATGAGGCAAAGTCGCAGGGCTGGACGCCGATCATCCTCGACACAAACGGGAACGGCAAACGAGATGCCTATGTCGAGGCCGATCAGCCCGTCGATCCCGCCAAGGACAAACGGATTATGGCGGCCTTCTATGGTGTCCAACCGAGCCCGGTCGACGATTCGATCTGGGGCCAATCCATGGATATCGGTTTCTCCGGCATCGATCAGCCCGGCTACATCATTCGGCTCGTCCCCGGGGCGAACCCCTCGGAAACCGCACTCGCGGAAATCTACGCGCCGCCGGACGGGGGTTACGGACCGCGCGGGCTCGATCTTGATCTCAACGGCGTCGTCTGGACCGTATTGTCGAGCGGGCATCTCGCTAGCTTCGACCGCACCAAATGCAAGGGGCCGCTCAACGGCCCGAAAGCGGTGACCGGCAAGCTCTGTCTGGAAGGCTGGACGCTCTATCAATTCCCAGGGCCGCAGTTCAACGGCGTAACCGACCCGGGGAGCGCCGATCACGCCTACTACGTCTGGGTCGATCGCTATAATACGCTAGGGCTCGGGCCGAACGTGCCGATCGCATCGACCAATGGCGGCGAGTCGCTCCTCGCGCTCGCGGACGGCAAGCTGGTCAATCTGCGGGTACCGTACCCGATGGGCTTTTTCACCAAGAACGTCGACGGCCGCATCGACAACAAGAATGCCGGCTGGAAGGGCCGCGGATTGTGGACGACGTTCGGTTCGCGCGCCGCGTTCCACAACGAAGGGGGTAAGGAGGCGCGTCCCAAGGTGTACAAGCTGCAGATCAGGCCTGATCCGCTGGCAAGGTGACAGCCGGCGGCGCCATCAAGCGCACGGTCGATCGCTTCAACATGTCCTCGGATGCGGCGCACCCGCGCCGGCATTGAATGAATGAGGAATGATGTCGCCTATTGGCCAAATCAGAGCACGCCGCCTCGCAACAGGCGACCCAGCAGGTCGGATCCGGTGCGGCACCGCAACAGGTTCGTCGGAGACGTTCGGAAACTAGCGCAACATTGGTCGCGTCGATTGCCCGCGGACGTCGTTGGCTGGATGAACTTGTCGCTGATGCAACAGCAAGCGCGAAAAGCATCCCTAAATCGTTCGACTAGGACTGCGTGGCGGCGGACGCAGTCTATGTCGAACGCGTCTCAGCAACAAAACTCCCTACTAACAGGGAATTAACAGGGAAAATCGCGAAATTGGGGGGCTAACGTCGCAACGCCATCATCACTTAACGCAGTAACCACGGGCTTTTTAGCGAAACTCCCTATGAAAATTAACAGGGAATACGTTTAGCAGAACAGGAAACTTTGACCCGATAGCAGGGAAGTAAGAACGCTCGGGGTGGAGCGGACATCACGGATCGGACCAGCGATTCGCCAATGGCATAGGACTCCGGGACGGACGCCTTCCGTTTTACTGGAAGGTGCGGGGCCTCCACGAGCGAAGCACAACCAAGGATTTGACCGGACCGCACCAGTCACAGAGATATCCGTGAATCTCGAAATTGACGTGCAGAGGATGAGGCTCATTCTCTGCAAGAACGGTTTCGGCGCCGCATATTGGGCAAGGGTCTAATGGCTTGAGCATGAGCAAATCATCTTGACGTGCATGCACTTTCTCCTCGCGCATGTACTTTCTCCTCGCGTGACGCTGGTTCGGGTGGTTTGAGGACGCTCAAGCGGGAGAACCGCTCATGAATGTGCCCCGAAATCTGATTAAAAGTGTTTGCAGCGCCCGGCATTTGTGACTTTGAGTCGGATACTTTTCTGAATCTGTATAAAATAGCTCACAATGAATCGACGGTGGATAAATGGGATAACTTCGCGGGACCAATTTCAAGCTAAGGCATTAGACCCTGTGCTGTTGCGCTCCCGATGCCTCGATCAGCGTCCGTGCAAGCCATTGGCCACGTTCGGTCAATCGCGCCGAACGACTTCGAAGATTTGTGATTACAGAGAACATGCCATCGCGAGCGAGGTCTGCAACAGTGACACCTGAGATATGCTTGCCTTCTGGCGGTCCGCACCAATAGCCATTGCGCTTGTGAAGGCCGTTGTTGTTGAAACACTCAATCACGGCGGTTCGTTTGGTGGGCGACAGAACGACGACCGGCGCCGGCGGTTTATTCGCCGTGACCGACGCCGGCGGCTTGAGAGTGGATGTAATTGTGGCTTCGTTCTTGCCATCTCGCTGCACTCCCGGCTCTCTCATTGTCTTGGCCCCTGATTGATAATCACCCCTTTGCCGCCGCGACCTCGAGTGACGAAACTTGGACGCTCTAGAAGGCTGGCGCGTGAATCACTCGTATGTGTTTAGGATGAAGCGGTTCTAATCGCGCCTTGCCGGCGCCGCCAAGTGTGCTCGTATCCGACGCATCAAGGATAAAGGCTATAGTCGATAGCCGCGTTCCATATCTGCGAAGCGCGCTTGGTGGCATTTATCCCCAATATACATTTTATGGGTTTGCTGCGCTGTCACTTGCCGCCGCCCCAATCATCGGCGCATGACCGGTTCCGGCCCTTGGCGGACGTGCCGCGCAAACTCCGAAATGTCTGCTTTGAGGGGGGTGCAAGACGGACGCAAGACGACCGGTTCTTTCGCGATCAGGTGACTCGCATGCGGCGTGCCTGCCGTAGCGGCAAACCAGCCGCAATGAGACGGTCTAGCGCCCGCGCCGACTCGGCCTTGCGTACCACCAGCTGCCCTGCAGCGTGCAGACACGCTCAAAGTTTTACGCACACGCAAGCCAATGTTTTGCTACGATGCCGCCGCGCCGTGGTGAAACTCGGAGCGGAAAGCTACTAGCTAGTCAAATCGTCCATCAGGTGAGAATAATGGGTACCTGGAAGCGGCTGAGCAGGGTGGCTGACGGCGAACAGGTTGATGTGAACATGGACACCGTTCTGCATATGCAGCGGTTCAAGGATCATACAACGATCCATTTTCCAGTGCCGCAAGGTGACGCAGTTTACACCCTGTCAGTCAGAGAGACGCTTGACGAAATTCACTCACGGCCTCCCCAGGCGTCCCGCGGCGGGTGAGCGGCCCGGCTCGATCATCTTCGGCACACCTGATTCAAACGACGGGGCCGGTGGGCGGCCCTCAGTCGTCCATAGCCAACGCAATTTCTGAGCAATATTGCTCACATGGATGCGCCTCCGGCGTGCTTAATATTTCCATTTGCCGGGTGGCTTCCCGACTAACTACGTGTGCCTGCTCCCCTAATCTTAAGGATCGCCTCCAGTGTCCCCCAGGTTGAGCGCGCGATTCCCTTCTCCCTCAGAAAGGCTTATGTTGGGTGTGGAAGGTTATGTCATGGCGACGAAACGCCGACGCTCATTCGATACAAAATCGTTTCTTGCCCGTGTCGGGAACGGCCGGAGCATCGGCAAATACCCCAAAGGCCAGGTCGTCTTTTCACAGGGGGACGCCGGCGATGCGGTCTTCTACATACAGAAAGGCAAGGCGAAGCTCACCGTCGTTTCCGAGCAAGGCAAGGAAGCAGTCATCGCAATACTTGGTACGGACGAGTTCTTCGGCGAAGGATGTCTTGCCGGACAGGCGCAGCGTATAGCGACGGTCACGACGATGACGGACTCCGTCATCGCGCGCTTGGAAAAATCGGCTATTATCCAGGTGATCCATCAGGAACCGGCATTCTCCGAATTGTTTATTGCGCATCTTCTGGGCCGGAGCATCCGCGTCGAAGCCGACCTTGTCGATCAGCTGTTCAATTCGAGCGAGAAGCGGCTTGCCCGCCTGCTGCTGCTGTTGGCGAACTTCGGCAAGGAAGGTCAACCCGAGCCGGTGATCGCTAAAATCAGCCAGGAGACGCTTGCGGAGATGATCGGAACGACCCGCTCGCGCGTGAGTTTCTTCATGAACAAATTTCGAAAGCTGGGCTTCATCGACTACAACGGCGGCATCGAAGTCCACAGTTCACTGTTGAACGTCGTTCTGCACGACCAGCCGCGAATCAAGAATTGAACTTGCGTTGCTTACGCGTGGCTGGGCGTGCGATCCATCGGCCTATGAATGTGAGCAATTTTGCACAGCCTTTGCGGCGGCAAGAGGCTTTAATTGACGCGAAGCGAAAGGAGACTAAGATCATGTCGCTGGGACTCATTCTCATTATCCTCCTCGTGATTTTCCTGTTTGGCGGCTTTAGCGGCCGCTTTGGCGGCTACGGTTACGGCTACGGACACGGCGGTGTGGGTGTCATCGGCATCATCTTGATCATCGTTGTCGTTCTTATGCTGCTCGGGCGGATTTGACATAAGAAGACCCATCGTACCGAAACGACCTTGAACCGCCGGTCACGCATGAAACTGCCTGCTCGTACAGAATGGGCCGGTGCAAATGCAATTCCGGCGAGCAACTCCTCATCGATTTTTCAGACAGCCATGGCGAACCCAACTCACGAGGAAGACCAAGCACGCGCCCGCGAAAGCGCTTGCGGTCGTCAAGAGACGATCAATGGGGGCCGGCAAGGGACCGGAGCGATCCGGCTTGAGCCGTCCGAGCGCGATGTCATGCTCGCCGCCGTTCCGAACTTGCGGGCGTTCGCGATGTCGCTCAGCGGCAACGTCGACCGTGCGGATGACCTGGTGCAGGGGACGCTCGTGCGCGCCATGGCCAACATACATTTGTTCCAACCCGGAACGAACATGCAGGCCTGGCTTTTCACCATCCTCCGTAACCTTTTCCGGTCGGAATTTCGCAAGCGACGCCGCGAAGTCGAAGACGTAGACGGCAGCTACCTCGACAGCCTGGAATCGCCTCCCGAGCAGGACGGTCGCTTGGAATTCGAGGAACTCTTCGACGCGCTCGCGAAGTTGCCTTTCGTTCAGCGCGAGGCCTTGCTTCTCGTCGGCGCGTCGGGCTTCTCCTACGACGAGGCGGCCGCGATCTGTGAGACGCCGGTAGGGACGATAAAGAGTCGCGTCAATCGTGCGCGCGGGCGGCTCGCCGAGTTGCTCATGATCGATAGCGCAGGCAAGTTCGGTTCGAATCCCGTGACCGCCGACCTGAGAGCCGTTTATTGAGATAAGATGGCGCGGCCAGGAGAGCCGATTCACCGCTAAGAGTTGCAATCCGTACGGACACGTTCGCGTATTAGACCCGCTACGCTTCTCCGCCGTTAAGCGCGCCTCGTGAGCTATTTTATACAGACTCAAGTCAGCCATCAGACCTATGTTGGTAATATCATTTTTTTGAAAAAACTCACTTACCAGAAGGGATGCACGTAGAGAGCTCCCCTCATCAGAAAGGTTCGCCTATGTTCACCGCCGAGCAATATCGCGCCAAGGCGATCGAATATTCCAAATTGGTGGGGATGGCGAACGGCCCGAACGAGGTGCGTGAGTTTGAGAGGCTCGAACGAAGCTTCATCCAACTCGCGCACAATGCGCAATGGCTGACCGACAATCAGGACAAGATCGTGCATGCGACGGAGGACGCTACCGCGCCGCCCACGCACGATCCAAGGGCGCGGAGCATCTCGCAGCGGTGAATGGCGTGCGGCACGCCGGTGCTCGCGTTCCGTTGCGGGTCTGTCCCGGAAGTCATCGAAGATGGGGTCACCGGCAAATAGTCGATCGGCGCTAATCCCTGATTTGCGGCTGGTCGCGCAGGACGACATTCAACAATGAGCTGTGGATCTCGATGCTGCCGTTGTAATCAATCAAGCCCAGCTTTCGAAATTTGTTCATGAAGAAACTCACGCGGGACCGGGTCGTTCCGATCATCTCCGCCAGCGTCTCCTGGCTGACTTTCGCGATGATCGGCTCCGGCCTTCCTTCCTTGCCAAAGTTCGCCAGAAGCAGAAGGGTCCGCGCCAGACGTTTCTCGCTCGAATTGAACAGTTGATCGACCAGGTCCTCCTCGACACGACTGTTGCGGGCCAACAGGTGCGCGATAAACAGCTCGGCAAACGCCGGCTCTTCGTGGATCACGCGCGTGATGTCTCCCTTCGAGATTCGCACGATCACAGATTTCGTCAGAGCGGAGACCGTCGACAGGCGCAGCACCTCTCCGGCCAAGCAGCCTTCGCCGAAGAAATCGCTGGCCTCCAGAATTGCGACCACGGCTTCCTTGCCCTGCTCGGAGACGACGGTCTTCTTGACCTTGCCGCTCTGAATGTAGAAAACGGCATCCGAAGGATCGCCCTGCCGGAAAACGATTTGATCCTTCCGATAATCGGAAACGGCTCGCCCGCCGTTGACCTTCGAAAGAAACGCTTTGGGATCGAACGGGAGCTTTGCTTTGCGGCTCATTGCCGGCCCTCCTGATCGCGAGGCGTATCCTTTGGGGTGACAGTGAATGTGTCGCCAAAAGAATGGTGCGCAAACCGGACCGTCAGATCGGGATCGGGCACGAGCTGGCCTTCACGGATCGTCTCTCGGAGATCCAATAGTCCGATTTCGCACACGGCGGTTCCTGGGCACCCTCTGATGGCAGGGCTCGGCCTCGTCAGCAGGAATACGATCCTGCCACAGAGAGGCCACTCCGCCGCCCACCCTGCCTGCGAGCCCTGAGTCTAACTCAGTATATAGGCTCTGTCGGTAATGTACATTACCGTGCTGGGAACGCTGACTATATCATTCGTATGTTTTCGGGAGGTGAAAAGCGAGACGCTTCCGAACCAATTGGTAACATTCACAAGATGCCTTCGTGAGACCCCGCCGATCAAGTATCGTGACTTGCCGGCGGCCGCGTTCAATCAAACCGGCACGTTCGAACTCCCGGGCAGCATTTGTGATGGTTGGCCTTTGGACGCCTAGCATTTCGGCGAGCAGGGCCTGAGTGATAAGAAGCGAGTCACCGTCACTGCGGTCACGCATCATGAGCAGCCAACGCGCCAGCCTCTGCTCGAGTTTGTGCGCACCGTTGCACGCTACGGACACCATGACCTGTTCGAGAAAGGCTTGAACGTAAGCGTCCATGACACTTCGGAAGGACGGCATTGACTTCAGCGCTCGCGTAAACGCCGCGCGCGACATCTTTGCGGCGGTCCCCGGGATTTGGACGAGAAGCTGAACGGAGGAGCGCTTGGCACCCAAGATCGCTTGCACACCACTGCAGCCCTCCCTTCCGACCGTTGCCATCTCGATGATGCTGCCGTCCGAATAAACGGCCACCACTGAGACGACACCGCTATCGGGGAAGAAGACATGGTCGAGCGGGCTGTCGGCGTCCATTAGCACCTGCGCGCGATCGCAGCGAACGCGTTCAAGCTCCGGCATAAGCTGCTTGAGATTGCGTGAGGGCAGCGCGAGCAAAAGCCGATTGCGGGGCCAATTTGATGAGGCGTTCAATGTCATTCGACCGCGCTCGGTTCGCTTTAGCATATCGTTTGGACAGCCTACGTCTATGTTTGTCTGGACTCTGAGCAAAATCGCTCACACCCGATCGGCGTCGTGCTCCGGATTTCCTTTTGAACGCGTTAGGGCGCGATCCGCTGAAGTAAGAAAATGTGGCGGTGGATATCTCGCACGGCTAAGCCGAGTGAGCGCTTTTATACAGACTGCTTGTCTCAGCCAGCCGAGGCTCCGCGATCTAGAGGGACGCCAACAAGGTATCCCCAGCCAGGAGGCTGACATGACAGAGGCCGACCTGTTTCGGCAGTACGCAAAGGAGGCGATGCACTCTTCCTCCAAATCCACAAACGAAAATGAAAGGCGGGACTTAGAAGGCCTTGCCTGCATTTGGGCGCAAGCAGCGTTGACAAGTGAGAGGGTGTTTGGGTCAAGCTTTGTTTCGTCGCCGCGCGACATTCCTGAAATCACGTCGCCAACCGGTCAGATCGGCATCCGGCAGTAGAACTCGGCTAGCGGTCAATTTTATACGGTAAGAAGCTTCAATAACTCGGAACTTAACGACGACCAGTATTGTTTTCAAAGCGCAACAATCAAAGGTTTTATTGGAGACTATCATGAAAAACCCAAGAAAGACTTTGCTGATCACCGCTGCCGCCGCCGCACTCATGGCGCGAACCGGATTGGCGTCTGCGCAAGGCACGAACGAAAACCGCGAAGCCCCGGGCTCAGCCGCACATGACCAGAAGGCCCCGGCAGGAAAGATGGACCAGCGCCCGGGCAGTCTGCCACAGAAGTCGCCGGCGCCAACCGCGCAGGCGCCCATGCAGGAGAAGCCGGCACCCACCGCGCAGGTGCCCACGAAAGAGAAGCCGGCTGTGGCCCAGGCGCCAGCCGCTTCCAAGCCCGAGGTCACGGGCCAGGGAGGCGCCGCGCAAACTTCGGTGTCGCCGAACCCTCGCACGCCTCCGATCGCGGCGAGAGACGGGACGAAGTCCGGCGCACCGGCTGCGCTGTCGACCGAACAGCATGCGAAAATTTGGAGCACGCTGCGGGGTGAAAAGGCCGAGCGCCTGACCAACGTGCACTTCTCAACCACGGTCGGCGAGGTCGTTCCAGGAACGGTTCATCTTTACAGAATGCCTGCTTCGATCGTGGAATATGCACCCGAATATCGCGACTATGAATATATCCTGGTCGGCGATGAGATTCTTATCGTGGATCCCCGCACGTTGAGAATCGTCGCGGTGATTGCCGCCTAAGTCGGAAGCGGGCATCTCCTGGCCGAACAGTGAGGGCGGCTCGCTCCGTTCTCAGTGTACTTCAACCGCGAGCGCGACCGCATAGGACGCCTCGCACGGAGGATATGGCATGATGAAGAAAACCACGACCGCTAGTGACAGCAAAAAACAAGCTAAGGTTATCCATTCCGGCATGATGGGTGATGGCACCGAAGAGCAGAATCTTGGCGAGCGCGGCAACCCAGCGGCGCGTATAAAGAAGAAAGAAGTGGCCGCTGCCTTCGGCAAGCAGCGCCCCAAAAATAGCTCTCGTGCTGATTAAACCTTGCGCCGGTCTCCCAATATTTCGAGAACAGTGAGCAGGTAAGGACACATTCAGTGTTGAACATGGCGCCTACCGATCAGGGGAAAGTCGTGCCGCTGGCAGGAGAGCCGGAGGAACATCCGCGGCCCTCGGATCCGAAAGCCGTATTCCTTGGCGGTCTCTTCATCCTTGCGCTGCTAGCGGCAGCTTTTGTTGCGCGCGAGATCGTGTTGCCATTGGTCTTTGCCATCGTTCTCAAGCTCCTGCTGCAGCCAGCCTTGCGCCTATTGGAGCGGTGGCACGTTCCGCGATTGCCTGCGGCGCTGCTGCTGATCCTCGCCCTATTCGGGACAATCGTTGGCTTGGGAACGGCCATTTCAGGTCCGGCCCGCACCTGGGCAGCCAAGCTCCCGGAAGGCATTCCTCGGCTCGAGGAGCGACTGACTTTCTTGCGGGTACCGATCAATACACTGCAAGTGTTTTTGCAGCAGGTGGAAGATATTGGCGGAACGGGACCTTCACCGAATGGGGCTGTCTCGGAGCGAGGCGCAGCTCTTTTGACGACGCTGTTCACCGGAACCCGACACTTCGCCAGCGGCTTCTTCACGACGGTGCTGTTTCTCTTTTTCCTTCTCGTGTCCGGTGATATTTTTCTGCACCGCCTCGTCGAGATAGTTCCGCACTTCAGCAGCAAGCGCCAAGTCGTCGAAATATCGCGGCAAACCGAACAGGACATCTCGGCGTATCTGGTCACGATCACGATCATGAACGCGGGAGTGGGCATCGTCATGGCATTGGCGATGTGGCTCACCGGGGTGGGCGACCCAATCCTCTGGGGAACGGTGGCATTTCTGTTGAACTATGTGCCGATCCTCGGCACTGCTTTGGGCATTTTGATCTTCCTCCTCGCCGGCCTGTTGACCATTGACGCGCTCTGGCTGGCGCTGCTCCCGGCGGGCCTTTACCTCGGTTTGCATTTGATTGAAGGCCAGACTTTAACGCCGATGCTTCTGGCCAGACGGTTTACCCTCAATCCCGTCCTCGTCATCATCTCGCTCGTCTTCTGGTTCTGGATGTGGGGTATTCCGGGCGCGATCCTGTCCGTGCCGATGCTGGCGACTACCAAGATCATCTGCGACCGCATTCGGCCGCTGGCTGCTTTCGGTCATTTTCTCGAGGGCTGAAGCCCAGCGATGTGAGCAATTTTGCACAGTCTTCGGCTTGGCATCGGACTTTACTAGCTGAGACCGATTCTCTTGCTTGAAGATGCGAATGTTCACATTCGCCACGCCGGTCCTTAGATGATGGGACTTGCACCTCCTGAGCTGGGCGAGAATTCGCCAGTTTGCTCCGGCCTGCATCTCGGCTCGGGTTTGTCTCGGCAATCATCAACGCCGTCATCGGGCATTGTTGCTGTTGCGGTCACTAGGCTTGTTCGTGGCGGAGGCGGATTGCGCAGAAGTTGGGGAGGGAATTGGGGAAGACGTGGTAGCCGACGACCGGCAGGGGGCAGCTTCCGCGGGCTTTTTGGAGAGCAGACCTCTTGGAGGTGAACATGGAAACGTCGAACTATCGAGCGCGCTCCGTACCGGGAGCCACGTTGGCGTGGCCTAGCGGTCAGCTGTCTATAGACCTCGATGCCGGGCGCGCGCTCGCCCAGGCGATCGTGGATACGATCCGCGATCCTCTTCTGGTCCTCGATCAGCAACTGCGTGTCGTCACCGCGAGCCGCGCCTTCTGTCGGACGTTCAGGATGAACCCTCAGGACATTCAGGGTCGTCCAGTTTACGAGCTTGGCGTTGGCCAATGGGATATCCCCGAGCTTCGATTGCTGCTGGCGGAAGTCGCGCCACAGCACGCTGTGATGGAGGCTTACGAAGTCGAGCGAGACTTCCCCATTATCGGACGACGCTCGATGCTCCTGAATGCGCGCGAGGTTTTCAATCAAGGAACTCAAAAGCTCATTCTTCTGGCGATCGAAGACGTTACCGATCAGCGCGCCGCCGAACGGGAGATGGCCGCGCTGTTGCAACAGAAGGAAACGCTGCTGCAGGAAATGCAGCATCGTGTTGCAAACAGCCTGCAGATCATCGCGGGGATCCTTCTCCTCAAGGCGCGCACGGTGCAGTCTGAGGAGACGCGGCTGCATCTTCGGGATGCTCATCAACGTATCATGTCGGTGGCGGCAGTGCAGCAGCAGCTGTTGGGCTCAAGCCACGGCCAGCCGATCGAGATCGGTCCTTATCTCGCTCGATTGTGCAAGACTTTGGCGGCCTCGATGACCGACGACAGTCGTCCGGTCTCATTGAAGGTCCACGCGGAAGGCGGCACGGCCTCATCCGCCGAGGCGGTCAGCATCGGTCTCATTGTCACCGAGCTCGTGATCAACGCGCTAAAGCATGCCTTTGTCGGTGACCGGGCCTCCGACCTGCTGGTCGTTACCTATGAGGCGGCTGAGACCAGTTGGAGGCTTGTGATTTCCGACAATGGGATTGGGATACCGGAGGGCCAGGTGGATTCGGACAAGCCAGCTCCCGGACTGGGCACGATCATAGTCGAGGCCCTCGCCAAGCAGCTCGACGCTCGTGTGGAAGTCGTGAGGAATCAACACGGCACGACAGTGTCGATCACGCATGGAACCTTAGATCGCTCCCGGCCTGCACCCGCTCGCCCGGAGAGACGCCCGCCGCCGAAATCAAACGGCGGCGGCTCCGGCGCGGTCGTTTGATCGCGAGTGCTCGTCCAAGAGCGTCTATGCACTCATGCGGAATGATATGGGCCCCAAGTGGCGGGCCGGGTCGCCGGCAGATCTGATGCTTGGTTAGGCTTGCCGCGTTTTGATTTGTCGATCATCAACCGAGACGACGACCACGAAAAAAGCCCTTGTTCGTCGTGTTCTGTTTGATATTTGCGGTGTCCCCCTCCTCGGCCGAGTTGGCATGACGTTCATGCTTCACCAATTTCTCGTCCTTCGATGCGACCCTCACACTCTTCCTACCTTTCTTGCTGCGATTTGCCGGTGGTATCGGCGGCATTTGGCTCGGCATAATTGAAACCCTCATATTGAGTGTTCGCTCGACTTTGGGCGCGAAGGAGACTTCTCCGCCCACCATAGGCATTGATCACTGGCGCGCTAACTCGGGCATTTGACGCTCCGGTGGCCCTGGTCGTTCCGGTATTTGGCAAGCGCCTCCCTCATCATCCCACCGCGCGATAGAGGCCGCGTGGAGGCTCGCATCACCGTGTGCGGGTTCAGCGCGGATCGACGCAGCCACTGTATCCTCGTTATTATTCTTATGCCGGTGCAGAAAGCGAGCGATTTGTCCTCTAAGAGCAGCGGTATCCAACAGCGCACCCATGCTGCCGGCATTGTCAAAGAGCTCCCGTCGCAGCTTCGTCGGCAACGTATTCCACTGCATGATAAGCGCAGCCCCAAGACAGCGCAGAATGTGTTCCTCTTCGTCTGCGAGGGCGATGCCGTCCGGTCGGTCTTGTTCCGCACCGCTCAGGGCGCCCTGATAATCTTCCGAGAGCGATTGCTCATTATCTGCAAGCGCCGCGAATCTCAGCTCGAGCTTTTGAAAATCGCGCTTTTGGTTTGAGCCGATCGACGATTTGGCCAAGTCACGGTATTCAGTCGCTTTCGCGCGGTATTGCCTGGACGTGAACATGACGGAGGGTGCCCTTTCCAAAAGGCTCCCGCTCATGCGGATCGGCCTTTACCATTTTTTGGAGCTATATCGAGACATGGGGATGGCGAGATCGAATAGCGAGCCCGAACGCAGGTCGATTCTCATGTGGCGCATGCTTGACCATAATCCTCGACTCGGAGCCAGAAGGGGCGCAGCGCGGACTTAGCTGGGGCGCGCGCCAAAATCGGTCGAAGGCAGAAGCAACATGTGCGCCGACAGGCGCTCGTTCAGCCCATCGGCGACGCCGGTTCCACAGACGGTGGTCGCCAGGTGGTCGAATTTCGATGTCCAGCGCGACGAAACTTAGCCAGCATCTCAGTTGCCTTATAGACACCCATGCGTGACAAATGCGCTTCCCGCGAATTAAGTTATCGACGCGCCCTTGCGCTTTGATCTCGGTACCACAGATGCACAGGTACTGGCAGGCAGCGGCTTGCCCGAGAGCTGCCCACGAAACGGCGACATGCCGTAGTCTTCGTTTACCCACCGGCAGTACTGATGCCAGCGGCTGGCACAATTCTAATCTGAAAGTTGATAGCAGCATGCTTTGCGGGTGCCATCGGCGCCCGTAGATCAGTTGCGCATGTAGCCTAAGGCAGCGTGCGTACTAAAGAGATTTTTTCAACAAGGAGAGCACGGATGAATAACGAAAACATGACGGTCCATTTCAAGGTCAAGGACTTCAACGCTTGGCGTACGAGTTACAATGGTCACGAGAAGGATCGAGCGTCTGCCGGCATTACCAACGGGAGAGTGTTCCACAGCCCGGATAATCCGAATGATGTGGTCATCCTCCAGGATGTCGTCGACGTATCGAAGGCCCGCACCTGGTTGACCTCAAGCGAAATGAAATCGGTGATGGAGAAGAGCGGCGTACTTGGCTCGCCCACCATCCGTTTCGCCGCCGCGGCCTAACTCGGAAGCCCCAGCCCCCGTTCCCTCGCCCCGCGGCTGGGGCAACCCATGCCAATCCGCCGCCCAACCAAACCCGCGAGTCCGAGTAACCCTGCAAAACCCGCGATGTGGATTGTGCAAAGTCAATGGTCAACGGCTCAGGCTCGGCAGCGATGCTTACGCGCGAGACTTTGTGGCGCGATCGCCGCTCAGGAGACATTCCATGAATTCAGATCGAGCCCGGCAACGGGCGGAGAAAAGTTTCAAAAAAGAGGAGCGTGCGCGAGACGGTCGAAAGGCGATGAGCGAATATGAAGCTCAAACTCAAGCTATTCGCGAAAAGACCGAACGTCTGAAAGCGCTCCGATTGGCTAAAGAGGCGGTAATAGCCCTTTGAGCTTTGCAGCTAGCACCGCGATCAGGAACCAGGGAATATTTAGCCCTTTTCCCAATTCCATCCCGAGCAGAGGAGGCGTGAGATGCAGCGCGCCATCAGCGAAGAAGAAAGACTAACCGAGGACGACACCGCCCGCAAAAAGCTGGGCCCTCGCGGCGTGCCGGGCGGTCAGGATACCGCGAAGATGACGCCGCAACAGGAAAAGAATATTCCCAAAACAGGCGACTTCGACGGCCATACCGCCTGATTGAGCAGGACTGCGTGGTGGCGGACGCAGTCGGATTCGAACCTGTCTCCACCATGGAGTTCCCTGCTAACAGGGAAATTAACAGGGAATTTTTCGATTTTGAGTCAGATTGCGGCTCAGACGTTGCCATTCGTCCAATGATTTAGCGGACTTGGAGCGAAATTCCCTACTCAAGGGAAACAGGGAATTTTAGCGATAAAACAGGGAGTTTGAACGCAGGAACAGGGAATTTGAACCGGATATGGTGCAGAGTGATTTGCGGATGAGTTTCAGAAGGAACAGGGCCTGGCGCTGAGCAGTTGCCTCGGTATCAATGACGGCAGCGTAGCGCGCTGACGAATGAATGGTGTGGGCAACACTAACGCGTGATCCGTATTGCTAATGCAGACCGCGTGCCTAGCTCACCGCTTTAGGCCGACCGCGCGGCTGCCCCGTCCCCCGACACCGCCGCGCGGTCACATAAGCCTAAGTTGAGGCAACAACTCAGGAACCCCAAGCGCCGCAGACTGCGGAGCTTCGGGGTTCCTTTTTGTGGCAAAGCTGGGTCTTCTTAGCGGCCAACGTTATTTGCGCGTGACCGTGACTTTTGAGGCACACAACTTCAGCCTCGACACGCCGTCGCCCCTCGCGATGCAATCCCGCCCCTGCCCTGTCAGGATTGATCGGGCGCGCCCTTTGCGTCTCGGGCGCGCCACGGCTCCAACGCCCGCTGCCGATATCTGGGATCGAACGGCCTGCGCTCGATCATTGGATTGCACTGCTGGTCCCGATCGCTGACGAGGACTAGCAGTCGATCAATATCCGGTTTGTCATCGCTGCTCATGCTTAGCCTCTCATATCATGGGCATCCTTTGTTACCCTGATTCGGTTCCTCTCAAGGTTTCGGGCAGGATTGACTGTCGGAGGTCGCGCTCTGACGGCAGCAGGTTTACTAAGATTACCGTAAGGTAGTGTCATGACTATACAGAAGCGCAGGTTGATTATTTTCTAGCTGTACCAATGTTGTGACAGGGGAGGTTCGTTGAACGGCGGCCAAGCCCGCGACAAAGATGATTTCAATTGTTGACGACGATAAATCCGTTCGCGAATCAGCAAATTCGCTCATCAGATCTCTTGGCTACGCGACCGCGACCTTCGCATCCGGCGAGGAGTTCCTGGAGTCCGGCTGCTTGTCTGACACCGAATGTCTGGTTACCGATGTACGAATGCCGGGCATGAGTGGGGTGGACCTGCAAAGCCGGCTGATAGAGAACGGCAACCGCACGCCGATAATCTTCGTGACTGCGACCCCCGATGAGAGGACTCGAGAACGCGCACTCAGCGCCGGGGCACTCGGCTTCCTGACTAAGCCGTTTAGCGTGGAAAGTCTGATCACCTGTCTCGACAGAGCTACCGGAAAGCACAATTCCGGTTCGCAATAGCGTGCCTGGTCTTCACCCTGCCGGAGAATTGAGCCGCGGCTTAGCTGCCCGCTTGCGGCAACCCGTAGCGATGAACGTCACCGCCGATTAGCGATGTGGCGGGAGCAGCCGAATTCGGTAGCCGCGGTTTGGCAGGAGGGAAATGTTCTGACGCTGAGTTGTAGGTAGGAATAACCTCCCGCCGAGGGCTTCCTGAATAATGTCTCCTACTATTCAACGGGGAAGAGTTCCGCGGCTTATTTGCTGCGGTGCATCGGCTTATTCACGAAGCCATTGCCTCGGTGTTACTCTTTGCCCGAGAGGATCTAGCGGGCCTTGCCGGCGTCACGCGTCGCCTCTTTGAGTGCGCGTATCACGTCCTCGCGAGAGATCATTCCTACCAATTGGCCATCGGGCCCGATGACCGGAAAGCTGCGGCTCTTAAGGCTCACCATGAACTGGAGAACTCGCGTCAATGGTGTTGCCGGCTCGACATGCACGACGGCTTCGGTCATCATTTCTGCCACCGGTCGTCGCATCAACTCGTCGTAATGGGGCACCATCTGACTGGTGGTGAAGGCAAAGGCTCGAAGAAAATCGAATTTTGTAACGATCCCCAACATCCTTCCTTCTTCCACTACCGGGAACGAATTGAAGTCGTGTTTCTCGAATAATGCCTCCAGCTCACGCATGGTTGTTTGACGTGTCACGGTCGTTACCGCACGCGTCATATATTGATCCGCTGTGCCTTCGAGAAAACGATACATGATTAGGACTGCCGCCGGCCGCGGAAGTAACCCTCGTTCGTGGTGTTCTGCTTGATATTGGCGGTATCGCCTTCTTCCGCCGAGTTGGGATGATGCTCATGCTTCACCAACTTGTCGTCTTTCGACACTTTCGGATTCCTCTTCGGACCGTGTTTGTTGCGACTGGCCGGCGGTACGGGTGGCATTTGGCTGGACATAATTCAAAATCCTGACGTTGCATTGATTTTGCTACGAGAGATCGTCGAGTTGCCGTCGGGCGGAGGTAAACGCGTCTTTGACTGCCACCTCGACATGTTCGTATCGGCTGTCGTCAGACGGCGCGTGATTGACTATAACGTTTTCGTGTGGCGGAACCGTAAGCGAAATGTGGACGCGGAATCCGCTGCCGTGACGGTGTTTGTGACTGGGTGCAATTACAGCAACGTGGCATCCAATGATGTGGCGATTGTGCTTTTCTAACCGCTCCACCTCGCGCTCGATCGCAATGCGCACAGGCTCCGACGGTTCAGATCCTTCAAAAGTCACTTGTAATGGGATTTGCATGAAGATCCTCTGTGCCCACCCGGTATATATTAAACGTGGGCGAGGGCACGTGCAGCAAGCAGTCCTGGCCATCTGCGAGCGAAGCGATTGTTCAATCGGGATCATTGTACAACTGCAGAACAGATAAATTTACACCAAAAACTTTGGACGCTTTTGATCCAGGTCAATTATGTCTGATATGGGACTTAGTTAATTTCAAGCGCCTCCCATGTGGGCAGCCATGGTCAGCACAGCCAGCGTTTTGATTCTCGAACGCCCACCTAGGGTTCATCCCTCAAGAAAATGACCGAATGCGGCCAGCGGCTGAAGACGGTCGCAGATGATCTTAGTAATCGCCAACATGGGCATAGAGAGGATCCCGCCCGGAATACCCCACATCCAGAACCAGAAGACAAGCGAGATGATGACGAGGACGGGATTGAGGGTGAAGCGCCTGGCCAGAAGCAACGGCGTCAGAGTCTCGCCCTCAATCAAATGAAATCCAAAGTAAAGTCCCGCCGGAAGCAACGCTTGCCAGAGGGTGTCATGGGTGAGCAGGCCAGCGAGAAGAAAGATCAACACGCCTAAAGCAGTGCCGAGGATGGGAACATAGTTCAGCAGAAAGGCTACCGTCCCCCAGAAGATCGGGTCGCCCACCCCCGTGAGCCACATCGCCAATGCCGTCGCGATACCTACTGCTGCGTTCATGATCGTGATCGTGACCAGATAGGCGGAGACGTCGCTTTCTATTTGCTGCGAGATTTCCACGACCTGACGCTTGCTCCTAAAGCGCGGCAGTATCTCGACGAGACGGTGCAGAAAAATATCGCCAGACACGAGAAAGAAAAAGAGAAACAGCACCGTCATAAAGAACCCGCTGGCAAAGCTTCGGGTCCCGGTAAGTAGCTTCATCAAAAAAGTTGTACCGCGCTCCGAGATGGCCCCATTTGGCGATGGTCCCGTTTCGCCAATATCTTCGACCTGCTGCAAAAACCGTCGCAGTGTATTGATGGGCGCCCGCGTAAAACTCAGCCGCTCCTCAAGCCGAGGAATGCCCTCCGGAAGCTTTCCCGCCCAGGTACGGGCCGGGCCTGAAATGGCCGTACCCAAGCCCACGATCATTGCGAATAGCGCAAGGATCAGCAGCAGCGCTGCGACTATTCTTGGCACGTGCAGCCGTTCCAATACGCGCAAGGCTGGCTGCAGCAGGAGCTTGAGCACGATAGCAAAGACCAACGGCAACACGATTTCGCTCACGACATAGGCCGCCGCCAGCATCGCAAGGACGAATAGACCACCAAGGAATATGACTTTTGGATCTGAGGGCAGAGGCAAGTCCTCGGGCACTTCTGCCGGCGGCACGATCTCGGTCCTCTGATCACTAGGTGCCATGTTCAACACTCCATCGATGTCTGCCGATAAACTATCGGCGGATCCGTATCCATCACAAAATCACCCATGGGACGCCATCCACAAAACGATAATAGTTCACCCGTTTCGGCGATATGTTTGAGCATCCTGCCGAACTACGACATGGCGTCGGCCCGACCTTGCAGCCGTGCGAACGGATCCGTCGGCTGCTGCTCACCGCCAGCCTCGCGCGCTTGTATTGGAGGCGCAACTCGGCTAGGTCGCGGAGAGCTTGCTCGAAAGGCGGCCAGTCCTGGACACGTCGTATTGCCCGGACAATCATGTGCCAAGCCGCGCAGTTGACGGCGGCATTCTCCACTACTCTTTTCAACCAGCCAGTGCAGCGATGGAACAGGTGGAAGCGACTGTGTCCTTGACGAGCGACATTGATGCGACGAGCCCCCGATATCTGAGGGACAAATACGCAATCATCGGCGTCGGCGAAACGACGTACATGCGAGGCTCCGGCAAAACGACGCGCGCCCTCGCCACCTGGGCCGTCCGCAATGCCATTGCGGATTCGGGCCTCAGGCCTGCAGATATCGACGGCATGCTGTCCTACCAATCCGGCGATTCCACCTTCTCCCCCTTTGTTGCGGGCGATTTGGGAATCCGCCTCAACTTCTACATGGACGTGTTTGGCGGCGGGTCGTCTACTGAAGCGCTGGTCGGCATCGCGATGGGGCTCATCGAGGCCGGCATGTGCAAGGTCGTAGTAATCTTCCGGGCAATGAACGGCTACTCGCAAGTCCGGATCGGCGGCACCGGAGTGCGCGCCGTGGCGCCGGTCTCTGGCGACATGTTGCACAGCCGTGCCTATGGCTGGCAGAGCGCAGGACAAATGTTCAGCCCGACCTTCATGCGCCACATGCACGACTATGGGACGCGCCCCGAACAGGTAGCTACCGTGAAGGCGATCCATAGCGAACACGCTTCGAACAACCCGAAAGCGTATTACAAGGAGCGGTTGACGGTAGCCGATGTGCTGGCGAGCCGTATGATCTGTAAGCCGCTTCATCTTCTCGATTGCTGCGTCGAAACCGATAACGGCAACGCGATCATCGTAACCAGCGCCGACCGTGCGCGCGACGGTCGGCACCCGCTAGTCCTGATCTCCGGGGTGGTAGGCCGGTGCAGCAAGCCGCGGCTTGACATGCATTACCAGCACGGACCGATCTCCACGGTGGCCGGCCGTTACGCGCGCGAAATCCTGTGGCCCAATTCGGGCATGGGCCCCGAAGACGTCGACGCCACCGGTTCGTATGATGCCTTCACCTTCACAACGATGCTGCAACTCGAAGATTACGGTTTCTGCAAAAAGGGTGAAGGCGGCGCCTATGTCAGCGACGGTACCATTCGGCTGGGCGGCAGGCGCCCCAACAATACGAGCGGCGGCCATCTCTGCGAGGGATATACGCACGGCATCAATATGGTGATCGAAAATGTCCGACAGCTCCGCCACGACGTTGATGACTCCTGCCCCATGGGATCCGACGGCAAGCGGCAGCACACCTACGACTACCGCGCAGGCGGCTGTCGTCAGGTCAAGGATGTCGAGGTCACGGCTAATCTCGGCTGGGCGATGCCGGCTACGGGTTCGGCCATGGTCATGCGGCGGGGTTAAAGGGGCAAGCGGGATGACGATCAAAGCCGAGTATCTCGGCATGCCGCTCGATATCAGCGAGCTTGACGCCGAGAATTTGGAATATTTCCACTACTGCGCCGCACACGACTTTCGGCTTCAGGCCTGTACAGCGTGCGGGCTCTTGCGTTATCCGCCGACCACGGCGTGTCCTTGGTGCGCCAACCCCGGTGCGCGCTGGACTCCAGTAGAGGGCCGCGGCGCGGTGCATTCCTACACCGAAGTCCACCATGCCATCCAACCAGCATTCCACGACCATGTTCCCTATCTTGTGCTGCTCGTAGACCTCGACACGCAAAAAGGGGCGCCGACTGCCGAAGAGGCGCTGCGTATCGTGGGCAATCTGACGACCGCGGACGGCGTGCTCGCGCCTCCGGAGCTCGTTCGAAAGATCGGCATCGGCACGCGTGTACGCATGGTGTTTACCGACATCGCTCCCGGTCTCGCCTTACCGCAGTGGACCTTCGACCAGCCCGCGGCGCAGCCCGCGTCGGTTTGGCGCTATCCGGAGGATTAGTGCACGCGGGCGCGCCGTTCGCTCCGTCAGCCTATCAGCAAGCGTCGGGTCCCGCGGCCTTGGCGCGAAACTTTACGAGTTCCGATGCCTGCGCGGCGGCAGTTTCATGAGTAAACGTAATCGCCACTGCTATTTTCGCTTCTTTCCGATGTAGTTGGCCGAGGGGACGTCAGGCCAAATACGAGCGGAAGAGCCGTTGACGGCGGGGGGCGGCGTTCCTTCCCGTTTTCGGTTCGCGGAACGTCGGGTGCCGGGCCTGATCCAAATCAAAACCCAAACCCTATTGCGTGGTAACTAAGCACGCATGGATGCTCCTCGACCCAATCCCAACCTCCCACACTGCCCAAGCTGCGGAAAACCGATGCTGCTTGCCAGAACCGTTCCCAGAGCAGCCAGCCTGCCTGAATTGCGCAGCTTTGAATGCCGAATCTGTGGCGTCGTCATCACTACAGAAGATACTCGGCTGTCCTAATTCACCTCTGCGGGTCTCCTCGGGGATACCGGCAAAGTTTTCTTGCCGAACGGCCGAAAGCGATGAGCCGTCGTCTGAATGAGTTTCTCGGAGTTGCTCCACATCGAAGTACTCCGGCAACTGCTTTCATGCTTCGGCTTCCTATTGCGCCGGAAGCATGTTTCGAAGCGAGCGCCTGGAGAGCATCGCTCGGTGTGGCAATAGTGGTTCCGATCAAAGAGCAACCATGCGCTCACACAAAATGCCGGTGGCGCGGCGCCACTCCAAATTATTTCCACGTCAGGTGTGGCAGCTATCGTACCTCGGCGAGGGTAGCTGGGCGCGGTCGACGACAAACAATGACGGGGATGGCGCTGTGCGTCAGCACCTTAAGGGTTTCGCTACCGAGCACAATGGCTGACACCCCACGCCGTCCATGAGACGCCATTTGGATCGCGTCACATCCGCGATTCTGGGCGGCATCAATAATCGCTTGATAGGGTTGCTCGTGCTCAATATGCACCAAGTCGCACGGCACACCTGCTGCCGCCGCAATACTTTTCGCTGCGTCCAGATATCGGTCCGCAAGAGCCGCCGCGTGTTTCTTGTACTGCTCAAGCGTGTCCGTGACCGTGGTAAGGCTGGCGCTGAGGACATGGAACGGCATTGTTACTGTTACGACAGTGACTCGAGCGCCTAGAGCCTTCGCCAATGCAACACCTTCACTAAGGGCCATCTTCGATAGTTCCGAGCCATCAGTAGGAATCAGAATGTGTTGATACATACAATCGTTCTCCGCGGCGGCACACCAACGCATGATAGTGACCGGCGCGCAAAGCAAACATTGACTTAGGTCAAGGCCGGGGAGCCGGGGTTTGCGCCGGAGTTGCACGGGCGATCAGGCACCCGGAAATGTAAAGCGATGTGCCGGGACCGAGGCCCGCTTTCGTCAAACTCCAAGATTCAGAACGCGAATGGTCAGTGCAACCCTCATCGACCGTTGTGTACAGCGGACCTGGCTGGAATGCCCTAAACAACGCGATTGATCCTGCTCAGACATGAGCGATCCCTTTCGCCCTGATGCGAAGCACATCCTCGCTCAACAGTGTAGTAGGATGTGGTCCGCGGCCTTACCATTCCGCCGGACGTGCTCGCCCTTGCCGATAAGGTGATCGAATGAGACAGCCGTGCGGTCTTCGGTGCGAATATGATTACGCTTGAAGATTGCGTTGGCCTATGCGGCTTGACCGAAGAGGAGGTGCTTGCCATTGCAGAGCACGAATATCTCCCCGAAATCGCTGCAACAGCACTCGCCGCCTACCTCTTGTCCCAGAAACACGGCATTGAAAAAGTGCTGGACATGATTGTCGACGATATTCGGCAAGCTCAGCTCACCAGAGGCGACAAGGAGCATGTGGTAACCTTGCTGCATGTCTTGCACCATTTCTTGAAGACGCATCCCGAGGCCAGACCATCTCACCATCCTTGGAGCAAGCGGTTCTGACATTGGGTTAGTGAGGTTCATTTGAATAAGGCGGCCCTGGTCGACCGAACGATTTGGATCGCCGTGTTCCCGATCGGTATCGCGATTGCGGCATTCGCCCATCTTGCCCTCCGCAGCAATGCGAAGAGGGCCTAAGAATGTTACTGTTGAACAATCGACGAGGACCCCAATGACCAAACCCATCACCGACAAAGCCGAGATAGCGCTCGAGTACCCGGACAAACTCTATATTGGCACATTTGAACGCTCATCACAATTCGAGGCGCATCTCGATCCGACGGGCATCGCGCTGATCCTAGAACGGCCGGGCGCTGACTGACATAGCCCCCGAAGTGACCGGACGCGGTCTCCCACTTAGCAAGTGTGAGGCATACAACCGTGTCTATGACCAACCCTACGGATCGAGTTGAGATCATCACGTCGGTTCAACGCCGTCGGAGGTGGACGGCGTCCGAGAAGGTTCGGATGGTCGAGGAGACCTTCGAGCCGGGCATGACGGTGAGCTTGGTGGCTCGCCGACACGGCGTTGCCCCGAACCAGCTGTTCACGTGGCGCCGCCTGGTGGCGCAAGGCGGTCTGACCGCCGCGGGCAGCGGCGAAGAGGTCGTGCCGGCATCGGACTATCGAGCCTTGCAAAGCCAGGTTCGCGAGCTTCACCGGCTGCTCGGCAAGAAGACACTGGAGACCGAGATTCTCAAGGAAGCGCTCGAGCACGCCATGGGCTCAAAAAAACAGCTGCGGCTGCCGCCGTCGCTGCCGAAGGACGGTTCCCGATGAAGGCCGTGGCAGAGGTGATCGGGGTCTCCCGCTCCAATTTGATCGAACGGCTGCGGGACCGTCCGAAGAAGCGACTTGGTCGGCCACCACTACCGGACGACGAGCTGGTGGCTGACATCAAGGCGGTCGTCGCCGAGCTGTCGACCTACGGCTATCGGCGGGTCCACGCCATCCTCAGGCGCCAAGCTCTGGCCGCTGGTCGCAACCCGCCCAATCACAAACGGGTCTACCGCGTAATGAAGGTGTACGGCCTCCTGCTCGATCGCCACGTCGGCGGCGTTGAGCGGCGGCACGAGGGTAGGATTGCAGTAGATGAACGCAACCGCCGTTGGTGCTCTGATGGCTTCGAGATTGGCTGCGACAATGGTGAGAAGGTGCGGGTCGCCTTCGCACTGGACTGCTGTGATCGCGAGGCCATGAGCTTCCTCGCCACCACGGGCGGCATCAGGGGCGAGGACGTGCGTGACCTGATGGTGACTGCGGTTGAGTATCGGTTCGGCAGGATCAATCGCCTGCCAGTCACCATCGAATGGCTCTCAGACAATGGCAGCTGCTACATCGCCGGCGATACCCGCAGCTTCGCTCGCGACATCGGTCTTGAACCGAGGACCACGCCCATCGAAAGCCCACAGAGCAACGGAATGGCCGAAGCATTCGTGCGCACGATCAAGCGTGACTACGTCCGCGTCAGTCCACGCCCGGATGCGCTGACCGTGATGCACCAGTTGTCAGCGTGGTTCGCCCACTACAACGAGGTTCACCCGCACAAGGCTCTCGGATATCGTTCACCCCGCGAGTTCATCGCAGCTCGCGGAAATCCCTGACCGTGTCCGATTATTCGGGGGCGACAACAAACGCGCCCGAGCCAAATCCGGCTCAAGGCAAGCACTCTTTCTACTTCTCACCAACGTCCGTTTTGGTAGCGTTCGCTCTCACCCGCACGCAAGCTGCACCCGTGCCAAATGCGATTCGTCCTAATCCCTAGTCTTCCTCGTCCTCGATTAGGCTCAACTGGCGAAGTGCTCCGGTCGCTAGAGTAATTTTCCGACGGCCATTTGCGGGGGCATCAATGGACGGCGACTTTGCGAGCTCCCGCGATCGCTCGAACAAGATGGCACCTGCGTTGCCCCCCAGCCCGGTGAGCTCGTCTTTCTCGCAGGTGGCCGCAATCGCTAGTCCGATCGAAGCAAGGTGGGCTCGACGGTAGCAATACAAGGCGAGCAAGACCCTTGCTGTTGGCGAGACCGTTGCAATGAGTTCGTTCAGCCCATGCGCGCTGGCTTGATAGATCTTGCCAAGCATTTGATCGGCGACAGGGCAGCGTTCGTCCTCAAGAAGTACTCGGTGTTCGGGCAGCATCGCGAGGTCTCCGAGGCGGTTGTTCTCCTGCTGACCATCCAATGCGCCGCGTTAACGCGGCATTAACCCAGCGACTTCTGGCCTGGGTCAATTCCATCGATCCCTTGAGCGGAAGGATAACTTCAGACATTCCTAGTGGTGGCGCGTCGAAATCGCGGCCATCCGATTTTCAAGAGATGCGCGACCTGCTTCTAATACGCGCGGCGTTGCCGAACGGCATGGCGCTATTTGAGTAGGTCTTCTCGTGCGAGAATTGTCTAAGACCGTCGCGATCAAGCACAAATAGTGGGACCACACGGCGCATTTTGACGTCCTGGACCAGCGTTAGCCAGCGATTGTCGAGCATGATCCAATCCTCGCCGACGCGCGTGGCAACGATAGCGTGATCCTGACCGAGCACGAGGTCGCGCACAATAACGAGCCTCAAGTCCTCCTCTGCGATGCCCGCCTCCATAAGCGCGACATATTTCACGATGGCGTAATCCTTGCAATCGCCGCTACCCGTCGAGAGTGTGTCGAGCGGAGCCATCCAATGGCCGGGATCGCTCTTCGGGTGGATCGCCAAATTAATTGCCCGATTGATCACGCCTATACGGGCGCGGCCAGTGTGTGCGCGACCTTCCGTAACGATTGCAAGGAAGTTCTTCGCCGCCGGAGGGCATTGCTCTGCATTGATGCGGCAGCGCGCCAGGACCGTACTCTCGGCGTGGATGGCGCCCTGAACGCCGCGCCACGTACTCAAGAGGCTACCGCTCATCACCGAAACTGTGTCGAGGCCGAATGGCTCGCGCGATGTCATCGGCGGAATTCTTGGCCTTGCTGGTATGACTAGCGCCGTCCTCGCGTTCGCACGACGCTGAACGCCAGGGTCATCGCCTTCGAATTCTGTTGTGCTTGGCATTGTCCGCGAACTACCGCCTGCGAATAGGCTCGCCGGATTTCCGAAGGCAGCAAACAGGACAAGGACAAAACATGCTGCCAATGCGACATGCCAGGGCGAGATAGATCGGCGGTCGGAAATGGAAGACTCGCGCTCTATATTTGGTTTGTGGGGCGGCCGCTTAACGCCTTGGGACATGCTTATGCGCGTGCTTGGCCGGCTTAGGCGCGGGTCGGTGTAGTGGCGGAGCGCGGGTCATTTCCTCGTGTGGAAGTTCCGCAATGGTCGAGCCCGCCACGCTCACCATCATCGCCCACCATCTTCACCAGCGCGCACTAACAAAGCATGAAAATTGTCGGCCGCGCGATCGCGCCAAGTCCGCTAGGGAGCGTGTCCTGCCCCGCCCGACCCGGTCCCAGCCGCTGCCCAAGCCGCTAGTCATTCCCTCAGCGATGACGCGTAGGACGCCCGCCGAGGTGAGCGAGCTCATGCGGCATTTGCCGGAAGAGAACCGGAATAAGTCTACATGGTGCTACGTCGCCGCGCAGCTTGACGAGGCGGCGAACGAAACCATCGATACGATCGATGTCGAGATCGCGCTGCGCTTGGTATTGATGCTTGAGGGCGTCAGATGCCAGCCAAGGTGACCCCGCTGCCAGCCAAGGTGACCCCGCGCCGATTTCCGCCGTCCCTGGTCGGTCGAGGAGACGACGCTTGCTTCATCGTGCGCGATCACGGCGAGCAGGCTGGCGCATGTCGAGGATGAGCCGGGGCGACGATCAGCGGCCGAACTCATGCTGACGCGTTTGGGCCATTTCTGCCCCGCGTCTGCTCTCCTCCCGCCTTTGTCTAGTCACACGATGATGGCCTGTTTCGTGAAACTGCCGCGAGAGAGGAGGTACCGATGGCTTCCATGCACAGCCCCTCCATACAAGCTGAGGTCTCCGAAGACCGCCGGTGGCCGACTGAGCGATTGCGCCCTGTCGATCTCGACACGCGGCCGTCGCTCGGCAAGCGAGCCTCGCGCACCCTCGCACGCATCCTGATCACGTTTTGCATCGGCGTCGCTGCCACCTTGGCTTGGCAGTCCTACGGCGACGCGGCCAGACAGATGATCGCGAACTCGTACCCGCAGCTTGGCTGGTTGGCACCGCAAGGCGCACCCATTGCGCAGACCGCTCCCAACATGGTCGCGCCGGCCGCGCCTGCCGCCCTTTCTCCCGAACTGCCGCAGCTCAAGGCGATGGCGGCCAATCTCGCCGCGGTACGGCAAAGCGTGGACCAGCTCGGCGCCCAACTGGCCGCCAGCCGCCAGCAGATGGCAGGCGACATCGCCAACCTGCAGGCGGCCGTGGCCGCGGGCCAGCAGCAGATGGCGGGCGACATCGCCAAGATCTCGGCGCCTCCGCCGCGGCCAGCCGCTCCCCCGGCGCGCAAGCTTGTGCCGCTGACGCCGCCGTCGGATGCGCCGCCAGTGCGCTGAGCGCCAGATTCGGGTCGACGGGACCATCCCCGCCGGCTTTTCCCGGTCCCAAATGGGACGGCAGTCGGTTGTCGACCTTCCTCTATTCAACCAACCTAGCCCGGAGCAATCTTTGTTATAGGCACTGCGGGGGCTTTGGGTATGCGTTAGCACGTAACGCTCTTGGCGGTCGCAATTTTGGGACGCCGGGTGTGGTGCAAACCAACTTTGTCGGTAACGCTGCCTTTACGACTTACACGTCGGGGGCAACATACAATGTAGTAAAGCCGGGTGAGGCCCTGATGATTCGATTGCTGCGATTGAGTCCCGGTCAAGCGCCACCACCGGGCGCGTGGCCGGCGCAAGACATAACAAACACCATTGGTCCGCGCCTGAAATCGCATTGCTACTTGTTGGTAAGTCGGATCATTTGCCGGGCCCTGGCCGGGGAACGCATGTTGCGGATCGTCCGCAAACGCCTTTACCCAGTTGCGCAGTTGCGTCGGATGCACCTTCAAGTCTTCGGATGCCCGCGCGTACGAGACCCCGCGATCCCCTGATCAGCCGCACAGCTTCAAGCTTGAACTCCCGCGTAAACCTTCGTCTCTCCATGACCCACCTCCGGTCCCATAAAAACACCTAACTCGGTGTCTGCGGAACCGGGTGCAGGCCAGTCTGACATGGGGCGCTCCGTTGCAAGGTCGCGACGGTCGATTTGCCTGGAAAAACCTTCTGCTGGAATCCTCGCGAGTGGCAAGAAAGCGTCGCGTTGGATGGCCACGCGTCGCCCGCATGCCCGGCGTCGGGGTGTATTTTGCTCGGCGCATGAGTCCCTTCATGGCCCTTCAGTATGGACCGGCTCCTGGCCCTTCAGTATGGACCGGCCGCGCGTTGCAAGCCGAAAATGATGATTTGGAGAAGTTGGTCTTGTAGCTCGGGCAATCGGACTATCTCAGACTGGTCACGTTACAATGACCGTTGGAATGTGACTCGGGAAAGCTCTGAGGGAGCGAGTCCTCTCCGGTGGCGTCAGGGCCGGATTGTGTCCAATCGCGACGCTCCAGCAAGAGCGTGTCGAACCAGTATTGTCTGTCTTGCTCGTCTGAGCAACGCACCTTCATTCCTTCGACAGCCAATACCGTCATTGTCGACCCACCCGGTAGCTTGCTTAAAACTTCGTCGCCACGCTTGAACGTCTCCATCGTTGTCATCGTTGTCACTCTGGGAAATTCTAATCAGTCCAATACTGCTTGAGCCACACTAAGACTTCTTTGAGGTAGTTTGTCTCTGTTTGACGCCGTGCCATTTTGGCTTGTCCCCATTTCGTGGCTCCGCAACCGTTTTCGTCCGCAATCCCTGAACGGGCAGGAAACAAGCAGGACAAAGAAATAGTGAAGCTGGTAGATGGTTACTCACTTCGCACACAGCTCATAAAAAGCGACTCCGCACAATGTGGACCACGTTGCCGACAACGTCGGCGAACACCCTTCGACCTAGGCTGGGCGCGGAATCGCCTAGATTCCTGGTGCGCCGCTTTGGCACTTTGGGCATCTGCGTTCATGAAAATCACTGCCATTCACGCCGTAAACATGCCCGCACCCGTCTTGGGTACACTGAACGGCCCATATCTTCTGGTTGTGGTCGCTACCATCAAAAGCGGTCTTGGCTAGAAGCTTCTGGCCGTTCCTGTTCGAGTCGCCGACCTCAGGCATGACAGCTCCTCCAAACGATTGCTAACCCGCAGAATGCAATTCTGCAGTGCACAAGATATTACTCGATTCGAATTATCTACAGCCGCGTGTCAGCTGCCGCCGGCCGTGGCCCAGAACCAGGAACGCGAACAAGCGCTCAAAGGTCAGCGTCGGGACCACAAACATGTCAACAGCAGCGATCGCCTCAGCGTGGTTCTCAAGAAACGTCTTCCAGGATTGCGAAGGCGGCCTCCGACCCCGCATCATGTATTTGGAGACCGTCGACTGGGCAATTTCGAACCCCAGCATTAGCAGTTCGCCATGGATCCGGGGCGCACCCCAGAGTGGATTCTCGCTGGCCATCCGTCGGATGAGATCGCGGAGGCCACGATCAACCTTTGGCCGCCCTGCCCTATTTCGGGATTTCCAGCGCCAAAACGCTTCGAAGCCAGAGCGATGCCATCGCAAGATCGTCTCCGGCTTTACGACCTGAGATACGTCGAGCAGAGTGGGCCAAATCCGCATCATCCACACCAACAGCGCCCGGTCACTACCGTGCAGCCGCAGGCGAGGCGGCACCCGCCTCAAAGCGATATTGAGCTGATGACGGAGAAACAGGTTCTCGGCTTCGAGCCTGAGTCGCGACTTGAAGATGTCGGCGCCGAACATCACGAGCAATTGCAGGATGGCAAGCATCGAACTTGATGATGCAACAATTCTGCCTCACGCTGTGAATCTAGATGGATCACATTTTCGGAAGGGACAACTTCTACTTCGAGGAAGAGCCGCAGCGGCAGATGAGCATGAAGCACCTCTCGCGTGACGAGACGCGCCGCATGGCCGCGAACTTCGCCCAAGCTGCCAGAACTTTTGCAGTGAAGAGGTGAGGCAGGCATCGCGATTGTTTCTAGTGTGAAAATTTGAAAACGGCCGCGAGCCTCATACAGGACGTGGGTATGCCGTCGCCGCACGGCAACCCCCACTACCTAAATCAACGGGCGGCAGCGCCTCAGTTGGATGTGGTCAAAATTGCTCAGACTGCCTTATGCGACTGAGAAAGCCTGCAAGCGAGGGGCCTCATGAATGGAGGCCAACATGGATCGGTTCATCCGAAGCCAGAACGTTGCGCGCTACCGTCGTCTTCTAGAACGTGTGACCGAGGAATCACACCGAGAACAGATAATCAATCTGCTTGCCGAGGAGCAGCGGAAGCAAAAAGACGCTGGCGATCCGGTCTCGTAATCCGCCGCATGGCGGCGAACTTTGCCGAGTTGCCGGACCACGTTGCGGGCCGCGCGGCCCGCTAGCGTGTGCGAGAGGCTCGCCTGAAATGGGTTTACTCATCCGTGCGACGGAGAATCGCAATGACCAAGTTGATCAATGTTGCACCCGCGGCTCGTGTGATCATCGCGGCGATGATATGTGGGGTGGCTGGGAGCGCGAACGCGCAGCAAATCGGCAATGTTCAGGAGGGTGGCCGGTTGGCGCGTGAGGTATGCGCCGAATGCCACGCCATTGATAACGCAGGCGGCGGCTCGACTAATCCCGATGCACCTACCTTCAAGGTCATTGCCAATACTCCGGGCATGACAAGCACGGCCCTGACAGTCGCGCTGCAGACCACGCACAGAACGATGCCCAATTTTGTGATCAAGGACGATGCTTCCCAGAACATCATCGCCTACATCCTCAGCTTGAAGGAAAGCAACTGAACTGACGTTCGGGTCGATGGTCGCCGCGCATTGATATAGATCACAACGCTCACCGCAACGGCTGCGAGCATGCTATTTTGACGAAATATGTAGATGTGAATGCCACGGGGAGCCCCCATGAGAAAGAGTGCATTTAAGTGGCTAATGATCGCTGCCGTAATCACTGGATTCAATACACCGGGTTGGGCGCAAAGCGTCGATGCGGGTAAAACAGCATATCTATCCAGTTGCGGGCCATGCCATGGCGTCGATGGCAAGGGAGACGGATTTATCAGCGCGGTGCTCAAAGTACCTCCTCCCGATCTGACGATGCTCGCCAAACGAAACGACGGGGTATTTCCGATTGCTGCGGTAAATGAGATTATTGACGGGCGACTGCTGATCGCCGCTCACGGTAATCGTGAAATGCCCATTTGGGGCTTTGACATCATGGTTCGAAGTCGCATTTCGGTGATTGTCGATTATCTAAACCGCATACAGGAGAAATAATTGCAGCCGCGCCTGGAATTGCCGTCAGACATTGACAACTATGAGATGGGACGCGACCCTGCCGAGCGTGCGACGCCCGACCTCTTCTCGACCAATACGGTCGGAGACGCCTCCCCGCCGCCGCCTTGCCATCCGGCAAAATCACCCTTCGGAACCGGGGCGCCTCGGTCGGCGTTTGGTCTTATTACTTCAGCGGGAGGGATTTGCTATGGCCGTGCGTTCCTATGAAACTTCGGAAGAGCTCTCGCGCGCGTTGGGCGAGGCAGTGGTAAGAATTTGGGGCGGCTTGCCCGCCGACCTACAAAACCGTCTATTCAACGAGGCTGTGACCTCTCGGGACGAAAAGATCAGGCCTCGCCTCGCCATCTATCTGCATGAGAAGCATCCGCGCACATGCGCTGGAGTAAGGGCCCGCGCGGTAATGGAGCCGGACAGCCTAGGAGGTTGACGGTACGACCTCGGGCACGCCGCCGG
The DNA here is from genome assembly GCA_963850855.1 of uncultured Alphaproteobacteria bacterium. Classification (GTDB taxonomy): domain Bacteria; phylum Pseudomonadota; class Alphaproteobacteria; order Rhizobiales; family Xanthobacteraceae; genus BOG-931. Next base: position 607,295 of record CAWKNH010000006.1, read on the forward strand.
CCTGCCTTCCTCCTCTTCCCTTCTAAAAATCAGCGCCAAGTGATCGAATTGCGCCGTCGGGACTTGTAACTTGATGGTATCGTCCGGCGCGTGATTCAAGCTGCCAAACTGGAGCCTCCAAACATGCGCTACGAACTCACCGACTAACGGCTAAAGCACATTAGCTCCGTCCGGTTTCGGTTCGGCGGAATTGTTCGCCCACGCGCCATGCTGGCCGAGAATTGCAACCGCCCGCCTGGAACGAACATCTCTAGATTGTCGCATTTCCTTCTGTACGATATCGGTAGTCATCAAAGATCAGGAGTTCGCCCGATGTTTATCGCCATGAACCGGTTTCGCGTCATCAAGGGGTCCGAAGCCTCATTCGAGCAAGTCTGGCTGTCGCGCGACACTTATCTCGACCAGGTCCCGGGCTTTGTTGAGTTCCACTTGCTCAAAGGGCCCGAAGCCGAAGATCACACGCTTTATGCGTCCCACACGGTGTGGGAGAATCGCACCGTCTTCGAAGCATGGACCAAATCCGAAGCGTTCCGGGCCGCGCATCATCGAGCTGGCGAGAACAAGCCGCTCTATATCGGACACCCGCAATTCGAGGGGTTCGAGGTTCGCCAGACAGTAGGACTTGGCAAGGCCAAGGTGGCGTGATCGGCATCACGACCTACGTCAGCGGAACTAAATTAAGCCCGTTAGAGACCGACACCGCCCAAGCGCCCTACATTATCCCCCAGCGCGTGCGCGGCTCGCGGATCGAGATTGCTCGCGTCTACCACAGCTCCCGCCGCTCGCCCGACCGACTCTAACTTCCCCGTGCTCTTGCCAACCGATGGCACCGGCGGGAGCGGCCAGTCCCTTTTCAGCGCTCAACCAAACCCCGGCGGTGCTATACTGCGCCACATGAAAGTTGAAGAAATCGCCGAAGCTGTCGCCAAGCTGCCGACGCATGAACTCATCCGCTTCCGTCGTTGGTTCACCGCATTCGAGGCCGGCCGCACCGACCACGCCAACGAGCTCGACGCGACTGCGACCAAGCTTGGTCGCATAGCCGGTCGCGCGTTTGCCCAATTGAAAAAACGCGCCAAGGACCTATGAGCAAAACCGTCCTTATCGAACCCGCGGCGTCAAATGGGGATTGGTCTAGACGGTCGGCTCGTTTGGAACCAAGATGCGCGTTAAGTACCCTCACCTGCGAAGTCGCCGACGAGGCGCTGGAGGTTTGCCTGGGGCACGCCCCACATGATGGGCTCCAACTCCCTTGAAGGTTCAAATCGTTGACCATTTTCCAGACGTACCAGGGAAATGGCAAATTGTCACACACTTCCCCGACTACAAGATCCATGCCTTGATGCCATGACTTATAAGCTCGGAAACCGACCCGGTGCCAGCGGATCACTGTGCGCGGCCGAACCACTGTCAGTGCGTAAAGTGTTGTGGGTACCAGCCGAGACAGCAAAACGAACAATAGGCGATCGATATTGCTCAATGCTGGTCTGTTCGGCGATTTGCGCCTGAGCACATTGATCTGGTGGCGAAGAACCAGGATCTCCGCTTCTCGCCGGGCGCTGGACCGCAACAGCCCAATGAGCGCACCACAAAACAATCTGAGCAGCTGAATCATCGGCCACGAGCATCACCCGATTCGCGCTGGTTTCGCCAGGCACAGAGTTTCCGACAAGGACAGCTCGAAACCGAGCCTACTACTGGCGCGGGGACTATTATGGTGGCAGCGAACGAACACATAACAATTGCGGTGACGGCTGCAACGGGCTGGCTATGGTTTTGGCCCGCCTTTTGGTAGCTTCTCGGTTTGAATTTGGCCCCCTCGGATCGCATTCAGCGAGGTCCGCGATGCCGCAGCCACAATTGGGAGACGCACCATATGGCTAAGAACATCAAGAAATCGAAAAAGGCCGCCAAGAAGGCGGCAAAAAAGGCGAAGAAGGCCGCAAGGAAGGCAGCAAAAAAGGCGAAGAAGGTAGCAAAAAAGGCGAAGAAGGCTGCGAAGAAGGCAGCAAAAAAGGCGAAGATGGGGAAAAAGTCCAACACGAAAGTTGATAGGTCGAGTATCCCAGCAGACGCCCCATTTTCTTCGTAGAGGCTCATTCAGCGGCGCGTCTATTCGTGAGTACAAGCCTAAGGCCGCCAACTGAGGCCGCCTAAAATCCGAAGAAATGGAGCACAGAGAGGCCTATTGATTGGAAGGCACGAATGTATCTGCGTCCAAAACATACAGGTCAAAGGCCGCCATAGCGATGAGAGCTGACGCCACACCGCGGAACACTGCTTCAGTGTCTGGCCAATCCGTTTAGAGGACTAAACATGAATTGGCAGGTTCCTAGGGAACCCTGAGGTCCTTAATTGCCAACGCGCAAAGCTGCGCCGGATCCCGCTCGCCTTTTTTGGCGGCTTCGATGATCCGTTGGGCGATGATCGTTGTGATGGGGTCATTTCGGCTGGAAAGCTGTAGAGCGCCTAAGGCGTCTTCGTAAGCGATTGAAAGTTTTTCGAGTTCTTCTGGATTAAGTGACAACGTTCGCAACATGCTTACGAATTGCACCGCACACCCCCTCCAACGCCGCGTCGGCCACCCGGCCTCAACGCACCCTACTGCAATTTAGGGACGAAGCGCTTGTTATTTCGACGGACCCGGGCTTGAAGCTGACGACGCTCTTTCCTCGGCTAAACAGACGTCAGTCACGACCAAGTCCGCGCATCCACCTCCCCGTCTTGCGATCCGCCTGCCGACGGGCGAAGACCCTAATCTAGCTCCCTTGCCGAGATCGACGACTGGCACACGCGGTTATTCCGTAATCTGTCATTACGCGAACCCGCCAACCCGCTAACAAATTCCTGTACTCTTGCGCGAAGTTCTGTCTGCAATTCGCCTCAATAGTTGCTTGGGTTAAAAACGCGCCGTTCGGGTCCAGCTCGCGGCTCTAAACAGAGACGCCACACTGGAAGCTGCTTCGCGCAATGCCGCCGAGTAGCGATGGCGGCTGAACGGTTCGGCTTGTGCTCGCCGTATTCCTTCGGCACAAGTTGGAGTCCAGCTATCGGGTGCGGCGGAGGATCATGGCGCAACCATCGCAGTCCATTTTCGAGCAGCGGCGCGATCAGACATTTCCCAGGCTCGATCCATCGGAAATCGAGCGCGCGCGCCGGTTCGGTGACATTCGCGTGTACACGGCTGGCGAGCAGATCATGACCGCCGGCCAAGGTACTTCGGATCTTGTCATCGTCCTCGCTGGTAGTGTCGCCGTTACCGCGCACGATCAACTGGAGGTGCACCAGCCGATCGTCACCTACGGCCAAGGCGACTTCATGGGCGAACTGGCGCAATTGGCCGGCCGGCCGGCGCTGGCGGACGCTGTCGCGGAACAAGCGGTCGAAGCTCTCATCATACCCCCTGAGCGCCTGCGGGCGCTGATCGTTGCAGAAGCTGAGCTCGGCGAGCGCATCATGCGGGCATTGATCTTGCGCCGGGTCGCCATGCTGCAAACCGGGACGGGCGGCCCCGTCATTCTCGGTCGCACCGATAACGGCGACGTGTTGCGGCTCCAAGGCTTTCTTCGCCGTAATGGTCACCCGCATCAATTGCTAAATCCCGACACCGACACACAAGCAAAGGTGCTGATCGAGCGTTTTCATATCGATCCTGCACAATTGCCCATTGTGCTGTGTCCCGGCGGGCAAATGCTCCGCAATCCAGGCGAGGACGAGCTGGCGCGCTGCCTCGGCCTGGTACGACCAATCGCTCCGGATCGCGTCTATGACGTAGCTGTCGTCGGCGCGGGACCGGCGGGCCTTGCCACCGCTGTTTATGCCGCGTCCGAAGGACTGTCTGCCATTGTACTGGATTGCCGCGCCTTCGGCGGCCAGGCCGGCGCGTCGGCGAGGATCGAAAACTATCTGGGCTTCCCAACGGGAATTAGCGGTATGGCGCTGATGGCGCGCGCCTATAATCAGGCGCAGAAGTTCGGAGCCGAGATGGCAATTCCGGATGAGGCGACGGCCCTCGTGCAGGACTCGGCCGGCGGTCTCTTTGCCGTGAATTTGCGGACCAAAGAGCGGGTGAACGCGCGCTCGGTGGTTATCGCTACAGGGGCGCGCTATCGGCGCCCCGAGCTTAAAGGCCTCGACGCGTTTGAAGAATCAAGCGTGCACTATTGGGCATCGCCCATCGAAGCGAGATTATGTGCCGATCAGGAAGTCGTGCTGGTCGGAGCCGGCAACTCGGCGGGTCAGGCCGCTGTTTATTTGGCGAGCCGGGGCGTCAGGGTCTGCATGCTGGTGCGCCGCTCCGACTTGGCGGTGACGATGTCCAGTTATCTGGTTGATCGCGTCCGCGGCCTCGCCAATATCGAGGTCGTAACGAGTGCGGCAATCAGCGGTCTTGAAGGGCATGATGGCATGTTGGAAGCAGTACGCTGGCAGCTTGGCGCGACCGGCCAGGAGGTACGGCGCCCGATCAGGCACCTGTTCCTGTTTATTGGTGCCGACCCCAATACTGATTGGCTGAGCGGCTCTGGCATCACGCTCGATCCTAAAGGTTTCATCCTCACCGGCGACGAGGCCGGCCGCGATCGTCATCCTTTGGAAACCGCGCGCCGCGGGGTCTTCGCGATAGGCGACGTGCGCGCAAACTCAATCAAGCGCGTCGCCGCAGCGGTTGGCGAGGGCGCGCAAGTTGTGGCGGCGCTGCATTCGTTCTTTGCCGCAGACGCTCACAATATGCCTGCGGTCCCAATTCAAGGCCACTAAACTTGTGTTCTTGCTTCGACCGATCGTCGCGCTTGGGTTTTGAAACCCGCCGACTTTCCTGTTCACCCAGCCTTTTTAACACAACCGCTTTCACTTCCGCTTTTCGCTCCATCTACGCGCCGTTACTCGGGGCGCTGGCAAATGCCGCAGAAAGTCGTGGTCAGCTTGGTGCCCCAAGCCCTTGGATCACGAGAATGATGACGGGCGCGATGCCGGCAACAATGACGGCGCATTTAGCCCCTGCGACTTCAGCTTTTTGAGAAGCTCGCAGATTTCAGGCCATTGCCAAGCCTGTAAACAGATGCCCCGTTTATAAACAGAGGCGTTGCCCAATTTCTAAGCAGATGCCCTAATTTATAAACAGAGGCGTAATTCACTCGTGAAAATATCAAAAACGATCTTTCACGAAGCCATTTTTGAGCGCGTTGGAACAACGTAGTTCGAGGGGCGTTCAAACCTACGAAAATCGGCGCGATGTTCCGCGGGTCCCATCTCCGTCGCCAGATTGTCATGCAACTATTGAAAGCCGACTGATTTTAGCAGGGCAGGCATGCTTCAGGCGCGCCGCCCGCTCGATTGAATTTAGGAAACTCACCATGGATAAGATCAAAACGCCCGAAGACATAGACCAACATCGACGCAGCTTTTTCCGGATATGGCGCGCGCCGCGACGGCAAGTTTGAAAGAACGCCAGATCACAGCAGAGGAATGAACATGACGAGAAGTCCATCCTGGCCGATTATGATCATTGCGGTATCGCTCGCCATCGTGGACGGCATGGCCCTTGCCGCGCAGGACAAGTACACTCTGCAAGTGCCGGATGGGCTCGCGTTTTCTGACTTCAGGGGATACGAAGACTGGCGGGTTGTCGCCGTCAGTCAGACCGATGAACTGCTCAAGGTGGAAGTCGCCAATCCCACGATGATCGACGCCTACCGGGCTGGCGTTCCCGGCAACGGCCAGCCCTTCCCCGACGGCTCCAAGATTGCGAAGATTGAGTGGAAACCGAAAAAGAGTTCGGAGGCTCCCTTTTCAGTGAGGATACCGGAAGTCCTGCAAGACGTTTTTCTCATTGAGAAGGACACCAAAAGATTCCCGTACACTAACGGATGGGCATACGCCCAGTTTAATTATCACCCCGCGTCTGACACGTTCACGCCCGAAGGGCGCGGCGCCAATTGTGGGTACGCCTGCCATACGACGGTGGCGGCAAAAGACTACATTTTCACGGCGTATGGGAAGAGGTGAATGGGCGCGGGCCACTTCACGAACAAGGTTGTCGTCGTCGCTGGCGGTACGAGCGGGATCGGTCTCCCGGCCGCCGGATCGGATTTCGAAGAAACCGTGGTTAGGAAAGACCCATGCCAGCAGTCAAGATAAATGGTGAAGTTCGTACGTTTGATGCCCCAAGTGATATGCCGCTGCTGTGGGTCTTGCGCGACGTGCTCGGGATGACCGGCACGAAATTTGGTTGCGGCATAGCGCAGTGTGGCGCATGCACGGTACATGTTGATGGCAATCCGGTGCGCTCGTGTCTTCTGCCGGTTGGCTTAATCGGCGAGAAGCCCATCACCACGATCGAGGGCATCGGCGCAACGCCGATAGGCGCCAAGGTCCAGAAGGCTTGGCTGGACCTTGAAGTCATCCAATGCGGTTACTGCCAATCCGGCCAGATCATGTCGGCGGTAGCTTTGCTGGCGGTCACACCTCACCCCGACGATTCCGATATCGATGCCGCAATGGCGGGCAATATCTGCCGTTGCGGCACTTACGTGCGCATCCGCGAGGCGATCAAGCGCGCTGCAAGCGAACCTCGGACGTAGGAGGTCGCGCCATGTCGTTGATTGAAAACTCTTTGATCGGTCGTCATTCAATTGAAAATCTGACGCGAACAGTCTCCCGCCGCGGTCTGCTCAAGGCCGGTCTTGCGACCGGCTTCACGCTAGCGTTCCGTCTACCGCTACGGGCCGGCGACGAGATGGAGCAGTCTGCGAACAACAAGGATGAATTTGTTCCGAATGCGTTCATTCGTATCGACCATACGGGCCAGACCACGCTCATCATGCCGCAAGTGGAGATGGGGCAAGGCGTGTACACGGCGATACCTCAGATACTCGCCGAGGAGCTCGACGCGGACTATGCGAAGGTCGCACTCGCTCACGCGCCGCCCAGCGACAAGCTCTACGGCAATCCGCTTTTTGGCATTCAGGCCACCGGCAATTCCAATTCGATCCGGGCTTTCTGGAAGCCGCTTCGCATTGCCGGCGCGGCAGCCCGAACCATACTGGTGCAGGCGGCCGCCACACAATGGCAGGTCGATCCGACAAGCTGTTCGACTTCGGACGGTGCTGTTCGTCACCCAGCCAGCGGCCGCACCTTGGCTTATGGCGACCTGGCGGACGCAGCGGGTCAGCTCCCGCTGCCGGCGGCGCCGGTTCTCAAGAATCCGAAAGATTTCGTGCTCATCGGCAAGTCTCTGAAACGACTGGACACGCCAGGCAAGACCAATGGGAGCGTCGTCTACGGCATCGACACCATGCTTCCCGGCATGAAGTTCGCAACGCTGGCGGCGAGCCCGGTATTCGGCGGCAAGGTCAAGCACGTCGATGATAGTACCGCAACAACCGTTTCGGGCGTGCGACAGGTCGTTGTCTTAGACGATCTGGTCGCGGTAATCGGCGATCATATGTGGGCCGCCAAGACCGGGCTCGATGCACTTGCGATCAGCTGGGATGAAGGTCCAAACGCAGACGTTGGTTCGGAACAGATCTGGGCAGAGCTGCGGGCCGCCAGCAAACAGGATGGCGCCATTGCGAAATCTATCGGCGACATAGCAAAAGGATTATCGCAGGGGGAGAAAATCGACGGCGAGTTCGAGCTGCCATTTTTGGCGCACGCGCCGATGGAGCCGATGAACTGCACGGTGCGGCTCACGCCGGGCGCTTGCGAAATTTGGACCGGCACGCAGGTCATGACGCGCGTGCAGGAAACAGCGGCGAAAGCGGCCGGCGTTCCGCTCGAGAAGGTGACGGTGCACAATCATCTGCTCGGCGGCGGCTTTGGTCGTAGGCTCGAAGCCGATATGGTCGATAGCGCGGTGCGCATCGCCAAACACGTCGATGCGCCGATCAAAGTGGTTTGGACGCGCGAAGAAGACATTCGGCACGATGTTTATCGGCCGGTTTATCGCGATGTCATTTCGGCTAGCCTGTCCAATGGCAAAATCACCGCCTGGAAGTATCGCGTGACCGGTTCGTCGATCATGGCGCGCTGGTTTCCCGCGGGATTTCAGAAGGGAATCGATATCGACGCGGTCGATAGCGCCATCGACATTCCCTACGACATTCCCAACCTGCAGGTCGAATATGTCCGCGCCGAACCGCCGGCGGTACCGACCGGCTTCTGGCGCGGCGTCGGACCGAACAACAACGTGTTCGCCATCGAGTGCTTTATGGACGACTTGGCGCGCAAGGCTGGGGCCGATCCAATCGCTTTTCGCCGCGGCATGCTGGGAAAAACTCCACGGTTGCAAGCCGCCCTGGACTTGGTTGCGGAAAAATCCGGCTGGGGGAAGCCGTTGCCGGCGCGCACCGGCCGCGGCGTGAGCGTGCAGCCGTCGTTCGCCAGTTTCATTGCCACCGTGGTCGAGGCGCAAGTGGACGATCACGGCGAGGTGACGCTGCGCAAAGTGACCTCGGTGGTCGACACCGGTATTGCGGTCAATCCCGACATTGTTGTCGCCCAACTCCAGGGCGGGCTGATCTTTGGTCTGACCGCGGCGCTGTTCGGCGAGATCACCATCGACAAAGGCCGCGTGCGTCAATCTAATTTCAACGATTACCGCATGCTGAGGATCGACGAGGTACCGCCAATCGAGGTGCACGTCGTCAAAAGCGGAGAGGAGCCGGGCGGTATCGGTGAGACTGGCGTCACCGCCGGGCCGCCGGCACTGCGTAACGCGATTTACGCCGCGACCGGCATCGGGCTGAACCGCCTGCCGATCGATCGGGCCGCATTGGCAGTCGGGCACAAGGCCTGAGCGCCATGCGCAAAACAATCATTGTCCTCGTCGCCGCGATCGTTCTCGTTGTCGCCGGCGTCGTCTTGTGGCGGGTGTTCAATCCCGGGCCGCTGGCGTTTGCCGGCGGAACATCGGTGCCGCTTGCCGACTACCACGCCGCCAATCCGAGCGGCGTTCCCGCCGACCTTAAGGGCACCGACGTGGTCAAGCGCGGCGAATATCTGGCGCGCGCCGCCGACTGCGTGGTCTGTCATAGCGGCCCGGGGGGCCGGCAATATGCCGGAGGCCTGGCGATTCCGCTGCCATTCGGCACGCTCTATTCGACCAACATCACGCCCGATAAAGCGACCGGCATTGGCGACTATAGCGATGAGGATTTTCTCAATGCCGTCCAGCACGGGTTTCGCCGCGACGGCGCGCGTCTCTACCCGGCGATGCCGTATCCGTCCTACACCTACATGACCGATGCCGACGCTCTCGCGATTAAGGCCTACTTGTTCGGCCTTGCCCCGGTGCGTTCGGCCAATCGAGCGAACACGCTGGGATTCCCATTCAATCAGCGCTGGCTTATGGGCCCATGGTCGCTCTTCTTCAACGAAAACGTTCGCTTCCGGCCCAGCGCGGCGCAGAGCCCCGAGTGGAACAGAGGCGCCTATCTCGCGGAAGCGCTCGCGCATTGCGGCGAGTGCCACACGCCGCGCAATCTCGCGTTCGCGCTCAACAATCGCAAGAAATTCGCCGGCGCGGTGACAGCCGGATGGCATGCTTTCAATATCAGCTCCGACCGGGACTCGGGGATCGGCGCCTGGAATGACAAGGAGATCGCCGCCTATCTGACGACGGGTCACGCGTCCGGTCGCGGCACAGCGGCGGGCCCGATGGGCGAGGCCGTGGACCAGAGCTTCAGCTTACTGGCGCCGGCGGATGTCAAGGCTCTCGTCGTCTATCTCCGCAGCGTCCCGGCGGTCGCTTCCTCGGAGCCCGGAACAATCGCCCCTCCGGCTCCGCCTTTGCCCAAGCAAGGCGGTGAAACCGCGGACATTCTCGGCAGAAGGGTTTTTGAAGGCGCCTGTGTAAGTTGCCACAATTGGACCGGCGTCAGTGCGATTTCGCCCTACGCTACCATTGCCGGCACCCGGGCAGTAAACGATCCGCACGCAACCAATGTTGCCCAGATCGTGATATCCGGAACGACGAGGCACACGCCGTCGGGCGTCCTCTCAATGCCGGCTTTCGGCGGGATTTACTCCGACGCGGAAATTGCTGCGGTCGCCAACTACGTAGCACTGCGCTTCGGCAGCGAAAGGGCCACAATCTCAGACAAGGACGTGGCTGAACTGCGGAATCAAACTTCGCATTGACGGCACTTCTGTTCCGGCCACCAAGAGAAGTTCGTGGTCCATGCACGCGCGATCAGGCAAAGCATTTGTCGCTGACAAAACCGAACCAGAAACAGGGGCGCGGCGTCTTTGCATTTGAGCCGATCGGCGAACGAATGCAAAGCTCGACGCGTAGGTTTCGGTGCGGAGGATTGGATATGTCAAAGCTTACAAGAACTGCGATCTTGTCGTGTCTGGCCGCCGCTTCGTTCTTGCTAGACGGCACGCTGACTGCAATCGCTGACTCAAGACTGCCGGACGCGACGACGGCTGGCTTCGCCGACAAGCTTTATCGGCTGGATTGCGGTCACTCCCTGGCAAACGACGAGTCGGTCTGGACCCCCGGCGAAAATGTTGGACGGAGCATCGAATTCTCGTCGACTTGTTGGCTGATAAAGCGGGGAAACGAATGGTTGCTCTGGGATACGGGTGTTCCCGAATCCGCGTTGAACGACCCCAAAGGCTGGTCAACCCTGCCTAAATTAATCGTCTACCATCTAGATAAGACGCTCACTGATCAACTCGCTGCGATCGGACTTAAGACAATCGACATTACTTATGTTGCGCTATCCCATACTCACGGCGACCACATTGGCAATGTTCGTTTGTTCCCGAATTCAACAGTTCTGATGCAGCGAGCCGAGTATGCGTGGATCAGTTCTCCCGATGGCCCGAACGACAACGTGAATCAATTGAAGGCTCTCGCACGTAAGCTTTTGGGTACTCCAAAACATCTTAAACTGCTGGAGGGTGATACGGACGTATTTGGCGATGGCAGCGTTACCTTGGTTTCCACACCCGGACACACTCCCGGCAGCCAATCGTTGCTGGTTCATCTGAAGAATTCAGGCTTCATCATTCTGTCCGGTGACGTGGTTCATCTGGAAGAGAATTTTGAAAAAAACACCGTGCCGTCCTTGAACACGGATAAGGCCGCATCAATCGCCTCCATGGATAGGATCAGGCGGATGATCGCAACATACAGGGCGAAGCTGTTTATCAATCATGACAAGGCGCAATCTGACACGCTAAAGCTGCTCCCGGCATTCTACGACTGATGTCTTCATCAGCGCACTCGAGCCAGCCACGGCAGACCGCATTTAGATCGGCCCTGCCCGAAGACATCGAAGGAGACATCGAATGAGATGGAGCATCATGGATTTACTGTTCGTTGGTGTCGGGTGGACCGACCTCGCGATCACCCTGAACCGGATCGCGGTTGGAGCATTTTTTATGCTGTCGGGATATCACAAGCTGTTCAACGCAGAGCGCCACCGTACAGTCGTCGATGAACTCAAGGCGCTCGGCGTTCCAGCAGTGGGCTTCAATCAATGGTGGGTGCCGCTGGTCGAGTTCACCGCCGGCGGCGGTGTCCTTATCGGGTTCTTGGCGCCACTCGCCGCGCTTGGCCTGCTTGTCATCATCCTCGTCGCCATCGCCACGTCCGGGCGGCAGCAACTCAAACTCTACAAGCCGATCGATGAAGCGGATCGCATCGACGATTGGCTCTATTTACCGGAGACGCTTTATGCCTTTATGTTGATCATAACCGTCTCGGCCGGCGCCGGGCCTTACAGCCTCGATGCCCTGATTCTGGGCCTGATGAATAAGCACGTCGCGTGATACCGCGTCCTCAGCGCTTATCTTCTCCCGGTGCCTTATCTTCTTCCGATGCCGCAGCAGGCCGGCAAACCGCCGCCATCATGAGTGGTCCGCCGTGATTGTCACGACTTTTCCAAACGCTGTGCGCGTTATCGAGCACACCTTGATACCGTTGAAAGACGGTACGATGCTGGCGGCTCGCATCTGGTTGCCGGAGGATGCTGAGCAGAATCCAGTTCCTGCAATCCTGGAGTATCTCCCGTATCGCAAGCGCGACGGGACTTACGAACGAGACGCGCTTACTCATCCCTATCTCGCCGGTCACGGCTACGCCGGCGTCCGCGTCGACCTTCGAGGTAGCGGTGAATCGACGGGCTTGCTGTTCGACGAGTACGCCAAGCAGGAACAAGACGATGGCGTGGAGCTGATCGCCTGGCTCGCGGCACAACCCTGGTGCAATGGCGCCGTTGGAATGATGGGAATCTCCTGGGGCGGGTTCAATGGACTTCAGATCGCAGCGCGCCGTCCCCCGGCGCTCAAAGCAATCGTAACCATTTGTTCAACCGACGACCGGTACGCCGACGACGCGCACTATATGGGCGGCACGTTTCTTACCACCGCCGGACTTGAGTGGGCTTTTTTCTTTTTCAGCTTGATGTGCCTTCCGCCCGATCCGGCGCTGGTTGGCGATAGCTGGCGAGCGATGTGGTTGGAGCGCCTGCAGAACATACCGCTGTTCCAGGAAAATTGGCTGCAGCACCAACGACGCGATGCGTATTGGAAGCACGGATCGGTATGCGAGGACTACGCAGCGATCCAATGCCCGGTCTATGCCGTCGGTGGTTGGACCGATGGTTATAAGAATGCAATCCCGCGCCTGCTCGAGCGACTGAAGGTGCCCCGCAAGGGGCTCATCGGGCCGTGGGGACACGCCTATCCGCACTTTGCACTTCCCGGCCCCCAGATCGGATTCCTCCAGGAAATTCTGCGTTGGTGGGATTATTGGCTGAAGGGCATCGATACGGGCGTGATGGATGAACCGATGCTGCGGGCGTGGATGACGGAAAGTGTGAAGCCGGCGACCCACCACGACACGTTGCCGGGCCGGTGGATTGCAGAACCTTCGTGGCCACCGCCGGGAATAACGCCGCGGCGGCTGTTCTTGACCGATGGCGGGCTGCGAGCAGCCGCGGCACCTTTGACGGCTCGCGCCGTATGCTCGCCGCAGACGGTTGGTAAGTGTGGGGGCTATTGGGTTCCATTCGGTCGCGGGCACGATCAGGCCGGCGACCAGCAAGAAGACGACGCCCACTCGCTGACTTTCGAGACGCCGCCACTCGATACGCTCATCGAGATCCTTGGCGCTCCGATCGTCACGCTCGATGTCGCTTCCGACCGGCCGATTGCGAATCTGGTGGTCCGGTTGTGCGATGTGCACCCGTCCGGTGAATCGTTGCGTGTCAGCTACGGCGTGCTCAACCTCACTCATCGCGACGACCACGAACAGCCCGCCCTGCTGGCGGTAGGTGAGCGCTACCGAGTGCGCATCCGGCTCAATGATGCAGGCTCGGTATTTCCAGCCGGCCACAAGGTGAGGCTTGCGATATCTACGGCTTACTGGCCGATGATCTGGCCCAGTCCGGAGACGGCGACGCTGCAGATCTTTGCTGGCACGCTCGATCTGCCGCAACGCTCGCCGAACGTCGCTGACGCCGAGCTCTTGCTCTTTCCGGAACCGGAGACGGCGTCACCCGAGAAGCCAACCGTTCTTCATCGCGATGGTGTGCGGATCGAGCGTATCGACCGCATTGGTCTGGAACTGGGCACACAGTGGAAATCGCAGTATCACGTCGAGGAGAATGATCCGCTCAGCGCCGTTGCCGAATTGCGCAATACTCAGACTCTGTCGCGAAACGAATGGCAAATCCGGGTCGAGACGCAGCTGCGGCTGTCATCCACGGGAAATGCCTTCCTGCTGCAGGGAAGTTTGCGCGCCTTCGAGGGCGCGAACGAAGTGTGTCGTCGCGACTGGGATCGCTCTGTTCCTCGGGATTTCTCGTGATCGATTTGCATAAAGCATGTTTGATGTAGGTAGCGCTATGATAAACGGCATCAACGATGAGCTCATTCTCGCGGCGCGTCTTCTTCTCGCGACGCTATTTCTGATTTTCGGCTGGAGAAAGCTGAGGGACTTTTCGGGCACGGTAAGTCAGATGGTGCAACTTGGCGTTCCGACGCCGGTACTGGCTGCTGGCGTCGCCACCTTCATGGAGCTTCCGGTTGCGTTCGCGGTCGCTGTTGGCGCGTTCACACGTCCTTCGGCTTTACTTTTGTTTTTATACACGCTGGGAACCGCGCTTATTGGGCATCGCTATTGGACAATGACAGGTGCGGAACAAGTTGACAGCATGGACGGTTTTTACAAAAATCTCAGCATTATGGGAGGCTTCTTGCTGTTGTACATTACCGGTGCCGGAAAACTTTCGATCGATGCATTGCTAAGCATCGCCGCGCCATGACCTGGACGCCAGCGCTTTCTTGCGTGATCAGTTCGATGACGACCGAAGTAATATACATCAAGCGGAATGACTGAGCGCCCGGAGCGAAATTGTGACAAGTGGAACTTCTCTGACAGCTGCAGCGGCGTCAATCGCTGGTCGTCATACGCAAGCTGCTTCGCTAGAGTCGATGTCCGCGACAACGACCTATCACCGCAAGGCGGTTGATGGCGTCGGAGTTTTCTATCGCGAAGCCGGTCCGAACGACGCGCCGACGATCGTGCTCCTGCACGGGTTCCCCTCTTCCTCGCGCGAGTTCGACACGCTCATCCCCTTGCTCGCCACACGCTATCATCTGATAGCAGCGGATTTTCCAGGATTTGGTCAGAGCGACGCCCCGCCACCGTCGTCGTATGCGTACACCTTCGACAATTTGGCCAGGACGATCAACGGCCTTCTCGAGCGGCTCAAGATCAACAAATACACCTTCTACCTTCACGACTATGGCGGGCCGGTCGGCTTTCGCATCATCTTGGCGCATCCGGAGCGGCTGCAGGCGCTTATCATCCAGAATGCCAATGCCTATAAGGAAGGCCTCGGCGCCAAGTGGGCCGGCATTGCGCAATATTGGGCCGATCCGAAAGTGCATTCTGAAGTGTTTGACGCGTTCGTGTCGCTTACGGCGACCGAACAGCGTCACACCCTCGGCACCTCACATCCTGAACGTTATAACCCGGACACCTGGACTGACGAGTACGCTCACCTGTCGAGACCCGGCCAACGCGAGATCCAGGCCGATCTGCTGTACAACTACCGGACAAACGTCGCTTCGTACCCGGCGTGGCAAGCATGGTTGCGTGAACATAAGCCACCGACTTTGGTAGTCTGGGGGCGGAACGATCCCTCGTTCATCGCTCCCGGTGCGGAGGCGTTCGAGCGCGATCTTCCGGATGCCGAAATCCACCTGCTCGACGCCGGCCATTTCGCTTTGGACGAGAAGAACGACGAAATCGCGAGTCTCATTCTTGCGTTCTTGGCCAAACATTCGGTCTGACTGATCGGTTGATTATTCCACGTACCTCTTAGCTTTATATCCCCCGAGTCCAAATAGGAGCCGTCCATGAGCGAAGTACAAGTCGAGCAGAAAACCTATCAAATGCCGCCGCAGGATGGGATTACCGTCGCACACTTCCTCACCGTCGCCGACGTCGAGCGATCGCTTCGATTTTACGAAACGGTCTTCGGAGGTCGCGTTCTGAGCAGGGGCGACAGCAAAGGCGCGCCGGGGTACCTCCAGATCGCGAACACCTGGCTCCTCGTCAACCCCGGGGGTGGTCCGACGCCCGACAAACCAACGGTCACGCTCAGCGTCCCCGCCAATCCGGATTTAGTCAGCAGCTTCATGAATATCCGCGTTGCCGATATTCATGCGTGCTATGAACTATGGAAAAGCCGGGGGGCCGAGTTCATCACCGAGCCAAAGCCCAAATACGGCGAGACGCGCTGCTATATTCGCGATCCTGACGGCTACATTATAGAAGTTGGGCAAAGCAACCCGGGCGTCACTTACGGCTAAACGGAACGACACGTAAAAGTATCCGGAGGATCGGTCATGCGGGCGCAAATCTGCTTTTTCGTCAGCATCGTCTTCAGTTTCGTTGCTTGGGGCGCAGTCACCGGTAGCCTGATCTTGCCGGAACTGCGCCGCCGAGGCCGCAACGAAGCCTTGCGGCCGCTGCTGATGTTTCATTCTTTCCGCTTCGTCGGCTTGGCGTTCCTGGTCCCCGGCGTCGTGTCCCCCGATTTGCCGGCGGCTTTCGCCGAAGGCGCCGCCTATGGCGATATCGTCGCCGCGGCGCTCGCTTTGTTAACGCTGGCCTTACTGCCCGGCAGGCTTGGCATCGTCGCGGCCTGGGTATTCAATCTTTGGGGCAGCGCCGATATCCTCCATGCCAATTACGATGGCATTCACTTAGGCGTCCAAGCCGGTCAATTGGGCGCTGCCTACTTTCTCCCAACGTTTATCGTGCCGCTCTTTCTGATCACGCACGGACTCATGTTTTGGCTTCTACTACGAAACGAAAACGAAGCCGCCGTGCAGGCCGCGCGGCGGCTTGCCTAAAGTGAGCCGCGCCACGACCTGCGCCGCTCCCCGCTACCGGCAGGTGAGTTTGCTACCGAATAACGTGAGGTCCACGACGACGGTTCCTCATCGGCTCGGCTTCATTGGTGCAGAATCATGCACTGCCACAATGCGAACCATGCGCGATGTTTGTGCACGCCTGGAACTTAGCCCTTTCAATCGGAACCGCGGAATTTTGCGCCGAGCCGCAGATTGGCCTGAACATCAGGAGATCGGAGGTCCATCATGCCGAACTACGACGCGATTATCATCGGCACCGGACAGTCCGGCCCGGCCTTGGCGCGACGATTGGTGGCTGCAGGCCGGAAGGTCGCGATCATCGAACGCAAGCTGTTCGGCGGCACATGCGTGAACACGGGCTGTACTCCGACTAAGACGCTGGCCGCGAGCGCCTATGTTGCGCATGTTGGACGCCGCGCTGCCGACTACGGCGTGATGATTGGAGGGACCGTCAATGTCGACATGAAGGCGGTCAAGGCGCGAAAGGACGCGGTTGTGGCTGTATTCCGCAATGGCGTCGAGCAATCACTGAAGACCTTACAAGGGTGCACGGTTTACGAAGGCCATGGCCGCTTTGTTGCGGAAAAGAAAGTAGCGGTGAACGGCTCTGAGCTGACGGCCGATCAGATCTTTATCAATGTTGGCGCGCGAGCCGCGATTCCACCGATACCCGGCCTCGACCAGGTTCCGTACCTGACCAACAGTTCGATGATGGACATCGATGTCCTCCCGGCACAACTCGTGATCCTTGGCGGCAGTTACATTGGCCTCGAATTCGCTCAGGTCTATCGTCGTTTCGGAAGCGAGGTGACCGTGATCGAATTCGGACCGCGCTTGATCTCGCGGGAGGATGAGGACGTCTCACAAGCTGTTGCTGGTTTTCTCAAGGAGGAAGGCATCGACGTGCGCGTCAACAGCGAGGTCGTCGGTGTGGAGAAGCAGGGAAACTCGATCGTGGCGAAAGTCGAATCGAGCGGGAGGGTCTCACAGATTGCCGGAACTCATCTGCTGGTGGCGACTGGTCGGCGACCAAACACTGACGACCTTGGCCTCGACAAGGCGGGTATCGGCACAAACGCGCGCGGGTATATCCTGGTGGATGACCAATTGCGTACCAACATTTCCGGTATCTGGGCGATGGGCGACTGCAATGGCCAAGGCGCGTTCACGCACACGTCCTGGAATGATTTCGAGATCGTGGCAGCGAATCTTCTCGACAAAGATCAGAGACGGGTGAGCAACCGCATCACGGCCTACGCGCTCTACACCGATCCGCCGCTTGGCCGGGCCGGGATGACCGAAGCGGAAGTCCGCAAGACGGGCAAGTCTGCGCTGATCTCGACCATGGCGATGAAGGACGTCATGCGCGCGTATGAGAGAGGTGAGACCAAGGGTTTCATGAAAATCCTTGTGGACCGGGATAACAAACAAATACTGGGCGCCTCCTTCCTGGGACTCGAAGGTGACGAAGTCATCCATTGCGTGCTCGATATCATGTACGCCAAGGCGCCCTACACGGTGATACAACGCGCGATGCACATTCATCCCACAGTGTCGGAGTTTATTCCGACTATGATGGATAAGCTCAAGCCGTTGCAATGATCGGGCAGCGCCGAATTAAAGCAAGAGGAAGTCAGAGAGGAGCCTATGAAGTCCGTTAGGGATGGTATCAACACAGCGGCCAAGCCAAGCGGAACAGGTTGCGTCGAATGCATGGCCACGGGCAAATGGTGGTTTCATCTTCGTAGATGCGCCGAATGCGGTCACATCGGCTGCTGCGATAGTTCCCCAAGTCGGCATGCATCGAAACACTACGCCGCCACGGGTCACCCGATAATCACGAGCTTCGAGCCAGGCGAGCATTGGTTTTACGACTACCGTACTCAAGAATCCTTCGCCGGCCCGAAGCTTGCGGCTCCTCACTCGCATCCGTTGGATCAACCGGCGCCGGGACCGGATGGAGCGGTGCCTTCAAACTGGCAAACGCTAAT
>CAWKNH010000007.1:0-203185 GCA_963850855.1 uncultured Alphaproteobacteria bacterium
ACTGTCTGACTGCCAATGCATTGCACACTTCACTTCCAGAATCGGGTCACAAGCCGACATGGCAGCTCCATTTTGTGATGTCCGCTTTACCCCGACCGTTTGAGATCACCGCCATGAACAGACATCCCGCCGATGGTACAGAGCAACCCGGCACATCATGGAATAGCGATGAGCAAGCCGACACTCACGCCAAGTGATTGTTCGTGCCCCGCGCTGAATGAGTAGCTGTAGCTCGGTTCTAGAAACCAACCGAATTTTCGATCCGGCGTCGGCCAAAACATGAAGTCGAGCACGGCCTCAGCTCCGATAGTATCCGTTTTTCCGATGGCGACATTGGGCGGGCTATTCAATCACCTCATCGGCCAGCTGTTGCAGATGCAAGGGCACATCGAGGCCGAGCGCCTTCGCGGTCTTGACGTTGATCACTAGCTCGAACTTGGTGGGCGCTTGAACCGGCAGATCGCTTGGTTTCGCGCCCTTGAGGATGCGATCGACATACGACGCCGCTCGCCGGTACTCATCGGGAATATAAGGGCCGTAAGAGATCAGACCGCCGTTTTCAGTGAATGAACGAGACCAATAGATGGCGGGGACGCGCCAGCGAGCAGCTAACGAAATAATTTCCGCATGATGGCCAATTGTGAAGACATCCGGTATGACGACGAACCCACCATTTGGCTCAGTGCCTGTGTCGTAAAGAGGGATTCAAGCTCGGGCATGTCGTTAACGGGTGCGACAATCGCCTCCACGCCGAGGGACGCGGCGGCAGCTCTGAACGGGTTCAGATAACCTTCGACGAACGGCGCCGTTGGCGGGTTGAACACTAATGTGACCCTGCTAACGCTCGGCGCAATATCTCTGAGTACCTCCAGCCACGGCTTTCGACTTAAATCGTGACGTAGATTGGAAACTGTCGGTGGTTTCGGGCCCCCGCAACCAATTTTACCGAACCCCGGTAGGGCTCACCCCCAAGGCGATCGGCGCCAGCGGAGAGTCGTACCATGTTGGCGCGGTGCCGCCACTGGCGCGCCATCAATCTCGGCTTCGGGCCTGACCCTGTGCAACTCGAGCTTGTCGAGCCTCGCCTGAAGCCCCGGGGCGCGGAACCCCTCGGCTATCGCCTCGATCAGACCGTCCAGTTCATGGCGGATCTTATCGAGCTCGCGGCGCTTTCAAGCTACGGGCCGCCCGCGAGAATGGCGACGGCGACGCCGGCGAGAGCGAGGAAGACGAGCGCAGCGCTTGCGGCGGTCGCGCGCCCGCCGGTGAAAGCCGCCGCGCAGCCGGCCTTGAAAATATTGTTGGACGAGCAGGCAATAAGGATTGCGGCTGCGAGCGTTTCGTTCGCGGCTCCCGGCGTTCCGCCCTGCGCTAGGTTGAGGACGAACGGATCGACATCGGTGATGCCGATCACCGCGGCGAGCGAATAGAGGCCGGAAACTCCGAACTGCGATTTGACCCAGGTCGAGAGCAGCGAAACCAGAATAAAAAGAGCCGCGAACAGCGCCGCCGAACCGAGGGCGAGCGGATTGGCTCCGGTCAGTGGGGGCATCGCTTGCGTCTTGTCCGACGAGCGCCTCGTGCGCCAATATTGCAACGCGCAAATCAACAGAGCCGCCAAGGAAAGGCCGCACAGTGGCAGCGCCAGCCGATACGCAAGCGGCAAATTGAAGACGGCGACGATGGCCAAAATCCGAAGATACATGATCCCGGAGGCGAGCGTGATCCCCGCCTGCAGTTCGCCGATGGCGCCTCCTGTCTTCGTCTGCCGCGCCAGCGCAACCGTGGTCGCGGTCGATGAGTAGAGCCCGCCCAAAGCCGCCATCCACAACCCGCCGGCCGCCGGTGGCCAATAGCGCTGAGCCAAGTAGCTCGCATAGGAAATCGAGCTGACGGCGACGAGCGCGAGCCATGCCTGCCGGGGGGTAATGCTGGTCAGGGTCGTCACCGGTTCGCTCGGCAGCAACGGAAGAATGATCCCGGTCAGAATCAGAAACTGGCCCGCCGTGACGATCTCCCGCAGCTCGATTCGGCGCGCCAGCGCATGCAGCTGCTCGCGACCGGTGAGGAGGAGAACCGACGTAACGGTCGTTGCCACCGCAATCCAATGCGGCAAAGCGAGCGCGATGGCGCCGAGCAAATAAGCGTGAATGTTGAGCACCATGATGAGGAGGCCGACATTGGGTTCGCCTGGTCCGTCGCGCTCCCGCACATGCTCTCGATAGTAGATGACCAGCCACGCCCCAAGCACCAGCAGCCCGCCGGTGAACGGGATGAAATGCACCGGATCGAAAAGGTAGAGGACGCCGCCGGCCAGCGCCAGCATCGGGAAAGTGCGGATGCCGCCCGGCCGCTGCGTATCCGTGCGAGCGAAGAAATCTTCAAACGCCAGGCCGAGAAAGAAGCTCAGCCCAAGAAGGAGGGCGACGCTGACGGGAGCAGGCGCGGTGATCATGAGAAGGCCAATGTACTCAACCCGCGAACCTTCTGAAAGACTCGTGTCGAAGCTTCTCAGCGCGAACGTCGCTGGCGGGACTTAGCCGATGCCGAGGACGCCCTTAGAGGGCGCTTTCCCAGCGACGATGGCTTGATCTGGCTCAATAGGCGACCGTGATTACGTGAAAAATTGGCGGATATGCAGGAGGTAGATCCCATGATTAAGGATATTGTCGTCAGCTTGCAGCCTGGCGAAAACGGCGGTCCGGCCGGAGATTATGCGATATCCCTGGCCAGCGCCTTCGAAGCGCATATTGCCGGTGTTGCCTTCGTCTACGCGGCGATCATTCCGGTATCGGCCGTCGGCTACATCCCGCGGGAGGTCATTGATGTCCAGCTGCGCGAGAATGAGGCGGCGGCCAAGGCGGCGATCGGCCGGTTCAATGCAGCGGTCGCGCGGACCGGCGTCTCGGCGGAGCCGTTGCTGCTCGACGGCGATGTCGCCGACGCGGGCCGTCGTTTCAGCCGCATCGCGCGATACTTCGACGTTGCGGTCGTCGGGCAGCCCAAGCCCGAAGCAAGCCACGTCGAGGCGATGATCGCCGAAAGCACCCTGTTCGAGGCCGGCCGGCCGGTGATCATGGTGCCGTATGTGCAGCGGGCGCCGGTCAGGCTCGACAAGGTGATGGTGTGTTGGGACGGTGGAGGATCGGCCGCGCGCGCCGTTGGCGACGCGATGCCGCTCCTTAAGCGCGCGCGAAAGGTCGAAATCGTCATCATTGCCCACGAGCGGGGTAAGCCCACCGAAATCGAAGGCGTCGATCTGGGCCGGCACCTTGGCCCGTCACGGGCTCAACGTGGCGGTCGAGCGAATTCCGGGAGGCGATATCAACGTGGATGAGGCCTTGCTCTCGCGCGCCGCCGATTCCGGCGCCGATCTCATGGTCATGGGCGGCTATGGTCACTCACGCCTGCGTGAGTTCGTACTCGGCGGGGTCACACGCAGCATCCTGCATTCAATGACAGTGCCGGTGCTGATGTCGCACTGAGCGACGGCGCCTCGGCAAGAAAAGACGGCAATTGAGGAAATACGAAATTGCGGCCAGGCGCGTTGCGGGAATATCAGATGGGCATTGTCAAAATCACTTATTTTTCCGACGCGCTGTGCGTCTGGGCGTACATCTCGCAAGCCCGCATGAATGCAATCTCAGAGAAATTTGGCGACACCGTTCGGATTGAGCACCGGTTCTGCTCGGTCTTCGGCGATACGGCGCAAAAGATCAGTTCGACGTGGAGTGACAAAGGGGGATATCAGGGGTTCAACTCGCATTTGCGACAGGCGGCGGAAAAATTCCCTCACATTGAGCTTCATCCTGAGATCTGGTTGAAGGTGCGGCCAGCGAGCTCGACAAGCACTCACCTCTTTCTGAAAGCGATGCAGCTTTGCGACCAAGAAGCCGCGCCGGGCGGCGGTCGCTCGGTACCGTGCATGTTCGATCAATTAGTCTGGGCTATCCGCTGCGCATTCTTTCGAGATTGCCGGGACATCGCCCGGTTCGATATTCAATGCGAAATCGCCGAACGCCTTGGCGCCGATATCCGCGCTATTGAAGAGCTAATCCACAGCGGTGTCGCTTTCGCCGCCTTGGCTGCCGACTACCGAGAAGCCGACAAAATGCGGATCGAAGGCAGTCCGAGCCTGGTTCTCAATGAGGGCCGCCAAAAGCTTTACGGAAACGTCGGGTTTCGCGTCATCGAGGCAAATATTCAAGAGCTGTTGCGCGAACCGCGCACGAACGATGCGAGTTGGTGTTGAAGCCCAGCCGCCCGATGCACGTCATCGGCTATCCCCAGTCGCTAAATTACGCGGTGCGCGAGCCGGGCATGCCAGTCGAAAGGCCCGACCAGGCCGTAGCGCTGATAGGTGCCGAAAAGCCGCAGTTTAAGTGGGCTTAACCCCTTCCGCCGGTTTTGATCTAACGCAATGCCGCGAAGCAGATTGTATGCCTGCGTAGCTTGCTGACCAATTGCGGGAGGACGCGATGATAGAGATCATCGAAATCTTGCGTCAGGAACATCGCGGCATTGAGAAGTTGCTTGGTGTTCTAGAGCGGGAGCTCAGCGTCTTCGACCGCGGCGATCGCCCCGACTACGAGGTCGTCCTCGCGGTAATCGACTATTTCAAAGGCTATCCGGATTCCTGCCATCACCCGAAGGAGGACATTATTGTCGAGAAATTCAAGGCCCGCGACCCTTTGGCAGCGTCGACGATCGGTGATCTTCAGGCCGAACATCGGGAGGGCGCGAGACGTCTGCAACGGGTCGCGCAGGCGGTCGAGGATGTCCTGAGCGATCAGGGTCTTTTGCGCCAGGCAGTCAACGACATAGTCCGCGATTTCGTCAATCACGAGCGGCGTCATATGGCCATGGAGGAGCGGGTCGTGTTCCCGGCCGTGATCAAGGCGCTGCGGTCCGAGGATTGGGCAGATATCGCTCTGCAACTGGCCGATCGCTATGGCCCGCCCTCCGAATCGAACTTCGAGGAGAAATTCGGCGCGCTCTGGCGAGACATTGTGAAACTGGAGGACGCGGCCTTGGATGCGCGGTCCAACTGAGAGATTGGTCGAGATGAGCAAGGTGTGCGAGCGCGAACCATGGAGGGTCCTATGAGCAACACCACCCCGGCGCATGGCGTTGTCGAACCAATTTGGGATGCGATCGCCAGTTGGGTCAAGAAATACCGCGATGCTCTCGGCCTGCGGGACGAGTTGGCGAACTGCTCGCCGGAAGAGGTCGCGAGTATGGCACGCGATATCGGGGTGAGCGCTGAGGAGCTTAAGATTTTTGTGAACAAAGGACCGCACGCCGCCGACGAGTTGCCGAGACTGCTGCGTGCCCTTGGCGTCGATCCCCTGAAGCTTGCGTCCGATGACCTTGAAACTATGCGGGACCTGCAACGCCTTTGCGTCACTTGCGGCGAGAAAGATCAGTGTCGGCATGAACTCGCCGCCGGTCGAGCCGCCGGTCGTTATCGCGAGTATTGTCCGAATGCGATGACGCTCGACGCATTATTCCGCGGAAAATAATCGCCTTCGGGGTCAGACTCTCCGTGAGGCGTGACCGGACTTGAGAATCGCTATTGGCGGGTGTTGATCAAGGTCAATGCGTGGCGGCGAACGGTGCTTATGATTTTTCGATGCTCCGCCTATGGCAATGGTGACGGAGCAAGGGCGGTCCTGACCGAACCTTTTACGGGCTACGGTCTTGACCGCCTTTTTTGTGCCGGCGCGCGCCCTCAGCTCGAGCAAAACAGTTCTGAGGCAGCGCTCGGCACTCTACGGGATGAAGCTGAGGTACGATGCCAGGGCCTCGATTTGGTCCGGCGACAATTTGCCGGCGATATCGGGCATCGGCGGGCCTGCCGCCGCGTGATAACCCTCTGCCCACTGCTCCAGCCGCCGTTTCAAATAGGTATACGCCAGACCTCCCAGACGGGGAATTTGACCGACACCCTCGGCGTTTGGGCCATGACAAACAACGCACGCCACTATGTTTGCTTCCGGCTTTCCCTCTTGGTAGATCGTCTTGCCGATGCCGGTCAGTTCTCTGTCGCCGTCATTGGCCGCGCGCCGCGGCAGCGTCGAGAAATATGACGCCAAATCGCGCGCGGTCCGCGCACTGAGATTTTCCGCCGCGCCCCACATATACTGTTTTGAAAATGGATTGTCTCGCGTGCGGGCGTGAAAGTCGGCAAGCTGATTCTTGAGATATTGATATCGCTGTCCGGCTAGGCTTGGCGCCGGCGTGTAACCCTGGGCCGATGCGCCGTGGCACCAGGTGCAATTGCGGACGGCGAGACTTTCGGCGTGAGCCGACGCCGTGGCAATGGCGGAGCAAATGCCGGCCACGATTGCCATTCTTAACTTGGCGCATTTCATGATTCGACCACTCTATCTGCCTTGTATGAACGAGGGCGCGCCGAACTCGGAACTACTTCAGATAGCTGACAAAGGCGGCAACCGCGTCGATCTGTGTCCTGGTCAAGCTGTGCGCTACCGGGCTCATGATGGCCGAGGTATCCGGTTTGGCAGGATTTTGACCCCGCTCCTTGCCCCAATTCATCAATTCCTTGATGACGTAAGGGTAGAGCTGGCCCGCCAGCCGCGGAATCTGTCCGCTGCCGCTGGCGTCCGGCCCATGGCAGGCGGCGCATGCCGCGACATTGGCGTCGGGCACGCCGTCTTCGAATATCTTCCTTCCCATGGAGACGAGTTGCTTTGGAGCCCCGCCGATCGGGCTTGGATTGAGACCCCGGAAATGCGCAGCAAGAGCCGCTATCGTAGCCGGGCTCAACGTATGCGCCACATTGAACATGACGTTGTTGGTGCGCCGATGCTCGATGAACGCTCGTAGCTGATTTTCCAAATATTCGGTTTGCTGGCCGGCTAACCGCGGGATAGGAAAAAATCCGCCATAGCCTTGGGCCGCCGGCCCGTGACAGTCTTTGCAGTATCCAATCTTCGCCGGGAGGCCGCCGGCTGAGCCCATATCCATGTGTTCCGCACGCGGCGCGCTGGCGAAAATCCCGGTGAGGATCGCCGCTCCCAAAGCCAATTGTACGCTGACGACCGTCGCAGTCCGGCCTAACGGCGGCCGCGCTTTTGTCCGGGCACGCCGAAAACGCAAGCCCATCCCTTCCTCGCCGGTTCGGGAAACATCGAGAGGACGCACCGAGTTCACTCCAGTTGACTCAGATAGGCCGCGACGGCCTTGATCTGCGCCGCGGTCAGGTTGTGCGCTATCGGCTGCATGAGCGCCGATGCGTCCGGCTGCGCCGGATTTTGACCGCGCTCCTTGTCCCAATTCTGCAACTTGCTGACGACGTAATCGAAGAGCTGACCGGCGAGGCGGGGAAATGACCCGTCGCCTTTTGCCTCCGGACCGTGGCAGGAAGAGCACGCGGGAACGTCCGTGGCCGGAATACCCTGTTCAAAGATTTTCTTTCCGGCGCCGACGAGCTCCGTCGGCGCGCCGCCAAGCGGCTTGGGATTGAGATCGTGAAAATCTGCGGCGAGAGCCGCGATCATCGCCGGGCTGAGAACATGCCCGACATTGAACATAATATTGTTGGTGCGCCGGTGTTCGACGAACGCCTGCAGCTGATTTTCCAGATACTCGGTTTGTTGCCCGGCGAGGCGCGGTATGGGGTAGTACCCATGGAAGCCTTGCGCCGACACGCCGTGGCAGACCTCGCAATAGGCGAGTTTGGCTTGGACGTCTTGCTTCGCAACCGTGCTCTTGTCCTCGGCATGACCGGCGGCGGCGCACACAACGGCGAAAATCGCCGTCCGGCAAACCAGTCTTGCGACGCCGAGCGGCGCAAACGGCCGTCTGCGCTGCTTGTTTGCCGGTGCAGCCCGGAGGCGCGGAACAGTCCCGTCCATCGCTTTCCTCACGGACCAAAGAAGGGATGAAAATTCAGGCCTAGCATGATGACCTGAATGTTCTGCTTGATGTTGGCCGGACCCGTATTGCCGGTGTTCGGGTCGATGAAGGTCACGCTACGACTGCCGAAACCGTAGTAGTCGTACTCGAGCTTCACCGACCAGCTCTGCCAAAGCGCCCATTCGATCCCACCGCCCGCGGTCCAGCCGAGGCGGGTCTCCAATCCCTCGAGATCATATGGCGTTCCTTGGAACGCCCCGATGGCGCTATATCTGTCGCCTGCCCAGGCGCCGCCGCCCTTGGCGTAGAGTAGCCAGTGATCCCATGCGAAGCCGATGCGTGCGGTCGTGCTGGTCAGGAAGTCCGTCGTTTCCTTGAAAGTGGCACTGTCACCGGCGATCGCTCCCGGCTGCGCGACCGCGGTGTTGCCGCCGATGTTGCCGCCGGCTGCGGCGCCTTCGATGCCGATCACCCAATTGGACGCGAACTGATAGTCGCAGCCGATTTGGGCACCGAGCATGTAGCCGCTAATGTTGAGGTTGGCGGACGCAAATCCGCTAAATCCCGCGAAAGTCCCGACGGTGTCGGTCAGGTCCTTTTGCCCGAACCCGCCGCCGACCTGTCCGCCACCGTAGCAGCCCGTCCACGAAAACGGCGGCAGCGGCGGCGGCGCGGGAGGCAGCCCGAGATCGGCGCCGAATGCGGAAACCGACAGCAGCGTGGCCGCGGCGCCTCCGAGCAGTGTTGCCTTCATCGCGACCTCCCGAGCATTCGCAAACGCCGTTACATCGCCAGCCACAGATAGAGGAACAAGGTGTTGTTGGCGCTCGCGCCGACGCTGGTTCCATTGAACTGGTCGTACCAAACGTACTGCAGTCCGACGCGCGCGTTGAACCACGGCCATCCCGGCGCAAAGTTGCTGATGAACGGAATGTAGGCGATCTCGGCGATCCAGCCGCTGGTGTTCGGGCTCCCGCCATATAACGCCACATCCGGAGTGCCCCAAGTGGTGAAATACTGGCCGGTGAGCACGA
The DNA here is from genome assembly GCA_963850855.1 of uncultured Alphaproteobacteria bacterium. Lineage (GTDB taxonomy): Bacteria > Pseudomonadota > Alphaproteobacteria > Rhizobiales > Xanthobacteraceae > BOG-931. The sequence continues at coordinate 8,916 of CAWKNH010000007.1, forward strand.
CCCGGTTGTTGTTGCCATAAGCGAGCGAAGCATACGCCCGGGCTTCATTGAGGGTGTTGGTCGGATTGGTGCCGGCGACGATCATGCTTCCGGCCAAGTTCTGAAACTCGTGAATGTAGGAACCGCGCGCGGTAATCCAGAAATTGTCGCCTTGATATTGGTACTGCGTATCAAGGCCGACATCGGTGTATTTGTCCGTTTGCTGGAAGGTCGACGTGTCCGCCGTTCCCGGCATGAGCCATGGATGGACGTTGGCGAACATGCCGAAGGTGCCGACCTCAAGCCAATGGTTGCCCCAATGCGGCTCGTAGGCGGCGCGCCAATAGGGTGACCAGTCGAGCTTGCCGGGCGCATCGAACGGATCGGCGCCCAGATTGTTCAGCGTTTTGGGATCGAGCGAGTGATAGGCTGACGCTTCAAGATAGAGCGAATTGGCGACGAACCCGTACGCGCCCACGCTCGCCACCTGCGCCGCGAATGCGCCGTCGATGACCGGGCCCGGACCAAAACCGTTGAACAGGTTCGAAGATGTGTAGGGGAAGGCCCAGGCCGGGGTCGTATTCCAGGGATCTTGGACGGTTGGATTGTTGTTTGCGGTGATACCGTAGGTAATCGGAACTCCGCCGACCGTGGTCGAATTGGCGAACCGCACGTCGGTGTTGTCCCAGCCCCACGTATGGACAGCGAACGGATCCGTGCCAAATCCTCCAGGCGGCTGCCCGGCGTAGGTCACTTGCGAAAGGGCCCCGATGTGATCGGTGATGGCGCCGCCCAAAAAGAAGCTCAGTTGTGCCAACGCGACGTTGTCGTTGGCGTTGAACGGCGCAGATGGTGTCGGCAAAATCGGTTGTTGCGTGTGGGTGTATCCAACGATTGCCATCATCGAGATCGGCGGCACCCAAGTCTTCTGCTGGCTCTGGTCGGAGTTGGTGGAGGCGGCGATACTCTTTGCCAGGAGCGGCGGCACATAGCTCCTTCCGCCGGAGTCGTCGGAGCCGGGGAACAGCGTCGTTCGATAGGGGCCGCCGCCCGCGGTGTAGCCGCCTATCTTGAAGAGGCGGCCATACGGGGTAAGTCCGGCAAAATCGGTGTGACAGGTACCGCAGGGCTGACCGGTCTGCCGCGCGTAACTTGGCAGGGCTTGTGCCGGCGGGGCAAATACGACCAGCAAAAAAGCAACGACTGCGAACGCCGCCACGGCAGCACCGGTGCGCCCGAGACGCCGGGAGCCGTGATCGGACCGACTACGTTTGCTCCGCATTGTCACGCCCGCTCGTGCTCAAGCGCAAGTACGCCGGCACGACGGTTCCAGCCATGATTCAACAGGGTACCGCACGGTAAGAAATAAACTTCGCGTTGGCTATGCCCTTAGTAACGGGGCCGAGAATTTCCTCGAAATGATGCTTTTCGGCAACAGTCCGCGCGGCGAGGCCCGGCGCCGAGGACATTGATCTCAATCAATGCGGCACCAGGCGGAGGCGACATAGGTTTTGTCGCTTGCAGTGATAGCGATTCAGATCACCGCGAGCGGGGGCGACGCGGTTACCACAGGGGTGCCGCGTCGCTCCTTGTCCGGCAAATGATAGTCGATGCCCAGGAGAGCGCGCCGCAGCGCCGAAGCACATGATCATGCAAAAGATTTGGCTGGTTAGCATCTTCCTTCTTTTCACCGCGGGTGCCGTCATCGCCCAAGACGCGCAAGACAATCTGACCGCTGACAATTGGGAGGATGCCGCAAAGCAACTGCGATGCGAGGCGGTTGTAAAGAACCATGACGGGTCATGGACAGTGAGAGGCGCACTGGTGATCAATGGCCGGAAAATCGCACGCATCACCGGGGAGCATGCGGCAGAACTTACGAAGCGTTGCCCGTCGCCTTGTCCGAAGACTTTGTCACCGACCGGGTCTGGCTGTTAGGGATAGATTTTCGTGGCGCGCGCAACGCAAGAGCCACCCGCCCCGGGCGGCGGAGCTAAATCACTGACCCTCATCGCTGCTACCGCGAAAACTGCTCAGCTCAATGCGCCAGAAGCGCGCAACGCGGGGAACGTCGAAGGAGGTTCTGAGTAAAGCCACCGAATATCCACTCGCGCAATCGCGCATGCCCGTAAGCGCCTGCGACAAGCAAATCCGCCCCATACTCCCATAGCTTCTCCAGCGGGTCCTCTCCGCCGGAGAAGTGGAAAACTCTTCCGGATGCCGCCACGCCATGGCGGTCAAGCCAGGACGCGACGTCATCGAGCCGGCTGCGAGCCGCCGCCCGATCGGCTTCATCCTCAATGACTTCGGCGACTACCACCTCCTTGGCCTTCCGGAGCAGCGGTAGCGCGTCACTCAGCGCACGCCGCGCCTCGCGCGCCTCCTTCCAGGCGACCATGGCGCAATTCAGCTTGAGGTATTTGGCTTCGGGCGGAACGACCAAGATCGGTCGACCCGCCTGCATCACCAGGTCGCCGGGATTCAGACGACCGGGCCGATCGGACCGCAAACCGTCACGAATGGCGCCGGTGACGACAAGATCGGCGGCGCGCGCCTCACGCGAGACGTAGTCCGCCGGTCGTGCCATTGCCGATCGCCATTCGATTTTCCGGGCATGCTGGCTCGCAACGGATCGAAAGCGCTCTTCGGCCTCTGCCAATCGCTTGGTGATATCGGAGCGCAGCTGCTCGAAGAGTTCTTGGGCGAAGACACCTTGTTCATAGTATGACAATTCCAGATCGGCGGCGGCGACGCCAATGAGCTTGGCGTCGAATTGCTCGGCAAGATCGCCGGCGATCCGCAAGCAGGCATCGTCGGGCCGATCAATATCGAGATGAACCATTATTGTGGAAAAAGTCATGTCCATTCGGTTTCGAGCAATCCGCTCCCAAATAGCCCGCACCTTTGCTCAATACGTCACTTCGCTGCGTCATCCTTGATCAAGATCAAATCCCGCGCCCGGCCGCTCGGGTAATAGGAGCTATCGTCGGTGATCACTGCAAGTCTCGATGATCGACGCATGCATGGTCGACCCGATGCCCTATCCAACGAGCGCTCGCCTCCCGTTTTCGGTTAGGTTCCACCTCCCTAAGCATGCACAACACATCTATCGGGAAGCCTTCAACCATGCTTACGCGGCGCACGCAGGCGAGGGCCGGCAGGAAGAGGCCGCACATCGGATCGCGTGGGCCGCCGTGAAGCGATCCTACGCCAAGGTCGGTGACCGTTGGGTCGCGCGCGGAGCCGCGGGCACATGATTGTCCAAACCACGGTCAACGCCGAACGAAAAGCCATGGGCGTCAAATCCCGTGCGCCCGGTCTGATTGCGGTGGTGACCGACCTCGTGCACGAGCTTCATGGAGCAAGCACCTCGTCGTTCAATGTTGCGCTCTCCAGCAAGCTTGATCGCGATCTCGGCATCGATAGCCTGGGTCGAACTGAACTGGTGTTGCGGATCGAGCGCGCGTTTCGAATACGCTTGCCAGTCAGCGTCATGGGCGAAGTGGACACGGTCGGAGACCTCCTGACCGCCCTCGACAAAGCCGGCGCCGAACAAGGCGCCGCTGATATTCGCGTCGTCGTGGCCACGGAAGTTCGCCCCGCTGCGGAGCCGCTCGTCGCCGCTGCGGCTGAAGCAAGGACCATGGTTGAAGCACTCGAGTGGCACGTTGCGCGAAATCCCGACCGCCCGCACGTGACGGTGCTGCAAGACGAGAGCACCGTCATCGCCAGCATGACTTACGGCGAGTTGGCCGAGAAGGCGAAGGCCGTTGCCGCCGGGTTAATCGCTGAAGATGTCGCGCCCGGTGATCGGGTCGCCCTCATGCTGCCGACAGGTATAGACTTTTTCGCGGCCTTCTTCGGCATTCTGTATGCGGCCGCCGTGCCGGTGCCGATCTATCCGCCTATGCAAATGTCCCAGCTCGAGGACTATTTGCGCCGGCAGGCTACTATCCTGCGCAACGCCGAACCGAGAGTGCTCATCACCGTGCCGGAGGCGTTGCGGCTCGGGACCCTGCTGCGCGGGCTCGTCCCATCGTTGAGCGCGATCAAGAGCGTGGCCGACCTGCAGGTGGCGAGCGGGCCCGTCTCATTGCCGCAGCTCAACGATCCGGCCGCTACTGCGCTCATTCAATACACTTCCGGGAGCACCGGCGATCCGAAAGGCGTTGTCCTCAGCCACGCCAACCTGCTCGCCAATATTCAGGCGATCCTCAAAGCGATCGACGCGACATCCGCCGACGTTCTGCTGAGCTGGCTGCCGCTTTATCACGATATGGGCTTGATCGGGGCGTGGCTTGGCCCGCTCTACGCCGGGGCCCGTTGCTACATCATGTCGCCGCTAAGCTTCCTCGCGCATCCGCAAGGCTGGCTGTGGTCGATTCACCGTTATCGCGCCACGATTTCGGCTGCGCCCAACTTCGCGTTCGAATTATGCCTGAAACAGATCGACGATGCCGACCTCTCCGGTCTCGATCTCAGCTCGCTCCGTTTCGTCGCCAATGGCGCAGAGCCGGTCAGCATCCACACGCTTCACCGGTTCGTTGAGCGGTTCAGCCGGTTTGGGTTTCGATCGACAGCGATGGCCCCGGTCTACGGCCTTGCCGAATGCGCCGTCGCGCTGGCGCTGCCACCGGCAGGGCGCGAACCGCTCATCGACCGCGTCAGCCGTGAAGCTTTGAGCCGCCGCGGAATTGCCGACCCGGCCGGTGCCGGTGACGCCAACGCCATCGAAATTGTTGCTTGCGGGCGTCCGGTGCCCGGCCACGAAATTCGCATTGTCGACGATGCCGGTCGAGAGGTCGCCGAACGGCGAGAGGGGCGGCTCGAGTTCCGCGGTCCCTCGGCGACCGCCGGCTATTTCCGTAACGAGATCAAGACGCGGGAGCTGTTCCGTGACGGGTGGCTCGACAGTGGCGATCGAGCGTACATGGCCAACGGTGACGTATTCATAACCGGCCGCATCAAGGACATCATTATTCGAGCCGGCCAGCACGTTTATCCGCAAGAGCTGGAAGAGGCGGTCGGAGATATCGGCGGTCTGATTAAGGGCGCGGTCGCGGCGTTTGGCGTGACTGATCCTGCTTCCGGCACGGAACGGATCGTCATACTGGCCGAGACTGGCAAGGCCAATTCGGCCGAATGGGAATCGCTTGAGATCTCTGTCCGCAACGCCGTCACGGCGATCATGGGCTCTCCGCCCGATGATATCGTGCTGGTCGCGCCCGGAACGGTGCCAAAGACATCGAGCGGCAAGATCCGTCGGTCCGCCGCCAAGCAGCACTATCTCGCTCGGCAGCTCAATCTGCCAAGGCGGTCGCTGCGTTGGCAGCTCGCGCGCTTATGGTTCGCCGGTGTCGGTGGTCGGCTGATACGATACACGCGTGCGGCGCGCGAACGTCTCTATGCCGCCTGGTGGTGGGCCGTGCTTGCGATTTGCTTTGCCATGGGAACAATCGCCATTATCGTGCTGCCACGGCGCAAGTGGCGCTGGGCCGTCGTGCGAGTGCTGGCGCGAGCGGCGCTCGTCGCCATGGGCATTCCGCTCCTTGTCAAGGGCATCGAACGGCTGCCGAAACAGCGCGCCGTCATTGTCTTCAATCACACCAGCTATGTCGACGCGATCGTGGTCGCCGCAGTGCTTCCGGGTGAGCCGGCCTACTTGGTCAAGAGCGAGTTTTCCGGCAACGTTTTTGCCGGTCCGCTGTTGCGCAGATTGGGAGTGCTGTTCGTCGATCGCTACGACCTGACCGGCGGCATTGCTGACACGGCGGCCGCCACCAAGCTCGCCTCCGAAGGCCGTCCGTTGGTGGTATTTCCGGAAGGCACATTCACGCGGCAATCGGGGCTTCTGGAATTTTTCAGCGGGGCCTTCAAGATCGCGAGCGAAGCCGGTCTCCCGGTTTATCCGGGAGTCTTGCGCGGTACGCGGTCAATCCTTCGCAGCGACCAATGGTTTCCGCGGTGGGGCCGTATCGAGGTTGAAATACTCGAGCCTTTGGTTCCCTACGGCACCGATTTCAAATCGATCCTGCGGTTGCGCGATGCGGTGCGCCAGGCCGTGTTGTCGCGTTGTGGGGAACCGGATTTGCGGGAATTGCTAAAGCCGTTGCCGGCTACTGCGCCGTAGAGAAAATAACGGGCCGCCGTTATCTGCAATAACGAACGTCAGATTACTTCGGCTGAATGGCCACCCGCATTTTGGATAGCTTCTCCAAGGTCCGGCAGCGCCGGCGTACCGGTACCCACTCGTAGAGGAAAATTTCCAAAGGGCGCCACATCGCCACCCAACCGATGATGAGCATGCCCTCACCGACAATTCTATAAGCCGTGCCGTTTCCGAAGGAAAATGCCACCTCTCGCAACAGCACACAGCAAAACAGGAATGCGATGCCGGTGATCAAAGCGATGCGGCCGTCGCGAAACAACAAACGAAGTCGCCGCTGTTCGTTCGTTTTCCGATAATCAAAATAGTTGTGGATTGCTTCGCCGAGATCGTTGGAGCCGACGTTGGGCAACTGGTCGGTTGGCAAATGGATCACCAGACACAGCGGACGCTGCCGCGGGATCTCCTCGGCCGAATCGACAATGTACTCTTCCGCGTCATGATCGAGATCCCGTTCGTGAAACGGCGACGGATCGAGGGAGTTGAATAGCTGCGACAGCCGGGAGAGATTGATCTCAATCTTTGCCTCCAGCCCGGAGTCGTCTGAAGGGTTCCCTTCGGCCATGACCGAGAAGGTATGCGTCATTTCACCTATGGGCAAATCCGGACTGCATCATCGACGCAATCCGGATTCTCTTGGGTCATCGAAAGACGGCAATCAGGCGGCCTTGACGGTGATCTTTTTTGCCGTTTTCTGTGCTTCTGCGCTCTTCGGCATCGTTACCGCGAGGACGCCATTCTTGAAGCTCGCCTCGATCTTGCCGGTGTCGACGCCGTCCGGCACCTGGAAGGCGCGCTGGAACAAGCCGTAGCTCCGCTCGGTCAGATAGTAGTCCTTCTTCTTCTCCTCTTTCTCCTCCTGCTTCTCGCCTTTGATGGTGAGGACGCCATCGGAGAATTTCACCTCGACGTTCTTCTCGTCCATGCCGGGCAGCTCGGCCGTGATCTCGTAGGTCTTCTCGGTCTCGGCAATGTCCACAGCCGGCCCTGCCGCGGGCGACGCTAGTTCGCGGTTCCAGAACGGAGCGAAATCAAAGCCCGATCGACGGAACGGCGAACGCCAAGCCGGGATACCGAAATCATCGAACAGGCGTTCGATCTCCTGGCGAAAGTTGTCGAATGGCCGCCATGCTTGCGGCGTGGAGGCCGGTGTCCTCTCATTCTTCACGGGCAGTCTGGTCGCTTCTGCCATGATACATCCTCCAATACGGTTGGAATGTTGCATGGATATTCGCGGGCCAACCGAGCCGCCTTGATTTGCATCAAAGCGACGATCGAATTGTTGAGGTTTACCGCCGGTGATCTCCGGCGAAGGGAGAATGCCGACTGAATAATTTCGGCCGTGGTCAGCCGTTCTTACGTCAAAGGCAGCCTGAAGTGGGCCGCGCGGGCGGAAAAAGCCGCAAGCGTTCGAGGCGTCGAGATTGAGGCAACCCGATCCGTAATATCCCTTAGGGCCAATTCCTCAATTTTTGCCGAAACGGCTCCCGAATACTCTCTCACCGAGCGGTTCGTGGTCCTAAGAGCTTTAACGTTCGTTGACCGGACTCAGGCGTGGAAATGAACCAACAAACCAAAATTGACGATCCGGTGGATGCGACATTGGTCGAGCCGAGCGATCCGGCGTCGGCGAAGGCGCGCGACCTCGTGCCGGCACGTTCCGACCGCGCCTTGCCCGCCGTCCTGTCAGGCGCGAAGCGTATCTACGGCCGCGGATGGTGGTTGCGTGCGGTGCTGGTGCTTATGCTCTTGGGCGGCGGCGCGGGCGCTTTTTACTGGTGGCAGCGTCTCCACCCACCATTGCCGTCCGCCATCGTCTTCGGCAATGGCCGGCTAGAGGCGGACGAGATCAACATCGACACCAAATATGCCGCCCGCATCGCTGAAATTCTGGCCGACGAAGGCGACGTTGTCAAAGCCGGGCAGGTGGTCGCCCGTATGGACACGCGCGATCTGACGGCCTCCCTGAAAAAGTCCGAGGCTCAGGTGAGCCAGGCGCGCCGCGCCGTCGATGAAGCGAATGCGAATGTTGAGCAGCAGAAATCGCAGGTGCTTCTTGCGCGGCAGGAGTTCGATCGCGCTACTTATTTGGTGCAGAAGGGATTCCAGACAAAGGAGATCATGGACCAACGTCAGCAGCAACTGGATGGGGCAAATGCGGGGCTCAGTGCGGCAAATTTGCGGGTGATCGAATTTCAGCATGCGCTCGACGCGGCGACGCACGACGTGGAGCTCTACAGCGTGCAGATTGCCGACGACACACTCGTCGCCCCGCGAGACGGCCGCATCCAGTACCGTATCGCCAATATCGGCGAAGTGCTTCCCGCCGGCGGCCACGTCTTTGCGATGCTCGACACCTCCTACGTCTACATGGACGTCTATTTGCCGACCGAGGCGGCGGGAAAAGTGAAATACGGAGCCGATGCCCGCGTCACGGTCGATGCGTATCCGAAGGTCGCGATCCCGGCCAAGGTGACGTTCATTGCCAGCCAGGCCCAGTTCACGCCGAAGACCGTCGAGACGCAGGTCGAGCGCGACAAGCTGATGTTTCGCATCCGCGTGCGGATCAATCCCGACTGGCTGCGTGGACGCACAGACGCCGTGAGCAGCGGTTTACCCGGCGTTGCGTACTTGCTGACCGATGCCGCCGCAGCCTGGCCGGCAAAGTTGCGAGCGGCCGCCGCGCAATGAGCAACTATGTCGCGCCGATTGCGCGCGTGGAAAACGTGACGCAGCGTTACGGCCGGGCTACCGCCCTCGATGACATGACAATCTCAGTACCGGCCGGCTGTATGGTCGGGTTGATCGGGCCGGATGGCGTCGGCAAATCGTCGCTTCTTGCCATTATTGCCGGCGCACGGCGGGTGCAGTCAGGCCGCGTCATCGTCCTTGGCGGCGACATGGGCAGCAAAGCGCACCGCGCAGCAGTTTGTGCCCGCATCGCTTACATGCCGCAGGGCCTGGGAAGAAACCTTTATCCCGATCTCAGCGTCCGCGAGAACATCGAGTTCTTCGGCCGCCTGTTCGGACAGCCTCGCACCGAGCGAATATGGCGGATTTCCGAGCTTCTGGACAGCACCGGCCTTGCGCCCTTCGCTTCCCGTCCGGCGAAAAAGCTGTCGGGCGGCATGCGCCAGAAACTCGGGCTGTGTTGCTCGCTCATTCACGATCCCGACCTCCTGATCCTGGACGAACCGACGACCGGCGTCGACCCGCTCTCGCGTCGCCAATTCTGGGAGTTGATCGGGCGCATGCGCGCACGCCGCGTCGGCATGAGCATAGTCGTCGCGACAGCCTACATGGAGGAGGCCCAGAGGTTCGATTGGCTTATCGCAATGAACGATGGACGAGCTCTGGCGACCGGCTCGCCCGCGGATTTGAACGCGCGCACGTGCACGCAGACGGTGGAGGACGCGTTCATCGCCCTGCTGCCGGATGAGGCCCGGATCGGGCACAAGCGGCTGGAGATACCGCCGCGCCGTAACCTGAACGCCGAGCCAGTCATCACTGCCCGCGATCTTACTTGCCGCTTTGGCGACTTCACCGCCGTCGATCGGGTGAGCTTTACGATTGAACGCGGCGAGATCTTCGGATTCGTCGGGTCCAATGGCTGCGGCAAGACTACGACAATGAAGATGCTCACCGGCTTGCTGGCGGCAAGCGAGGGCGAAGCGTTGCTGTTCGGTAAAACGCTCGACGCGCACGACCTGAATTCGCGGCGGCGGGTCGGATACATGTCGCAGTCGTTTTCGCTCTACACCGAGCTTACGGTCCGGCAGAACCTCAAGCTGCACGCTCGGCTCTTTCATCTGCCGCCAAGTAAATCGGCGGCGCGTATCGGCGAGTTGGTAAGCCATTTCGGGCTCACGGAATATCTCGATCAGCTCGCCTCGGTCCTGCCATTGGGCATTCGCCAAAGGCTGGCATTGGCCGTCGCCGTCGTGCACGAGCCGGAAATACTCATTCTCGACGAGCCAACATCAGGTGTCGATCCGTTGGCCCGCGACCGGTTCTGGGAGCTGCTGATCGACCTTTCACGCAATCAGGGCGTAACCATTTTTGTCTCGACGCATTTCATGAATGAGGCTGAGCGCTGCGACCGCATATCGCTGATGGATTCGGGACGCGTGCTGGCGACCGACGTGCCGGCGAACCTCGTCAAGGCGCGCGGCGCAGCGACGCTGGAAGATGCCTTCGTCAGCTATCTCGAGGAGGCGACTGGAGCGCGCACATCCGAAGCGACGGAAATCGTGCCGCCTGCCGGCCGCGGCGCAGTGGCGAGACAGCCGTCGCCGCGGCAGCGCGCCTTTAGTTTGCAGCGCCTCTTTGCCTACACCATCCGGGAATCTCTCGAGCTTCTGCGCGATCCAATTCGCCTGAGCTTCGCTTTGTTCGGCACTGCGTTCTTGATGCTGGTGTTTGGATTTGGAATCTCGACGGACGTCAACAATTTGACTTTCGCGGTGCTCGATCACGACCAGACCCATGAGAGTCGCGCCTACCTCGAGGAGTTGCGCGGCTCGACCTATTTTGTGGAGCAGCGGCCGCTTGCCGATTATGCAGACCTGGAAAAGCGCATGCAGAGCGGAGCCATCAGAGCTGCGGTCGAAATCCCGCCCGGCTTCGGCCGGGATATTGAGCGCGGACGTCCGACCTGGGTCGGCGCCTGGATCGACGGCGCCATGCCGTTCCGCGCTGACACCATCCGCGGATACCTCGAGGCCATGCATCAGCTTTATCTCGGCGATCCAGCGGTGAAGACCACGTTGCCGCAGCCACGTCCGACCGCCAGAATCGAAATGCGGTTCAAGTACAACCAGGATTTCGAAAGCATTTATGCCATGGTGCCGATAAGCCTGTCGATGTTGCTGGCGCTATTTCCCGCGATCCTCATGGCGCTTGCCGTCGTCCGCGAAAAGGAGCTCGGGTCGATCACTAATCTTTATGTCACTCCCGTCACCCGGCTCGAATTTCTGCTCGGCAAGCAGATTCCTTATGTCGGCGTCGCCATGACCAATTTCGCCCTGATGTTCGTCATGGCCCTGTTTATTTTCCAGGTACCGCTCAGGGGCAGCTTCTTTGCGCTGCTCCTTGGCGTCCTCGTGTACGTCACTGCGACCACCGCCTATGGCATGGTGATCTCGACGTTCGCGCGTACCCAAATCGCGGCGCTGTTTGGCACCGCCATCATGACGTTCCTGCCGGCGTCGCAATTCTCCGGCATGATGGTACCTGTGTCCTCGCTCTCGCCAACGGCGCAGATCATGGGACGGGCATTCCCCATGACTTATTTCATACCGATCAGCATCGGCACGTTCACCAAGGGATTGAGTTTTGGCGACCTTACCGCTCGGGTGGCTGAACTTGCCGTTTTCATTCCGGCGCTGACGCTGATCAGCCTCCTGCTGTTGCGCAAGCAGGAACGCTAAGAGCGGGTCCGATGCGCACGATCGAAAACATATTTTGGCTCGGAACCAAGGAAATACGCAGTTTCTTCCGCGATTTCGTGCTGCTGGGGCTGGTCGTCTACGCATTCTCGCTGGCGATCATGGCGCAGGCGCACAGCTACTCGCAGGAGGTACACAATGCTTCGGTCGGGTTTGTCGACGAGGATCACTCCGAATTGTCGCGGCGGATCGCCGGGGCGTTCCTGCCGCCGTATTTCCACCGGCCGCAGCCGATCGCCGAGCGGGACATCGTCCCGCTGATGAATCTGGGCAAATACACTTTCGTGGTCGACATCCCGCCGAATTTCGAACGCGATGTTCTCGGCGGACGAAATCCGGCGATTCAGGTCAATGTCGATGCGACCATGATGGTCCAGGCCGGTCTCGGCGCCGACTATGCCCAGCAGATCATCATGACCGAGGTCCGGGACTTCCTCTCGCGTGCGGAGGGTGTGCGGTTATCGCCGGTCAACCTCGACGTCCGCATCGCCTTCAATCCCAACGTCACCACCGCATGGTTCACCAGCGTCATGGGGTTAATCAACAGCGTCAGCATGCTGGCCATCATTCTCGCCGGCGCCGCCATTGTCCGCGAGCGCGAGCACGGCACCATGGATCATCTCCTGGTTATGCCGTTGACGCCGTTCGAGATCGCGATGTCGAAGGTGTGGGCTAACGGCCTCGTCATCACCACAGCGGTGGGGCTTTCGCTCTATTTCGTCGTTCGCCTGTTGCTTGGTGTACCGATCGCCGGATCGATCCCGCTGTTTCTGGTTGGAACAGCGATCTATCTCTTCTTCGCCTGCGCCATCGGCATATTTCTCGCCACCATAGCGCGTTCCATGCCGCAGCTCGGCCTGCTCTATTTTCTGGTGTTCCTGCCGATGAACATGCTCTCAGGCAGCAACACGCCGCTTGAAAGCATGCCGCCCTGGCTGGCGACGGCGATGCAAGCTTCGCCATCGACGCATTTCGTGTCATTCGCGCAGGCGATCCTCTACCGCGGCGCCGGGATCGACGTAGTCTGGCCGCAATTCTTGCTGGTGGCCGGGATCGGTTGGCTGTTCCTTCTTCTCGCCATCCTGCGCTTCCGCTCCACCGCCGCCGCGCAGGCGGCGTGAGGATCAATGACGGCGTCCTGCCAGGCAATAGCGGGCGGTCCGGATTCGACCCGGATTGATCTAGATCATGAGCCCAGGGACGAAAATGACCTATCAAAAGACCTCACCAGTGGAGAACAGCCGTGCGTAAGCCCATCCCTGACAAGGCCGAAGTGGCGCTGGAATATCCTGACAAGCTCTATATCGGGACGTTCGAACGCGCGGCGCAATTTGAAGCGCATCTCGACAAGAACGGAATTTCGTTGACGCTGCAGCGGTTGGGCAGCGCCGACGCGCGCAGATCGATCCGCATGCATCTGCATTATGGTTTGTTCGCGGAAATTCTCCAGGAGCTGGCGAAGACAGCCTCGGCGATGCCTGCGGACGATGCGGATCACAGAAATGCGCTTCGCGAGGCTGCGAAGGCGCTGCATGCCGCACTCGCCGCCAAGCCGGCCCGCCAGTCACGCACCATCGAAGCATCGGGCCCGAGCCGGAAGGGCGAAACCGACGTGACGAAAATGTCACCCGAAGAGGAGGTATTGCTGCTGCACGTTCTCGAATAAAGGCTTCCCGCAATCGAGACCGAAAAGCCTCATCCAAATTTTGAGCGCCGAAATTGACCTAAATCAACACGGCGCTGGAGTATTTGCGAAATCCTTGAAAAGTGAGACGCTGGAGGATTGGCGTGATGGACCGCGAGCTCGCGAAAGAACTAAAGGCCGCCGGTTTCCCAATAAAGGCATACCAGCCGAGGCACAGATTCTATCCGAACGAGAACGCCGCGGGCTGGCCGGAGGCGACACGAACGCATGGGGTGACGGTCACCGCGTACGAACTGAAAAATCGCCTCCAGGACATCAACAACGGATATTACTGTCCCACCCTGTCCGACCTCATCGGAGCCTGCGGCGGCAAGTTTTCGCGTCTGTTTGTTATGAAAACGACCTGGTTCGCGGAGAGCGACGCACCGGAGCTTGTCGCCATGGGCGACACGCCGGAAGGGGCCGTAGGCAGGCTGTGGCTTGCTTTGAATAAGCGCGATCCCGCCTCGGAAATTCGATCTTCCGGGCGAGTGGGTTCGTCGGCGCTGGGGTAAAGCTACGAGGCCAGCCGATACCACGGCCAGGGAGTGCACGCGCGCCCACGAAGAATTTCGGTCCGGCGCCGCCTACGCGGCACCAAACGTCAACGGCTTCGAGAACCGCTTAACAGTCGTCTGACCCCGCCGTATCATCAAAGGCGCAAGGGAAGGGGACGCTTGGAGACGAGCATGAGTAGAAGTCTCTATTCCGCACGATGCATTGGTGTTTGTCGGTGACGGGCGAAAGGCGTTGTTCCTGCGCAATGCCGGTGATGAGACGTTGCCAAACTTGACGACCGAACGCGTGTTCACCGACGAGAACCCGTCGACGCATGAACAGGGTACGGATCGACCCGGACGGGCCTTCAAGCGGGCCGGCACAAATCTGCGCAGCAGCGTGGAGGCGACCGATTGGCATGAGCTGGAGAAGGAGCGCTTTGTTGCGCGTGTCGCCGCGGCGTTGGAGCGCCTCGTCCGCGCGGAAAAGGTGAAAAAGATCGTGATTGTCGCTCCGCCGCGCACGCTAGCGGAGTTGCGGCATGCGTTTCACGCCGACGTGAAAAATCGAATTGTCGCCGAGATCGACAAGGATCTGACCAACCGTCCAGTTTGGGAAATCGAGAAGCACCTCGTCAGCTGATGGCGGGAGGCCGCGCATAAATGCAGGCGATGGTCCTGGAGCGGCCCGGCGAGCCGCTTAAGCTCGTCGAGCGGCCTGACCCGCGACCTGGGGACGCCGAGGTCAGAGTTCGGGTAGCCGCGTGCGGCGTTTGCCGAACCGACTTGCATGTGGTCGACGGCGAACTGCCCAATCCCAAGCTGCCGATCGTTCCCGGGCACGAAATCGTCGGCACCATCGACCTGGTCGGTAAACGCGTCGATTCGCTCGCGGCTGGCATGCGCGTCGGCATTCCTTGGCTGGGCCATACCTGCGGGGATTGTCGGTATTGCCGCGAGGGGCGGGAGAATCTCTGCGATCATCCGCTCTTTACCGGCTATACCCGCGACGGGGGCTTTGCCACCCACACTGTCGCCGATGCGCGTTATGTCTTTCGCTTGCCCGAGAGCGGCGAGGACGTGGCGATTGCACCCATGTTGTGCGCGGGGCTGATTGGTTGGCGCTCGCTGCGCATGGCGGGTGAAGGAAAGAAAATCGGACTGTACGGCTTCGGCGCGGCGGCGCATATCATCGCCCAAGTCGCGCGCTGGCAGGGCCGCGAGGTGTACGCCTTTACCAGGCCTGGCGATGCTGCCGCGCAAGCCTTTGCGCGGAAACTTGGCGCGTCTTGGGCCGGCAGCTCAGAGGAAAAGCCGCCGGAGCCGCTCGATTGCGCGATCATCTACGCACCGGTTGGGGCGCTCGTCCCAGCCGCGCTGAGCGCGGTGCGCAAGGGCGGCCGCGTCGTCTGCGCCGGTATCCACATGAGCGACATTCCGGCTTTTCCGTACCGGCTGCTCTGGGAGGAGCGGGAACTTCTCTCGGTCGCCAATCTCACCCGAAGGGACGGCGACGAGTTTTTCGCCATCGCGCTAAAGGCCGGGATCAGGACCGAGACCGTTCCTTATCCGCTCGGCCGAGCCAATGATGCATTGGCGGATCTGAGAATGGGACGGTTACAGGGCGCTGCCGTTCTCGTTCCGTGACCGCACGCGGGCGCGCCTTTGTCGCCGGCTTCAAACAGCCGGGGACACCGTGATCACCCGAAACGTATGTGTGTCCCCGGCATTGTCGCTGAGCGAAACGTATTCACCAGGCTGAAAGGCGTGCGCACCAAACCGATAACCGGTCTCGTCGTCATCGTCCCCGGCGGCATAGTCGAATACCCATTGCGCGTGCTCGGCGCCGCCCGGCTTGTGCACGAGCTGACCGATCTCCTCTTCATCCCCCCAAAACCGCCGCACCCGGCAGTTCTGCCGATGCTTATGCCAGAGCGCCGGGTCGATGTGAGCGTCGGCGTTGAGGGGTGCGACGAACTCATAACCGTGAGTAGCAGACCCGCGCGGGAACTCTTTGGAACGCGCGACTTCGAGGCGGATACGCTTGAATACCGGCGGCAATTGTTTCATGACGATCCTTCTTTGCGTCCAATTGATCGTCGCGGCCAATCAGCACTGGCGGACATTTTTCAGTCTGTGACTGTTTCCCGCGCGCTGCTGCCGCTTGCAACCCGCGCGGTTCGCGCCTCGGATTGGCGAACAATGGTTCGTTTCCGGTCGAGGCCGCTCTTCTCCGCCCTTTGGCTGATATGACGTGATTGATAGTCAGCCCAAGCCAAAACGAACCCGAACCCGATAAAGGCGACACAAATGGCGGAAATGATAATTGCATCTATTGCCGGCATGCTTGGCTCCCATCATCAAGTATTATTAAGCTCGACAGAAACCGGTCGGCCTTGATCTGGATCAATTTGGGCGCGTCTCGGAATCTCTCGCCGGGGCCCTTACCGATGCCATCTTCGTTTGTGAGCCGTGCGCTGCGGATTTATTTCACAGGAACGGTGCGACCGACCGCAGCTCATTGATTTGGCTCAATTCTGCTTGCGGCTATCCCTGGATAGATACTTGTCGTAGCAATGGCCGGCCGGCCGGAAGATCAAGAAGCACGCGGCACACGAGACTGGCCGTATCAATGTCCACCTACCGTCTCGACAAGATCTTCTCGCCGCGATCTATCGCCGTTGTCGGCGCAAGCCCGCGCGCCGCGTCGCCCGGTCACGCCGTCCTTAGGAATCTCAGATGTGGCGGGTTCGCCGGCAGGGTCGATCTGGTCAATCCTCATTATGACGCGATCGCTAGCATTCATGCGGTCAAGACCTACGAGAAGCTGCCGGAAGCGCCCGATCTGGCCGTGATCGCGGTGCCGCCTCCTGCGATTCCACCGATCATTGCCGCGGCAGGCCGAAGCGGCACCGCCGCCGCCATCATCCTCACCGCCGGTCTCGGTCACGGGCCCGGCTCGGTGGCCGAACAGTGCGAGAAAAGCGCGCGGGCAACCGGCATGCGATTGCTCGGCCCCAATTGCCTCGGCGTTCTCGTGCCAGGCGCCAAACTCAATGCGAGCTTTGCCGCCTCGCTTCCTCGCGCCGGCGACCTCGCACTGATCTCGCAATCGGGCGCCATTGCCGCGGGCTTAGTAGAATGGGCTTCGGTCCGCGGCATCGGATTTTCCGCTATCGCCTCGATCGGCGACAGCATCGACGTCGACTTTGGCGACCTGCTCGATTTCTTCGCCACGGACGCCGGCACCCGCGCCATCCTTTTGTACATCGAGTCGGTGCGCGACGCGCGCAAGTTCATGTCGGCGGCGCGGGCCGCCGCGCGCGCGAAGCCGGTGCTGGTGATCAAATCGGGTCGTCATGCCCAGAGCGCCAAAGCGGCGCTGACCCACACCGGCGCGCTTGCCGGCTCCGATGCCGTCTACGACGCGGCGTTCCGCCGCGCCGGTTTGCTGCGCGTCTTCGATCTCGACGAGTTGTTCGCCGCCGCGGAGACGCTGGGGCATCTCACCCATCTTTCCGGCACGCGCCTGGCCATACTCACGAACGGAGGCGGCGTCGGCGTCATGGCGGTCGACCGTCTCGTGGATCTCGGCGGCCAGCTTGCCGAGATATCTCCGGACACGATGAAGAAACTCGACGCCGCATTGCCGCCGATCTGGTCGCGCGCTAATCCCGTCGATATCGCGGGCGACGCCGATGCGGCCAGATACGCGCTCGCACTCGAGCAACTCCTGAACGATAAGCAAAATGACGCCGTCCTGGTCATGAACGTGCCGACCGCGCTCGCCTCGCCGCTTGACGCGGCAAAATCGGTCATTGCCGTCACCGAGCAGCACCGCAAGAAGCACACCATGGCAAAGCCGGTGTTCACGGTTTGGGTCGGCGGCGATTCGGCGACGACCGCGTTCGATGCCGCCAATATCCCGAGCTACGCCACCGAATCGGACGCGGTCGTCGGCTTCATGCATCTTGTGCATTATCGGGAGACGCGCGAGTTGCTGATGGCAACGCCGCCGAGCCTGCCACAGGACTTCGTACCGGACGCCAGCGCGGCGCGGACGGTTGTTGCGGACGTGGTCCGCGACAGACGCACCTGGCTCGATCCTGTCGAGATAACGCGCGTGCTCTCGGCTTATGGGATTCCGATCACTCCGGTGGCCTTGGCGCGTGACCCCGATGAAGCAGTCGAGGCGGCGAGACCTTATCTCGCCGTCGGGACCGGCGTCGTCCTCAAGATTTTTCGCCGGATATCGTCCATAAGTCGGAAGTCGGCGGCGTAAGACTGAACCTCACCACGGATCGCGCCGTGCGCGACGCCGCCGCGGATATTCTAAGTCGGGCACGAGCCGCAAAGCCGGGCGCGCGGATCACCGGCGTGACCGTCTTTCCAATGATCCTGCGTCCTAAAGCGCGCGAGCTGATCGTCGGCGTTGCCGATGATCCGACGTTCGGCCCCGTCATCGCGTTCGGTCAAGGAGGTACCGCCGTCGAAGTCATAAGCGACAAGGCCTTGGCGCTTCCGCCACTCGACCTCGACCTTGCCCGCGGGTTGATTGCTCGCACCCGGGTCGCGCGCGTTCTCAAGGCGTATCGTAACGTTCCCGCCGTTGACGAAAAGGCCGTCGCTTTGCTCTTGGTAAAGCTTGCACAGCTGGTGGCCGATGTTCCGGAGATTCGCGAAATCGATCTCAACCCCGTTCTCGCAGATGAGACCGGTGTCGTCGCTGTCGATGCCCGCGTCTCCGTGGCTCCAATCGGAGAACGCCGGCATGGCCCTTCCGGCCATCCGCGCTTCGCGATCAGACCTTATCCAAAGGAGTGGGAGAGGCGCTCCGCTTTGCCGGATGGAACCGCGGTTTTTATACGTCCCATCCGGCCGGAAGATGAGTCGCTTTATCTAACCTTCTTTGCTGCGGTGAAGGCGGAGGATCTGCGCCTTCGCTTTTTCGCTGCCGCGAAGAATTTCAGCCATGCGTTCATTGCCCGGCTAACTCAGATCGACTATGCGCGGGCCATGGCCTTCGTTGCCATCGAGGAAACAACGGGTGACATGCTCGGGGTGGTGCGCCTGCATACCAGGACCGACTACAATTCCGGCGAATACGCCATCCTCGTTCGCTCCGATTTGAAGGGCCGCGGCCTCGGCTGGCTCCTAATGCAGACGATCATCGAATACGCGCGGGCGGAAGGAATTGGCGTAATCGAAGGCCAGGTTCTGCACGGCAATACCGCCATGCTGAACATGTGCGAGCAGCTCGGATTTGCCATTTCCCACGATCCCGATGACCCGCATATCAGCGTCGTGAAGCTTTCGCTCTAGTTCGCCGGCCCTTGCCCGGGCAGGCGTCATCACGCGTGCCGTCTCGATCAGGGGAGGCCCTTGATTCAAATCAAGGCGAGCTTGCGCCGAGGGGCAGAAGATTTTTGTTTAGTGACGCACGCCGCGTCCGCAGGCGGTATCTTATGTACCAGCCGACAGCTCGTCAGCTTCCACAACTGGCCTTCCTTTGGCCGGCATTTGCCGCTGCCGCGGCGAGCGAGATGGCCGCGGCAGCCGCCAAGCAATTTGCCGAACTCGCCGTCGGCCCCGATGGACCGGCGGCGCGCGAGCCAAATTGGGTGACGGCGCACATGATAGCGCTCGAGCTCAAGACCGTGCGGTTGCGCGATTTCAGCAGCGAGGCGGAAGGTTCGCCCACATTGCTATGTGCGCCACTGGCCTTGCATGGCGCGACTATCGCCGATCTTGCACCTGGTCACAGCCTGGTCGCTATGCTGCGGCGGGCCGGGCTGCGGCGGCTGTTCGTGGCCGACTGGCGCACGGCAACCCCTGACATGCGCTTCCTCGGGATCGACGAGTATCTTGCCGACCTTAACGTGCTCGTGGACGAGATCGGCGGCCCGGTCGATCTCATCGGTTTGTGTCAGGGAGGCTGGATGGCGCTCCTCTACGCAGCGCGCTTTCCGGCAAAAGTTCGCAAGCTGGTGCTGGCGGGGGCTCCGGTCGACATAACGGCCGCGCCGTCCGCCCTGTCGAGGCTCGCTGATGCGAGCCCGCTGGCGGTGTTTCGGGAATTGGTGCGGCTTGGCGATGGCGTCCTGCCCGGACGAAAAGTGCAGAAATTCTGGGGAACCGAATCGATAGCCGCCGAGGACGCGCGGCAGTTGCTGCAAACGGAGGAGCCGATCGGTTCCGCGGCCTTCAATCGGCTCGAAGCGCTGTTCCGCGACTGGTATGCGTGGACTGTGGACCTGCCGGGAACGTTTTTCGTCGAAGTCGTCGAGAAGCTTTACAAAAGCAATGAACTCGCAACCGGTAGCTTCGTCGCCCTGGGACGGCGGATCGACCTCGCGGCGGTGACGGCACCCATATTTCTGCTGGCGGCGCGCGACGACGAATTGGTCGCGCCGCCGCAGCTCTTCGCGGCCGCGCGTCTCGTGGGCACCCCAGCGCGAAACGTCCGCAAGGCCACGGCCGCGTGCCGCCACGTCGGTTTGTTCATGGGCAAGGTGGTTCTCGAAGATATTTGGCCAAGCATTGTCCGCTGGCTCAAGGAGCCGCCGAGCATCGCTCCGCAGCATGCGGGAGCGAACGCGATCGAGCGCACGCACTGACAGCAGTATTTGTCCGGCATTCCGGTTCGGGGTGAAGTCGATTAATCGGGCTGCCGCGGTCAAAGAGCCGAAGCTAGGTTTTCCGCGGGCGAGACCGTATCCGGGAGCCGCCCACCGGGACTTGATCTAGGTCAAAGTCAGGAGGTCCCCAAAGCGTTAATTTTATTGATGTTTTTCAGAAACAACGTCATCGAAGGAGTTCTTGCCATGGCACAAAAGGAATCTCACAGCGGTCAGACGGAGAAATTGCCGTTACCCAATCTGATCCCTGCCGAATTCGCCGCGATGGGGAAAAAGCGGGTCGAAGAATTGGCAAAAGTACAGAAGGAGCTTCTCGACAAGCTCCAGGAGACGAACCGGCACTGGCTTGAACGCATGCAACTGGAAATGAACGTTGCGTCGGAATTTGCTTCCAAGCTAACGACGGTGCGCTCGATCCCGGATGCGGCAGCGATGTGTCAGGAATGGATGACCCGGCGGCTTGAGATGATGACCGAAGACGGCAAGCGTGTCTTTGCCGATACCCAGAAGTTCATGGAGACGGGCGCGCACCTGTTGGCGAATGGGCGGTCCGGCGGGCCCGGCGCCAGCTCGTAGTTCAGGCGGAGCGCCCGGCTTGCATTTTCGGTTGGCGGCGATGGAAGCAAAAAAAAGAATGTAGGGAGGCTGCGATGGAAATAAAAACAAACGTTCGGGAAAGTCCGAACATTCAGCAAAGTCCCGACGTTGTGACAGCGGAACGTGCATCGCACGAGCTTGTCATGCGAATTCTAAAGTTGCGCTGGATAGGAATGGACAATGAAGCCGAGCGGATGCAGGTCGCGCTGCGCTGCGTCGATCCGCCATGCACCTTGCTAGCCGGCCCGTTCGATACAGATTAGCCAGTGCGGACGACGACGCTAGCCTATTGCACGGTGAACGATTGGTTGCCGTAGGGTTGCAACGTCGGACGCTGAATGACGATAAAGCCGTGATCCAGCGCGCGGTGGCAACCGTTGCAACTGGCGGTGAGCTTGTCGAAGGCGGCGGTAAATGCCGCACGATCCTTGGCATCGACTATCTTCTCCAAGGCGGTCATCTGCGCGGCGATCGCCTTTTGCACGGTGTCGCCGCCGAGCAGCTTGTTCACATCGTCGAAGCCTTCGTTCAACTCTCCCATCTCGTAGTCGGCGAGCGGCCAGTTGCCGGCGCGACCGGCGAACCAGAGCTTGCTGTGGCGCATCTGCTGTAACGCCATGATCTCGCCCAGGCCGGGATGGTTCGCTGGCTGCGGGGCCGCGGGTTGTTTGGGTTGATCCTGCGCGTTCGCCGTCAGCGCCGCGAGTATCGTCGTCGCGATCAAGGCTGCAAAGACCGGCTTCATGAACTCATCCTTCGTCAAAGGAGGTATTCGGGCCGCTCGTGACGCATCCTGAGAAGCTGTATCATAGTTGTCATTAGTTCAGGATTGTGGGGGATGGCGGAGAATTTGAAACTGCGGCTTTGCGCCGCCGGGTTTGTAGCGCTCAGCGCCGCCGCGATCTTCGCGATGACGATTTGGCCTGCCTGCGCGGCCGACCAAGTCCACGACGAGATCCAAGTCTACAACGCCGAGATCGCCGAAATCGGGCAATGGACCTACGAGCAACATCTCGATTATGCGTTGGTCGGACAGGCGCAGCCGGTGGTCCCAGGCGGATTTGCCTCGAACCACAGCCTGCAGGGTACTCCTGAGTTTGCCTATGGACTGACCAACTGGTGGGAGGCCGGCTTCTATCTGCCGTTCGCGGTCACCGGCACGGGCGAGTTTCTGTCCAACGGGGCCAAGATCCGCAGCTTGTTCGTGATCCCGGACGCCGCCAAACGCAGCTTTTTCTATGGCGTCAATTTCGAGCTCGGCTACGAGATGCCGCAGTTCTCACTGGCACGATGGGGGCTGGAGATACGGCCCATCATCGGGGTCCGCAACGCGCAGTGGGAATTCATCGTCAATCCGATTGTGGACATCAGTTTCGGCGATGCTGGCGAGGCGGATTTTGCCCCGGCGCTGCGGCTCGCGCGCAATCTCGGAGACGACCGGTTCATCGGCCTCGAATATTACGCGGACTTCGGCAAAATCGGCAATTTCCTGCCGCTGCGTGAGCAGAGCCAGCAATTGTACGCCGTCACGGATTTCAAGGTCGGCAAGGTCGACGTGGAACTCGGCCTAGGCTACGGCTTCACCCCGGGATCAGACGGCCTTACTATCAAGGCTATCATCGGTTACGCGTTTCCGGTCTCCGGCAAGAGCGACGACGGCGGCAGTTCGCCGAATGCGCCGTTGGCCATGGGGACGCCGACGCGGCCGTCGCCCAATCCCTTGATCACAAAATAGAACGTCAAATCGGCGAAAGCAGCTGCGGCTCGAGCCGAGCCACCGTTCGTTATCAACCCGCGCTCACTCCTGAAGCACGTATGTGCCCGGTGCTTCACCGAGCAGCGGATAGCCGGCGTGTGCTGCGCCCATCGGCGGCAACGCCCCGAGCGCGCCAGAGCGGTCGCTGAGCCAGGCGATCCATTCCGGCCACCACGAACCATCCTTGTGCGGCGCCTCCGCCAGGAACCGCTCCGGATCGAGATAGTGGCGATCGATCGTCTTGATGCTGATCCGGAAGTCGCGCCCGCAATGGCCGGGCTCCGACACGATCCCGGCATTATGGCCGCCGCTGGTAAGCAGATAAGTCGTTTCTGTTTCCATCTGCAGGTTGATCTTATAGGTCGAACGCCACGGCGCCACATGGTCGCGCTCCGTGCCGACGGCGAAAACCGGAGCGCGAATATCGCCGAGCGCGACCGGCTTGCCGGCGACCACGAAACGGCCTTCCGCCAGATCATTATCAAGAAAGAGCTTGCGCAAGTATTGCGAATGCATCCGGTAGGGCATGCGCGTCGCATCCGCGTTCCATGCCATCAGGTCCGTCATCGTCCGGCGCTCGCCGAGCAGATAATCGTGGACCAGGCGCGACCAGACGAGATCGTTAGACCGCAACATCTGGAACGCGCCGGCCATCTGCCGGCTATCGAGAAAGCCCTGTTCCCACATCATGTCTTCGAGGAAAGCGATCTGGCTCTCGTCGATGAACAGCGTCAATTCGCCGGCCTCGGTAAAATCGGTTTGAGCGGCAAGCAGGGTGAGCGTTGCAACCCGATCGTCGCCGTCGCGGGCCATCGCCGCTGCCGCTATCGACAGGAGCGTGCCGCCGAGGCAATAGCCGGCGAGGTGAACCTTCCGATTGGGGACGATCGCATTGACGGCGTCGAGTGCGCTCATGATGCCGA
This sequence comes from uncultured Alphaproteobacteria bacterium, assembly GCA_963850855.1. Classification (GTDB taxonomy): domain Bacteria; phylum Pseudomonadota; class Alphaproteobacteria; order Rhizobiales; family Xanthobacteraceae; genus BOG-931. The sequence continues at coordinate 32,603 of CAWKNH010000007.1, forward strand.
GGGTTCGATAGTCCTCCATGCCCAGATCGCGGTCTTGCGGGCCGGGATTCCTCCAGGAGATCATGAATACCGTAAAGCCCTGCTCGGTCAGATACTTCACCAGCGAATTCCGCGGCGAGAGATCGAGGATGTAGTATTTCATAATCCAGGCGGGAACGATGAGGATGGGTTCGGGCCGCACGCTGGCCGTCACCGGCGCGTACTGGAGCAACTCGATGAGCCGGTTGCGATAGACGACCTGGCCGGGAGTTATCGCGACATCGCGGCCAACGACGAAATTCTCGGCGCCAACCGGCTTCTTGCCGCCGACGGCGTGCTCCCAATCCTCCATGAAATTCCGAAACCCTCTTACCAGATTGAGGCCACCGGTGCTGACCGTGCGCGAGAGGATTTCGGGATTCGTCAACGGGAAATTCGATGGCGCGAACATGTCGAGGAGCTGCCGTGACATGAACTCAACCATTTCCTCGTGCCGCTTCGAAACACCGCGCACGCCGGTCGTTGCGTTGTGCCACCATTGCTGTTGCAGCAAAAAGGACTGGTAGATGAAGTTGAAGGGCCATTTCTGCCAATCTTCGCCGATGAAACGCCGGTCCTGCGGCAGCGGTTCGATGCAGCATTTCGTGTTTCCACCTTCGATCGCACAGCGATAGGCGTAGTTTCCCAGCCGGATCGCTTTGCGGATCGCCTTGTCGAGGAGTTGCCGGCGTTTGCCCGGCGAGTAGGCCAGATGAGCTGCCCAGTCCAAATAGGCTTGAGCGAGCGCGGCGGGCGAGAGCCCGCCTGTGAGGTGCGCGATAGCGGCGTGCAACGAACGATCGCTAATGTCCGCAAACGCCGACGCCGTGAAGGAATCGGCGCCTTCCGGCCGGCCGGTGCCGCCGGTCTCGATCGTTGCCTCTTGGGGCACGCGCGTTGGTCTGCTCGGCAGGCTCGGCTTGACCTCGGGACTTCCGATCGCTCGTCCTATCGGTCAAAGCCATATTCTCTCTGCGGACTCGTGCCGTTTCGACCATTGCATTAACTCCAACTCAGCGGACGTCGCTGAATAACGGAAATACTCGCCGCTTCCGGTCGCGGTGCACCATGATCTATGTCAAAGCCGTCGGCCCACGGGCGGCCGTGCGACTTGGCGACTCCGCAAGGCTCAGGTCTCACGCTCAATATCGTCGTCGGGCAGAATGCGGACCGCGGCACCATCAAGATCGTCGTACTGGCCGCTCCTGAGCGACCAAAGGAACGCGACGAGCCCGGTGAGACCAAGCAGCAAAGCCATGGGAACGAGGTAAACGAGGACGTTCATCGGCTAACGCCGCCCACGTAATGCGTTGAGGGTCACCAAGAGCGAAGAGCCCGACATGGCGACGGCGGCAATGAGCGGCGTGACCAAGCCGGCGATCGCAAGCGGCACGGCGAGCGCGTTATAGATCGCCGCGAGCGCGAGGTTTTGTTGCATCAACGAATGCGCCCGTCGTGCCACGACAACAGCGCGCAGCACCGGCGCCAAGCGTTCGCCGAGAAACAGCGCGTCGGCGTGCGCCTGAGTGAGATGGGCGGCGGTGATCGGCGACAGCGAGACATGGGCGGCGGCGAGCGCGGGCGCATCATTGATCCCGTCGCCGACCATGAGGACGCGGCGTCCTTGCGATTTCAAAAGTTCGATGACCGCGATCTTTTCAGTCGGGGTCCGGCCAGCGAGCCAATCCGTGATGCCGAGCTCCTTCGCCACTGGCGCGACCGCGGCCGATCGGTCGCCCGAGAGCACGATAAGATGCAGCCCGCGTGCCATAAGCTCCCGCGTCACGGCGACGGCGTCGTGTCGCAGGGCCTGGCGGATCGGGATGGTCACCGTTTTTCCGGCATGAGCGAAGATGATGAAGGAGGCGGCGCCATCGCGCACCGCGGCCGGCTGCTCTTCCTCGGCGACACCGCAGAATTTGGCGCTGCCCAGGCGCGCCTCCTCGCCGTCGATGAGCGCGCGAACGCCTTGCCCGGGCTCCTCGACAGCGCCGGGATAGGGATTGCGCGCCCGCGCCGCCCGTGCCAGCGCGCTCGCCAGCGGGTGGCGGCTCGACAAAGCAAGCCGCGCCGCCCGTTCGAGCACATCGGGATCGACATCGGCGGCTTCGTCGACGCGCGGATCGGGTAGCGTCAAGGTTCCGGTCTTGTCGAAGACGACGGTATCCACCCCGGCGAGCCGCTCGATCGCGTCGCCACCGTTGAGAATGACGCCGCTGCGAAACAATGAGCCCGCCGCGACCACCTGCACGGCCGGGATCGCGAGCGCGATCGCGCACGGGCAAGTAATGATGAGCACGGCGATGGCAATGACGATCGAATCGTGAAGCGAAGCTCCGGCAACAAGCCAGCCGATCGCCGTGAGCGCCGCCGTCGCGTGCACGACAGGTGCGTAGAGCCGCGCCGCGCGATCGGCGAGCCGCACGGTCTGCGACTTGGCTGCTATCGCCTTCTCCAGAAGCTGCTCCACTTCCTCGACCAGCGTGCCGGCGCCGGCGGCGGTGATCCGCATGGTCAGGGCGCCGGAGATGTTGATGCTGCCGGCGTAGATCGTCGCGCCGGCGCCGGCGGCACGGTGCAACGTCTCCCCCGTGACCAGGCTCTCGTCGATTTCCGAGAAGCCGCCGATCACGGTGCCGTCGGCGGGCACGCGTTCGCCCGGCCGCACCAGCAGGCGTTCGCCGGGAAGCAGCGCGGCGACCGGCACCTGGTTGAGTTCGCCGCTCGGTTCGAGCCGGTGGGCGAATTCCGCCTTGAAGCTCGCGAGATTGCCGGCGAGCACCCGCGTCTTGCGCCGCATCGCCAAGTCGAGGTAGCGGCCGCACAGCAGAAAGAACAGCAGCATGATCGCCGAATCGAAATACGCGTGCGTCGCGTGCATGGCGGTCTCGAACAGCGAGAGGCCAAGCGCCAATGTCACACCGACCGAGATCGGCACGTCCATGTTGAGATCGCGCGTGCGAATGGCGCGCAGCGCACTTTGAAAGAACGGCTGCCCTGCGTAGGCCGCCGCCGGCAGCGCGATGAGGGCGGAGAGCCAATGGAACAGATCGCGCGTCTCTTGCGTCATGTCGGTGACGTTGCCGGCCCATACCGAGATCGAGAGCAGCATCACATTCATCGTGGCGAAGCCGGCAACGGCCAGGCACCTCAGGAGCCGCTTGGCCTCGGCGCTGTCGTCAGCGTCGACGCGTTCCGGCGCGAACGGATGGGCGTGGTAGCCGAAATCCTCGATCAGCTCGATAATGCGTGCGGCGTCGATCTGATCGTCTCGCCAATCGACAGCGAGCCGGCGCTGAGTGAAGTTAAGCCGCGCATCGATCACACCCGGCAATTTGGTCAGTCCGCTCTCGATCTTGCGGATGCATCCGGCGCAAGCGACGCCTTCCACCGCGAGCATCATGCGCGAGGTGCCGGCACCGGCATCGCCGCGCTTGACGTACATCGACAGATCAAGAGTCTCGGTCATCGCCGGCGCTCATCAATTACAAGGCGATTCTTCGATCGGAACAGCCGATCGCCTTGGCGCGACAGTTCGATGACCAGATCCCACTGCCCAGCGGAAATGTCGACGCTGCCGCGGAAGCGGCCGGGCGCATCCTCGTTGACGGCGACGGCGCGATCGAGCCGCCGGTCCGTCGGACGCGCGAACACGGCGGTTGCAGTCATGCCGGCGAGCGGCGCACCCGACGCGTCGCGCGCGACGATGTCGAGAAGGGCCATGCCGTTCGCTCCGGGAGTTACCTTGGCGTCGACCTGCCAATGCTGCGCGTCCTGCGCCTTGGCCATGGCGACCTCGCGCTCGAACAATTGCCCCGCCCGGTAGGAACTGTCCGCATCGACGCCGCCGAAGGTCGATAGCGCTTCATGGGCCATGAACGCGTTGACGCCGATGACGACCGCGAAGAAGGCGACTAGGAGACCGAACACCATCCAGCCGGTTATTTCGCGCGGTTGCACGGCGCGCGATATCTCTGCCTTCTTCCGGCCAGGGGTCGGAAAGGGGACTGTGCTTGTGTTTCCGCCTGCAAAAGGATCGTTCGCCATGCTGCCGCCTTACGGTCCGATGAAATGGTCGCTGGCGCTCGCCGCCGTCCCGCCCGTCTTCGGCACGATGGTGAAGGTAATGGGGATCGAGGCTCCGCTGCCGATCCGCTCGCGCGCCGTGACCAACACGCGCACTTCGCGCGACTGATCGGGGCCGACTTCGATGAGCGGATCGGCGCCCGAAAAGGACGAGCTGCCAATCACGTCGACGTCGGCGTCGGGCAGGCCGCCAACCTTGAGAAGGAAGGCTCTGCTGTCCAAGCTTTTGTTGAGGATGCGCACGGCGTAGGCGTTGCGCAACGAGCCGTCGGACAAGCGCACGAACAGCGGATTGCGATCGTGGAGAACGCTGACGGCATCGTTGTGCCGCGTCGCCAACGAATAAGTCATCACCGCGCCGACAACAGCCATGACAACCGCATAGAGCAGCGTGCGGGTGCGCACGATGCTGTAGAATGGTTTTTGCCCCTGTTGCCGGCGTTTGATGTTGAGGTCGGTATCGTAGGCGATGAGCCGAGTAGGCCGGCCGATTTTTTCCATCACGGCGTCGCAGGCATCGATGCACAGGCCGCACTGGATGCAGCCGAGATCGGGACCGCCGCGGATATCGACACCGGTCGGGCAGACATGCACGCATTGCAGGCAATCGATACAGTCTCCCGCAGGCAGACCCTGCTCGTGCAGTACCGCGGCCTTTTTCAACGACGCCCGCGGTTCACCGCGGTCATAGCGGTAGGTGACGTTGAGAGCGTATTCGTCGGTCAGCGCCGCTTGAATGCGCGGCCACGGACACATGTAAACGCAAACTTGCTCACGCATCCATCCGGCGAGCGCGTAGGTCGTGAACGTCAGAAGCCCGATGAAGACATAGGCGATGAGCGGCGCCTGAAATGTCGCGAGGTCCCTGACCAGGCTCGGCGCGTCCGCGAAGTAGAGCACCCAGGCGCCGCCGGTCCACCATGCGATCATCAGCCAGAGAAAATGCTTGGTTGCGGCTCGGGCCAGACGATCGAGCGTCCACGGCTGGCGGTCGCGCTGCAGGTGCTCGCGCCGGTCGCCTTCGGTCCAGCGTTCGATGGTTTGGAAGAGGTCGGTCCACACCGTCTGCGGGCACAGATATCCACACCATACGCGCCCGGCGAGCGCGTTCATCAGAAACAACGCCATCGCCGCCATGATGAGCAGGCCGGTCAGGTAATAGAATTCCTGCGGCCAGATTTCGATGAAAAAGAAGTAGAACCGCCGATTGGGGAAATCGATCAGCACCGCCTGGCCCGGCGCGTTCGGCCCGCGATCCCAGCGCACGAAAGGCAGCAGGTAATAGAGGCCGAGCGTGACGAACAACACCGCCCATTTCACCCGCCGGAACGTGCCGGTCACGTGCTGCGGATAGACTTTCTTGCGCGCCGCATAGAGCGGCGGCTCGTCATCCGGCTGGTCCGGCTCGAAATGCGCGCTCAGCGGCGTTCGCGCGGCATCATCGACAAGCGCGGCGAGCGAATGCTGTCCCGGCCGCGAGCCCAAGGCTGGCATGGCGAGCGCGATGTCGGGGCCGGGGCACATCCGTCACTGCTCCCCGCCGCCGAAGGTGTGGACATAGACGGCGAGCGCCTTGATGGTAACGTCGTCGAGTTTGCCGCCCCAGGCCGGCATGACGCCGCCGCGCCCGCTGAAGATTCCTTCCATGATCGTCTTCTTGTCCGGCGCATAGAGCCAGATCTGGTCGGTCAGATTCGGCGCGCCAAGCTCGCGATTGCCCTTGCCCTGTGGCCCGTGACAGACGGCGCAATTGTCGGCGAAAATCTTGCCGCCGCGCCCGAGGTCGGCGCCGGGCTCGGTCTTGAGACCGGAAAGCGTGCGGACGTAATTGGCGACCGTGGAGATTTCGTCGGATTTCAGCATGCCGTCGCGGCCGAAGGCCGGCATCGAGCCTTGACGGCCCTCATCATCTCCAGCGCGAGCGCCGTGCCTGATCGTTTGCGCAATCTGGTCAAGGCTGCCGCCCCAGAGCCAATCATTGTCGACAAGGTTCGGGTAACCCTTGGCGCCGCCGCCGCCGGTGCCGTGGCAGGGTGCGCAATTGTCGGCAAAGGCGCTGCGGCCGAGCGCGCGGGCGAAGTCCAGCAGCTCCGGCGTCGACTTCGATCTCCTGCAGCGAAGCTGCGGAAAGCCGCGCGATCATCGGACCGCGCTGCTGCTGCAATTCGGCGAGGTCCGTCGCCACCGCGCTACGGGTATGCCAGTTGAACAGGCCGTTGCTGTAGGAAAAAACCAGCGGCCACGCCGGATATACGATCCAGTATCCGACGGACCAGACGATCGTGGCGTAGAACAACCACAGCCACCAGCGCGGGAGCGGCGTATTGAGCTCCTGGATGCCGTCCCATTCGTGGCCGGTCGTGCCGATCTGCGCCGGCGGCTTGCGGGCGTCCTTGCTTTGATCGGCCATGTCAGTCCTCCCGCAACGGAACGCGCGCGGATTCATCGAACTGTTTCTGACGGGAGGGCCACAGCGCGTAGACAAGCACCGCGATAAACAGCACGATGAAATAGATGAGCCCCCAGGTCTGGGCGAGTTGCGCGAAGAATTCATACGTCGCCATGATCATCTCCTCAGCGGATGTTGGCTTTGTCGTCATAGAGCTTGAAGTCGACCAGCGTGCCCAACATCTGCAGATAAGCGATCAGCGCATCGGCCTCGGTGACGCGGCTCGGATTGCCGTCGAAATCGCGCGCCTGCGCCTTCGGATAGCGTTTCGAAAGCGCGGCCGCATCCGGCGCATCGGTCGTCGCTTGCGTGCGCACGTCCGCGAGCGCGCTGGCGATCATCTCCTCGGTATAGGGCACGCCGAGCAGTGCTTGCACCTTCAAGTCCTCGGCGATGTGGCTGAAATCGAGCTCGGTGGTGAACAGCCACGGATAAGCCGGCATGATCGAGCCGGTGACCACCGAGCGCGGGTCTTGCAGATGGTCACGATGCCAGTCGTCGGAATACTTGCCGCCGACGCGCGCCAGATCCGGGCCGTTGCGCTTGGAACCCCACTGGAACGGATGGTCGTACATGCTTTCGGCGGCGAGCGAGTAATGGCCGTAGCGCTCGACCTCGTCGCGCAACGCGCGGATCATCTGAGAGTGGCAGAGATAACAGCCTTCGCGCACGTAAATGTCGCGGCCGGCGAGCTCGAGCGGCGTGTAGGGCCGCATGCCGGGCGCGGTCTCGATCGTGCTGCGCAAATAGAACAGCGGCACCACCTCGACCAACCCGCCGAATGCGATCACGATCAGTATCCCAAGCAGGAGCAGGATGGAGTTGCGCTCCAGGATCCAGTGCCTCTGCCATAGCGACGTGTAAGTTGACATGGGCGATCCTCCTACTCGGCCGGGGCCATGCTCATGGCGGGCACGCGTTGTTCGCCCGGATAGATCGTCCGCCATACGTTGAAGGCCATGATCAGCGCGCCGACGAGGAACAAGAGCCCGCCGATGGCGCGGATTACGTAGAACGGGTGCATCGCCTCCACGGTCTCGATGAAGGAATATTCGAGGAAGCCGAGATTGGTGTAGGCGCGCCACATCAATCCCTGAAGGATTCCGGCGACCCACATCGACGTGATGTAGACGACGATGCCGATGGTCGCGATCCAAAAGTGCCAGCTGACGAGCCGCAGCGAATAAAGCGGGCAATTCCACAGCCAAGGCACGAGACAATAGATCGCGCCAAAGGAGACGAAGCCGACCCAGCCGAGGGCGCCGGAATGGACATGACCGATCGTCCAGTCGGTGTAGTGCGACAAGGAATTGACCGCCTTCACCGACATCACCGGCCCTTCGAAGGTGGCCATCCCGTAGAAGGCGACGGAGAGCACCAACATGCGGAGCACGGGGTCGGTGCGCAGCTTGTCCCACGCACCGGAGAGCGTCATCAGTCCGTTGATCATGCCGCCCCAGGACGGCATCCACAGCATGATCGAGAAGGTCATGCCGAGCGTCTGCGTCCAATCCGGCAGCGCCGTATAGTGGAGGTGATGCGGGCCCGCCCAGATATAAAGGAAGATCAGCGCCCAGAAATGGATGATCGAGAGCCGATAGCTGTAGATCGGCCGCTCGGCGCGCTTCGGGATGAAGTAGTACATGATGCCGAGGAAGCCGGCGGTGAGGAAGAAGCCCACCGCGTTATGGCCGTACCACCACTGCACCATCGCATCCTGTACGCCGGACCAGACGATGTATGATTTCGGCGAGAACATCGATACCGGAACGGCGGCGTTGTTGCCGACGTGGAGGACCGCGATGGTGAGAATGAAGGCGAGGTAAAACCAGTTGGCGACATAGATGTGCGGCTCGGTGCGCCGCATGATGGTGCCGAGATAGACGAGCAGATAAACGACCCACACGATCGTCAGCCATAGGTCGGCATACCACTCCGGCTCGGCATATTCCTTGGATTGGGTAATGCCGAGAAGATAGCCGGTGCCGGCGATGACGATGAAGAAATTGTAGCCGAGCACCACGAACCAGGGCGCGAGATCGCCGACGAGCCGCGCCCGGCAGGTGCGCTGCACGACATAGAAAGATGTGGCGATGAGCACGTTGCCGCCGAAGGCGAAGATGACGGCGGATGTGTGCAGCGGGCGCAGCCGTCCGAAAGAGAGAAAGGAGAGGTCGAAATTAAGCGCCGGAAAAGCCAGCTCAAGCGCGATCCACAGGCCGACGGTGAACCCGGCGATCCCCCAGAATACCGAAAGCACCGTTCCGAGCTTGACCGGCCCCATATTGTAGTTCGGCTTGCCGTCGATCACGAGCGGGATAGTTTCATCACTGCGCTCGAAATAGCGATTGAGGATCGCAAACACCGCGGCTGCGCTTGCGGCGGCAAATAGGTAGGCATGGAAGGCATATTCGGGCGTGTAAGCCTTGGCCGCGATCACGATCGACAGAAACGCTAGCCCGACAAAAGCGGCCGCCAAGCCACCTTCGCCGAAGGTCATGTACTTCGTTTGTGCTTGCGCTTGAGTCATAAATTTCCCCTGCGAGCGACGGCGCGCCGAACGCACTCAACGTGTCAGAAGCACCGGCAACCCGCCTCGGCCTTGACGTACATCAATAAGGGTGAGAGCGGCTGACGACTCCGTGCTCAGACGGCTCAGTGCTCAAGCGATTTCAGATACGCAATCACGTCGCCGACTTGACCGGGATCGAGCCGGAATTCAGGCATCGACGGATGGCCGGTGATAATGCCTTCGGCGAGCAATTCCTGAAGGCTCTCGACTGGATAGCGCTCGTGCAGGGTGCGAAATGGCGGTGCGATCACCAGCGGGCTTTTGGTCACCTTGTCGACCGAGTGGCAGTGCGAGCAATGGGTGCGCACGAAGACAAGCCCCCTTTGCTCGGCCGGCGAAAATGCTTCTGCGCTTCTTGCCGGCGACGACAACAGAGCCGAAGTCACAACAGCCAGGGCCAAGCCGTTGTGGAATTTTCGGCTCAGTGGATTTAGGGCTATCCGCGGCATGAAAGCACCATGTTTGCGCAGAGACCTGAACACGATCGCTGCAAATAGCTCGCTACATGAGGGTCGGCATCGATATCTGCTCGGGTGCCTTAGCTGCGTCCTCGGCCGAGGGAAACGCCGCGCCGGACATTGGCTCGACCCAGACGAGATGATCATGCACCTGCTTCACGCCTGCCACGTTCTCGGCGGCGACAATGCAAGCCTGGCGTTCTCGCTCGTCCAAGATCGTGCCCCACAATTCCGCTACACCGTCTTTGACAACCACGTCAACTCGCGGCGCCCAACGCTCCTTGCCTAGCGCCGCGAGAATGCGGTCACGGATCGCTAAATCGCCGCCCGCCGGTGCCTGTGTATTGCGCGCAAGACTCACCATCGCATGCATGAGATTGGCGCGGCTGATGATACCGACCATTTTGCCGTCACGCAGAACCGGAAGGCGCTTGATGTGGCGGCGTTCCATAAGATCCACCACCGTCTCCAACGAGTCGTCCTCTGCGACCGTAACAGGATCGCAGGTCATCACCTCCTCGATTTTCCTTCCGGAGGCGTGTACGTAGTCGCTCGCCAGCCGCCCCGGCCCAATGACAAATTCGAGCCATTTCGGCCGTCGCCGCTGCGTGCCTAACTCTCGACGGCGTAGGAAGTCGCCCTCCGTCACGACGCCGACAAGCTTGCCCGCCGTATCGACGACGGGCAGGCCGCTGATCTCATTCTGCAGCATCATGCGAGCGGCCTTGAGAACCGTCTCATCCGCCGCGACGGAAATCACGTTCCTTGTCATGACGTCTCGGACTTGCATGGCCATTCTCCCAGCATCGATTCAGCCTTGCGGTTCGGCGAATGCGACGATGCAGTTCAGCTATTCAAACGATTCAGTGCGGAACGGTTGCGCAACACGATACATCGTGAGGTCGGCACCTCGATCGCCGCCGCACCTTCCAGGGTCGTCAGCGTCCGTGAGACGGTTTCGATGGTCAGGCCGAGATAGTCGGCGATATCCTGGCGCGACATCGGCAGTTCGACGGTATTGCCGGCCGATGCCCGCTCGGCCATTTCAAGAAGGAAGCTGGCGACGCGCTCCTGGGCGCTCTTGACCAGGAGCAGGATACGTTCCTGCATCCGCCGCAATTCGCGGCTGGTGAGGGAGAAAAGCTCGCGGGCAACCGCCGCGTCCCGGCCTGCGAGCGCCGTGAGGGCGCTGCGCTTGACCACGAGTACTTTTGCGTCGGCGACCGCCTCGGCCGAAAGCGCATGCACTTCGGCCAATTGCGACCCGAAGATATCGCCGGGCAGATGAAATCCCGCGATCTGCCGGCGGCCGTCGGCCAGGATCTTATAGGTCCGCACGCTGCCGCTGATAACCTTGTAGACATATTCGGCGGGCTCGTTTTCGCCGAAGATTTCCGTGTCACGCGGATACGATATCATGGCGCCCATGAGGCGCATGGATTGTTCAAGTGATCCCGCCTCGCCACGAGGGTCAAGCTCTGGCATGGACGACGCGTGACGCGAAACTGGCCGGCGAAACGGTTCGGCGCGGATTGCGGTCTGGGTCTGCATGGCCGTTACCTCCATAAATCGTGGGAGGTATCGTTAATCGGCGGACCGCGGCCGAGAAATTCAGATATTGTCCATAAGGGTTGTCCCGTAGGAGCGGCGGCCTGAGCGATCGTTGGATGCGCGGAAAATGCCCAACGGCTCAATGCGAAGAGAAGCCATGCCTCACTCAAAGTCATATGCGGCCAAAGCGGCGTTGGACCTCTCGGCTCCGCGTAGGATCGTTGAACAATACGCCATGGCGGTCATTGCGATCGCAGTGGCGTTGGTCGTTCGCGTGGCGCTGGCATCGGTACTCAATGGTGAAGCGTCCTACCTCTTCTTCCTGCCGGCAATCCTCATCGCGTCGGCGTTCGGCGGCTGGGGACCTGGGCTTTTCGCTACCATTGTCGGTCTGCTGCTCGGCTTGTTCTTCGTCGCCGACTTTCGCACCGCGTCGAGCGCCGACGTTGTCAACGCCATCGTGTTCACCCTCGTCGGCGTAGGTGCGTCATGGCGTGGCGAGCTGCTGCGCCGCTCGCGCCTGGCCGCGGCGGCCAATTCAGAGGCAGCGCTCGCCCGTGAGGCTCATGTCAAATCCATCCTCGACAGCATCCCCGATGCCATGATCGTCATCGACGATCGCGGCATCATGCAATCCTTCAGCTCCGCGGCCGAGCGGCTGTTCGGGCACGCCTCCGCTGACGTCGTCGGAGCAAACGTCAGGATGCTGATGCCATCACCCTATCGGGAGAATCACGACGGCTACATCGGCCGCTATCTGAGCACCGGGGAGCGGCGAATCATCGGCATCGGACGGATCGTGGTCGGCGAACGCAAGGACGGCTCGACCTTCCCCATGGAGCTGGCCGTCGGCGAAATGCACGTGGGCAGTCGGCGCTTCTTCACCGGGTTCATCCGCGATCTTACCGAACGCCAGCAGACCGAAGCGAGGCTGCAGGAATTGCAGGCCGAGCTCGTGCATATGTCGCGCCTTACCGCCATGGGAGAAATGGCGTCGGCGCTGGCCCATGAGCTCAACCAGCCGCTTTCGGCGATCGCCAACTACATGAAAGGCTCGCGCCGGTTGCTCGCAGAGGATTCCGACGAGCGCGCCACGATTTTGCGCGACGCCATGGACAAGGCGGCCGAACAAGCTCTGCGGGCCGGCGAGATCATCCGACGCTTGCGCGACTTCGTCGCGCGAGGCGAGAGCGAACGGCGAGTCGAGGACGTGAAAAAGCTCGTCGAGGAAGCGAGCGCGCTCGCTCTTGTCGGGGCCAAGGACCGCGGCGTGCGCGTGCGTTTTGACTTCGATCCCGCTATCGATTTCGTGCTCGCGGACAAGGTACAGGTGCAGCAGGTCCTGCTCAATCTGATGCGGAACGCCCTCGAGGCGATGGAGGAAACGGAACGGCGCGAGCTCGTAGTCGCTACGGCGCCGGCGCCGGACAAGCTGGTCGCGATCAGCGTTTCCGATACCGGGACCGGGATCGCGCCGGAGGTGAGCGCGCAATTGTTCCAGCCGTTCATCACCACCAAGCGCCACGGCATGGGCGTGGGTCTCTCGATCTCGCGCACCATCATCGAGGCTCACGGCGGCACGATCGTGCCGCGGCCCAATCCCGAAGGGGGAACCGTATTTTGTGTCACGTTGCCCGCCGTAACCAGGGAGGAGGCCGGCGATGCCGTCTGAAAAGGGCATGGTGTACGTCATCGATGACGACGAGGCCGTTCGCGAATCGCTTACTTTCTTGCTGCGCACGGCGCAGATCGAAGTCCAAAGCTACCCCTCCGCCGCGGCATTCCTCGATTCGCTCGCCGACGACGGCTTAAGCTGCGTTATCACCGACGTGAGAATGCCGGGCCTGAGCGGGGTCGATCTGCTGCGACGATTAAAGGAACTCAAGATCGGCGTGCCGGTGATCGTGATCACCGGTCATGGCGATGTCCCGCTCGCGGTCGAAGCCATGAAGCTCGGCGCAATGGATTTCTTGGAAAAGCCCTTCGATGACGAAGTGCTGCTGGCAAGCGTCCGCTCGGCGCTCAAGGAGCAAAGCGCCGAGACAAAGCGCCACACCGAACGCGTGGAGATCGAGAACCGGCTGGCAGCTCTCTCCAAGCGCGAGCGCGACGTTTTGGGCGGGCTGGTGGCCGGCCGCGCCAACAAGCAGATCGCCTTCGATCTCGGCATCAGTCCGCGCACAGTCGAAATCTACCGGGCGAACCTCATGAACAAGATGCAGGCGGGCAGCCTGTCCGAGCTCGTTCGGATGGCGCTCACCGCTGGGATGCTGGAACCTGGGTGACGTCTTCGTCGACGCGGCCGCTGGTGAATTTGAATTCGTGCATCTCGCCGCATATTTTGCAACGCAGACTTATCTTTGCTCCTAGAGGCATAAGCTTCATCTCGGCTGCGTTCGCTCGGAATCCAGTGGCGAACTCCTTTCCCGTTCCCGGGCACCGGAATATCAGCTGACTCATTGCGCGTCCCCCGCGTTCGTGCGGGACGATTTCGCCAACTTTCGGCGTCCTGATGTTGATGAAAATCAATTAAGGCGTGGCAACCCCATCAAAAAGCAGGCTTTTCAAGCAACTAGCCCGCGGTATTGGGAATTGAGCCAAATCAACGCGACCGCGCCAGTCTTCCGCAATTGTTCCCAAAATATGGCTGGATACGCGAATTCAAAGACGCCGATCGATATGATGGCACAGGGATCTCGAATTGCGTCGCAGGGGCCGGTAGTCGCGATCGTGGACGATGACTTGGCCGTTTGTAGTTCGCTGAAATTCTCCCTGGAGCTCGAAGGGTTCACGGTATTCACCTATGGGAGTGGCGCTGAACTCCTCGATGTCGGCGATCTCGGCGGGTTCAACTGCTTCGTGATCGATCAGAGAATGCCGGCCATGAACGGAATGGAGCTCATTGCAATATTGCGCAAGCGAAAGGTCATGACCCCGGCGATTCTCATCATCAGTCAGCCAAATGCCACGCTGAGCGCCCGCGCCGGCCAGGCTGATATTTTGATCGTCGAAAAGCCGCTATTGGGTAACGCGCTCGTGGACCGGATACGTGAAGCCTGCCATCCGGGCTGATAGGCGAAAGTCGGCGCTTCAGACCGTGCCATTGGGTGCGCTGGACCCTAGGAAGGCTGGCCCTCCCCATAATGCTGGATCAGATACCCGGGAAAATGCGAACTGCACGCCATCACGTGGGTAATGGCTGCGCGATCATACTCGTCGCCTGAACGGTAGCTCTCGAAGAACTCGTTGAGCCGCTCGACGCGTTCCGGCATGGCGGCGACCGCTTGCAAGCCGACGGACACTCCGTAGTTGGTGAATGCGAATTTGGTGCGGGGAAGATCCGGCTCCCGGCAGAAATACCCGTCCTGCCGCCACATGCGATCGAGCGTGATGAGGCAGAGCCTTCTTTGCAGCAGTGCCCAGCGCTCTTCGGGAAAGAACTGGGTCATCCACAGCATCATGCCGAGCCCCAAATCCTGAGTAATCATGAGACCGGGTGCGGATTGGTCGATAAGCTTCCGCATATCAGCGATTTCGCGGGAGAGTGCTTTCTCATCAAGCATCCGGTACGAAACGTACCCATCGAAGGCATCGAGCGCACCGAAGCCATAACCTGGATAGGGGCCGCTGAGATCCTCCTTCATCTTCCAGATCACGCCGCGCTCGGGTACGAGAAAAGCGTCGTGAACCTGATGAACGAGATCGATGCCTTGCTCGCGGTATCGCGGGATATGCCGCCCGATCACCGCGAGCGCGTAAAGCCACATGGCGAGGTAATGGAAGTATTGCCCGTCGCGGTCGGGTTCCTCGCCAATGCGAATGCCGCGCGGCCGCCCAAGCACGCGATTGACTTCCGCTGCCACCCATTCCGCCTCATCGAGGAAGTCGTCCTTGGCCAGCGCGCGATAGAGGGACGCCAAGAGGATGACGCCGAAGGCGTCTGTCCACAGATAGCGTAATCCGTTGGGCCAGATATGCTCCGCCCGCATCCAGCGCAGCTTGTCGAGGACGTATTCGATTCCCCGCGCCGCCGGCATGGGAACCTCACAAGCCGAATGGATAGGTATCGGGTAGCCCCTCGAGTTCCTTGGTCTGGAACGGGGTCACCGCGCGTGATTCGTCGAACCAGATATATTCGTCGAACTGTTCCGGTAGGACGGCCTGGAAATAATGACTGGCGAGCTCCGTCTCCGGCCGGTAGATCACCCCGATTGCCCGCTCCAGCCGCGGCCTCGCCAATCTGTCGCGAACCTCCGAACGGCCGCGCAGCGGCAGCATGAATTGCGAGCGGCCGGTCTCGTGGCATAGCCGTTCATAGCTTTGCTTGAGCGAGGGCAGCACCGCTTTGACCTCCATCGGTCCGTCCCAATCGGAAGCCGCCGCGACTGTTCCCGTATGGGTTCCGAACCCGATGGAATAGACGCTATTTCCGAATTCTTCCCGGCACAGATGCCCGATATTGTACTCGCCGCGCGCCGACATTTCCGTCGCGGCGGCGTCGCCAACGTGAGAATTGTGCGCCCATACGATAGCCTTGGCTTTCGACCCGTGAAAGTCGAGCAGGGTCTTGAGCGTTTCGAACATGTGATTGTCGCGCAGATTCCAGGAGGCGCGACTTCCATAATACATGATCCGGTAGTAGCGCTCGGCGTCGGTCACCAGGCGGGCATTCTGCACCGCGTCCATGAAGCGCTCGCCGTCATGGGCGGCGTAGTCGCTTTGTTTGTGGAGAATGTCCTGCAGCATTCGGACGACTTCCTTTTCGCACGTCCGATAGGCGCCGGTCAGCGCGGCATGGCCGTAGGTTGCCGGATCGGCTTGCCAGGGAGTCAGGCAACCATAGCGCTGCCGTGCGATCCGCGCGGAGTCGGGGTCGACCTCATCGAGATATTTCAGCACCGACCTTATCGAAGTGTAGAGGCTGTATAGGTCAAGGCCGTAAATCGCGACCCGCTCCGGCGGCGCCCGCTCGGCATTGTGCGCGTGCAGCCAATCCACGAACGACCGCACCTCGTTGTTGCGCCACATCCAGGTCGGGAAGCGGGCGAACGCCGTCCATTCGCTTGGCGGATATTCGAAATGCCGAACATAGTGGTCGAGGCGCGCCACGTCGGGCCAATCCCCTTCGATGGCGACGAAGCGAAACCCCTTGCGCGCAATCAGCTCCTGCGAGATGTGCTCGCGCATGCGGTAAAATTCGGAGGTGCCGTGGGTCGCTTCTCCGAGCAGCACGATTTTCGCGTCGCCGATCCGCTCCAGCAGCGCGTCGAGCTCCGCCCCTTCAATCGAGTTGAATGGCTCGGAGAAAGCGGCGATTGCATTCACGATCTCACCTTCGTCCGGGCGGAGCTGCGCCGGGCGCGGGCGCGGAAATGGCAGTTCCGCCGGCGCCCAGCCTTCCTTGCCGACGAGCGGCACGAAGCGGACATCGGCGATATCTTCGCTCTTGAACTCCTCGTTCGAAACTCGCGTGACCCGTACAAGCTCCTGCGCTCGCGGATCGGTACCGACCGGGATCACCAGCCGGCCGCCGACCTTCAGCTGTCCCTTGAGCGACTGTGGAACCTCGGGCCCGCCCGCCGCGACGATGATCGCGTCATAGGGCGCCGCCGCGGCCCAGCCGAGGGTCCCGTCGGCATGAATGACATGGACGTTGTGGTACCCGAGCGCCTCCAGCGTCGAAGCCGCTTTTTCGGCGAGCTCGCCAATACGCTCGACCGTGTAGACTTCCCCTGCGATCTTGGCCAGAACGGCCGCCGCATAGCCGGAGCCCGTCCCGATTTCGAGCACCGTTTCGCCGCCCTGCAAATCCAGCGCCTCGGTCATCAGCGCCACGATATAAGGCTGCGAGATGGTCTGCCCGGCAGCTATGGGAAGCGGCGAATCCTCATAGGCGAACTCCCGCAAGCGCTCAGGAAGAAACGCCTCCCGCGGGACCTTCCGCAGAGCGCCGAGAACCGCTTCAGACCGGACGCCCCTCGCCGAGATCTGATTGTCGACCATGTCCTCGCGACGCTTCGAAAGATCACTCATTGGTCCCTCTGTTCGTGCCGGACGCTGCCCGGACCACCGCGTCGCCGCCAAGCATGGGCGAGCTGACTTTCGACCTTGATGCCCGCAGCGCCGCGCAATCGATCAAATGATGCCGGCGCTGGAGAGTTTGGCTTCCTATAAATGGCACCGTCGGCAGTCGGATTCTTTGATCAGCATCAATGCCGAAATTCTGCAACGTTGCTGATTAATAGGTTTGCGAGTAAAATATGCGTGCTGGCGATTTCACCGCATGGAGCGTTGAGCCGGCAGGACGTCGGGCGTTTGCAGCGCTGTGTGATGATGATGATGGCCTGGCTCACCCCAACACACACCACGCCCAGGTCCGATCTACAGGACGATCTCCGCTCCCGCCTTGGCTATGTCCGCGGCGCTGTCTAAGGACGAAGTGGGCGTTGCTAACGCGCCTCTTAGCCGATGAAAACGCAAACTCAAGCGGTCCGAGTTCCTTGAAATAAAAGCCTACTAGGCGTTAGCGCTTCTAACTCTGCAGGTGCTCCGTTGATTGAATTAAATCCAGCACCATTTTGTTGTCCTCATTGGAAGCGAGATATGAAATAGTGAGAATTGAAGCATCATTTTCGGCGCTTGAGGGTGAAATATTATGCCTTAGCTGCGGCGGATCGCTTCATGAGCGCGCTGGAGAATTCGTTCTTAAAATATTTTCTCGCAGAGCGTCCGACGTAGCGGGGTATTGCTATGACGGCGACACGGATCAATCGTCGTTCGAGCCGATATGGAACGCGTGCAATTCTCAAGAATGCCGCAACGGCGACCGACCAGCTAAGTCGAGTTAGGGCCGATTGAACGCTTGCCGCTTTTCACGCCCGAAATAATTCGGCGATCTTGAGCTAGATCAAAGCCGAGGACCCGAAAGTGGAATGTGATAATAAAGATGTCCTCTAAACTACGATGGAGTGAACAAATGAATCTTCTTCCGAGATTGTGGATCACATCGGACCCATTCCGTGCGATGCGGCGTGAAATGGAAAATGCGTTTCGCGCTTTCGATCAGAGTTCGTCTGCTCCTGATATTGGTGCTGGTGCGCCGGCAATCAGTGTAGCGGAAACAAAAGACGCCTTCGAAGTGACGACCGAACTTCCCGGTGTCGACGAGAAAGACATCAAAGTCAGCCTGGACCAGAACCAGTTGGTCATTTCCGGTGAGAAAAAGGCGGAGAGCGCCAAAGAAGAAAAGGACTGGCATGTCGACGAGCGGAGTTATGGCTCATTCTATCGATCAATGTCGCTGCCGTTCGAGCCCGAGGACGGAGCTGTCGAGGCTCATTTCGACAAGGGTGTGCTCCATCTCATCATCAAAAAGCCCGCTAAGGCTATAAAGACTACTAAGACAATCGATATCAAGACGGGCGCTCCGCCTACGACGGGCGCTGCACCGAGGAAGGCCGCTTAGTCTTCGAAAATAATCGGGATGGCGTGTAGCGTGAGTTTTATTGTTGCGTTCCACTCCGAAGCTGTAAACCCCAGCCCCGAGCTGGGGCCCTTCTTTTTAGGTGCGATGGCGGCGAGCAACGACGTGATTTGGCGCTGCTAGTGTGCTGATGTTTTTCTTAGAAGACTGTTGGCTTGCTGGCCACCGAGTGGAAACAAATCGAACAGCGTACGAACGTGGGTACTAAATTAGTATGATTGAGCGCATGGTAGTAGGCTGTGAACATATCCTTTTGCCAAGGCCTCGTTCTGGCCCCCCTTGATCGGATTCATGCGTCCAGCGGCAACTCGGAGAACCCACAAGAAAACGCGAAGGGACCTTGGTGTTTAACAAGTCGATATTCTAGGCGAAGGTTTCAGATCAAATAGGGCCGGCGCAAAAATGTATAGCCGCATTCTGGTAGCGATTGACGGAAGTGACACTTCTGAGCTTGGCCTACGAGAAGCAATCGATCTTGGAAAGGACCAAAACGCGGTGCTTCTGCTCGTTCATGTAGTTGATATCTCGGAAGCCTATATGACTGTAGATACACCATACCCCTTTGCGGAATATCAAAAGGCCCTGCAAGAGGCAGGAGAGAAGTTACTCGCCAGATGCATCACAAAAGCGCGGGCTGCTGGCGCGGTCGTCGAATCAAAACTGATTATCATCAAAACGTATGGCGAATATATTTATGACGCCATTGAGAAGCAATCGAGGGAATGGATGGCCGATTTAGTTGTGATCGGCACTCATGGTCGCCGCGGATCTCAGAGTTTGATGCTTGGTAGTGTGGCCGAGGGACTGATCCGGGTCGCGACGAAGCCGGTTCTGCTCGTTCGTGCTCCGAAGCAAGAAGCCTGAACATAGGACGGGCCTGCCTGGAGAGCACGGGGCGGCCGCGAAATTGCTTTGGATTGCTCCCCGCGACCAGATGGCACAGACTAACACCTAGCTCGGCACGTCGCGAGCCGGTGGATGCACCTGTCAATTGCTTCGCTGCGGTATTGACAATAATTAAGCTTTTGTTCGCAACGCGTGTGGCAGTAATCGTAGGCAATCTTGATATTGTTAGATGGCAACGATCTGCAGTCGGAAACGCAGATGGATCGCGTGGTCGGCCGCCACGCGCTCCGCCGGTAGGGCATGATTTCATCGATCACCAGCTCCGTTTCGCGCGCAATTCGGTCGATTATGTGGTTTACTCTGATTGATTGGGAAATGTGATTGATAAACGAGATCAGCCAATCCACGGAGATCAGAGCGAGCACCGTTGTCACGGTCACCATTGCTACCGGCGCGAACGGATGCGGCAATGCGCGTCCGGCAGGCAATACCGCCATGCAGTACGAGAAGGCGTGAGCGTCATTAGCGGATTCGCGAACACGATCGATACGACCGTCATGATCGACGTCGCGATACTGCTGAGAATCACCTGGCTACGCCTGGATCCTCGCGCGAAGGAAAAAGCGTGCTCGGGATCCAGGCGCTGATCCAAGGCGTCGTTTCTTCCAAGGAAGAAAGCACGACGCCGGCAATTCCCAGAGCAAGCGCAATGCGTACATCGCCGAATGCAATGGAACGGGCAGGCGCTCAAGCATTCCGAAGCCCATCTTCGATCCAGTATCATGGGGAGAGCTAGCCTCCCCGGCATCGTGTTCACCGAATAGCAAGAGTTTGTTTGCTGCCTAATGCCGCTTTTGTCCGTCTCCAACAAACACGGCCGCTTGATGGGGAACGGAGAGCTTGTTCATGTCAGCCTCAAAATGCGGATCTCACTTTGAAGGACAATTTCCTAGTGAGACATCAAAGTCGGCACGGTCATCGAAGTGAGAATGCCGCGCGTGGCTCCTCCGAGAATAAATTCTCGCAGCCGAGAGCGGCCATATCCGCCCATTACCAGAAACCTCAAGGCGGTGGCGTAATCGCCCGCGGCGCGCATCACCGCATGGTTTCTGGCCGCTCCGGGTCGACGGATGTCATTTTTCTTGTATACGCTTTAAGTAATCAACCACTGTCAACATGCGAGTTTTAAACCGATATGCCAAAGTCGGGCAGGAACGCCTTGGGCATTCCACTATCGTCATGACGTTACTGCTGCTCACCGGAATAGGTTGCGCAATCATCGCTGTATTTTGCCATCACGGGCGGAGGGATCGATTGGAGTTGGCCGTACTTCGTCGCCGCCCCGTTCTGCGAACGACGGTGCCTGCTTTTCTGGCAGCGGGTCGGCGCCATCCAAGTGCATTAAAGTTGCTGATGATTTATTGCAACACGCGGTGCGATCATCAGTTCAATTATTGCCAATACCGCGGCGAGTCGTATGACCGCTGTGTCCGCCGGCTCGCTACCTGCCGATCAAGGTGTTAGATGGCAGCCGCGTGGTGGTTTGAACCACGCGCGGGCACCAGATCCCATCAGCCAGGGCTTTCCCCTCTCTACAACCTGGCCGGCCACACGTTTGCTTCTTTGTTTTCCTTTGGTTGAACGAACTTCTCGATCTGCCTCTCTGTCATTTTTCTTTGCGCAAGTCCCTCTTTCTCCCTTCACCACAAACGGCATTGTCCGAGACGCCTGGCCAATCCGGTTTGCTCGCCTTGATTGGTCCGCTCGTCAGCGACCGCCGCAGCCGTAGAATGATAATGGAGCGCGGTCGGGGACTCAGCGCCGGTCAAAACGGTTTCGTTACGCGCGCGCGACTGCGCCAAATCTGCCGCTCAAGCTCGCGTTGCCCTTCAACAACGCTTACGTCCGGAATCGTCGTAACGCCGGCTCTTTGAGTGGCCTGGGCGAGCGCACACACGAGGTCGGTGCGGGCGATAATCCCGACCAGCTTTCCATTCTCGACAACGGGCAATCGTTTGATGCCGTGATCCGCTATGAGACGGCACGCCTCTCCGAGCGACGACGTGGCGTCGGTGGTTATCGGATTCGGCGTCATAACCTCTTTGACCTTTCGGGCGTGAAATCGGGCCAATTTATCTGCCAGTTCTGCTCCTTCGATCATCAATTGCAGCCAGTGCGGTCCGTGCTTGCCGTCGTCGGTTTCGCGCAGCAGATCATGTTCGCTGACGATGCCGACAACATGACCTGCCGCATCGAGGACAGGCAAGCCACTCACCTTGTGCTCCAGCATCAGCTTGGCGGCGCCGACAATCGAGGTGTCGGGCGAAACCACTATGACCCGACGAGTCATGAAATCTCCGATCGTCATCTGGGCTCTCCGCTACCCGCCTTTTCGTGCTCCAATAGCGCGACCTCATCGAGCGCCAGCAGCAGCGTGGCCACACGATTGACCGCGGACCGCCAGTCCGACAAGCGCTGATAATTATCGACCAGCCAGTTGAACGCGACCTGCACGGTGACGAATGCCGCCGATGCCTGCGTAAGTTCGCCGAGCGTCATCGTGCCGGCGAGGTATTTCGGAGCGCAGAGGACCCACGCGAACACCGGGGCGAACAGCAGGTCCGTCTGTGTAACCAGGGTGATTCCCATAAGCTGCCAGCACAACTGACGCCAGGATTCGAGGACCTCGCGGAGAGCTTCCCACGCCCTAGCGATTTCGCCCGCAGGCATGCCCGCGCGGGTGTCGGATCCGCGAATCTGGTTGGCCGCCGCCAGAAATTCCGCTTCGCCTTGGCTCTGAATTTGAATGACCGCAGGCAATCTGCGGCCGATCGCCATCATCACGCCCGTGAACACCAGCGAATAGATTCCAACACCGACGACGAGATAACCCGGCACTGTCATATCGATTTGGCCAACGACGACCGTGAAGCTTCCTCCGACGCTCCAGAGCACATCGATGAATACCAAGGCGGTGAATACCGCGGTGACAAATCCGAGCGCCAAATCGATTGGCGCGTCCGTTGCGGTACGGGCATCGTAGGAAATGCGATATTCGGCGTTCTTGTATTCGCCAGCTACCGACTCAAGGCGGCGATAATGCTCCCGCGACAACCATGCGTCCAAAATATCCGTTGTGAGCCATTGCCGCCATTTGCGCTGCATCGTCATGCGACCCCACACCGAAGCCACCTTGAACCCGACAGTCAAGCATCCAAGCGGCACAAAGATCACGGCTTGGTCCCAAAGACCGTTGCCGTCACGGCGTTCCAGCGCGTTAAAAAAATCACGATTCCAGTAATTCAACCGGTACTGTACCGCGAGCTGCGCGACGGCCATTGCCAGAAGGCCGATCGTCAGCGGCCAACCCCACATCGCCGGCTTGCCTCGCCAGAAACCCGATGCGCTCGACCAGAACCGGGACAGGCGGTCTCTGCCCGAGTTGTTTGCGTTCGCCATCGCAGTCACCTTAAGCTCACGGCGCTTTGAGGCGCGAGGCCGGACGTTGATTTGATCAATTCAGCATACCACCGAAACGAAGCCTTCGGGATTCTCCGTAGTGTGGGGTAATCCACATAAACGAGTCCGAATCGCTGACTGTATCCCGAGCCCCATTCAAAGTTGTCGAGAAGCGACCAGACGAAATATCCGCGCACGTCGGCGCCGGCGTTGATCGCCTCGAACATCGCCGCAATATAATCGCGCAGATAGTCGATGCGTGGCTCATCAATGACAGCGCCGTCAGTGTCGATCTGATCATGGCTTGCCGTGCCATTCTCAAGCACATAGACCGGCAACCGATATCGGCGGTGTATTCCGATCAAAGTTTCCCGGAACGCTTCCGGTTCTATCGGCCAACCCATGACGGACCGCGGCACGTTGGCTGGGGCGCTGCCGTAACTTACTCCCAGCGGATTGCCGGCGCCCGCGGTGACGTAATGCGGCGAATAGTGGTTGAGTCCGAACCAGTCGACCGGCCGGCGTATACTGGCAAGATCGTCGGGGCGCTGATGCGGCGCCATTGCAGCAGCCAGTAACGCCGGATAGCGACCCAGCAATTGCGGATCCGGAAATGCGCCATTCCAATAAGCGTCGAGCTTTTGTGCTGCGTGCAGATCCTCCGCGTCGTCTGTTGCCGGTTTGCAGGGTTGGCAATTGTAAATCGCGCCGATCGAAGCATCGGTCACGTTTGCGCGCAGGGCGTCGACAGCCGCGCCGTGCGCAAGGTTCACATGATGAATGGCCTGTAACAAACTGGTGGAGTCCGAAATTCCCGGCGCCTGCCCGCCAAGACAGTAACCGAACAACGTGAACACCGATGGCTCGTTAAAGGTGGCATATCGCTTCACTCTGTCGCCGAAGCGGCGGCCAATCACAGCGGCGTAGTCAGCGAACCATTGGGCAATGTCACGGTTGGTCCAGCCGCCGAGGTCGCCCAAAGCTTGCGGCAGGTCCCAGTGATAGAGACAAAGCCATGGCTCGACCTCTGCTGCGATCAGCGCATCGATCAGGCGATCGTAGAATGCGAGTCCCGCCTCATTCGCAGTACCTCGGCCGGCGGGCATGACCCGCGGCCAAGATACAGAAAAGCGATAAGCATTGACGCCGAGATCGCGCATCAAGCCGATGTCTTCCCGGTAGCGGTGGTAGTGATCGCAGGCGACGTCCCCGGTGTCGCCGTTGGCAATTCGCCCGATTTGTCGGCAGTAGGTGTCCCAAATGCTCGGCCCCCGGCCGTCCTCATCGGCGGCGCCTTCGATCTGATAGCTCGACGTCGACACACCCCACCGGAAACCGGGAGGTAACTCGACGTGACGCGAACCGGCGACCATGATGTAGACCCAATCGAGCGAAGCTACGGGTAAACTCAATCCCAGTCGCCGGGTTGATTTCGATCAATCCCATTCCCACACTTTTGAGGCTTTCGGCAACTTTCGATCCGTAATGATTGATCTGTCGCAAATGTATATTCAGTTAGGGCGGTTAGATTGGCAACATTTCGTTTGAGGGATTGACGATGGTCGAGCGAGATCGCAAAGAGCTCAAGCAGAAGGAGAAGGCGGCGCGCACGCCTCTCGTTATTTGGTTCGAGGCGCTGGGACGCGGAGACGTTTCTCTCGTCGGTGGCAAGAATGCCTCGCTCGGCGAAATGGTTTGTCATCTGACCAATCGAAATGTGCGGATTCCCGCTGGCTTTGCCACCACGGCAGAGGCCTATTGGCGATTTGTCGATTCGAACATGCTGCGCGAAACTATTTCCGGCTTGCTAGCGGACCTTGAGAGCGGCAAGGCGCCGCTGGCCGAGGTGGGGTCATCGATCCGCCGTGCGTTTCTGCGCGGGTCGTGGCCACCGGGCCTCCCCGAAGCGATCTCGTCGTCGTACCAGGAACTTTGCCGACGATCCGGCAAGATCAATGCGGACGTGGCCGTGCGATCGAGCGCACGGCCGAGGATTTACCGGACGCAAGCTTTGCCGGCCAGCAGGAATCCTACCTGAATATTCGCGGCGCGACCGCGTTGCTCGATGCTTGCCGGCGCTGCTACGCCTCGCTTTTTACGGATCGCGCTATTTCTTACCGTCAGGCCAAGGGTTTCGATCACCTAAAAGTCGCGCTTTCGATCGGGATTCAAAGCATGGTCCGCTCCGACCTCGGCGGGGCCGGCGTCATGTTCTCGATCGACACCGAGACCGGCTTCGACAAGGTGGTCGTCATCAACGCTTCGTGGGGGCTCGGCGAAAACGTCGTGCAGGGAGCCGTCGATCCCGACGAATACCAGGTGTTCAAGCCGCTATTGTCCGATCCGTTGCTGATCCCGATCATCGAAAAGAACATCGGCGCGAAGGCGCAAAAGATGATTTATGCGAGCGACGGCAATCATTCGACAAGTAACGTGCCGACCTCCAAAGCGGAGCGAAGCGCATTCGTACTCGGCGACGACGAGATCATCACGCTCGCCCACTGGGCCTGCGCAATCGAAAGCCACTACGGCTGTCCGATGGACATGGAATGGGCGAAGGACGGCGAGAGCGGCGAATTGTTTATTGTGCAAGCCCGACCGGAAACGGTGCAATCGCGCCGGCAAGCAGGCGCTCTCAAAACGTATCGGATCAAATCAAAGGGCCGCAAGCTGGTGTCCGGGCTCAGCATCGGTGAGGCCGTTACGACGGGGCGAACGTGCTTAATCGAAAGCCCGCGCGAGATCGGCCGTTTCGTGGACGGGGTCGATTCTCGTCACGCAGACGACGGATCCGGACTGGGTGCCGATCATGAAGCGGGCCGCGGCGATCGTCACCGATCACGGCGGGCGCACGTCGCACGCCGCCATCGTCAGCCGCGAGCTCGGGCTTGCCGGCGATCGTCGGCACCGGCAATGCAACCCAATTTCTGCATGACGAGCAGGAGGTGACGGTCTCCTGCGCCGAAGGCGAGGAGGGTTTTGTCTACGAGGGCTTCGCTGACTATGAAGCCGAAGAGCTCGATCTGGCCAGCAGCCCGGAAACGCGCACGCAAATCATGCTGAACCTCGCCAACCCGGCTGCCGCGTTCCGGCTGGTGGCGGATTCCGGCCGATGGCGTCGGCCTTGCGCGCATGGAATTCGTCGTCAGCAACCACATCAAGATTCATCCGATGGCGTTGGTGCGTTATGACACGCTGGAGGATGAGAATGCCAAGCGTCAGATCGCTGAGCTAACGAAGGGTTACCGGCAAAAAGGCGAGTATTTTATCGACCGGCTCGCCCGCGGCTTGGCGCGGATCGCCGCCGCCTATCATCCGAGGCCGGTGATCGTGCGCATGAGCGACTTCAAGACAAACGAGTATGCAAACTTGATTGGCGGCGCTGCATTCGAGCCGAAGGAGGAAAACCCGATGCTCGGATTCCGCGGCGCTTCACGGTACTACTCGCCGCGCTACCGGGAGGGGTTCGCGCTCGAATGTCGCGGCAGTTCGCCGCCTGCGCGAAGAGATGGGATTTCGCAACATGATCGTCATGATACCGTTCTGCCGCTCCACCAAGGAAGCCGATCAGGTGCTTGCGGTGATGGCTGAGAACGGCCTGAAGCGCGGCGAGAACGGCTTGGAGGTCTACGTGATGTGCGAGATTCCCTCCAACGTCATTCTGGCGAAGGCATTCGCCGAGCGTTTCGATGGCTTTTCGATCGGCAGCAACGACCTCACCCAGCTGACCCTTGGCGTCGATCGCGATTCTGAGGAGTTGGCCGGTCTTTTCGATGAGCAGGACGACGCGGTGAAATGGATGATCGAGAGCGTAATTCGCGAGGCCCACAAGGTTGGCGCCAAGGTTGGATTGTGCGGACAGGCGCCAAGCGATCATCCGGAATTTGCCGCGTTCCTTGTGCAGTGCGGGATTGACTCCATTTCGGTGAGCCCTGACAGTTTCGTCGCGGTGAAAAGATGTGTCGCGGCGGCCGAAAGCGACGAAGCTCGTCGCGGCGTTTGAGTTCGCCAAGCATCGATCCCGGCGCTGGTCCACGAGCATGCCTGATAGCGGTATCAGCCTGATCGGAGATATCGGCGCGACCAGCGCGCGATTTGCGTTCGTTCAGCCCGGGGGCGCGATTGCCGGAACACGCGTGCACGAATTGAACGACTACGCGTCTCTTGGCGACGCGATCGATGCTTATCTGGCGGAGGCGTCGCCGCCGGCGCGACCGGTGCAGGCAGTGCTCGCGGTCGCCTCACCGGTGACCGGAGACCGGATCACGATGACTAATCATCCATGGACGTTCTCGGTCGAGGCGCTCCGGCAACATCTGGGCTTGCGGCGGCTTCGCGTCGTCAACGACTTTGCCGCCAATGCGGCCGCGGTTCCGTATCTGGACGCGGACGATCGCATTCAGATCGGCGGCGGCGGCCCGGCAGATAACGCTCCAATAGGCGTCATCGGTCCGGGCACAGGCCTCGGGGTCAGCGCCTTGGCTCGCTCGGCGACCGGCGCAATGATTATCGCGGGCGAGGGCGGTCACGTGACGATGAGCCCGGGGACCGATCAGGAAGGCGCGATCCTCGCCATTATGCGCGGACGTTACGACCATGTATCGGCCGAGCGGCTTCTCTCCGGTCCCGGCCTGGTCAATCTGTACAATACGCTGTGTGAGCTCGCGCAAAAGCCGGCGGCATCGTATTTGGCGGATCAGATCACCAGTCCAGACACTTGGAAGACCGATCCGCGCACCCGGGAAGCGACCGGCATATTTTGCGCCATGCTGGGAACGGTGGCGGGCAACCTCGCCCTGACCATTGGCGCGCGCGGCGGCATCTACATCGCGGGAGGCATTGTCCCGCGGATCGCCGCATTTTTCGCGCAATCCGAGTTCCGCTCGCGGTTCGAAGCTAAGGGACGGCTGCGCGGCTATCTCGCCGAGATTCCAACTTACTTGATCGTGCGGCCGCTTCCGGCCTTGCTCGGTGCTGCGGAGTTGCTGAACGAATGGCAATAAATTCTGCTGCTGCCGTACTGCGCGACACGAGCGACGGCCGTTCAAATCATCCGCACCCTCACGTCTTCGATCAGCCGCTCGACGTCTTCTCGCCGGCATAGCTCAGTTCCGGCATCAGCAGCGCCGCCGATCCCGCCGCTACGCCATAGCGGAACGCCGTTTCGAGCGCATGGCCTTCTGCCAGGCTCCAGATCATGGCTCCGAGGAAGCTATCCCCGGCGCCGACAATGCTGACCGGTTTGATCGCGAGCGCCTGCGCGCGCAGCATCTGATCACGGGTTACCAGGAGCGCGCCCCGCTCGCCGAGGGTGAGCGCCACGACCTCCACCTGTCCTCGGTCCACAAGTCGCCGGCAGGCTGCGATCCAATCCGCCTCCGCGTCGAGCGGGCCATCGCCGCCAGTCAGTTCTCGGAATTCGTTCAAGCTCGGCTTGATCAAATAGACGCCGGCCTCGATGGCTGCTCGCAACGCCGGCCCCGAGCTGTCGATGATGATCCTTCTCGAGCCCTGTTTCGCGAGCAGCGCGACGCGGCCGTAGAAGTCGTCGGGAACGCCGGGCGGCAGGCTCCCGCTGCCGACGATAAAGCGCGTGTGCAAGTCGAGCGCGGCAAGCCCGTCGAGACAAACGCGCCACTCCCGTTCGGCGACGTGCGGGCCCGGCAGCACAAATCGGTATTGCGCGCCGGTGCTTCGTTCGAGGACGGTGAAGTCCTCGCGCGTCTCGCCGCTGATCGGCACCGTCGATGCTGGGATTTCCTCCGCGCCGATCAGCTGGCGCAACAATTGGCCGAGCGTTCCCCCGGCCGGGTAGATTGCGGTCACGTCGGCGCCGAGCCGCTTCATGACCCGCGCCACATTGATGCCGCCGCCGCCCGGATCGCGTCGCCCTTCCGCGCATCGCAGCTTGTGAAAAGGCAGAACGCGCTCGACCGACACCGAGAGGTCGATGGACGGGTTCATCGTCAGTGTGACTACGTCCGCCATTATCTTCCCGCTACAGGAGATCGTGCCGAAGACGTTCGCAGCAACGGTCAATCGCTAGGCCCAGGCAAAGGCGCTGAGGAGCATTCCGACGCGTCCATCCCCCCACAGCGGAAGAATAAGCCGGGAGTATCCCTGCTTCGCGGACGCACCGCGGCCGCCGGCCGCGGCCTGCCGATAATAGGTCGGCTCACCGCTCTCGACCGCGGCGCTGCATTGGGAAACGGCGAATTGCAGCGGATGGCGGATCTCGATTTCATCGAGGAATTTGCCCGCTAGATCAGCGCGGTACCGCGCCTGGACTTCTGCACCGACGGCGCCGAAGCCGAACCGGAACCGTACCGGCTTGGCGCTCGCGTCGATCATCACCAGCTTGGCCGCAAGTGCCCGCAGCTCTGAGAGGTTAACGTCATCCCAAAACGGCATTTGCGCTTCTCGGCGTTTGAGCCCCTCCCAATAGGAGAAAACGAGCGCAAGATCCCGTTCTAGTTTCGCGGGCACGGCAAAAGGTCGGGCGGACGGCTTCACGCGCTAAACTCCGGTGGGTGGGTCACCATTGAAATTGTAACCATCAATCAATTCGTGCGGGTGACTTTACGCTACGTCAATCGACCTCCGTTCCCTTGCCGACGTTAATTCTCGTGACAAGCGGACAGTTTTTGGCGGAAACTCCGGGCAAACCGGCCGCCGCCTGCAGCCAACGATCTCGACCGCCGCGGCATCTGTGGTCAAGTATCACCGGCGGGTCATAGGCCGATCCAGCTGCCGACACCCAAAAAGAGATTGCTATCATGGCTCACTGGCTTGCCAGCTCGCATCCGGATCGTATCGCGTGATCTGGCGCGCAATGCTTGCTTATCAGGGCCGAGATTCTTCTGAAAGACGATGCCGTCTTGGTTGACGATGAAGGTCATGATGCCGGAATCGGCGTAGGTGGCCGAATAGGCGATCAACGCGAAGCCAACTGTCATACGATCGTTGACGATTTCCGTTTGGCCATATCACCTCCTGCTGGTTGGTCTGGCTCGCAATCCGGATTACGTGGGGCACCCGCGGTAGTGTTATCTCCGAAGGCAAATCCCTTGTAAGGATAACATAGTCGACCGACTGCATGAATTCGATGCCGTGGCCGGTATCATCGGCTTTCGGCCAAAACGGCCTTGACCTGGATCAACGTCGATCGTGGAAATGGTGCGCTTACTTCAACTAGCGTCGTTCCGGCGGCCAAGCGCGATGGCTAGCGGTTAGTGGCAAATGCAAGATCATGGATCTCAGGGAAGCAATCTATACGCGCCGCTCGATACGTGAATTCACAGCCGAGCCGGTCGATGAAAAGACCATTCGCGATCTCATCGAGGCCGCGACTCAGGCGCCCAACGCGGTCAACGCGCAGCCTTGCGCGTTCTGCGTCGTGCGCGACAAAACGGTTCTCGCTACCATTTCCAGGGAAGCCAAAGAGCATATGCTGAAAACGACCCCTGTCGGCCTCATGACGCATCATTTCAATGAGATATTGAACGATCCGAACTTCGACATTTTCTACCATGCACCTGCGCTCATCTTGATTTCCACGGCGACCGATATCCCTTGGGCCGTGGAGGATTGCGCCCTGGCCGCGGAGAATTTGATGCTGGCGGCGCGCGGCACCGGGCTCGGAACGTGCTGGATCGGGTTTGCTCAGGCTTGGCTTGGGACCACCGAGGGCAAAGCCCTGTTGCAGCTTCCGACGGCGTATAAGCCCATTGCTCCAATCATTGTTGGCCATCCAAAATCGGCCGCACCGCCAGTTCCGAGGAAAGAGCCGGAAATCCGCTGGGTCGGCGCGTAAGCACAGTCACAATGATCAAGGAGCTGCCCCTAGCCCAGGTTTATCAACTCCTGGAGCCGGGCCCGGTGGTGCTGTTGACGACCGCGCACAAGGGGCGCGCCAACGTCATGGCCATGTCCTGGCACATGATGGTCGAGTTCGAGCCGCCGCAGGTCGCCTGCATCGTCAGTGCCAACAACCACAGCTTCGCCGCCCTGCGCACCACCGGCGATTGCGTGATCGCCATCCCGGTGCGACGGCTGGCGACCGCGGTAGTGGCAGTGGGCAATTCATCAGGTCGCGACATCGACAAGTTCGCGGCGTTCGGCCTGACGAAAATCGCGGCCGCGCGCGTCGCTGCGCCGCTCATCGCCGAATGTTTCGCCAATCTCGAATGCAAGATAACCGACACGCGTTGCGTCAAAAAATACAATCTTTTTATTCTCGAGGTACTCAAGGCCTGGACCGATCCGGCGCAAAAGAATCCGAAAACGATTCATCACCGCGGGTACGGCAGGTTTGTGGTGGACGGTCTAACCATCAAGCTCAAGTCGCGGATGCGCTGAGTATATTTGCGCGTCGGCAAACCCTCTTGGGTAACGAAGCTTCGATTGCTCGTGAAGCCTCCATGTGATTCTTCTTCTATCGCACAGGTGAGAGTGCCCGGTCAAAGATGAGCGATCGGCGCGGAATACACAGAAACGTCGCGTTTCCGGAATTCAACCGGCCCCATTTGATTTCGCTCAAAGCTCAAACCAAGCCCAAGTATATATGTCCGCCGCGGCCGCGTAATCGATCAAGTGATGCCGGCGCAGGAGAATTTGGCTTTTTATAAATGGCGCCGTCGGCAGTCGGATTCTTTGATCAGCATCAATGCCGAAATTCTGCAACGTTGCCGATAATAGGTTTACGGAGCGGAATATGAGTGCTGGCAATCTCACCGCGTGGAGCGTCGATCCGTCGGACCTTCCGGCGACCGGAGCGGCGTCGGACAAGGCGCGCTTTGCCGTGCGTTACGCGATCCTCGCTCCCTCCAGCCACAATACCCAGCCGTGGCGATTCGTGATCGGCGACAACGAGCTTCTGGTTTGTGCCGATCGCACCCGATGCCTGCCGAACATCGATCCGTTCGATCGCGAACTGATCATCAGTTGCGGGGCCGCACTGTTCAATTTGCGGGTTGCTCTGGCTCGTTTCAATGTTCCGATCGAGATCGCCACGTTCCCATACAGCGCCGAGCCGGACGTCGTCGCCCGCCTTACATTCGCGGATTCGGGGCCGGCACTCAAAGATCTCGCCGAACTCTTCGACGCAATGACGAAACGCGTGACCAATCGCGGTCCGTTTCTCGAGGAAGAAGTGCCGGATGCCGTCGTCGAACGCCTCAAATCGGCCGCCGAGGCGGAAGGCGTTGACGTGGGATTCGCCCGGGCTTTAAGCGAGCGAGAGCGCGTTGCCGCGCTGATCGCGCATGCCGATCGATGCCAGTTCGATGATTCGCGCTTTCGACGCGAACTTGCGAGTTGGATTCACCCGTCGCGCAGCAATGACGGCATGCCAGCCTCTTCCCAAGGCTTCGGCGCCCTCGCCGATGTCACGACCCCGGTCGTCGCCATGGCTGTTCGTACCTTCGATCTCGGTAACGGAGTTGCCGCCACGCACGAGCGATTGGCGCGTGGTTCGCCGTTGCTGGTCGCACTGGCGACGGCGATGGACAACAACGAAGCGTGGCTTGCCGCGGGCCTCGGCCTGCAGCGCCTGCTCTTGGTCGCTACAAAGGCTGGTTACGCGACATCATATCTCAATCAACCGATCGAAGTTTCGCAGCTTCGCACTCGCTTGGCGACCGAACTGCGCCTGGCCGGTTATCCGCAGCTCCTGCTCAGGGTGGGCCGCGGTTCCGCCGTGCCGCATTCGCCCCGGCGTCCAATAGCCGACGTTCTGTCGTGACCAATACGCCGTTTTAGCGTCATCTTGGCGGATCGTGACGCGCAATGGCAGGCAAATTGACCTGAATCAAAGCCGACCATGCCCCGCTCATCTCTACTAGAAATTAGGAGCGAGCGCGATGAACGCCGCCGATATCATGATAGCGGATGTCATTACTGTAGACGTTCACGCGTGCGTGCGGGATGTTGCAAAAATCCTCGTGGCCAACCGTATCAGCGCGGTCCCCGTCATTGACGGGCAGGGCAAGCTTGTGGGGATCGTCAGCGAAGGCGATCTAATGCGACGATCTGAAATTCACACCGAGAGAGTTCGATCCTGGTGGCTTGGCGCGCTGAGTGAGAATTTGGCGCTTACTGACGAATTTGTTCGGTCGCATTCGCGCGCGGTAAGCGACGTCATGACGCGTGCCGTTGTCACTGCAAAACCGAACAACTCTCTTGGTCACATAGCGGCGCTCCTTGAAAAGAACCATATCAAGCGGGTGCCGATTGTAAGTGACGGAAAAATTGTCGGTATAGTTAGTCGCGCAAACCTCGTTCAAGCGCTTGCCAGTCTGACCGAAGGGCGCATGGAGACAACTGCCATGAGCGACGCCAAGCTCCGCGGCCAAGCCTTTGCCCGAATGCAAGAAGCGCCGCGAACGGGGCGCGCCCTGCCCAATGTCATCGTGCATGACGGAACCGTCCAGCTGTGGGGGACCGTCAGTTCCGAAGCGGACAAAAAAATGCTCCGATTGGCGGTGGAGGCAATCCCGGACGTTCGCCGCGTCATCGACAACTTGCTGGTCGAGATCGGCGGTGCCGAGCACAGCTAGACCCGCCGCGCACGATCGGGAGCCAACGGCAACGACGCTCGCCGGCGGCAGCATTGCATAGCCATCGCGTTCGTCTACGACGCGATTATTTCGGTATCAACAGCGCCGCGCCAACGGCAATTTCATGCTGTTGCGCGCTCGAGCAGCGCAAGAAGCCCTTGCAGCAATTGCAGCGGAGAGGGCGGGCAGCCGGCGATGTGGAGATCGACGGGAACGACGCCGCCGACGCCCCCGACGCCGCCGACGACACCGTAGCTGTCCGCGAAGATGCCTCCGCCGGCCGCGCAATGGCCGACCGCGACCACCCATTTGGGGTCCGGCGTCGCATTGTAAGTGCGTTCGAGCGCTTCACGCATGTTGCGTGTGACCGGACCGGTGACGAGGAGCACGTCGGCATGACGCGGCGAGGCGACGAAGCGCATGCCGAAACGCTCGAGATCGTAGAAGGCGTTGTTGAGCGCATGGATTTCAAGCTCGCAGCCATTGCAGGAGCCGGCATCCACCTCGCGGATTGCGAGGCTGCGGCCGAGCCGGCGCCGCGCCGCGCGCTTGACGCTCGTCGCCAATTCGGCGAGCGCGGCGTCGTCAGGCGACGGCGGCGCTTCGGTCAGCGGGGAGTTTGTCAGGCTCTCGAATAAAATCCTGCGCATCAGACATCGTGTCCCGAATACGAGCAATTGAACGATTTGTTGCAGAGCGGGAAGTCGGCGACAATGTTGTCTTCGATTGCGGCTTCGAGCAGCGGCCATTGAAACCACGACGGGTCGCGCAGGTGGCAGCGCTCGACGTGCACCCCGTCGAGCCGCACCCAGACGAGCACGTCGCCACGGAACCCTTCCACGAACCCCAATCCTTCGCCGCCGCTGCTGTCGCCGCCGAGTACGGTCGCGATCGGGCCGTCCGGAAGGCGCGCGAGGAGCTGCTCGATGAGCTCCAGGCTTTGCTCGATTTCGCGGATGCGGATCCAAACCCGCGCATTGACATCGCCCGCCGTCAGCACGGGGACTACCAAGTCGAGTTCATCGTAGGGCGCGTAGCCGGGCGTTTTCCGCGCATCGAAATTCCGCCCGCTGGCGCGTCCGATGTAGCCGGGCGCTGCAAACTGCCGTGCGAGTTCGGGGCGAACGACACCGGTCCCCACGGTGCGGTCCTGCAACGAGGCAGTGTTGTCGTAAAGTTCGATCAATTGTGGAAACCGCTGCCGGATGTGCTGCAAGGTGTCGTGGATGCGGGTTGCGCCGTCGGGACGAAGGTCGACGGCGACGCCGCCGGGAACGACCCGATCCATCATCAGCCGATGGCCGAAGCAGGTATCAGCTGCGCGCAACACCTGTTCGCGCAAAATCCCGCAATGCGCATGCATCAGCGAGAACGAGGCATCGTTGCAGATGGCGCCGATGTCGCCGAAATGGTTGGCCAGCCGTTCGACCTCAGCCATCAGTGCCCGGAGATATCGTGCGCGCGGCGGCGCTTGGATCTGCAGCGCCGCCTCGACCGCGTGAGCGAAGGCGAGCCCATAAGCGACCGTGCTGTCGCCGGATGTGCGGGCGGCAAGCCGCGCCGCCTTCTCGATCGTCGCGCCGCCCATCAGTGATTCGATCCCCTTGTGCGCGTAGCCGAGGCGCTCTTCGAGCCGCACAACGGTCTCGCCGCTGGCGGTGAAGCGAAAATGTCCCGGCTCGATAATGCCGGCGTGCACGGGACCGACGGGAATCTGATGCAGGCTTTCACCTTCCACCGGCAGAAACGCGTAGGCAGGTCGCGCGGTCGGCGCCGGCGTGCGTGCGCCGAGCGGATGCTGCACGTCCCAAAATCCAAGATCGAGCCAAGGCCGCGTGTCCGGCGCGCCGGCCGGTTCGAGCCCGTAGAGGCTGTAAATCGCGCGCTCGAGCCGGATGGCGGGCGGATGCAGCGCGCCGACCGAGGGAAACGTTCCATCCGGGCACGCGAGGCTGATAACCGCGATCTCGCCGGTTAAGTCCTCGATCATCGCCATGTGCACCACAGGTGCGGCAGCAGCATCGCCCCACAATCCGAGGAGCGTTGCGCGGCCGGCGGCGATCTCGCTCGCCGCATGGCGCCATGCATCCGGCGTCACGGTGAGGCGCGGCCATGGTCGGTGGCGGTCGACTCGATTGCCTTGCGATGTGATGTCGATGAGTACCGGCATTGTCCTAGCCCAGCAGCGCGGCGACGTTTTGGAACCAAACGACGAGCGCCGGCGGCATGTAGACGCCGGCAACGAGCACGAGCGCGAGATGCGCGAACATCGGCACGTAGGAGGCCTGCGCCTTGGCGGTGGGGCCGCGCGGCTCGCCGAACGCGATGCTGTTGAGCCGCAGGAAGAGTCCGGCCAAGCCGACCAGGAGGCCGAAGACGAGAACGATCGCAAGCAACGGCGCGCGGGCGAAGGTCGAACTCACCACCAAAAATTCGCTGGTGAAGATGCCAAGCGGCGGCAGTCCAGCGATCGCCACGACGCCG
Source organism: uncultured Alphaproteobacteria bacterium (assembly GCA_963850855.1). Classification (GTDB taxonomy): domain Bacteria; phylum Pseudomonadota; class Alphaproteobacteria; order Rhizobiales; family Xanthobacteraceae; genus BOG-931. The sequence goes on from CAWKNH010000007.1 coordinate 68,565, forward strand.
AGGATGAGGCTCCAGCCGAGCATGGGATTCGTCTCGGTGAGGCCGCCCATGTCGGCGATACGCTGCGTGCCCTTGACCTGCGCGACATGACCGACGGCGAAGAAGATTGCCGACTTGGTGAGCGAATGCATGGTCATGTGCAACAGACCGGCAAAATTGGCGATCGGCCCGCCCATGCCGAAGGCAAAGGTGATGATGCCCATGTGCTCGATCGATGAATAGGCGAACAGGCGCTTGATGTCGCGCCGGCGATAAAGCATGAACGCGGCGAACACGAGCGAGATCAGTCCGAGCGTCACCATCAACGGGCCGGGCGCCAGCGCCGCTTTGTTCACCGCCAGCAGCATCTTGAACCGCAACAGTGCGTAGAGCGCGACGTTGAGCAGCAGACCCGACAGCACCGCCGAGATCGGCGTCGGGCCCTCCGCGTGCGCGTCGGGAAGCCAAGCATGCAGCGGCGCGAGCCCGACCTTGGTGCCGTAGCCGAGCAGCAGAAAGACGAAGGCGAGGTCGAGGAGCGCTGGATCGAAATCGGCCGCGCGGGAGACGAGCACGCTCCACACCATGGCGTCGAGGCCCTCGCCCAAAACCGGCCGCGCGGCCATGTAGACCAGGATGGTACCGAACAAGGCAAGCCCGATGCCGACGCTGCCGAGAATGAAGTATTTCCACGCCGCTTCGAGCGCCTCGTGGGTGCGGTAGATGCCGACCATGAGCACGGTAGTCAGCGTCGCAAGCTCGATCGCCACCCACATCAGGCCGATATTGTTGGCGATGAGCGCAAGGTTCATCGCAAACATCAGCACCTGATACATGGCGTGATAGAAGCGAACGAAGGGCGGTGTCAGCCGTCCGCTCTCGAGCTCGTGGCCGATATAGCTTGCGCTGAACACGCTGGTGGTGAAGCCGACGAAGGTGGTGAGCACGATGAACGTGCCGTTGAGATCGTCGACCAGGAGATAAGCGCTGGGTGCTGGTCGCCCGAAAAACAGCGACAGCGCGCAGATGAGCGTGAGCGTCGTCGCCGCGACGTTGAGCCGCGCGGTTGCGCGATAACCGGGCAGCACCGCCAGGAGCGTAGCGGCTACGGCGGGAACAACGAGCACGCCGGCCAGGGCATTGAACGTCATTGGCGCTCTCCACGAAAGCGATCGAGTTCTTGCACGTCGACCGTGTCGAAGCGCTCGCGGATGCGGAACAGGAAAATGCCGATCACGATGAAGGCGATCAGGACCGAGAAGGCGACGCTGATCTCGACCACGAGCGGCATGCCCTTGGCGCCGGTCGCCGCCAGCACGAGGCCGTTCTCGAGCGACATGAAACCGACCACCTGGCCGACGGCGTTGCGCCGCGTCACCATCATCAGCAGGCCGAGCAGCACCACCGAGAGCGCGAAGGCGAGGTCTTCGCGCGCCAGCGGATCCGCGTCGTGGGTCACGCGCAGCATGACCACCATGGAGAGCGCGACGAGGCCCATGCCGGCAAGCATCGCGGGGCCGACCCCCACCACCTTCTCGATCTCGCGATGAATGCCGAGCCGCACGATGATCCGATGCAACGCCACCGGTATCACGATGGCCTTGAAGGCCAACGCGATCGTGGCAGTGATGTAGAGATGCGGCGCGTCTTGGACGAATGCCTGCCAGGCGACCGAGGCCGCAAGCACGAGCGCGTGAAGTGCGTACACGTTGAGCAGGGCGTAAAGGCGGTCCTGATAAAGCTCGAGGAAACTGATCAGCACGAGCGAGCCGGCGAGCAGATGGGCAATGTCGAAATCGATCCTGCTCATCAGAAGCTCCCCGACACGAACCGCAACAGCGTCGCGAGCAGGCCCAGCATCAGCGCCATGCCGAGGAATTCCGGCACGCGGAACACGCGCATCTTGGCGATCGAAGTCTCGAACAGCGCCAGCAAGAAACCGGCGACGGCGAGCTTTCCGACATAGGCGACAATCCCGACGGCGAGCGTCGGCAATGCCGCGCCGGCCGCCTCGATGCCCCAGGGCGCGAACAGACAGGCGAGCAGCGAGACGTAAAGCAGGAGCTTGAGCGAGGCGGAAAGCTCGATCAGCGCCAGATGCCGGCCCGAATATTCGAGCACCATCGCCTCGTGCACCATCGTCAGCTCGAGGTGCGTCGCCGGGTTGTCGACTGGAATGCGACCGTTCTCGGCAATCGCGACCATGACGAGACCGATGCAAGCCAGCGCCAGCGAAACGCGCAGTCCGACCTGCGGCGAGGCCATGAATTCGGCGACGGCCGAGAGCTGCGTCGAGCCGGCGATCAAGGCGAGCGTAAATATTATCATGATCATTGCCGGTTCGGCGAGCGAGGCGATCATCACCTCGCGGCTCGATCCGATGCCGCCGAAGCTGGTGCCGACATCGAGCCCCGCAAGCGCGAGGTAGAAGCGCCCGCTGCCGAGCAGCGCGATGATGGCGATGAGGTCGGCCGACCACGAGAACAGCAGTCCGGTGCGGAAGGTCGGCACCAGCGAGGCGGCGACCCAGGTGGCGGCGAAGACGAGATAGGGGATGACGCGGAACAGCCACGAGGCGCTGTCCGCCAACACTACCTCCTTGCGCGTGAGGCGCACGAGATCGAGATAGGGCTGAATGAGCGGCGGGCCTTGGCGCTTCAACAGCCGCGCCTTCACCTTGCGCACGAAGCCGGTGAAGAGCGGCGCCAGGAAAAGCACCAGCAGCATCTGCGCCCCTTGAATGAGCAAATCGCGGATCAGGACCATACGGCGAGCACTAGCAGCAAGATGACCAGGGCGCAGAACACGAGGCTCAGGAACTGCCGGATGGACAGGAACTGCAACCGATTGAGCCAATCCGCGGCGAAGCCGATGCCGACGACGAGCGGCGCGTAGAGGTAGTCCCAGATCGGATCGGAGAGCTCCAGCCTGAGCCGCGCCGGACGTGTGTCGCCTGGCGGTGGGATGTCGACATGCTCGCGGGCGCGGAACACCATGGTGCCGAACACGCGCCGGATCGGCTGCGCAAAGCTCATCGCCGTGTATTGCGTCGCCGGGCTCGCATCGGGGTAGCCGCAGTCCCACGCCGGCGCGCGGCGCAAACGGTCGGAGGCGAGGCGGTGGATCGCAAACGCCGCGAGCGTGCCCGATATGACCATGAACCAAAAGACGAGCATGCCGTCATAAGAGCTGTGGCTTGCCGCAATCGGTACAATCGAGAGCCATTGGGCACCGATCTGCACCGGCATGTGCTCGCCGATCAGCGCTATGCTGACCGGAGCGAGCGCATCGATGAACGGGCCGGGCAGGGTTCCGGCGAGGAGGCAGAGCGCCGCGAGAAGGAACATTGCGGCGAGCGAGAAGCGGTCGGTTTCCGTCGCGACCTCGGCAGCGCGTGCGCGTGGCCGGCCGAGAAACGTCACTCCGTAGGCCTTAACGAAGCAAGCGGCGGCGAGCGCGGCCGAGAGCGCGAGCAGTGCGCCCACGGCCGGCACCAGAAGCTTCAGCCCCCATGACGGCAGTTGCGGGCTCAGTAGGATCGCCTGGAACGTTAGCCATTCGGACACGAATCCGTTGAGCGGCGGCAGCGCCGAAATCGCCACGCAGCCGACAAGGAAGACGAACGCCGTCTGCGGCATGCGGTGGATGAGGCCGCCGAGCTGCTCCATGTCGCGTTCGCCGGTCGCGGTGCTGACCGCGCCGGCACCGAAGAAGAGCAGGCTCTTGAACAACGAGTGATTGAAGACATGCAGCAGCGCGGCGGTGAACGCCAGCGCCGCGGCGAAGTTCATTCCATAGACTTTGAACGCGAGCGACAGCCCGAGGCCGATGAAGATGATGCCGATATTCTCTACCGTATGATAGGCTAGCAGCCGCTTGAGATCGTGCTGCATGAGCGCATAAAGAACGCCCATCACCGCGGTGATGCCGCCGAGCGCCAGTACGACGATGCTCCACCACCAGGCGGGCGCACCGGCGAGCTCGAAGCCGATGCGCACGAAGCCGTAAACGGCGATTTTCGTCATCACGCCGCTCATCAGGGCGGAGACGTGGCTCGGCGCCGCCGGGTGCGCGAGCGGAAGCCAAACATGCAGCGGCACGATGCCGGCCTTCGAGCCCGCTCCGACCAGCGCGAGGAGCAGTGCCAGCGCGCCGAGCGAGGCGGAAGGATGAGCTGCGCGCATCTGCGCGAACGTGTAGAGGCCGTCCGGGCCGGCGAGCAGGCCGAAGGCGAGCAGCAGCGAGAACGTGCCAAAACTCGCCGTAACCAGATAGACGTAGCCGGCGCGCATGTTGTCCGCCACGCGAGGGCGCGACATCACCAGCGCCCACGAGGCGAGCGACATGAACTCCCAGGAGAACAGGAACGTGAAAGCATCATCGGCAAGCACGACGAGCGTCATGCCGGCGAGGAACGCTGCATAAAACGGCAGCACGCGCTGCGGCGCCGTTTCGTGCTCGCCGTATCCCAGCGCGAACAGGCTCGCGCTCAGCGCACCGAGATCGACCACGACGAGGAAGAAGGCGGCGAGCGCATCGAGGCGGAAATGCGCCCCGAGCCACGGCACGCCGAGCGGCAGCGTGAGCTGCAAAGGCGCCGCGACACCGAGAAGGTGGCCCGTCGCGGCGACGAGCGAAATCGCCGCGACAATCATGCTTGCGCCGTAGACGATGCGCGCCGCCGCGGGAGCGCGCCCGATCATCACGGCGAACACCGCGAGTGCGAGCAGCGCCGCCGCGCCGGCAAGCGCGATCGTCAACGTCACGAGGCCGTCCTCTTGAGTCGTACGCCGCGGCCGCCGCCGTGGCTTGGCGCATTGTCGGAGATGAGCTCGATGCCGAGCGCATCGAGGGCGGCCACGAGCTTCATCAGCGAATCGACGTTGCCGCGGATCACGCCCTCACTGGCTTCCATGCGTTGGATGGTCGGCAACGACAGACCGGCCGATTCAGCGAGGATGCGCTGATCAATGCCGATAAGCGCGCGCGAAGCCCTAAGCTGGCCGGCAGTGATCATGAGGAACATCAGGAATGATGTATGAGATATCTATTTTGATAGATAACACATCTATTTTTCGTGTTGCAACATGTTTGCTTTCCGAGCTCCATCTTATGCACAAGGCGGACGGGGACGTGGAAAGTTACGTCGGCACGCACCGGCTCGGCGTCGTGACGCCGCAGTCCGGTAAAGATCACAAGCGGAACTCACAGCTTCAATTCGCGCTATAGCTATTTGAAAATGACCGAACGCACGACCAGCATGCCCGCCGCGCTGCGACGACGCCGCCAATACGCCGGGCCGACGCTTTTCTCCTACGGGTTCCGCCCATTTTTCCTCGGTGGTGCATTGTGGGCCGCTCTCGGGATCATGCTGTGGCTGCCGCAATATTTCGGCGAACTGTCGCTGCCGACCGCATTCACGCCGCTCGACTGGCATATCCATGAGATGCTCTTTGGGTATGTGGCGGCGATCGCCGCCGGCTTTCTGCTCACGGCCATTCCGAATTGGACCGGGCGGCTGCCGGTCAACGGCTATCCGCTGGCCGGCCTCGGCGCGCTGTGGCTGGCGGGCCGCGTGGCGGTATCAGGCTCAGCGATCTGGGGTGCCGTACTCGCCGCCGTGATTGACGTCGCCTTCCTTGCAACCCTCGCGGCAGTGGTGTCGCGCGAGATCGTTGCCGGCAAGAATTGGCGCAATCTCCGTGTCCTCGTCGTGCTGGCCCTGTTGATTGCCGGCAACATCGTATTCCATATCGAGGTGATCGCACGCGGCGGCGCCGATTACGGCGTCCGTCTCGGCATTGCGGCGTCTATCGGTCTCATTGTGTTGGTCGGCGGACGCATCGTGCCGAGCTTCACGCACAACTGGCTGGTGCGGAATAATCCAGGCCGGCTGCCACGAACGTTTTCATGGTTCGATGCGCTCACGATCGGCTGGAGCGTGCTGGCGCTTGCAATGTGGATCGTGTCGCCGCAACTTGCCGCGGCCGGCTTAGCGCTGATGATAGCGGGGGTGCTGCAGGCCGCGCGACTCGCGCGTTGGGCCGGCGACCGCACGTTAGCTGATCGTCTCGTTCTTGTGCTTCATGTCGGCTATGCATTCGTGCCGATCGGCTTTTTCCTGCTCGGCGCGGCGATACTGTGGCCGTCCAAATGGCCGGCGAGCGCCGCCTTGCATGCTTGGACCGCCGGCGCAATCGGCCTGATGACCCTGGCGATGATGACACGCGTCAGCCTCGGTCATACTGGACAAAAGCTTGCGGCATCGGCAGCGACGCAGATGATTTATTTCTGCGTGCTGGTTGCCGCGCTCGCCCGCATCGCGGCGGCGTTCGCACCGTCGAGCATACTTCTTCTCCACATCGCCGCGTCCGCCTGGATTCTGGCGTTCGGCGGCTTTGCAGGAGTTTTTGGCCCGCTACTGCTGGGTCGCCCGCCGACATGGGGGAGCCGAAACAATCAACCACACTAAGTCCCGCCATCTCTTCGCGTATTGATCTTCGTCAATTCCATCGAACGTCGATTCTGATGATGCTATCCTGTGGAGCCTAACGTCCGCAGCGCGCGCTACGATTCGCCTCACGTATCGAGAGGGACCAATGGACTTTACTCTGAAGTTTGGAATTTTGCTGACGGGAATGCTCGCCCTTGTCCCCGCCAATCAAGCGTTGGCCGGGGACCCCGCCAGCGGGGAAAAAGTCTTCGCCCAATGCAAGGTGTGCCATCAGATCGGCGAAACGGCGAAGAACGCGATTGGTCCGCCCCTAAATGGCGTGATCGGACGACCGGCGGGAACCTATCCCGGTTACAATTATTCCGACGCCAACAAGAATTCCGGGCTGACTTGGGATGAGGCGACATTTCGCCAATACATAAAAGATCCCAAAGCCAAGTTGCCGGGAACCAAAATGACCTATGCGGGCGTGAAGGACGACACAAAAATCGACGACCTGATCGCTTTCCTCAAGCAATACGGCCCGGACGGAAAGAAAGCCCAATAGCTTGAATCCCGGGCGGGTTACTTTCACATAATGAGGCGTTGAAAAATGGCGCTCAGTTCCCCCAGATTCACATTCCTTGGCGTGTTCAAATCCACGCTGATCGCGGTGGGGTTGGTCATTGTTTCCGTCATTCTTTGGAGCCCCCAGTTTTTGGAGGACTTCCCACTTTGCATGACCTCGCTGACAACGCCGGGCTCTGGAGGAGCGGCAGCGGCGACAGCAACACCGCCGGCGACGACGAGCCACGACGCGATGTCGAGCGACATGCATGCGCCGACCGTGTTCACGTTGCGCACCGGCATCGCCGAAGGCCGGATGGTTTATATTGGCGTCGGCGGCGACATAAATGGCGCCGTCAATCCCACTGTCGTGGTGCATGAAGGCGAGACCGTGCAGATCAATTTGATCAACGGCGAAGGCGCCGAACACGACATCGTCATAGATCAATACGGGGCGCGTTCCAGCCGGGTCATCGGCAAGGGGGCTAGTAGCGCGGTTACGTTTACCGCGTCTAAGACCGGGGAGTTCTTCTACTACTGCTCCGCGCCGGGCCACCGCGAAGCTGGTATGCAAGGTCGAATTCAGGTCGCGCCGGGTGCGCGTACGGCGGCAGTCGCTACGGCAGCAGATGTCACGCGCGATCCCACCGACCTGCCTCCGCCCATAGGCGCTCGTCCGCCGCAGGTCGTGCGTGTGGACCTGCGCACGGTCGAAGTTCAGGGACAATTGGCTGATAAAACCACCTACAACTATTGGACTTTCGATGGCAAAGTCCCGGGACCGATGTTGCGTGTTCGCGTTGGCGATACCGTCGAGGTTCATCTCAAGAACGACAAAGACAGCGTCATGGTGCATTCGGTCGATTTTCACGCTGCCACCGGTCCGGGGGGCGGCGCGGAGTTTACCCAAACCGATCCGGGCGCAGAAAAAATTGTGACCTTCAAGGCGCTCGTGCCGGGTCTTTTTGTCTATCACTGCGCTACACCGAGCGTGCCCCAGCACATCACCAACGGCATGTACGGTATGATTCTGGTAGAGCCGGAAGGTGGTCTGCCGCAGGTCGATCGTGAGTTTTATGTCATGCAAGGCGAGGTCTACACCGCCCAACCTTTCGGTGCCCATGGCGATCAGGAAATGGACTACGAGAAACTGATCTCCGAGCGGCCGGAATATTTCATCTTTAACGGCGCTGTTGGCGCCTTGACCAAAACGCATCCGCTGCGCGCTAGCATTGGCGAGACGGTCCGCATCTATTTTGGCGTCGGTGGCCCCAACTTCACGTCGTCCTTCCACGTGATCGGCGAAATCTTCGATCACGTCTACCAGAGCGCCGGTCTCAGCTCGCCACCTCTCGCCGGCGTACAGACCGTAACTGTACCGCCAGGCGGCGCAACCGTCGTCGATTTTAAAATTCAACGGTCCGGCCGTTACACGATTGTGGACCACGCGCTGTCGCGAATCGAGCGCGGCCTTGCCGGATTCCTGATCGTGGACGGCCCGCTTGACGACGGATTGATGCACGCCGGTCCGGCGCAGAAGTAAGCGCCAGGCAGTCCGGCATAGCGCATCTGCGATTGCTTTTTTAGACAACCGAATTCCCGTCGGGGAACAGATGGTGGATGACGTCGCAGTCGCTCTGGCGCTTCATGTATTGGCGGTCACTCATTGGATCGGCGGTCTCGCATTCGTGACGCTCGTCGTATTGCCGCTCGCCCGATTGCGCTCAACAAGCGAGGAGGGTTTTGCACTTTTCGACAGCGTGGAACTGCGCTTTGCGGCGCAGGTCCGCTTTTCGATTCCGTTAGCCGGGGCAACGGGTCTGTGGATGACCTACCGGATGGACCTCTGGGGACGCTTCGCTGATCCGCATTTCTGGTGGATGTCGGCCATGTTAGGCCTTTGGCTGGTCTTCGTGCTCATGGTTTTTGTGTTGGAGCCGCTGCTGCACGAAAGATTCCGGCGCCAGGCGCGGCTCGACCCGGCGTCTACTCTGCGCCGCATCACGCGTTTGCACGGCTTTTTGCTCGTTCTCGCGGCAGTGACGGTTCTCGGCGCAGTCGCCGGGGCGCACGGTTTCAGTTTCTTCTGATGAAGTTCAAGAATCGCGCTAGAGCGCGAACGCCGATGCATGAGCGTGCCGAAAACGCGTAGAAGGTCTGTCCGATGACTGAGACACCTTTTTGGAAACAGCCGGCGGCCACGCTTCTTGCGGAACTGAGCGCCACGGACAGCGGTCTGACGTCGCAGGAAGCGGCGCTGCGACTGCTGCGCTACGGTAGCAACGACGCCGCCACTCCCAAGCGTTCACCGGCATGGCTTCAATTCCTCCGGCTGCTAGCCAATCCGCTGGTTTTAATCCTGCTGGTATCGAGCGCGCTCTCGGCTGCTACGGGCGATGTCGCGAGCTTCATCATCATCGCCAGCATCGTGTTGCTCTCAGTGTTGCTGGACTTCGCGCAGGCGAGCCAGGCGCAGAATGCGGTGGACGCATTGCGTCAACAGGTGGCGCTGCGAGCAGACGTGCGCCGCGATGGCGCGGAAACGAGCCTGCCGGTCGTCCAACTGGTCCCGGGCGACATCGTCCGGCTTACCGCCGGCGACATGGTACCGGCCGACGGAGTGCTGCTGTCGAGCCGCGATTTCTTCGTCGATCAGGCGCTGCTGACCGGAGAATCCTTCCCGGTCGAGAAGCGCGCCGCCGAGCTTGGTGACCCGGCGGCCGAATGCAGCGAAGCGGGCAACGTGGCGCTCGCCGGCACCTCGGTGATCGCTGGCAGTGCCGTCGAGCTCGTCTGCCGAACCGGGCGCCGCACGACGCTCGGCCAGCTCGCGGCCACGCTAATCGCCAAACCGCCGCCGACCTCTTTCGAAACGGGACTGCGGCGGTTCAGCATGCTGATCCTGCGTATCACCCTGGTGCTCGTCCTGCTGGTCATGGCGGAGAGCATGGCGTTCCACCGGCCCTGGATGGACGCCCTGATCTTTGCGCTTGCGCTCGCGGTTGGGCTGACGCCGGAACTCCTGCCGATGATCATGACCATTACGCTCGCGCGTGGCGCGGTCCGGCTGTCGCATCAACGCGTGATCGTAAAGAGCCTGCCGGCGATCCACAATCTCGGCGCGATGGACGTGCTGTGCACGGACAAGACCGGCACGCTGACCGAGGCGCGCATCGCACTGAGCCGGCACGTTGATATCACCGACAACGATAGCGAGCGGGTGCTTGCCCTGGCCTGGCTGAACAGCCATTTCGAGAGCGGCCTGAAGAGTCCGCTCGACAATGCCATACTGGCCCATGGCACGATTGACCCGTCGCCGTGGCGGAAGATCGACGAGGTGCCTTTCGACTTCGAGCGGCGGTGCGTCTCGGTCCTGGTCGAACGCGACGGTGTCCGAACGCTGATCCTCAAGGGCGCACCCGAGGACGTCATTCGCAACTGCATTTCCGTGGAAATGCCGGATGGCGGCAGCCAGGTACTGACCGATGAGCTTCGCGCAAAGGTGCAGGCGCTCTTCGAACGATTAAGCGCCCAGGGTTTCCGACTACTTGGCATCGCCAGCCGGGCAGAGCCACCGGATCAGGCAACAGCCGTCCTTGCCGACGAGAAGGGACTCACCTTTGCCGGTTTCGCCGTGTTTCTCGATCCGCCCAAAGTGTCCGCGCGCGCGGCGCTTGCCGAACTCGCTGCGGCCGGCTTGGCGGTGAAGATTCTGACCGGGGACAACGAGCGGGTGGCGCAGCACCTTTGCAAAGAACTCGGCTTCGATCCCGGAAAGGTGGTCACCGGAGCGGAACTGACGGCACTCACCGACGAAGCGTTGATCGGACGTTTGGGCGAAACGCGGTTGTTCTGCCGCATTACGCCGCAGCAGAAGCTGCGCGTGATCATGGCGCTAAAGCGCATGGGCCAAACGGTGGGCTTTCTCGGCGACGGCATCAACGATGCCCCGGCGTTGCATGCGGCGGATGTTGGCATCTCCGTAGACAGCGCCGCGGACGTAGCCAAGGCGGCAGCGGAGATCATCCTGCTGGAGCAGGACCTGGGCGTGGTGCGTGCCGGGGTGATGGAGGGACGGCGCACGATCGTCAACACCGGCAAATACATCCTGATGGCCAGCAGTGCCAACTTGGGCAACATATTCAGTATGGTTCTGGCCGGGCTGTTTCTGCCCTTCCTGCCGCTCCTGCCAATTCAGGTGCTGCTGACAAATCTGATTTACGACGTCGCCCAGACCGGATTGCCGTTGGACAATGTCGACCCCGAAGCTGTTGAGCGGCCGATACATTGGGACATTCGCCTGATCGAGCGCTTCATGATCGTGATCGGTCCGATCAGTACCCTGTTCGACATTGCTACGTTCGCCGTATTGTTGCTGTTCTTCCACGCCACCGAAGCTTTTTTTCGCACCGGGTGGTTTGTCGAATCGTTGGTGACGCAGATCCTGATGATTTTCGCCGTGCGGACCCGCCGGAGCTTGTTTGCTAGCCGACCTCACCGAGCCGTGGTCGGACTTGCGTTAGGTACCGCGGTGTTAACCCTCGCGCTGCCCTTCCTGCCGGCAATCGGCCGGTGGTTCGAGTTCGTATATCTGCCTGCTTCCTATTTCGCGTTTCTGCTCGCCGTGGTCGCCGCCTTCCTGGTGATGACCGAGCTGATGAAGCGGGCCTTCTACGCCCATATGGCGAGAGCGGTTGACTGACCGGCGGAAGTCTAGCAGGCCCGTTTCGCTCCGATGCCGTCGCTGACAACAACGGCTGCTCCGGTTAAAGCCTTTGGCTAGATAACTCGCTCGGAGTTGCAGTCGATGAACGACAAGACAGAAAGCCAGGAACAGATCTTTGCGTTTCTTGTTGAGCCTGCAACTCATGGATGTCGCGAGGCCTGCGGCCAGGCGGTCCGGCGCATCGATACCCATGCGGCGTCGGTGTTTCTGGCCGGCAATCGCGCCCTCAAGGTCAAACGCGCCGTGCGTTTTCCTTTCCTCGACTATTCGACCCTGGCCAAGCGCAAGCAAGCGTGCGAGGCCGAGCTTGCCGTCAATGCCCCGTATGCGCCGGAGATTTATCGCGGTGTCGTCGCCATCACGCGCGAGGCCGACGGCAAACTTGCCATCGCCGGTAAAGGCAGGCCGGTTGAATGGGCGGTGGAAATGCAGCGCTTCGATGAGACGCGCACACTGGATCACCTTGCGGGTGAAATCGATGAGACGCTGGCCGACGCGCTCGGCACGGCCGTCGCCGCGGCTCACGAGAAGGCCCCGGTTGTCGAGGCCGCACCCTGGATTGCCGCGCTCGGAGCCTATCTTGACCAGAACCTTGAAGCATTTCGAAAGATGCCCGAGCTGTTTGAGCCCGAGGCTGTGGGCACGCTCGATCTTTGTTCGCGCCAAGCCTATGGGCACATAGAACCATTGCTGGCGCATCGTGGACGGCTCGGCCGCGTGCGGCGCGGCCATGGGGACCTGCATCTCGGCAACATTGCACTCATCGACGGCCGTCCAGTGTTGTTCGACGCCATCGAGTTCGATCCGCTGATCGCCGCCGGCGACGTGCTCTACGACCTAGCCTTTCTGCTGATGGACCTATGCGAACGCGGTCGTCCGGAAGCGGCAAACATCGTCTTCAACCGCTATCTCGCCGAGACGCGGCGGGCCGAGGATCTCGACGGACTCGCCGCGTTGCCGCTCTTTCTCTCGCTCAGGGCTGCGATCCGCGCCAAGGTCACCGCCGCGCGGATAGAGCGCGCGGACGCGCACGAGCGGGCGGAGATTGAACGATCGGCGCGTGCTTATTTCGCGTTCGCCCAACGCGCAATCACGCCATCCGAACCGAAATTCGTCGCTGTCGGTGGCCTCTCCGGCACGGGAAAAACGCGGCTTGCGCGGGCGCTTGCGCCTTGCATCGCCCCGATGCCCGGCGCTGTCATCGTGCGCTCGGATGTCGAGCGCAAACTGCTATTCGGTATTGCGGAAACAGATAAGTTACCGGAAGCAGCCTATGCACCCGAGGTATCGAAGCGTGTTTATGCCGCTCTCAGCGAGAAGGCACGCCGCATCCTCGCCGCCAAGCATTCAGCGATCGTTGATGCCGTCTTCGCACAGCCACGGGAGCGCGGTGCCCTTGCCGAGGCGGCAAAAGCCATCAACGTTCGCCTGCTGGGTTTGTTTCTCACTGCCAGTCCGGAGATCCGGCTTGCCCGAGTTGGTACTCGTTTGCACGATGCATCAGACGCCGAAGACGCGGTGGCGCGAGCACAGGAGCGCTACGATCTTGGTCCGATCGACTGGACCCAGATTGACGCGTCGGGCACGGTTGAGGAAACCCTGGTGCGCGCGCAAGCGGTGCTCGATCAGCACACAAGCCACCGCGCATCGAGCAATTAACCCTACGTAATAACCTTACAATTCGGTAGCGATCGAAGCCGATGTTTTTTGCTTTGCTGACATCTTTGATCGTTGCAAGGTTTTGGTCAGGAGGCTTCCTAGGGAGCCTTCCTTTACGAGGGAGATTAAAACCATGACCGTGCCGACCAAAGCAGCACTCATCTGTGACATCCAGGCCGACGTGAAGGATCTCACGTGTGACCTCAAGTCCATCGCCGTGATCGCCAAGGACCTTTTGTGCGACCACAATCCTTGCAACATCAAGGTCGATCTGAAGGAGCTTGCCTGCCTGGAGAAGGACGTCTGCCAGGATACAGCTGATCTCAAGTGCGACATCCATCAGCTGGAATGCCTCTATCACTGTAGCTACAGCGTCCCGGTTTGATCCGTCGGTGGGGGGCCCACCAGCGGCCCCCCTATCGCGCCGCAAGGCTCCGGGGCGCTCCTGGATTGCGCCAATCGGTTTCCGCCAAACAGAACGCAGCGATAGCCGGCGCGCCCGACGCCGAATTGCATCTGCAAAATGAGCAAAAACCCAAACCACCTTTTGTCGCAGGCGCTCAACGCCACCAAGAGCGGATTTGCGACCGTGATCTTCTTCAGCTTCTTTATCAATTTGCTGACCTTTGTCGGCCCCCTGTTCATGTTGCAAATTTATGATCGAGTCTTGAACAGCAGAAGCACGACGACGCTGATGGCGCTCGCTGCTATCGCGGTATTTCTCCTGATCGTGTTTGCCATCCTGGAAAAAGTGCGCCTGACGATCCTTCATCGATTGGGATTGCTGTTCGACTCGATTGTGCGGGCCCGTCTGTTCGCGGCGGTCACGCGCGGAACGCTGCTCAATCCGCAGGGAGGTCACGGCCAGGCGCTGCGCGATCTCGACCTGATTCGTGATTTTCTCGCCGGCTCCGGCCCCCTGGCGTTCTCCGATATTCCATGGATGCCGATCTTCATCGCCGGATGTTTTCTGCTGCACGCCTGGTTCGGTTGGATCGCGATTGTCGGCGCCATTCTCATTTTCGCGTTTGCCATCGCCAACGAATTTGCAACGCGGGCGCATCTCAAGGCTGCGTCGCGCACCGCGGTCATGGCCGCGGGCTTCGCTTCAGCAGCGATGCGCAATGCGGAGGTTCTGCTCGCCATGGGGATGCTGGACGCGCTGCGCCGGCGCTGGATGGCAACACACCGGCAAGTGCTCGAGCTGCAAACGACCGCGAGTGACCGGTCGGGGATGTTCATGTCCGCCGCCAAGCTGGTGCGCGCAGTTCTGCAGATCGCAATTTTGGGGGTAGGGGGATATCTCGCAATCGAGCGGCAGGTTTCCCCCGCGGCAATGATCGCAGCGTCGATCATCATCGGCCGGGCATTGGCCCCGGTCGAGCTTTCGGTTGCGAACTGGGCCAGGTTTCTGGAAGCCCGCAGTGCTTATGAGCGGATCGCCGCGCTCTTCAATGTTGTGCCTGAACAGGCCGAGCGGATGCGGCTGCCGGCTCCTCGGGGCCACATCTCGGTGGAAGATGTATTTGCCGGCCCTCCGAATAGCGACAACATAGTGCTGCGGGGCGTGTCTTTTTCGCTCGAACCCGGCGAACTGCTCGGGGTCATCGGTCACAGCGCCGCCGGTAAATCGACATTGGCGCGTGCTCTCGTCGGAGTGTGGCCGATGATGCGAGGCGAGATACGCATTGACGGGGCTGATCTCGCGCACTGGCACCCCGAACAACTCGGTCCGCAGATCGGATATTTGCCGCAGGATGTGGAGCTTTTTCCCGGCACGATCGCCGAGAACATCTGCCGCTTCGGCGCAATCGAGGAAGACAGGATTGTCGAGGCTGCGATGGCGGCCGGCGTGCACAACATGGTGCAGAGACTGCCCGAAGGTTACAACACGCAAATCGGCGAGGGTGGTTGCGCGCTTTCCGGGGGGCAACGCCAGAGAATCGGACTCGCCCGGGCGCTCTACGGCAGGCCGGCACTTCTCGTGCTCGACGAACCGAACGCCAGTTTGGATGCCGAGGGCGAAGCCGCTCTCATGGCCGCGCTTGAACAGGTTTGCGCCGCGCGACAGTCGGTCATCCTGATAACGCACAAGACCAGTATCTTGGCTTATGCCGACAAAATACTGATCCTTAAGCAGGGCCAGGTTCAGGCGTTTGCCGCCCGTGAAGAGATATTTCCGGACACGCAGCCGCGAGTTGCCCACCTCGCTCCAATGGCAATAGCGTCGTAAGGGTACCATGAGCATCAATCGCAGTTTCGCTTTGGGAAATCGGCTGCTGGCTGCTGCCAAGTCGATCGCTTCGGCGGTGATAAGCCCGCACGAACGCAGCGAAATTCCCGATTGGCGCCGTGCCGCTGCGCTCGGCTACGCGGTCATCATCTTCACTTTTGGGATTTTGGGTGTTTGGTCGGCGGTCGCCAAGTTGGACAGCGCGATCATCGCTCAAGGGCTCGTAACTGTGGAGTCCAACCGCAAGACGGTGCAGCATTTCGAGGGTGGGATCGTTCGAGAAATACTTGTTCACGAAGGCCAGCATGTGTCGCAGGGTGATGTGCTGTTTCGTCTCGACACTACTCAATCGCAAGCGAGTTTCGACAATCAGCGCGCCCAATTGGATTACAATCTTGCCGCCGAGGCGCGGCTTGTGGCGGAGCGCGATAGCGCCGACACCATTACGTTTCCGCACGAACTGGCAGCGCGGGGGAACGAGGCGCAGGTGGCAAGAGCCATGGCCGACCAGCGCAATCAGTTCGCCGAGCGGCGGGCATCTTTGGCCGGGCAGGTGAGCGTATTGCAGTCGAAGCTGGATCAGTACAAGAATGAGATCGACGGCTTGACCGCCGAGCGCACCGCCAGCCAGGACCAACTGGAGTTGATCGGGCAGGAACTCAAAGACCTGCTGTATCTCCAGGACAAAAATCTCGTCTCCAAGAGCCGCGTTTTGTCGCTCGAACGCGAGAAAAGCAAAACCGAAGGCACTATCGGCCATACCACCGCGGAAATCGCCAAGGCGGAAAACAATATCCATGAAACGCAGCTGCAGATTAGGCAGCTGCGCGAGAAATTCCTCGAGGACGTAGCCGGAGCCATTCTCGAAGTGCGGCAGAAGGCTTCCGAACTTCGGCAAAAGCTCACGACGGCCACGGATGTCTTAAAGCGCATCGAGGTGACCGCGCCCAAATCCGGCGAGGTGCAGAATCTGAAGGTCTTCACCCTCGGCGCCGTGTTGAAGGCCGGCGAGCCGCTCCTCGACATCGTGCCGGAACGCGATGACCTGATTGTTCAGGCCCACGTTTCGCCGCTCGACATCGACAAGGTCGCTGCCGGAATGCATGCCGAAATCCGGCTGCCGTCCTTCCACGGGGATTTGCTGCCGATCATGACCGGACGAATTGCCAGTGTTTCCAGAGACCGGATGCTGGATGAGCAGGCGAAGGAGCCCTATTTCCTTGCGCAAGTGCTCGTCGACGATCCGAGCATTCCCGCCTTCGTGCGGGGACGCCTCACCGCCGGCATGCCTGCCGAAATTATCCTCCCGACCGGCGAGCGCACCGTGCTGCAGTACCTCGTTGGGCCGCTGCAGGACCGCATGCGCGGCGCCATGCGCGAGCGGTGATCCCGCAGCCGGCCGGCTTGCAGGCACGAGGGACTGCGGAGCGCATGCCGCTGCTCTGTTGCGCGCAGCCGCTAGCTTGCAGGCACGCTCAAGCGCCATTGTTCGCGCGGCGGAGTCGATTTCGTTAACAAACCCTAAACGGCAAGCGCGCTCTAGTGGCCGAATTACAACACACTCAAAGAATTATGGCTTTGCGCCGGTGGAAAACGCCGTCGGAGCTTGCTTTCAATCGGCGATTCAAACTCTCTATACCTTGAACACGAGATTGAGGGTTCTAAGGGGGGTCTGTTATGACTAAGTCATTCCTGATCGGCATTGCCGCAGCAGTCGCTAGTTTGGGCTCGGCCTCCGCTGCGGACATGCCGTTGAAGGCTCCGCCGCCGGCACCATTCAGCTGGACCGGCTGCTACATCGGCGGCAATGTCGGCGGGGGTGTGGGCGATAAAATCTTCCAAGATGTTCCTGGGAGCTTCATCATCGATCCTAGTCTTGGTGTGCGATCGGTCTCTACCGGCGTCGCGGGGGTAATCGGTGGCGGTCAGGTCGGGTGCGATTACCAAGTCTCGCCGAACTGGGTGATCGGCGCGCAAGGCAATTTCGACGCCGCAACGCTCCGCGGCAGTGCGCTTGATACGTTTGATGCCCTGTTCCCTGTCCAGCTCAACGCTAGCGTGAACTCGCTAACCTCTGCCGTGGGCCGAGTGGGATATGTGCCCATCCCTACATGGCTGTTTTATTTTGAAGGTGGAGCAGCATGGGCTTCCGATAGATACTCGATCGTCGGGATACCGACGACCCAAATCCCCGACCCCCCGCAATACACCTCGGCTAGCCAGACTCGTTCCGGCGCCGTTGTTGGGGCGGGCGCGGAATGGCTCGTCTGGGAAAACTGGACAGCCTTCGTCCAGTGGGATCATTATTTCTTCGGCAGCAGCAACCTGCCGTTCGCCTGCACGGGATGCGAGGGTCCAACCACCCAGTTCGTCAAGATCAGCCAGGACATCAATACGTGGCGGATTGGCTTGAACTGGCGCTTCAACCTATGGCCGCACTGACACGGCCGCACTAAGCGGCGATGGTCACACTCAAGCAGTAGCTTGATCGCGTTCCCCCGGCCGTCCGCTCACGCCAAGGCGGCGTAGACGAGATTGCGGAACATCTGCCGATAATAGTCGCGCTGTCCGGACGCCTGGATCATCATCAGCGCCATCAATTCCTCCTGCGGCGCAGAAGGGCCGCGCGGCCGGTCGGCTGCGAATGACGCGGGATGATGGCGATGACAATGATCATGGTCCGATACAAGACCAAGCCCGACCGGGCCGGGGAGAACATACGCTATATCGAGCAAGTGTTCGACGAGCTTGAAAAGAACCGTCCGGCCGGCTTGCGCTACGCGTCATTCAAGCTCGAAGACGGCGTGTCGTTCGTCCATATCGCGTCAATCGAGACCGCGGACGGCAGCAACCCGTTGCTGCAAACCGCCGCGTTCAAGTCCTTCGTGGCCGGCATCAAAGACCGTTGCGAAGAGCCGCCGGTCGTGACCGACCTGACCGCAATCGGCTCGTACCGGTTATTCGGCTAGCGAACGCGCGACGCGACCGGCGTATCCCTGGGCGCCCGCCAGCGAGCGCAGCAAGAGCCACGCATTGCGCGGGTTCTCGCCGATGCGGCGGACCGCATAGGGCCACCAGTCCTGGCCGAAAGGCAGATAGAGCCGCACGCGCTCGCCGCGCCGCGCCAGATTTTCGGCAACGTCGCTGCGCACGCCGAGCAGCATCTCGAACTCATAGTCGCCGGCACGCCAGCCATTCGCCGCGGCGCGCTCGATGGCATAGCGGTGCAGTCTGTCGTCGTGCGTGGCGATGATCGGATAGAAGCCGGTATCGCGCGCCTCGCGGGAGAACATGAGCTCGATGAGCCGGCGGAAATTCGCCTTGATCTCCGCCTGCCGGGTGAACGCGGCGCCGCTCCCGGCGGCGAACGCTCCTTTGACCAGGCGCACGCGGGCGCCGCCGCGGATTTGCACGCGCAGATCCGCCTCGGTGCGGCGCAGATAGGCCTGCAAGGTGAGCGCCGCCGGCAGCCCGGCCGATCTCATCGCGTCGTGCAGCGCGATCGTCGCGTCGGTCACGCTCTGGTCTTCCATGTCGAGCATGAGCGCGTGCATGCCCGGCCGGTTACCCGCAGCCTGCGCCACGGCCTCGGCGATGGTAAAAGCGTGACCTCGGGCGGCGGCCGGATCGAGGCTGTGGCCGATCTGCGTCGGATCGACGGATACGTGGACATCGAGTCCGGCGCGGCCGAGGAGCGCGGCCGCCGCAAGCTTGGCCGCGACATTCTCCGCGACGAGTTCCGCGCGGTCGACGTATTCGCCGAGATAGAAGAGCGAGCCGTGGATGGCGCTCTTGGCGCGCAACGCCGCCGCGCGCTCGACGCCCTCCTGGGCGGTGACGCCGGCCACATAGCGTGTCGCCAGCGCCGAGGCGGCGCGCGTCTTCTGGATCGTCGTCTTGAGTGTGTCCGATCGCGCCAGCGCGATCATGCCTCGCTGCCAGGCGCGGCGGATCATTCACCCGCCGCCGCTCAGGCGAGCGCCGCGTACACGAGATTGCGGAACATCTGCCGGTAATAGTCGCGCTGTCCGGGCGCCTGGATCATCATCAGCGCCATCAATTCCTCCTGCGGCGCGATCCAGAACGCGGTGCCGGCGATGCCGCCCCAGAAGAACTCGCCGACCGTGCCCGGCGTCGGCGCCATCCCCGGCTCGCGGCGAACGGCGAAGCCGAGACCGAAGCCATGGCCGGGCGCCAAGAGGTAGGTGGTGCCGATGCGCACGTTCGGCCCGAGATGGTCGGAGGCCATGAACGCGATCGTCTTGCCGCCGAGGATGCGGGCGCTGCCGAGCGTGCCGCCGGCGTAGAGCATCTGCATGAAGCGCGCGTAGTCGTCCATGGTCGAGACGAGGCCGCCGCCGCCCATTTCGAATTTCGGCGCGGTTCGCGCGTTGAGGAGCTTCACCTCCGCGCCGGTGTCGGGGTCCTTGTCGAACGGCTCGGCCAGGCGCTCGAACTTGTCCGGCGTGGTGAAGAAGCCGGTGTCGTTCATGCCGAGCGGCGCGAAGATTTTTTCCCGTAGGAATGTGCCCAGACTCTGCCCGGAGACGACCTCGACGATGCGCCCGACCACGTCGGTCGAATGGCTGTAGTCCCATGAGGTCCCCGGCTGCTGCAGGAGCGGCAGCTTGGCGAGCGCGGCGACCATCTCGGCGCTGGGAACGTTAAAGTCGCCGATGCGCGCCTCGAGATAGAGCCGCTGCACGGCCGCGTTGCCGGTGAAGCCGTAGGTCAGCCCCGAGGTATGGCGCAGCAGATCCTGGATCATGATCGGGCGCTTGGCGGCGACCAGCTCCAGCTTGCCGTCCTTCTCGACGCCGACCTTCGGGTCGGCAAATTCGGGGATGTATTTTGCGACCGGGTCGGCGATGAACAGCCGTCCGTCCTCGACCAGCATCATCAGCGCGGTCGAGACGATCGGCTTGGTCATCGAATAGACGCGGAAGATGGCGTTGCCCGGCATCGCCGGGCCGCTCGGGCGCAACGCGCCGAGGTCGCGGCGGTAACCGATCTTGCCGCGCCGCGCGATCAGCATCGAGACGCCGGGAAGGCGCTTGGCGTCGACCTCGCGCTGCATGATCGCGGTAAGCTTGGCGAGGCCGGCGGGCGAGAGGCCGGCCTCTTGCGGCTCGGCGGCGGGCATGGCGTGAGAGAAGTTCGGGCGGGGCTCGTTCACGGGCGTTCCTCTGCGCTATCTCGCTATTGCCGCGGGAGAGTGTCGCACTCCGTCCTTTCGTGCAATACGCTTGAACTTCGATTTCTGCGTGGCAGATTGCAGCTGGTTGATGCGAGCGCACTGGCGAACGCGCTCGGGTCAGGGTTGGACAGCATGCGGTCAAGCGCGGCCGGTTTCCTCCTGGTGTTGTCGTGCTTGCTCGCCGGCCCGGTCGTGCCGCATGCATCGACGTGGGACCATTGGGGCGGAGACAGCGGCGGCACGCGCTTCTCGGTAATTGCGCAGATCACGCCCGACAATGTCGGCAAGCTCATCCGCGCCTGGGAGTTCCACACCGGCGATCTCGCGCGGCGCGATGCCAAGCTCATGGCCCGCACCAAGTTCGAGGCGACGCCGCTGTTCGTCGAGGACAGCCTGATCCTGTGCACGGCCTTCAACGAGGTGATCGCGCTCGACCCGGGAACCGGCGCGCAGAAGTGGCGCTTCGATCCCAAGGTCAGCGAAACCCAGCGTCCCGGCAATCGCTACAATTGCCGCGGCGTGACCTATTGGGTGGACCCGCAGGCGCCGGCGCAAGCGGCCTGCCGCGCGCGCATTTTCACCGGCACCAACGATTTGCGCGTTATCGCGCTCGACGCCAGGACCGGGGCGCCCTGCGCCGACTTCGGCGAAGCGGGCGAGGTCAAGCTCGAAATCGGCATGCCGCTTACATGGCCGGGCGAGATGCAGATCACCTCGCCGCCGGTCGTTGCCCGCGGCGTCGTCATTGTCGGTTCCTCGATAGCGGACAATCAGCGCACGCTGGCGCCGGCCGGGACGGTGCGGGCTTTCGATGCGCGCACCGGCCGTCCGCGCTGGACCTGGGATCCGCTCGACCATCAAGCCATCGAGGCCGGCGCGGCCAACGCCTGGGCGCCGATGTCGGTCGACGAGGCGCTGGGGCTCGTATTTGTTCCGACCACCTCGCCGAGCCCTGATTTTTGGGGCGGCCGGCGGCCAGGCAACAACGAGCACGCCGATTCGGTGGTGGCGTTGCGCGCCGAGACCGGGGAAATCGCTTGGGCCTTTCAGACCGTGCACCACGATCTGTGGGACTACGATCTGCCGGCGCAGCCGACGCTCGCGCGCATCGACACCGGCGCCGGCGAGCGCGACGTCGTCATCCAGCCGACCAAGCAAGGTTTTTTGTTCGTGCTCGACAAGGCGAGCGGCCAGCCGGTCTGGCCGGTCGAGGAGCGTCCGGTGCCGCAGGGCGGCGCCGAGGGCGAACAGCTCTCGCCGACGCAGCCGTTTCCGACCCATGTGCCGGCGCTGGTGCCGCAGCGCCTTTCAGCCGACGACGCATTCGGTATCATCAATCGCGGGCCCTGCCGGGAGAAGCTCGCGCGCGCCCGCAACGAGGGGCTCTACACGCCGCCTTCGACCCAGGGCACCGTGATCTTTCCCTTCACCGGCGGGGGCGTGAACTGGGGCGGCGTGGCCTTCGATCCCATCAACCAGATCCTCTATGCCAACACGTCGCGGGCGGTGCACATCGTCACGCTGATCCCGGAGGCCGAAGCCCGCGCCTTCAAGCCCGCGCCCGGAGAGGAATTCGCCGCGCAGCGCGGCGCTCGCTTCGCGATGACGCGCGCGGTGGCGCGGTCGGCGCTGGGCAATTTGTGCAATCCGCCGCCCTGGGGCGCAATGGTCGCGGTCGATCTGAAAGCCGGCAAGGTTCTGTGGCAATCGACCGTGGGAACGACCGAGGACCAGGCGCCGCTCGGCCTCGCTTTTGCGTGGGGCACGCCGCTCCTCAGCGGCGTTTTGGTCACGGGCGGCGGCCTCGTCTTCACCGGCGCGCTCGATGCCTATCTGCGCGCCTTCACGGCCAAGGCCGGCGCCGAGCTGTGGCAAGGCCGGTTGCCGGTGCCCGGCGTCGCCAACCCGATGACCTATGTGTGGAACGGCGAGCAATACGTCGTCATTGCCGCCGGCGGCAGTTCCGAGGCCGGCACCTCGATCGGCGACAGCGTGGTGGCCTTTCGTCTGCCGCGGGGCAATGAGGCGCCGTCGCTCTGGTCGCGCACGGTCGATCGGCCCGGCGGCCGCTTCTATGCGGGCGTCGTGCTCATCGCTGCGACGCTTTCCCTTGCGGTATTGCTCGCGGTCGCCGCGCGGCGGCGGTGGGCCCGGCGAGCTCTGCTGTCCTGAGCTAGGTTTGTCCCCATTCGAGCGGTGCATAACCCAGCGGTCTAACCGGCCGTCACGCGCCGGCGATTTTCAATGCCGATGTCACAAAGGACCCGGCTGCCTCGTCTAGCGGGCAGGAGGCTCGATATGCGTGGTTTGGTGGCTTGGGTCCTCGGTATCGGTCTGGCGGCCAATGGGCTGATCATGCTCGCTGCCCCGGCCGACTGGTACGCAATGGTGCCGGGCGTCGCCGGCACCGGCCCGTTCAATGCCCATTTCGTCCGCGACATCGGCGCCGCCTATCTGGTCGCCGGAGCAACGCTGCCTTGGTTCGCAGTCAACCGCGCGGCGCGACCGGCAGCGCTCGCCGGGGCCGCGTTCCTTGCTCTACACGCGCTCGTCCATCTCTGGGACGCCGCGGCCGGGCGGGAGCACGCGCATCAGCTTCTCATCGACCTGCCTTCCGTTTTCCTGCCGCCGGCGCTGGCGATCTGGATCGCCTGGCGGCGGCGCAATCCCAACGAGGAGAAACGCGATGATCAAATGGTTCCTGCGGCGGCGGATCGCCGCCTTTGAGCGCACGTGGAATTATGATTCAAGCTATGTGCGCGAGGTGCTCGATGCCGACCCGCGTGCGCTGATGACATTCGCCAAGGTGACAGGTGTGAGCCGATATCGCCAAGACGTGCCGCCCGCGGCACATTTCGCCGCCAAGATCGTCGGCGTGATGGCGGAGGATTGCGGGCCGTGCACGCAGCTCACGGTCGACATGGCCCAGCGCGCCGGCGTCGATCCGGCGATCCTGCGTGCCGTCGTGGCGCGGGACTTCGCCGCCATGCCCTACGACGTGGCGCTGGCGGCGCGGTTCACGGAAGCGAGCCTGCGTCACGCGCCCGAAGCCGACGATCTGCGCGCGGAGGTGGTGCGGCGCTTCGGCAAGCGCGGGCTGGTGTCGCTTGCTTTCGCCATGGTTGCGGCGCGCATCTTCCCGACCTTGAAATATGCATTGGGCTATGGCCGCTCCTGTACGCGCGTCACCGTCGGCGGCGAACAGCGGCCGGTGCTGCGCGCCATGAATCGCGCCGCATGAATCGCACAACATGAACCACGCCGCATGAACCACGCCGGATGAGCATCGTGTCCGACCAGGAAGTTCAATCGTTCGAGGCGCATCGGCGCTCGCTCATCGGTCTCGCCTATCGCATGCTCGGCTCCCGCGCCGAGGCCGAGGACGTGGTGCAGGACGCCTATCTGCGTTGGCACGCGGCCGACCGCACCGCGATCGTCGAGCCGCGAAGCTATCTCGGCACGGTGGTGACGCGATTGTGTCTCGACCGGATGAAATCGGCCAAGGCGCGGCGCGAGCTTTACGTCGGCCAATGGCTGCCGGAGCCGGTGGTCGATGAGGCGTTCGACGAGGAGACCGCCGGCGATCTCGCCCACGACATTTCCGTGGCCTTGATCATGCTGCTCGAACGGCTGTCGCCGCTCGAGCGCGCAAGCTTCCTGCTGCACGACGTGTTCGGCGTCGAGTTCGCCGAAGTGGCCCGCGCGCTCGGCCGCGGGGAGGCGGCCTGCCGCCAGCTTGCCGCGCGCGCCCGTGCGCATGTCGAGGCCGGGCGGCCGCGTTTTGCCGCTTCGCGCGAGGCGGGGCATCGGCTCGCCGCCGCGTTCCGCCAGGCGGTCAACTCGGGCGACACGCAGACGCTGGCCCAGCTGCTCGCGCAAGACGCCGTGCTTTATTCGGACGGCGGCGGTAAGCGCGCCGCGGCGCTCAATCCGATCTACGGGGCCGACAAGATCCTGCGCTTCCTCGCCGGCATCGCACGCAAGAACCCCTCGCTGCCTTACATTCAAGTGCGTCCCGCCACCGTCAACGGCCTCGCCGGCTTCGTGCTGCGCGAGCCGGACGGGGCGATCATGACCATGGCGATCGAGCACGGCGACGGCCGCATCGTCGCGATCTACGTGACGCGCAACCCCGAAAAGCTCGGCCATGTCCATTTCTGATCCGCGCTCCTTGTTGCGCGGATGGGATTGTTCTCTTGCGCCGGCGCGGTGATCGCCTATGTGAATGTGCTCACATCCTCGGATCGCCCCCCAATGTCGCAAATGTCTTCTCCGGCGGAACGCACCGTCCGCCGCGTTCGCCACGAGACCAAACGGCGGCTGCTCCAGGTCCGCGAGGTGAGCCGGATCACGCCAAAAATGCTGCGCATCGTCGTTAGCGGCGCCGAGCTTGCCGGTTTCGTCAGCGCCGCGCATGACGATCACGTCAAGCTGTTCTTCCCGCATCCGGGGGAGGAAAAGCCGGCTTTGCCGGCGCAGGGCCCGAACGGCCCGGTGTACGCGGACGGCGTGCCGCCGCCGGCGCGCGACTACACGCCGCGCCGCTACGATGCGGCGGCGAACGCTTTGACGATCGACTTCGTGCTGCACGGCGACGGCCCGGCAACGAGCTGGGCGGCGCAAGCGCAGCCCGGACATTTCCTCGGCGTCGGCGGCCCACGCGGATCGTTCATCGTGCCGGATGATTTCGACTGGTATGTCTTCGCCGGCGACGAGAGTGCGTTACCGGCGATCGGGCGCCGGTTGGAGGAACTGCCCGCCGCCACGCGCGCCGTCGCCGTCATCGAAGTCGCCGACGCCGGCGAGGAGCAGCGCCTTGCCTCGCGCGCGCGGCTCGATGTCCGTTGGCTGCATCGCAACGGCGCTGCGCCCGGCGAGACGTCGCTGTTGCGCGAGGCGATTGCCGAAATGTCGCTTCCACCGGGCGAAGGTTATGCCTGGGCCGCCGCCGAAGCCGCCACCGCGAAAGCCTTGCGCCGGCATCTCGTCGACGAGCGCGGCGTGCGCAAGGACCGGGTGAAGGCCGCCGCCTATTGGAAACGCGGCGCCGTCGCCGTGCACGAGACCTACGACGATTAAGACCCATTCCCTATCCCGTGCCGCCCTCCGCATCTTGTGCCGCCGCGATCCACTCGCGTGGTGCATGGCTGGATTGCTTGCCCGCGTCGTTGCGAGCGGCGCCGCTTTGGCCCCATAGCTTTGGTTCCTGACACTTCGGATTTCTCCGTAGCGTTCCCACTCACGCCAAGCCCGATGACCCCTTAGGTCATTGAAATCGGGTGGACGCCGCCGACAGATGAGAAGCAACGTTGGAGGCGAATGTGAGCGGTAGCTTGGTGCAGCACAGCCCACGCATATTCTACGGCTGGTTCGTGGTCGCCGGAGCTTTTGCCGTCACCTTTGTCGGCTTCGGCTGCGCCTATACGTTCAGCGCCTTTCTGCCGTCATTGCAGCACGATTTCGCCGCCTCGCGCGGGTCGATCTCGCTCGTCTTCTCGCTCGCCGGATTTCTCTATTTCGCGCTCGGCATGGTCAGCGGGCCGCTCGCCGACCGCTTCGGCCCGCGGCGGCTCGCCGTCATCGGCATGCTCCTGACCGGCGCGGGCTTGGCTGCCGCCAGCATGGCCCGCAGCCTGGGCGAGGTCTATGCGGCTTACGGGCTCGGCGTCGGCTTAGGGATCGGCGCCTCCTACGTCCCGGTGCTCGGCGCCATGCAGCAATGGTTCGTGCGCCAGCGCGGGCTCGCCTCCGGCCTTGGCGTCGCCGGCATCGGCGTCGGCACGCTGGTCATGCCGCCGGTCGCCTCTTTGTTGATCGAAGCCGTCGGCTGGCGCGAAGCGTATCTCGTCCTCGGCATTTTTGCCGCCATCGTCGGCGGCGGCCTGGCGTTCCTGATCGAGAACGATCCGCAGGATCGCGGCCTCAATCCGGACGGCGATCCGCTGCCGGCCGGCGCGCCGTCGGCGCAATTGCTCACCGCGTCGCTGGGCGAAGCGATGCGATCGCGGCGCTTCGTCGGACTGTGCGCCGCCTGCATGATCGGCTCGTTCGGCGTCTTCGTGCCGTTCGTCCACCTCGTCCCCTATGCGCTCGATCACGGCATCGCGCAGTCGGCAGCCGTCCTGCTTTTGGGCGCGATCGGGGTCGGCAGCACCGCCGGCCGCTTTTTTCTCGGCGGGCTCGCCGATCGCCTCGGCCGCGCGTTTTCCCTGTTGCTCATGGTCGCCGGCATGGCGCTCGCCTTCGCCGTGTGGCTGGTCTCGACGAGCCTATGGCCGCTCGCCGCCTTCGCCCTGCTATTCGGCCTGTTCTACGGCGGCTGGGTGGCGTTGATGCCCGCCGTCGTCGCCGACTATTTCCCCGGACGCAACATCGGCGGCGTCCTCGGAATCCTCTCGCTCAGCATCGCGGTCGGCACGCTCATCGGCCCCAGCGCCGCCGGCTTCGCCTATGATTTCAGCCACAGCTACACGGTGCCGATCCTGGCCAGCGCCGGCTCCTATGTCGTCGCCGCCGCGATCCTGGCGCTCACTTCGGGGGCGCCGCGCCGCCGCAAGTGACATGGCGAACGGATTCCCCCCGGCGTTTCGCGGCTTGAAAAATATAGTTCACACGTGAACTAGATTTGCTATAATCCGCCCGACACAAACGGCTACGGCAGGAGACAGTTCAATGGACAAGCCAGCGAGCTATTCGCGTTCGGGTCCGGTCGGCAACATCGTCATGGACGACGGCAAGCTCAACATCATGTCGGTCGACATGTTGGCGGCGCTGCATCGCGCCTTCGACGAGGCGGAGAGGGACAAGACCGTCGCGGTGCTTACCGGCCGCGGCAAGGCCTTCTCCGCCGGCTTCGATCTCAACGTCTTTGCCGCCGGTACCGCCAAGGAAATGTACACGATGCTCAAATCCGGCGCCGAGCTCGCGCTCCGCCTGTTGCAGTTTCCGCTGCCGGTGGTCGCCGCCTGCAACGGCCATGCGCTGCCGATGGGCGCCTTTCTGCTGATGTCGTCCGACATCCGCATCGCCGCCGAGGGCGCCTACCAGATCGGGATGAACGAAGTCGCCATCGCGCTCACCGTGCCGGGCTTCGCCGTCGAGGTGGCGCGCAACCGGCTTACGCCGCCCTACTTCAATCGCCTGCTGACGACCGGACAGATGTTGCCGCCGGCCGAGGCGGCCGCGGCGGGGTTCGTCGATTGGACGGTGCCGGCCGCCGAGCTCGATGCCGCCGCCGCCAAAGCGGCGCAAGCGCTCAGCAAGATCGACATGGCGGCGCACGCGGCGACCAAATTGCGCGCCCGAGCGCCCGCCATCAAGGCGATCCGCGCGGCGATCGACAGCGATATTACGCTTGCCTACGCGGAGGAGCGCGTCGCCCAACGGCGCGCCGCGTAGCGCGGGGGCCCTTGCCAACACCCGCAACGTCGCCCCGGGACGTCCGAGATTGCGCTCTAACCCGACATATTTCGGACATGGCAAAGCCGACGAAAATGACCCAATTGGACATTGGGTACACGGCAGCGCAGTACGACGAGTTTGCTCTGACGCGCCTAAGCGCTACGCCCGAGGCGGCGGCGGAGCCGGTGTGAGGCCATGGCGGCGCATGATTTCCGCCATCTTTGCCCGGTCCGGCGGACCACCGGCCGCCGCGTTCATCACCTCGGCCGACTCGCGGAAATACTGCGGACCTATCGCAGCCGGCGTGATCAAGCAGAGCGCCTTAACTTCCTGGGTTCCGTGGTTATCAAACCGGTGAACGGCGCCGCGCGGAATACATAGCGCCTGCCCGGGCCCGACCTCGATTGGCTTGCCGTCGACGGTCCAGGTCAACACTCCGTCGAGGCCGTAGATGGTTTCTTCGTAGTGGTCGTGGCTATGCGCCGGAGCCGCCAGACGCGCAGCGCCCGGGACAATGAGCTCAAAAGCCGCGACGCTGTCATTCGAGTTTTCTGCGGTGATCAAGAAGCGGACCGCGAGTGGCCCGAGACGGATAGTCTCGTCGGAAGGATTGACGCGGACGTCGATTGCTCGTTGTAGCATTGCGCGCTCTCCCGTGGTAAATAGACTTTACTCTCAGAGTAAACGCCATTTACCGCAAATGTCAATGCCCTCATCGCTAAAAATGTCACCGGTCAAAACCGAGGATATGCTCATCGGCGCCCTGCTGCGCGTTCCGGCTCAGGCGATCCATCGCCGTCTCATTAACGAGCTTAACGCCGCCGGTTTTGACGGACTGAGCCTTCCGCATTTGGCAGTACTGCAGTTTCCGGGGCCGGATGGGGTTCGCCCAGGCACGCTCGCCGAGCGCGCTGGCATGAGCAAGCAGGCCATGAACCAGCTACTCCGGAGCCTCGAAAGTCTTGGTTATATCGTTCGGTCTGATGTACCAAATGAGGGCGGCGCGCGCATTGTCCGCTTCACCAAGCGCGGACGTGCCGTGTACGCAAAAATGGTCGATGTACTCCGCGACATCGAACGTGAGTGGAGCGCCGAGCTTGGGTCCAAACGCTTCGCTCAGCTTAAGGAGCTGCTAGCCATCGTTTGGAAAAGCGCGCTAATTCGCTAACCGGCATCTGGTCGCTCACTGGCCCTTACCGACGCTCTCGTAATGTCCGCAACTCGGTCGCTATCGGGCGAAAAGCGGACATTCTGCGACTCGCACTCACGGTCCTGCGCGATGTCTAAAACCGCTCGAGAATGGCGGCGAGGAAACGCCCGACTGTTGCGATCTCGCGCTCGTTGAAATCCGCGGTAAGGCGGGCATTGAGCCGGGCGAGGACCGGCTTCACCGCCGCGATCTTGGCCAGGCCCTCGGCGGTGGCGAACATGTGCACCGCCCGGCCGTCGTCGTCGGACGGCCGCCGGCGGACCAGCCCGGCGTCCTCCATCCGGCCGATCAGCGCGGTGATCGCCGAGGCGTTGATGCCGAGCCCGTCGCTTACCTCCTTAAGCATGGCGCCGGGATGCTTCTCGAGGAGAAACAGCACGCCGAGCTGCGCCCCGCTGATGCCGATCGGCCTAAAGGCGGCATCGGTCGCCTTCGTCAGACGATGCTGCGCGAGCGACATGAGATGAAACAGGCGGGGTTTTGGCATCACCGGGTCATAACAAACGGATATTCACAGGTGAAGAAAAAAGGTCCCGCCGGAGCGGTCGCTGCACAGAAACGATGAGCCGACCGAGTTGCCGAGGGCCCCGGGGCGGGCGCGGCCTTACTCGCGGCTCGCCGGCGAATAGACCCGGAAGGTCGCGTTGCCGCGAGCGATCGGCTGCCCGTCGGCGAGGACGAGACAATCGGCAAAGCCCAGATTGTTTCCTGCCTTGAGCACGCGCGGCACCACTTCGAGCCACTGGCCGATCTGGACCGTCCCGAGGAAATCGACGGTGAGGCTTACCGTCACCGCACCGGCCGCCGGGTCGCCCACTCTTTGGCGGATGACCCCGACGACCGAATGCCCCATGGCGTTGTCGGCCAGCGCGCTGATCAGCCCGCCATGGGCAAAGCCCCGGCCATTGCAGTGCGCCTGCCGGATGCGCACGCCGAGGACGAGCGTTCCGTCGACGATCTTCGAGTAGAGCGGCTCCCACGGATCGGTGAGCGGGCTCTTGCGCGAATGTGGGGCAAATCCCTCGGGAATGTCCGCGGACGTTGCCTCGACCGGCGGGTGGGTATTGTTCATGGGTGAACAAATACTGGTCGTTTGGCGAGCCGGGGTCAAGCTTGCCCGTCCGCGGCTTGCGTCGCGTCGAAGGGAGCGCTCCGCAAGCGGTCGGTTGCTAGAACGTCGCCGGGACGTAGTGGTTGAGGAGCGCCAGCCCGACCAGGAGAACGAGGCCGATGCTCAGGCTCCAGGCGATCAATTTCTTCTCGATCGGCAATAGCGGCTCGACCGGCGCGCGGCGCAACTCCTCGCGCAGATCCGACCGCGTGTATGATTGTGCCATGATGCGCTCCTTGGTCCTTCGCGTTTTCAACTGGCCAGCGGCGGCGTGATCCCGCTGAAGAACAGCCACGAGATCAGCAGCCCGACCCAGACGACGAAACCGAACAGGCTCACCACATAGACCGCGGCGAGCCTGCCGAAACCTTCCTGCCACAGCATCTTGAAGTTGGAGAGGACGCCGATCGAGAAGAAGGTGAGGATGAAGAAGATCACCCGGAACGTATTGGCCTCGCCGATCGCCGCCGGGACGTTCTTGGCGATATCGGCCGGCGTGCCTAGCGCCAGATAAAGCCCGACAAAGAAGGTGATGACGAAGCCGATGATGAATTTAGGGAAGCGCTCCCAGATTTCCCGCAGCTTCGCCTTGTCGTCGGCGTCGGTGACGTTGATGTGATTGGTCCAGATGTAGCCGAGCACGAAGGCCCAGATGCCGATGAAGATGTCGATGAATACCTTGATCGTCGCCGCGGTGCCGAGGATCCAGCCCGGCTGATAGTGCACGCCCTCGGCGGCGTTTTTGGCGAGAATGAGCGATTCGGTGATGCCGCCGGCCGCGACCGCCGCGCCGTCGGTCTTGACGGCGAGCCCCATCCAGGCGCCGGCGACCAGCGGCTCGTGCGCCAGGAACGCCTGCGCGACGAACGGCAGGATCAGCACCTCGACCACGGCGAAGATCACGACCAGCGAAGACACCAGCACCGGCACCACCGGCCGGGCGCGGATCGCGCCGCCGACGGCGATCGCGGCGGAGACCCCGCAGATCGAGATGCCGGAAGCGAGCGGCGCCGCCCACTCGCGGCTAAAGCCGAACCATTTGCGGGCGATGAAATAAACCACCGCCCAGTAGATCAGATAGGCTTCGACGATGGCGGCGACGCCGCGCAGGATGAGCGAACTGGCGAGATTGAGCTTCCCCGCCGCGGTGACCGCGAAGAAGCCGCCGAGAATGACAATCGCGACCTTGATGTAGAGCTCCGGCCGCACTGCATCCTTGATCGCCTCGCCGAAGCGCGGCAGGAAATTGGCGATGATCAGCCCGGCGATCAGCGCGAAGATGTAGCCGCCTTCATTGGTGAGCTTCAGCGACCAGTTGATGCCGAATTTCTGCTGCTCGGCCGGGGTTACCGCGGCGAAATGGGCGAAATTGCCGATGATCCAGCTGGCGTAGGCGATCCAGAACACGGCGGTGAAGGCGAGCGCGAACCGTTTGACGTCGCTGCGCAGCGCGGCGGCGCCGGCGCTGAGCACGACCAGGAGCGCGACATAGGTGGCGATCAGCGCGCCGATGCCGCCGAGCGCGGCGTAGTCCTTGGACGTCGCCTTCAGCGCCTGGCTGAAATTGCCCCAGACCGAGGTCGTGACCGCCCAGCCGATCAGATCGACGTGGACGAGCGCCGCAAGCGCCAGAACGAAAATGAAGAGGCCGAGAAAGACCGCCAGCCAGTCCTCGTTGAGCAGGGTATTCGTGGCCGTGCGTGGCGAACCGACGGCATTTAAGGTCGTGTCGGACATGCGGTCTCCGCCGGTCGGGCCGGCGCTCCCGCCTATGAAATCGGTGACCGGGGGCGGTAAAGTCAATTGAACGAGCTGAAATAAGAGAGTCTCAGCTGAGCGGCGCCGCTTCCGGCGAATGAACGCACTCGCGGCAGCCTCGGCGGTGAAACAAAGTTTTCTGGTGCGTTCGTGGTCTTGGCTAATCTGGAATGCCGCGCCGAGGCATTGGCGGGGCGGGGTAGCGCCCGACCATCGCGTTCCAATAAGCCCAGGAGCGCTCGTCGATAATACCGGGCGGCGCGTGCTCCAGCGCTTCGCGGAAGTCATCGAGATCGAGATAGCGCCGGACCACGGCGATTTCCCGCGGGGTGCCGTAGGTCATGAGGTAGGCAAGAAAGCGGATTGGATCGGCCAAGGCTTGTTCGGGCGGCTCAAACCAAATCACGCGCGGCGCCACGGCGAGCAGATCGCTGTTGTGGGCAAGCGACTTCATGATGTTCTTCCGTGCCGCCTCGTTGCATTCAAGGCAGGTAATTTCGCCAGATCAGTGGTCCTGACGGCCTCGATAAGATCCCGTCGTATATCCGGCGCAAGCGCGGCGAGAGCCAGGTCGTCGTGATAAGAAATGGCCTTGAGTGAAAGCAAAGGATTGAACTGGCTGCCATAGATGATCGCTCCAGCCGAGAGCATCGTCGGCAAGGATATCTTGGCCTTGGTCAGCAAGGCGTGGATGTCGAGATAATCCCTGACTTCCGCGCGCTGCGTCACCAGAGCAGCCTTCATGCCGCCCAGATCGACGAGCGAGGCGACCTGAAGTCGAGTTTCCTCCGCCAGCTCCGCAGCGGCAACTTGGCCAAAATCGATTCCGCCGAAGAAGGAAAGCTGGACGGGACCGCCGCGATCCACAATTGCCGTCAAAGTATTCGCCGCAGATTGCGTGACGGTCGCGTCCTTTAAATAGGGGAGCGTTCGCAGCAGAGCCTGCGGCTCGAAAGATGCCGTTGAGAAGAAGTCAAAATCGACGGATTGGCGATGTGCTAAGCGCAGTGCAATCGCTGTACCGCCATGGAGGGTGAAGTGGCTCGGTGTCCCCGCCAATTCGGGCCACAGGCGTCGTTGGGCCGCCGGCAGAATATCGAGGCGCGGACTAAATACATGGGCCATTAAACCATTTTAGCCCATTTCGCGGTTGGCCGGCACGAAACTGCAGCCACCCTGAACAACGAATAGCGCCATTATATCAATGTTTTAATAGCAGGTACCATGCCCAGCCGCGCTCTCGTCTACGCCGCCCGCTGGGTCAGGCGGTCCATCTCGCGCTCGACGAGTTGCCGGTACACGCCTTCGCCGCGCACCAGCAGATCCGGCGGGCCATCCTGGATGACCTTGCCGAGCTGGAGCACGATGATGCGGTCGAAGTTGCGCACGGTCGAGAGCCGGTGCGCGATGGCGATCACCGTGCGTCCGCGCATCAGGCGGCCGAGCGCTTCGCGGATGATTTCTTCCGACTCACTGTCGAGCGCGGAGGTCGCCTCGTCGAGCAGGAGGAGGGGGGCATTCTTGAGGAAGGCGCGAGCGATGGCGATGCGCTGGCGCTGGCCGCCGGAAAGCTTGAGGCCGCGTTCGCCGACGACGGTGCGCACGCCGTCGGGCAGGCTCTCGATGAAGTCGCAACGCGCCGCGATCGCCGCTTCCAGCACCTCGTCGTCGGTCGCGTGCGGCCTGCCGTAACGGATGTTCTCCATGACGGTGCGGTGGAAGAGGGAAATGTCCTGCGGCACCACGCCGATCGCCTCGCGCAGGCTCTCCTGGGTGACGCGGGCGATATCCTGGCCGTCGATGATGATACGGCCGTCCTGCAGGTCGTAGAACCGCTGCAGCAGCGCGAACAGCGTCGACTTGCCGCCGCCGGAATGGCCGACGAGACCGACGCGCTCGCCCGGCTTGAAGCTGAGATTGAACTCCTCGAAGATCTTTTGTCCGTCGCCGTAGCGGAAGTAGACTCCCTCGAACTTGACGCTGGCGCCGCGGCGCACGAGCGCCGTCGCCTCGGGGTGATCCCGCAGCTCATGCGGCACCAAGAGGGTCGACAGCGCCTCCGCCAGGCGGGCGACATGCTGGGTGATGTCAACGAGCGCCACGGCGAGGTCGCGCGTCGCATGCAGCACCGATATGCCGAGCGTGCAGGCGAGCACGACGTCGCCGGTCGTGGCCGTTCCCGATTGCCAGAGCAGAATCGCCCAGGCCAGGAGACCGAGCGCCAGCACGATCGTCACCGCGGCGTGAAAGATGCGCAGCTTCTCCAGATAGAACAGGCTGCGCCGGCGCGCGTCCATCTCGCGCTCGACGGTGGCGTCGAAGCGGCGATGCTCGCGCAGAAAGCCGCCGAATGCGCGCACCAGCGGCATGTTGGAGACGACGTCGGTCATCTCGCCGTCGACTGTGGCCGCCTTGCCGGCGAAGTCGTGGTGCAGCGGGCGTCCGGCGGCGGCGAGGCGGAACATGATCACGACCATGACGCCGGCGACGACGGCGAGCCCCGCGGCCATCGGCAGGCTGATGGTGCACACGAGCGCGATCGCCGCGACGGTTGCCGCGCAGGGCGGCAGCACGTTCCAGACGAACATATTCTCGCCGGTGAACACCGCGTTCGAGGTCGCGGTCACCCGGCTGGTCAGGGTGCCGGGCAGCCGATCGGCGAAATAACCGGGCGAATGGCCCATCAGATGCCGGAACAGGTCGCGGCGCAGGTCGCCGGTGACGCCGACGAACGCGTAATTGGCGATCCAGCTGGCGACCCGCCACAGCACATTGTCGGCGGCGATGAGCGAGCCGAGCACGACGAAAGCGACCCAGACGCCGGCGCTGTCGTGGCGCGACAGCACGTCGACCAGATACTTGATCCCGTACTGCGTACCGACCGAGCAGGTGACGGCGGCGAGCACCGCACCGAGAATGATGGCGTGGGTCAGGGGACGCCGCTTGATGTAGCGAAAAATGAAGGCGAACGGACGATTGGCATACTGACAAAGATCGGCCATGCGCTTGCAATCCCCGCTGAAATGCTGGTGACCCCTCGGCGAGGTCCCCTCCAGAACCACAACGCCGAGAAACGCGAATTTATCCGTCCCCCGTCACGAGTTTTTTCAGCCGCCAGCTTTGCGCGTATCGATGACAACGTCGCCGGCGCGCAAGAGTTCCCGACGACGAAAAAATTTAAGTTCATCGGCCGATTTGAAAACATTTGCCCGATTGCGGGTTGTTCCCTCTGTCGGGAACTCGCGGGGTGACGGGGGACGCCGCATATCAAGGGAAGGCCTAATCGATGCACATTGCGCAGGTTGCACCGTTGACGGAAGCGATTCCGCCCAAGCTTTATGGCGGCACCGAACGCGTCGTGTCGTGGCTCACGGAGGAGCTGATCGCTCTCGGCCACGAGGTGACGCTCTTTGCCAGCGGGGACTCGGTGACTTCAGCGCGGCTCGAGGCGGTGTGGCCGCGCGCGCTGCGGCTCGACGGCGCGGTGCGCGATCCCAATGCGCTGCACATGATGATGCTGGAGCGCGTCTATCGTCGGGCCGGGGACTTCGATTTCCTGCACTGCCACCTCGACTATTATCCCTTCTCGCTGCTTTCGCGGCAGCCCACGCCGTTCGTCACCACGCTGCACGGCCGGCTCGACCTGCCCGAGCACCAGCCGGTGTTCGATACTTTCAGCGCGGTGCCGGTGGTGTCGATCTCCAATGCGCAACGCCGGCCGCTGCCGCAGGCCAATTGGGTGCGCACAGTGCATCACGGATTGCCGATCAATCTGCTGACGCCGAAGCCGGTGACGCCCGGCTATTTCGGCTTTCTCGGCCGGATCGCGCCGGAGAAGGGCATCGACCGCGCCATCCGCATCGCCCAGCATTGCGGCGTGCCGCTCAAGGTGGCCGCGAAAGTCGATCGCGCCGACCAGGATTACTACGACGAGCAGATTGCGCCGATGATGAGGTCGGGAAATGTCGAGTATATCGGCGAGATCAACGACGGGGAAAAATCGGAATTCCTGAGCGGCGCGATTGCGCTGCTCGTTCCCATCGACTGGCCCGAGCCGTTCGGCCTGGTGATGATCGAAGCCATGGCTTGCGGCACGCCGGTCATCGCCTTCAATCGCGGATCGGTGCCGGAGATCGTCGAGGATGGCCTCACCGGCTTCATCGTCGAGGATCAAACCGGCGCGATCGGCGCGGTCGACCGGCTGGCGCAATTGTCGCGCGAGAAGATCCGCAAGCGCTTCGAGGAACGTTTCACCGCGCGGCGCATGGCGCAGGAATATCTCGCCGCCTACCGCAGCCTCACGGACAGCGTCGCGCCGCATCTGCGGCTCGTCGCCGATGAGGCCCCGGCGCTGTAATGCCCGTCATTGCGAAGAGCGAAGCGACTAGGCAGTCCGGGCAAGCCTAAGAGGCCTCCTGGACTGCGTCGCGGGACCCGTCGTCGGCTCGGCCACTTCGGGCCGGACCCCGCGCGGGCCCGCCAATCCCGATCCCCTCATTCCGTCTCCTCGGCGGCCCGCGTTTCCGGCATCAGCAGCCACACCAGCGCCAGGCCGACGAGCGCGATCGCGGCCAGTCCCAAGAAGGCCGACGCGCTGCCGAAATGATCACTGATATAGCCGGCGAGCGTGGCGGAAAGCGAGGCGCCGATGCCGACAAAGGTGCCGACGATTCCCTGCCCGAGATTGAAGCGGCCGGTGCCGCGGGTGAGGTCGGCGACGACCAGCGGCACCATCACGCTGAACACCGCCGCGGTCACGCCGTCGAGGAGCTGGACGACGACGAGGAGCTCCGGATTGGTCACCGACGCGAACAGAATGCCGCGAACCGGCAGCGCGGCAAAACCGATGAGCAGCAGCGGGCGGCGGCCCCAAATCTGCGCTCGCCGCCCGATCCACGGCGACGAGGCGGCGACGAGCAGTTGCGGCACCACGATGCACGCCGCAATGAGCAGCGTCGCCCACCGGCCCGAGCGCATGGTGACCACGCTTCCCATGAGCGGCAGCATGGCGGCATTGGCGAGGTGGAAGAGGAGGAGACAAGCGGCAAAGATAAGGAGCGGCTTGCTGTGCATCAGATCGCCGGGCTTGGCCCGCGATTTGGCGCGCCGTCGCGGCGGCGCGCCGTGGGCACGCTCGGGATCGATCTCGTTCGGCGCGATCGCTCGCAACGCCATGAGCGCCGGGGCGAGCAGCAGGACGGTGACGACGAAAACGGCGCGGGCGGAAAGAAAGTAGCCGCAGGCGCCCATGGCGGCAGCGGCGAGTCCGTTGCCTATGGAGGCGAAGCGCGCGTTGCGTCCCAGTCGTTCGCCGATCGCCACATGCCCAACCAGACCGAGGCTGATCGCGGCAATCGCCGGGCCGAGCACGCAGCTCGCCAGCGAATGCAGGACTGCCGCCGACAACACCATCGGAAAGATCGGCATGGCCGCGTAGGCCAAGGCGCTCACGCAGATCGCCGCCACGGCGAGGCCGCCGACCAGACGTTCAGAGCGCGCGGCGTCGACCAGCGCTCCGCCCGGCATCTGGCCGATCAGCGAGACGAAGCCGGCCGCGGAGAGGACGAGGCCGATATCGAACTGCGTCCATTTTTGCGTGGTCAGATAGACAGAAACGAACGGCCCGAATCCGGTTTGCACATCGGCGACGAAGAAGATGAACCAATCGAGCCCGCGCAGGCTGCGCGGCGACGGCGCCAGCGGCGGTTCGCTGCCGTCCGGCTCTTGGCCCGGCAGGCTGGTGGTCTGGTCCACAATCGCGCCGTCCTGATCGCGCCTGTCGCCAAAGCCGCGTGATGGTTCCGCAGCCAGGATACCTCTCCGGCAAATGTTGTCTATTCGGGCAGTGGCTCAAGCTTGCCCAGGGAGCCAAGGACTACGACGGGCTTGCCCTCCTGGTACTCGGGTGCGGCCTTCACTTGGTCGCGGGTCAAATCGAGCGCGATCCGTGAGCCCGGTTTGCCCGGCGCCGGAAAATGCAGCGCGTTCCAGTCAACCGCGATCTTGCGGCTGCCGAGGCCGAGGAAACCGCCGAAGTCGATGATTGCAGCGCGCACCTCGCCGCCGCGGTCGACGAGCACGTCGACGATGCGGCCCATATTCTCGTCGGTGGCGCTGCGCACCTCGCGGCCGAGTACGCCTTCGACCTCGTGCTTGTTGAGGATCGTCACCTCCGGCGTCGCCGGATTGCCGGCCGGGGGCGTGCTATCCGCGGGGGGCGTGGTATCCGCCGGTGCGGCGCCCTCCTCGGCAAAGGTCACCGTCGCCGCCACAGTCAGCGCCAATAGCGCGGCTGCCGCCATCGCCGGCCGATGCTTCCCGCGCATGCCGCCTCCAGCATTGTGTTTAGAGCCCACACCCTAAAAGCCCGCGGAGGTCCCGTCGGTTCCACCTGAAAACGGAGCGCATGGCCCGCGGCCGGCACCGCCGGCGGCGAACAAGCCCGGTTCAAGACGAATAGACGACGGAAATCCGGATCCCGCCGTTGATCCGGGGCGCGTCGAGCGAGACCGTGCTGCCGCTGTGCCGCCTTACCCTGAGATCGACGCGCGAGGAGCCGAGCTGCAGATTGCGCACCATCACCTCGTCGAGGAACGGCGGCAGCCGCGGATTGCAGAGCCGGATTTCGCCGTGGAACGGGTCGAATTCGAGGCCGAGCGAGGCTTCGAGCAGCGTGAATGGGGTGGCGCTGGCCCAGGCCTGCGGCGAGCAGGCCACCGGATAGAGCGTCGGGCCGTGGCCGCGCTGTTTCTGGAAGCCGCAGAACAACTCCGGCAGCCGGCGGTGGTCCATATAAGTCCCGGCGCCGAACAAGCCCTCGAACAGGGTTTCCACTGCTTGCTTATGGCCGTAACGCGCGAGCCCGAGCGCGATCAGCGCGTTGTCATGCGGCCAGACCGATCCGTTGTGATACGACATCGGATTGTAGCGGGCTTCGCCGCGCGCCACGGTGCGGATGCCCCAGCCGGTGAAGAAGTTCGTTTGCAGCAGTCCCTTGGCGACGCGCGCCGCGCGATCCGGCGCGGCGATGCCGCTGAACAGCACCTGTCCGGCGTTCGACGTGCGCACCCGGCAGGGCCTTTTTGCTCCGTCGAGGGCCAGCGCATAGGTCCCGATGTCCGCGCACCAGAACGCGCTCTCGAAATTTTCGGCGAGACGCTCGGCCTCGACCTCGAGCTTGTCCGCCACGGCGTTGCGGCCGAGCCGCCGCGTGCAGCGCGCCATCATCCGCTTGGCGGCGTAGGCATAGCCCTGGACCTCGGCGAGCGCGATCGCGCCTTGCGCCAATTGCCCGTCGGCATGGAAGATCGCGTCATGGGCGTCCTTCCAGCCTTGGTTGGCGAGACCCTGCTCGTTGGTGCGCTGGTATTCGATGAAGCCGTCGGCGTCGAGGTCGCCGGGGCCGTCCATCCAGCCCAGAGCCGCTTCGATTGCCGGCCACAATTCCTCGATCGTTTCATGATCGCCGGTGCGCTCCGCGTAGAGCCCGGCGAGCAGGACGAAGAGCGGCGTGGAATCGACGCTGCCGTAATAGAGCCCGAACGGCACCTCGCGCAGCGCCGCCATCTCGCCGCCGCGCATCTCGTGCAGGATTTTCCCCGGCTGCGCGTCGGCGAGCGGATCGGTGGTCTTGGCCTGATAGGCCGCGAGCCGGCGCAGTACCCCGCGCGCGACGTGCGGGCTCCACCACAGCATCTGCAGCGCGGTGATCAGGCCGTCGCGGCCGAACGTCGTCGAGAACCACGGGATGCCGGCATAGGGATAGCGGCCCTGCGGCGTATCCGTCGTCAGCATCGCCAGATCGGCCGCCGAGCGGCACAGCATCTCGTTGAAGCGGTCGTTCGACGTCTCGACCGAGGTTTGATCGCGCGTCGCGTCGCGCAATTCGCGATGCGCGGCGACGAGCCCGTGCCGGAACGGCAGCGGCCGGGTCTCGGTCCGCTCGCAGCCCACCGCCAGGAACAGCGGCCGCATCTCTCCGGGCGAGAGATGCAGGTCATAGATCGCCGCCTCGGTGGTCAGGCGGTTCGGCCGCGGATCGAAAGTGAGCGCGGTGCGCCGCACCTTGTCGTCGAGCCCGCGATAGACGAGCAGCACCTGGTCGTCGCCCTGCAGCTGCGCGCTCGCGGTGCCGCGGTGTTCGCGGTGCGATCCGCGTACTTCGAACAGGTCGGCAAAATCATTCTCGAACAGAATCGAAAGCCGCAGATCGACCCTGCCGCCGCCATAGTTGCGCACGCCGAAGCGCTGATAGGCGGTGTCCCGCCATAAGAACGTCGTGCGCAGAATGTGCACAGTGTCCTTTTCCAGGACGACGCGCTGGTCGGCGATAAGGTCGGGGTTGGTGAGGTCGACGATGAACGCCGAGTTGTCGTCGCGCAGATTGGAGCCGAGGAGGAGCGGCCGCATCTCGTTCACCAGCAATTCGAGACGCGAGAGATAGCGCGTGTCGCAATGGAACAAGCCGGCCCAACCATGCGGCGACGCCGCGATATCGCCGCGGCCGTCGAAGACCATGAACGTGTCGCCGTATTTGAGGGCGCGGGGCGGCCGCGTCGCGGGCTCCGTGGCCGTGATGTAGAACGACGCCGCGAACGGCGCCTCCACGGGCATGGTCGATGCCGCGGGTTTGGCGCCGGTCTTTGCAGCCGTCTTCAGGGCGGTCTTCAGGGCAGTCTTGGGAGACATTTGCGTTTCGCTCAGCGTGTCCGATGCAAAGGAGCCCACATACGCGGAAGAGCCCACATAGCTTCTTACCTGACGATGTTGCACCGCTTTTTAGCGCATGTCCGCTTCCT
The DNA here is from genome assembly GCA_963850855.1 of uncultured Alphaproteobacteria bacterium. Classification (GTDB taxonomy): domain Bacteria; phylum Pseudomonadota; class Alphaproteobacteria; order Rhizobiales; family Xanthobacteraceae; genus BOG-931. The sequence continues at coordinate 109,637 of CAWKNH010000007.1, forward strand.
CGTGCGCGCATGCGCGTGAAATGCACTCGCAATCCTGCACCGCGACGATAGGCCACGCGCGATAGATGTTCGTGAGACGATGGCTAATACCCCGGCAGCCGTCGGGAGGCTTTGACGGTAATAAATTCCCGGCGGGACAGGTTCCGCGCGAAGCTAAGAAAATCTCCGAGCCGAAGCGGGCGGGCCCGGACGGGGGATGATTGGGGGTGATCCCCCGGGCTCTTTTTGCTAAAAAAGGGCGAGCCGGCTTAAGAGTTGATCAAAGAGTTGATCAGAAGTCGGCCAAATAATTCCGGCCGAGGAGCCGGCTTAGGGACGGAAGCGACCTGGGGACGGAAATGGCGGTTGAATCGCCGACCCTCACGTCGGAGGTCGAAGCATCGTCTGCGGGACGCTGGGCCCAGCTCGTCTGCGGCATCGTCTGCATGGTGATGATCGCCAACCTGCAATATGGCTGGACGCTGTTCGTCAATCCGATCGATCAGAAATATCACTGGGGTACGGCGGCCATCCAGGTCGCCTTCGGCGTCTTCGTCGCGACCGAGACCTGGCTGGTGCCGGTCGAGGGCTGGTTCGTCGATCGTTTCGGCCCGCGCATCGTGGTCGCCTGTGGCGGCGTTCTCGTCGCCTGCGCGTGGGCGCTCGATTCCATCGCCAGCTCGCTCGGCATGCTCTATGCCGCCGCAGCCCTATCCGGCGTGGGCGCAGGAGCCGTCTACGGCACCTGTGTCGGCCATGCGCTCAAATGGTTTCCCGATCGCCGCGGGCTCGCCGCCGGCCTGATCGCCGCCGGTTTCGGCGCCGGCGCCGCGGCGACCGTCGTCCCGATCCGCCACGTGATCCTCGCTTACGGCTACCAGTCGGCCTTTCTCTGGTTCGGCCTCGGCGAAGGGTTGATTGTGCTCTTGCTTGCGCAATTCCTGCGCGCACCGGCGCCGGGCGAAGCGCCGAAGCCCACCGCGTGGCTGACGCAGTCGCTGCGCGACCATACGCCGCTCGAAATGCTCGGCTCGCCGATCTTCTGGCTGCTCTACGTCATGTTCGTCATGGTCGCGGCGTCGGGCCTGATGGCGACCGCGCAGATCGCGCCGATCGCCGAGGACTTCAAGCTCGGCGGCGAGGAGGTGACGATCCTGTTCGTGACCGCGACCACGCTGAGCACGGCGCTCGTCATCGACAATATTCTCAACGGTCTGGCGCGGCCGTTCTTCGGCTGGATCTCGGACATAATCGGCCGCGAGAACACGATGGCGTTCGTGTTCACGCTCGGCGCGGCGGCCTATTGGGGCCTCGGCGCACTGGGACACACGCCGTACACCTTCGTCCTCATGGCCGGTCTCGTCTTCTTTACCTGGGGCGAAATCTTCAGCCTGTTCCCCGCGACCTGCACCGACACTTTCGGGGTGAAATACGCGACCACCAATGCCGGGCTCCTCTATACGGCAAAGGGCGCTGCGGTCTGGGTGGTGCCGCTGGCGAGCCTTCTCAAGAACTACAGCGGCGACTGGCATTGGGTGTTCGTCATCGCCACGATCATGAATCTGGCGGTCGCTGCGCTCGCCTTCTTTGTTCTCAAGCCGATGCGGCGGCGGGCCGCGCAACCGGCTAGGACTTGAGCCGCCGCCGATTATCCCTTGGCGGCGCCGCCGGCCGTGCCGGATGCGCTCGCCTTGAACAACGGTCGCAGGAAAACCACGCCGGCGCCGACAACGACCACGGCCATGGCCGCGAGCACGGCGGTGTCCGTCGGGCCGGGCTTGAGAACCATGTCGGAGACGATGGTGAACAGCATCACATAGTCGAATTTGGCGATGGCGATGATTTCACGTCCGGGGCCGAACACGTCTGCCGCCGCGCCGCCGCTCCTGATCAGCGCCAAAAGCTTTTCAGCGCGCGGTCTGATCACCGCAGCGCCGGTCAGGAAGGTGACGGCAAAGCCGGCGATGCCGATCCAGATCCAAAGCTCCGAAAGCAGTTCGGCGAGGTAGGCCATGGCGAGGCCGCAGGCAAAGGCCACCAGCCCGGCCGGAACAAACAGCCGCATGGAAAAAAACACGGTATCGCCGAGCACCCGGGTGAAATCGGCGGCGTTGTGGGCGCGCTCCGCCTTGACGGCGCTGAAGACGCTCAGGCTGCCGCCGCCCAGCCAAAGAACAACCGCGGCGATATGGACGAATTCGACGTAAGGATAGATCGGCATCATCCGACAATCTCCCGGCACGCGCGCGACATTGCCGCACGATTCTGCGGCGCTCCAAAGTCGCCGACAACAACAATATGATCACCTGGATGGGAGTTCGTCGGGGACCAAGCCCACGCCGATGGGCGAGACCGCCAAAGGTGCCTGTTGAACGAAGCGAATTGTGGAATAATACCAATGATAATAATACCAGTGAAGCATTTGCCGGCGCGACGCGCAGGGAGCGGGAGAGACCAATGGCCGAAACGGCCGTGAAAACTGGGAAGGCGCAAGCCACGACGGCGGACGACACGCTCACGAAGAAGAGCGCCGAGGCGAACGTCGTCTCCGGCGGCCACCTTGTCGCCAAAGCGCTCAAGGCCGAAGGCGTCGACACCATCTTCACGCTCTGCGGCGGCCATATCATCGACATTTACGACGGCTGCCTGGATGAGGGCATCCGCATCGTCGACGTGCGCCACGAGCAGACCGCCGCGCACGCCGCCGACGGCTACGCGCGGCAGACCGGCAAGCTCGGCTGCGTCGTCACCACCGCCGGGCCCGGCTGCACCAATGCGGTCACCGGGATCGCCACCGCGCTGCGCTCGGAAAGCCCGGTGCTGCACATCGGCGGGCAGAGTGCACTGTCGCAATGGAAGATGGGCGGGCTGCAGGACCTGCCGCATGTCGACATGATGAAGCCGATCACCAAATTCGCCTCGACGGTGATGTCGACCGAGCGCATCGCCGACATGATCGCGATGGCGGCGCGCGAGTGCTTTGCCGGCGCCTACGGGCCGAGCTATCTGGAAATCCCGCGCGACATCCTCGACCGCGAGATCGACGTCGCCCGCGCGGTGCTGCCGAAGCCGGGACATTATCGCGCCTCGACCAAGTCGGTGGGCGACATCAAAGACGTCGAGCGGCTCGCCGACATTCTGGTCAATTCCGAGCGGCCGGCCATTCTCTTCGGCCAGCAGGTATGGGCGGCGCGCGGCCACAAGGAGGCGATCGCGCTGCTGCGCGGGCTCGACATCCCCGGCTATTTCAACGGCGGCAGCCGCGGGCTTCTGGCGCCGGGCGATCCGCATCATTTCGACCGCACCCGCTCGCTCGCCTTCGGCAGGGCCGACGTCATCGTCATTGTCGGCACGCCGTTCGACTTCCGCATGGGCTACGGCAAGCGCATCAATGCGCCGACGCTGGTGCAGATCGACCTCGACTATCGCACGGTGGGCAAGAATCGCGACGTCACGCTCGGCATTGTCGGCGATCCGGGCGCGGTACTCGCCGCGGTGCTCGCTGCGGCGTCCGGCCGGCTCAAGAACGACAAGCGGCAGGCGCGGCGCCTATGGATGAAGGAGCTCACCGCCGCCGAGGACGCGGCGCTGGAAAAACTGATGCCGATGTTCACCTCGAGCCAGACGCCGATCCATCCCTATCGTGTCGCCTACGAAATCAACGAGTTCCTCACCGACGACACCATCTATATCGGCGACGGCGGCGACGTGGTGACGATCTCGGCGCAAGCGGTGCGGCCGCGTGCGCCCGGCCACTGGATGGACCCCGGTGCGCTTGGCTCGCTCGGTGTCGGCACCGGCTTTGCGCTCGCGGCCAAGCTCGCGCACCCGAAAAAGGAGGTGCTTTGCTACTACGGCGACGGCGCCTTCGGCATGACCGCCTTCGACATGGAGACCGCCGACCGGTTTGGCGCGCCCTACATCGCCGTCATCGGCAACAATTCGGCGATGAACCAGATCCGCTACGGCCAGATCGCCAAATACGGCGAGCAGCGCGGCAATATCGGCAACAAGCTCGGCGACATGGAGTTTTCGCACTTCCCGAAGCAATGGGGCGGGTGGGGGATCGAGGTGCGCGATCCGGCAAAGGTCGCGGGCGCTTTGCGCCAGGCACGCGAGCAAGTCGGCAAGACCGGCAAATCGGCCGTGGTCAATATCTGGGTCGACCCGAACGAATACGCGCCGGGTACGAAGAATCAGACGATGTATAAATGACGCCAGTCATTCCGGGGCGCGGGCGCAAGCCCGCGAGCCCGCAATCCATAACCACATCGGTGAATATGGGCTGCGGGCGGTCTCGCTTCGCTCGACCCCCGGAATGACTGCAGAGCTACGGAGAAGAGAATGCCAACGAAGGCCCGGAAAAAGTCCAAGGCGGCGGCAAAAAAATCGGCCAAGAAATCGACCAAGAAAATCGTCAAGCTCCGGGCCAAGCGGCCGGCGGCGGTGGCGAAGAACGGCCTGCCGCGCCCGAGCACCAAGCCGTGGGGCGGAGCGGGCAGGGCGCTTGAGGGCGTGCGCATTCTCGACTTTACGCACGTGCAGTCCGGGCCGACCTGCACGCAGCTCCTCGCCTATATGGGCGCCGACGTGATCAAGGTCGAACGGCCGGGCGTCGGCGACGTCACGCGCGGCCAGCTGCGCGACGTGAAAGGCGCCGACAGCCTCTATTTCACCATGCTCAACGGCAGCAAACGCTCGATCACGATCAACTCCAAGCATCCCAAGGGCAAGGAAATCCTCGACCGGCTGGTGCAGCAATGCGACGTGCTGGTGGAGAATTTCGCGCCCGGCGCGCTCGACCGCATGGGCCTCACCTTCGCGCACATCCACAAGCTCAATCCGCGCATGATCGTCGCCTCGGTGAAGGGCTTTGGGCCCGGCCCGTACGAGGACTGCAAGGTCTACGAGAACGTCGCGCAATGCGCCGGCGGCGCGGCCTCGACCACCGGCTTCCGCGACGGCCCGCCGCTCGTCACCGGCGCGCAGATCGGCGATACCGGCACCGGGCTGCATCTCGGGCTCGGCATCGTCGCCGCGCTCTATCAGCGAGTCCGCACCGGCCGCGGCCAGCGTGTGCTCTGCGCCATGCAGGATGGCGTGCTCAATCTCGCGCGGGTGAAATTGCGCGATCAGCAGCGGCTCAAACACGGCCCGCTGACCGAGTACAGCCAATACGGCGAGGGTGTCCCGTTTGGTGCGGCGACGCCGCGCGCCGGCAATGATTCCGGCGGCGGCCAGCCCGGCTGGATCCTCAAATGCAAGGGCTGGGAGAGCGATCCCGACGCTTATGTCTATTTCATCACCCAGGCGCCGGTGTGGGGCGCGATCTGCGATCTCATCGGCAAGCCGCAATGGAAGACCGATCCGGATTACTCGACGCCGCCGGCGCGGCTGCCCCGGCTGCGAGGCATCTTCGACACCATCGAGCAATGGACCATGACCAAGACCAAGTTCGAGGTCATGGAGATCTGCAACAAGCACGACGTCCCGGTCGGCCCGATCCTGTCGATGAAGGAGATCGCCGAGGAGAAATCGCTGCGCTCGACCGGCACGGTGGTCGAGGTCGATCATCCGACCCGCGGCAAATATCTGACCGTGGGCAACCCGATCAAGCTCTCGGACTCGCCCCCCGACGTGCGGCGCTCGCCGCTTCTCGGCGAGCACACCGACGAAATCCTGCGCAAGGTGCTCTCCTATTCGGACCAGGACATCGCCGCGATCAAAAGCTCGGGCGCAATCACGGCGCCGGACAAGCCGGCCAAAGCCGAGGCGGCGTGAAGATCGTTTCCAAGCGTCGAGGATTATCAGCGGCCGTCCTTGCCGGCGGCGATCTCCCGACCCCCATCCCTAACTTCCCAAGGGGGGAAGGGAATATTCGGAATTCTTGAAGGGGCAGCGACATGCGCATCGTCGTCCACGGCCAGCAGGCCTTCGGCAAGGCTGTGCTCGAAGCGCTGATCGAGCGCGGCGATGATGTCGTGGCCGCTTACGTCGCGCCGGAGAAGGAGGGCGCGAAGGTCGATCCGCTGAAGGAAGCGGCGCTCGCCGCGAAACTGCCGGTCCGCCAGCCGGCGTCCTATCGCCAGCCCGAGGTGTGGGAGGAGTTCCGCGCGCTCAAGCCCGATCTGCAGGTGATGGCCTTCGTGACCTTGTTCGTGCCGGAGGAGTTTCTCAACATCCCGACCCGCGGCTCGATCCAGTACCACCCCTCGCTCCTGCCCGCCTATCGCGGGCCGAGCGCGATCAACTGGCCGATCATCAAGGGCGAAACGGAAACCGGGCTTTCGATCTTCTGGCCCGACAACGGGCTCGATACCGGCGCCGTGCTGCTGCAGAAGCGGACGCCGATTTCGCCGACCGACACGCTCGGCTCGGTCTATTTCGACCGGCTGTTCCCGATGGGCGTCGCGGCGATGCTCGAAGCGGTCGACCTGGTCAAATCCGGCAAGGCGCCGCGCCTCAAGCAGGACGAGGCGAAGGCCACGTACGAAGGCCGCTGCGGTCCCGACAACGCGCACATCGATTGGGGCCGGCCCTGGCAGGAGATCGACCGGCTCATTCGCGGCTGCAATCCGGCGCCGGGCGCGTGGTCGAGGCTCGACGGCAAGACGGTGAAGATCTTCGACGCCAAGCCCTTCCCGGCCAAGGACCCGAAAGGCATCGCCGGCAAGATGGGCGAGATCGCCGCAGTGGAGGGCGACGGCTTCGTCGTGGTTTGCGCCGACGGCCGATTCAAGGTTACACGCGTGCAGGCGGACGGCCCCAAGCTCGCCGCGCATGAATTCGCCGCGAACGCAGGGCTCGGCCCCGGAATGAGGTTTTCATGACTCCGCCCCCGGCAACCGCGGCGAAGGCTCCGGCCGCCGCTTCGCAGCACGCCCGGCCGAAGTCCGACATCGAGATCGCGCAGGCCGCGAAGAAGCGGCCGATCCTCGACGTTGCCCGCGAGAAGCTCGGTATCGGGCCGGAAAACCTCGAGCCCTACGGCCATTATAAGGCCAAGGTGTCGATGGACTTCATCAAGTCGATCCAGGGACGCCCGAACGGCAAGCTCATCCTCGTCACCGCCATCAATCCGACGCCGGCGGGCGAAGGCAAAACGACGACGACCGTGGGCCTGACCGACGCGCTCAATTTCATCGGCAAGCAGGCGATGCTGTGCATCCGCGAGCCGTCGCTCGGGCCCTCGTTCGGGCTCAAGGGCGGCGCCGCCGGCGGCGGCTATGCCCAGGTCGTGCCGATGGAGGACATCAACCTGCACTTCACCGGCGACTTCCACGCCATCACCTCGGCGAACAATTTGCTCGCCGCGCTCGTCGACAATCACATCTATTGGGGCAACACGCTCGGCATCGATCCGCGCCGCGTCGCCTGGCGCCGCGTCCTCGACATGAACGACCGCGCGCTGCGCTCGATCGTCTCTTCGCTCGGCGGCGTCGCCAATGGATTTCCCCGCGAGGACGGCTTCGATATCACGGTTGCCTCCGAAGTGATGGCGATCTTCTGCCTGGCGCGCGATCTCGACGATCTGAAGAAGCGATTGTCGAACATCGTCGTCGGCTATACCCGCGAGCGCAAGCCGGTGCGCGCCGGCGAGCTCAATGCCCAGGGCGCCATGACCGTGCTGCTCAAGGAGGCGCTCGCCCCCAATCTGGTGCAGACGATCGAGGGCACGCCCGCTTTCATCCATGGCGGCCCGTTCGCCAATATCGCCCATGGCTGCAACTCGGTGCTGGCGACGACGACCGCGCTCAAGCTCGCCGACTACGTGGTGACCGAGGCAGGCTTCGGCGCCGATCTCGGCGGCGAGAAATTCCTCGATATCAAATGCCGCAAGACCGGGCTATCACCGGATTGCGCGGTGCTCGTCGCCACCATCCGTGCGCTCAAGATGCATGGCGGGGTGAAGAAGGAAGACCTCAAGCACGAGAACCTCAGGGCGCTCGACGCCGGCATGAGCAATCTCACCCGCCATGTCGAGAACCTGCAGAAATTCGGCATCGTGCCGGTCGTCTCCATCAACCGCTTCTCCGCCGACACCGACGCCGAGATCAAGCTGGTCGAAGAGTCGTGCCGCAAGCTCGGCGTTGAGGCGGTGATGGCCGATCATTGGGCCGAGGGCGGCAAGGGCGCGGCCGAAATCGCCCGTGCGGTGGTCAAGGCGGCGGAGAGCGGCAGGAGCAAGCTCAAGCTCCTTTATCCCGACGACATGCCGCTCTACGAGAAGATCCGCACCATCGCCCGCGAGATCTACCGCGCCAAGGACATTTCCGCCGACAAATCGGTTCGCGATCAGCTCGGCGCCTTCGAGGCGATGGGTTGCGGCAAATTCCCGATCTGCATCGCCAAGACGCAATACAGCTTCTCCACCAATCCCGACGCCAAGGGCGCGCCGACCGACCACGTCATCAACGTGCGCGAGGTGCGGCTTTCCGCCGGCGCCGAATTCGTGGTCGCGATCTGCGGGGAGATCATGACCATGCCGGGCCTGCCCAAGGTGCCGGCGGCGGATGCGATCGATGTCAAGGATGGCCAGATCGTCGGACTGTTCTAACCTAACGGCGCCGTCTCTATATTTCTGCGGACGACGGACAAACATGAGGTCTGAAAAATGTTGAAGTTCTATTTCAGCGGCGCGCCGAATCCGACCAAGGTGGCGTTGTTTCTCGAGGAAGCCGGGCTGCCCTACGAGCCGATCCCGATCGATACCCGCAAGGGCGATCAGCACAAGCCCGCGTATCTCGCGATCAATCCCAACGCCAAGGTGCCGGCGATCGTCGACGGCGACGTCACCGTGTTCGACTCCAACGCCATTTTGCTCTACCTCGCCGACAAGACCGGCAAGTTCCTGCCGGCGAAGACCGACAAGGCGCGCGGCGAGCTGTTGTCGTGGCTGATGTTCGTGGCGTCGGGTGTCGGACCGTATTCCGGCCAGCTGGTGCACTTCCGCGTCTATGCGCCGGAGAAGATTGAGTATGCCATCAACCGCTATGCCTTCGAGACACAGCGTCACTTCCGCATTCTCGACGATCACCTCGCTAAACGGAAATACATGCTCGGCGACGCCTACACGATCGTCGACATGGATGTGTGGGGCTGGGCGCGGCTGATGCCGCTCGGGGAAAGCGCGTGGCCGAAATTCCCCAACCTCAAGCGGCTGGTCGACGAGATCGGCGCGCGGCCGGCGGCGCAGCGTGCGGTGACGCTCAAGGAACGACACAAGTTCAAGACCGAGATGGACGACGAGGCGCGCAAGGCCATGTTCCCGCACCTGACCGAGAAGGTGGCCTAAGCTCGTCGCGATGCTGCGCCCGTGCCGATGACCTTGCCCCCGCCGCCGCTGCGGCTATGGTATCGCCATGTCGATTGCCGAGACACGACCGCAAGTCGCTGCGCCTGAGGCGGCGCTGCGCCACGACTGGACGCGCGAAGAAGTGCGCGCGCTATTCGACCTGCCGTTCCCGGAGCTGATGTTCCGCGCGCAGAGCATTCACCGCGCGCATTTCGCGCCGGGCGAGGTGCAGATTTCGACGCTCCTTTCGATCAAGACCGGCGGCTGTCCGGAGGATTGCGCCTATTGTCCGCAGAGCGCGGCTTACGACGCCGGCGTGCGCGCGGAAAAGCTCATGCCGCTCGATGCGGTGCTGGCGGAGGCGCGCGCGGCGCGGGACGCCGGCGCCAGCCGCTTCTGCATGGGCGCGGCCTGGCGCTCGCCCAAGGACCGCGAGCTCGAGCAGGTTTGCGCCATGGTCGAGGGCGTCAAGGCGCTCGGCCTCGAGACCTGCGCAACGCTCGGCATGCTCAGCGCGGCGCAGGCGCGGCGCCTCAAGGAATCCGGCCTCGACTACTACAACCACAATCTCGACAGCTCGCCGGAATTCTACGAGAAGATCATCACCACGCGCACCTATCGGGATCGCCTGGAGACGCTCGAGCATGTGCGCGCCGCCGGCCTCCACGTCTGCTGCGGCGGCATCGTCGGCATGGGCGAGACGCGCGCAGACCGCGTCGGCATGATCGCGACGCTGGCGAGCCTGCCGGCGCATCCGGAATCGGTGCCGATCAACATGCTGGTGCGCGTCGCCGGTACGCCGCTTGCCGGCGAGCCGCGCCTCGATCCGATCGAGTTCGTGCGCACGATCGCGGTCGCCCGCATCACCATGCCGCGCTCGGTGGTGCGCCTTTCGGCCGGCCGCGAGGATATGAGCGAAGAGACGCAGGCGCTCTGCTTCCTCGCCGGCGCCAACTCGATCTTCTATGGGCCGAAACTCCTCACCACGCCCAACCCGGAGCGCGGCCGCGACGTGGCGCTGATGGATCGGCTCGATCTGTCGCCGATGCAGCCGATCTAAGGTAGATTGGCGCCGCGGTGCGTAACCCGCGCCTCGATTGGCGGCTTAAGTGCTACGGCGCTAGTCCGCTCTACGGCATCAAAACATCCCCAGACGCTCGCTCGCCAGGTAGCCGGTGAGCAGGAGAACACCGAGCGCCATCACCATGAGCGCGGCCGCGGCTTCCAGGCCGCGCAGGACGAGCGAGCCGTAACCGGCGCGCGTCGCGGCAAAGCGCTTCGCCGCCGCCTTGGCGCCGACGGCGAGGGTGGCGATCGCCGCGACGGTGATCGCGGTGCCGAGCCCCATCACCAGGGTCGAGGCGACGCCGGCCCAGAACAAGCCCTGGGCGAGCGCGAAGACGAGGACCAGGATGGCGCCCGAGCAGGGCCGCAGCCCGACGGCGACGATCGCGGAAAGCCCGCGATGCCAGCCACCGGGGCCGGCCAGCTCCTGCGGCTGCGGCCCATGGGCATGCCCCCAGGGCAACGCGCTCTCCTCCTCGTCGTGCTCGTCGGCGTGGTGGTGATCATGCGTGTGCCCGTCACGCGAATGCGCGTGGCCGTCGCCGTGAGCATTTGCGGATCCCGACCGCATGGCGTGCAACGCGTGCAAGAAGCCGCGCCCCTTCACCCAAAATAGCCGAGCGCCCAAGAGCACGATCAGCGCATAGCTGGCGACTTCGATGGCGCGCACGGTGTCGCCCATCATCTTCGCGGTCGCGCCGATGAGGAGCGCGGCGACGGCGACAAGGACGATGGCGGTGAGGGCCTGCAGCAGCGCCGAGGCGAAGGCGAGCGCGATGCCGCGCCGCCAGGTCTCCTCGTTGGCGAGCAGATAGGACGAGATCACCGCCTTGCCGTGGCCCGGGCCGGCGGCGTGGAAGATGCCGTAGAGGAACGAGATGCCGATCAGTCCCCAATAGGCCGACCCATCGGTCTTGGCGGCGCGGATCAATCCGGCAAGCGAGCGGTAGAACAGCGCCTGCTTGGCGAAGAGCCAGCCGATCACGCCGTCGGCCGGCGGCGGGCGTGGTCCGCCGAGCGGCCCGACCTGCGCCCACGCGCTGGCGAGCGCACCCGCGGCCAGCACCAGAACGGCGATGAGGGCGACGGTTGCGAGGCGGCGCATCCAACGCGCCGCGACACCATCGGTCATGGGCACTTCACCCAGATCCGGTTGGCGAAACTGGCGCCCATGCCGATATTCGCCTCCGAGCTCGCGAAGGCTTTGTTGAGCCGCAGCGTTGCCGGGAAATTATCGTCGCGCGGCTTCTCGACCGAGGCCTGGCACGCCGCCGGCGCACCGACCAGCCGCACCGGGTCCCGCTCGGCGAAACCGAAGGCGATGAAGAATTCCGGATCGTAGACCTCGAGCTCTAGCGCCTTTGCCTTCACCGGGGCCTTGAACGGCAGCGTGAAGTGGAGCGTGAGCACCGCCTGCTTCGTATCGTAGTCGAGGAAATAGTCGACCGGATCGAGGAACGCGTCCTTCTGCCGCTTGCCGTCCAGCTTGGCGTAGGTGAAGTAGGCGTACTCCTTGAGCAACTCGACATTGACCTTTGCGAGCGGCTTGAGCTCCTCGTGCGTGAACACGCCCGGGGTTTTGCTTTCGAGCCCCTGGATGGCGAACGCCGAATACATGTCGTCGAAGGTCCAGGCGTGGCGCACGCCGGTGACCGTGCCGTCCGGCGCGTAGAGGAGCTCTTCGGTCATCGTCACCCAGACATGCGGGTGCGCCTCGGCGCTGCCGGCCGCAGCAATCACGAGGCAGGCCAACCCCACAATGAGAAGGACGAAACGATAAGGCATCGGCCCGCGCCCATGTGCCGCCTTGGGCACGGCCGCCACTTTAACAGGTAGTGGGGCGGAAACGAGGCCGCTGTGTCATTGCAGCCAACAGCCGCCAGATGGTCGTGATGTAAGCTCACTGTTGACACTTGTCCGCTTTTGGCTTACGTCGATGGACCGTGGTCAGGGGCTTCAAAAGCAAGGGTCTTGCCGAGCTTTGGGAGAAAGGGCGAATCGGGAAGATCGACGCGAAGATGCACGCGCGTATCCTGCGCCGCCTCGATCGTCTGGACGTCGCCGTTCGGCCGGAAGAGGTGAATGTCCCCGGTTTTGAGTTCCATCCCTTGCGCGGCTTCAAACCGACGCGCTATTCGGTCCACGTGAATGGGCCATGGTGCATTACGTTCGAGTTCGAAGATGGCGATGCTTGGCGGATAGACTTCGAGCAATATCACTGAGGAGATTCGAGCAATATCACTGAGGAGACAAGTCATGGCTCATTTCGCCAGGCGACACCCAAATCGCTGCCCAACTCATCCCGGCGCCTTGCTGCGCGAGGATGTGATTCCGGCGATCGGAAGGACCAAAGTTGAGATCGCGCAGCTTCTCGGCATTTCACGCCAGCATCTTTATGATATTTTGCGCGAGCGTAAGCCGGTGTCTCCGGCGGTCGCGGTGAGGCTCGGCAAGTTGTTCGGCGACGGCGCCGGTGTTTGGGTGCGCATGCAGGCCGCTTACGATACGTGGCACGCGGAGCGCAAAGAGGATGTGAGCAAGATTCCGACGCTTCGTGTCAAAGCTGCCTAGGACCGTCATCGCGGATTCCGCTTCGGGGTGAGCTTGCTCGCGCTCCGTGGCACGCCGTAGTATGTTCGTTGGCATAGAGACCTCGAAGGCGCGCTCATGACATTGATGATGGTCTTTGCGATGGTGGTTGCACTGGTGGTCCTCTACTGGCTGGGCTCTCTTGCCTATCAGTATCTCAGCAATCCGGCCGAGCGTTCGCGCCTGAACAAGCAGCCGGGCCAATTGCTTCTGGCTGTGCTGGCCGTGGTGCTGCTGGCGATGCTGCTTGTCGGAATTCTAGTCCCGGCATTCGGCAATCTCTCGATCCTCGTTGGCGACCATCAATTTCGCCTTTGGACGATTGGGCTGGCTGGATGTGTCGTCGTGACGGCGGTCCACTTTCTGTTTCGCAGCCGCGCCTAGCGCGGGCGCGCGAGCCTTAGCCCACCCGCAACACCGCGCAAATGCAGGGGGATGAGCCGCGAGGCCCGCTCCCGGTTCCCGCTACGCTTCGTCCGGGCTGCGGCGATCACACTCCCGCCGCGCCGCCGTCCGCGCGCGGATCGTGCGCGCCTTCCAGCGAGCCGTCGGGATGCAGCACCACCGCGCCGGCGTGACCCATCACGTCGGAATAGGGCTCGGGCAGGATATCGACATCGTGGCCGGCGGCTTCGAGCGCGTCGATCAGATTGCCGTCGAGGCGCGCTTCGACGCGCAGCCTGGTCAGCGGCCGGCCCCAGGTCCGCCCCAGCACCCAGCGCGGGCGGTCGATCGCCTCGGCGAGCGGTTCGTCGAAGACGACGTGGCGGGTGAAGATGGCGCCTTGGGTCTGCGGCTGGCCTTCGCCGCCCATGGCGCCGTAGGCCATGATGCGCCCGTCCTTGAGGACGGCGAGCGCCGGGTTGAGCGTGTGGAAGGGGAGGCGTCCGGGCGCCAGCAGGTTGAGCGCGCCGCGGGTGAGCGAAAAACTCGCGCCGCGGTTCTGCATCAGCACGCCGGTGCGCCGCAGCACGCAGCCCGAGCCGAACTCCCAAAAGAGCGACTGGATGTAGGAGACGACGAGGCCGCTGGCATCGGCCGCGCCCATCCACACGGTATCGCTTTCCGCCTGGCCGAGCGGCCAGCGTGCCGCCTTGCGGCGGTCGATCTTCATCGCCTCGCCGGCGATGAAACGCGGATCGAGGCAGCGCTCGAGCGCGTGCGCCAGACGACCGGGATCGGTGACGACGCGGTCGCGCACGCGCAAGGCGCGCTTGGTCGCCTCGACCAGGCCGTGGACATGCTCGAAGCCCTCGGCCGTGGTGACGCCGAGGCGGGCGAACAAGGCCAGGATCATCAGCGACACGATGCCCTGGGTCGGCGCGTCGGTGTTGTAGACCGTGCCCGCGGGAAGATCGACGTGCAGCGGCTCGGCGAGCGTCGCCTCATAGCGTGCGAGATCCTCGCGGATGAGCGGACTGCCGATGCCGCCGAGATCGATCGCCATCTCGCGCCCGACATCGCCGCGATAGAAATCATCGAGGCCGGCATGGGCGAGATGCGCGAGCGTCTCGGCAAGCGCGTCCTGCGTCATCAGCGCCCCGGCCATGGGCGCCTTGCCGTCGGCGAGAAATGTCGCGGCGAACCCCGGCACCGCCTCGAGCTCGGAAAGGTGCTCCAAGGTGAGCCGCTCCTGGCTGCGCGAAACCGCATAGCCTTTGCGGGCGTGGTCGATAGCGGGAGCAAGCAGGACATCGAGCGGCAGGATGCCGCCGGCGGCCTTAGCGGCTTCGAGCGCCAGCATCCAGCCGCCGACCGCGCCCGGCACGGTCAGCGCTGCGAGCGGCCCGCGCGGCGGGATCGCCTCGTACTCGCGGTAAAGCTCCAGTTGCGCCTCGGCGCCGGCCGGGCCTGCCGCCATGATGGCGCGCACGCGGCCGGACGACTCGCGGATGAGCCAGAAGCCGTCGCCGCCGATGTGGTTCATGTGCGGATAAGTGGTGGCGATGGCCGCCGCCATCGCCACCATCGCCTCGATCGCGTTGCCGCCCTCGGCGAGGATGGTGCGGCCCACTTCGGCTGCGGTGAAATGCGGCGCGCAGGCGACGCCGCGGCGATGACCGGCACTGTGCAGATACATGCCGCTAGGTTGCCACGGCCGGTTCGGCCAATCCACGCTTCGCGAGGAGCGCTTCCGCGCTCGGCAGCCGGCCGCGGAAGGCCTTGTAGGCCTCGGCCGGATCGCGCGAGCCGCCGGCCGAGTAAATCGTCTCGTGCAATCGCTTCGCCGTTGCCGGATCGAAGATGTCGCCCGCCTCCTCGAAGGCGGCGAATGCGTCGGCATCGAGCACTTC
Source organism: uncultured Alphaproteobacteria bacterium (assembly GCA_963850855.1). Lineage (GTDB taxonomy): Bacteria > Pseudomonadota > Alphaproteobacteria > Rhizobiales > Xanthobacteraceae > BOG-931. The sequence goes on from CAWKNH010000007.1 coordinate 124,859, forward strand.
CGACCACATGTAGCTGTAATAGGCCGCGGCATAGCCGCCGCCGGCGAAGATGTGCGCGAAGTGCGGCGGGCGGTGGCGCATGGCGATCTCCTCGGGCATGCCGATGCGCGCCAGCGCTTCGCTCTCGAACGCCGTCGGATCGATGGTTTCGGGCGACGGCAGCGAATGCAAGTCGAGATCGACGATGGCCGAGGCGACATACTCGACCGTGGCAAAGCCCTGGTCGAAGTTGCGCGCGGCGAGGAGCCGCTGCAGCAGATCCTCGGGCATCGGCGCGCCGGTCTGGTAGTGGCGGGCGAAGCGCCGCAGCACCTGCGGCTGTTCGAGCCAGTGCTCGTAGAGCTGCGACGGCAGCTCGACGAAGTCGGTGGCGACGCTGGTGCCGGAAATCATCGGATAGGTCACCGCGGAGAGGAGGCCGTGCAGCGCGTGGCCGAACTCGTGGAACAGCGTGCGCGCATCGTCAAAGCCGAGCAGCGTCGGTTCGCCCTCGGCGGCCTTGGCGAAGTTGCAGACATTGGCGATCAGCGGGCGGATGTCGCCGGCGAGCTTTTCCTGATCGCGCAGCGAGGTCATCCAGGCGCCGCTCTGCTTCGAGGGCCGCGCGAAATAGTCGCCGAAGAACAGGCCGATTTTGTCGCCGCCGGCGCCGCGCACCTCCCATACGCGCACGTCGGGATGCCAGACCGGCACGTCGGTGCGCGGCACGAAGGTCACGCCGAAGAGCCGCTCCGCCGTGTAGAAGGCGGCCTCGATCATCCGCTCGAGGCTCAGATACGGCTTGATCGCCGCCGCGTCGAAATCGCAGCGCCTTTGCCGCAGCTTCTCCGCGTAGTAGCGCCAGTCCCAGGCCGCGAGCGCGAAGTTGCCGCCTTCCTCCTGCACCAGCGCCTGCAGCGCGTCGCGATCGGCGAGCGCCCGTTTGCGCGCACGCGACCAGACGGTTTCGAGGAGGTCGCGCACGGCGGCCGGCGTCTTCGCCATGGCATCGTCGAGCCGGTAATGGGCGAAGTCGGCATAGCCGAGGAGCCGCGCGCGTTCGGCGCGCAGCCTGATGAGCTCGGCGATGATCGCCTTGTTGTCGGTCGCGCCGCCATTGTCGCCGCGCGTGGCGAAGGCGCGAAACACCTTCTCGCGCAGATCGCGCCGCTGCGCGAACTGCAGGAACGGCTCGACGCTCGAGCGCGACAGCGTAACCACGTGGCCGTCGAGCCCGCGCTCCTGCGCCTCGGAGCGCATCGCCTCGCGCATGAAATCCGGCAGCCCGGCGAACTCGGCCTCGTCTTGGACCGCAAGGGTGAAGGCCTGCTCGTCGGCCAGCACATTCTGGCTGAACGCGGTGGTGAGCGTCGCGATGCGCTCGACGGTCTCGGCGAGGCGATCCTTGGCGGCGGCACCGAGCGCGGCGCCGGCGCGGCGGGCGGTCACGTGGTAGCGCTCCAGCACCCGGTGCTGTTCGGCGGAAAGGCCGAGCGTGTCGGCTTGCGCCATCAGCGCATCGATGCGGCGGAACAGGGCGGCGTCGGTATTGATCTTGTTCCAATGACGGGCGAGCAGCGGCGCGGTCTCGCGCTCGATCTCCTGCAATGCATCGTTGGTGTGAGCGCCGGCGAGAAGGTCGAAGACATCCTCGACCCGCGCCAGCGCCGCGCCGCTTAGCTCCATCGCCTCGATCGTATTGGCGAAGTCCGGCGGGGCGGCATTGCCGGCAATGGCAGCAATCTCGGCCTCGTGCGCGGCGAGCGCGTGCGCATAGGCCGGCAGGAAGTGCTCCGGCTTGATGCGGTCGAACGGCGCAACCCCCTCGGGGGTCGCCCATTCCTCGAAGAACGGATTGGCGGTCGGATCAGCCTTGGTCATTGCGGCTCGTACCCCAAATGCGGACGCAGGCGTGATATATGTCATTGGGCTGGCGCGCTAAAGCCGTGTAGGAGAGGGCCTTGTCCGGTCACGCCGATTTTGTGCCGCAAGGCGTCATCCCGGCGGTGCTGCTGCCGTTCGCCGACGATCTTGCGATCGACGAGCAGAGTTTCCGCAAGCACCTGCGCGACGTCGCCGCGACGCCCGGCCTTGCGGCGATCACGGTCAACGCCCATTCCACCGAGGTCGCTTCCTGCACCTTCGAGGAGCAGCGCCGCGTGCTCGACATCGCGCGGGACGAGCTCGGCGGCCGGCTGCCGATCGTCAACGGCATCTGGGCCGACGGCAGCCTGGAAGCAGCCCGGATCGCCCGCATGGCGGAGGCCGGCGGCGCTTCGGCGCTGCTCATCTTCCCGCCGGCGCCGTTCACCCTCGGCCAGTCGCCGGCCATGGCGGTCGAGCACTTCAAGCACATCGCCGGCGCGAGCGGCCTGCCGCTGATCGTCTTCCAATATCCGCTCGCGACCGGGCAGGGCTATCCGCGCGATACGCTCATACGCATGGTCGAGGAGGTGCCGACCATCCGCGCCATCAAGGACTGGTCCGGCAACGTGGCGCAGCATGAGATGCATGTCCGCGAGCTGCAGGGCCGCAAGCGGCCGGTCAACGTGCTCACCACCCACAGCGCCTGGCTCCTGTCTTCGCTCGTACTCGGCTGCAACGGGCTTCTCTCCGGCAGCGGCAGCGTCATCCCCGACCTCCAGGCGGCGCTGTTTGCGGCGGTGAAGGCCGACGATCTCGCCGCGGCTCGGCGGCTCAATGACCGCATCTATCCGCTCGCCCGCGTCTTCTATGCCGACCCGTGGGCGGACATGCACAACCGCATGAAGGAGGCGCTGGTGCTGCTCGGGCGGCTCCCGCGTGCCGCGGTACGGCCGCCGCTGGTCAAGCTTTCCTGTGCCGAAATCGACCGCATCCGGGCAGTGCTGGTGGAGGCCGGGCTGATCGGCGCCAAGGCGAGCCGCGACGCGGCCTGAGGGACGCCTTGATCCGGGCGCCGCTTTCGGAGAGATTGCCGGCCCATGAACGAGCCCAAACCGCAGCGCTCCCGGCGCATCCTCTGGCAGAACGTGCTGACCGTGGTCAGCGCGGCGATCCTGATCAGCGCCGAGGTGTTCGGCGCCGCCTTTGCCGGGAGCTGGGCGCTCGCCAATTTGCTGGCGATCGGCACGCTCGGCGCCCGCGTGCTCGACGGCGTCTTCATGCTCTGCGGCATCGCCGTGATGGTGCAGTTCGTGCGCGCGGCGCATCGCGTCGAGCCGTTCACCGCGGCGGACTGAAAGCCTCGCGCCACGCTGCGCGCTCGGCAACACTTTCTTAAGACCAAAACGCTTGCACCGCGCGGCGGGATAGCTTATTGCGGAAATCGCCCAATTTCGCACGTGCCTGTGGCCGTGTGTCGGTCGGTGGGCATCCGGACAAGAGGCCGGACAGCCGCCTAAGGAAGAAACACTACTTCCTTGCTCCCGCGACCGGCAGCCGGAGGCGAAACCGGCATAGCCAGCTCTCCACTGGCGACGCGGCTTAAAGCAACGACGGAAGGGCTTTTTTGGTTACTGCCGGCGCCAATGCCGGGGACACCGAAAGGGCTTGTCCTTCTTTGCCAGCAGTGCGGAACGGGATCTCCCTCATCCGGACCAAGGCAGCAATCACGGCGACGCAAGCGGCTCCGCATCGTGCGGGACTGTGCGCGTCGCAGGAGGCTCACCTCGGCGGCTACGCCGCCTGTCGGATTAGGGAGAGGGTGGCGATGACTGCACGCATCCGCGAATTCCTCAAGCAACGCACCAATGACGGACCCTGTCTGGTCGTCGATCTCGACGTGGTGCGCGAGAACTACCAGAACTTCGCCAAGGCGCTGCCGGACAGCAGGGTGTTCTACGCCGTCAAGGCCAATCCGGCGCCGGAGATCCTCAAGCTCCTCGCCGGGCTCGGCTGCTGCTTCGATGTTGCTTCGATGAGCGAGATCGAGGCGGTGCTGGCGGCGGGCGTGACGCCCGAGCGCATCTCCTACGGCAACACCGTCAAGAAAGAGCGCGAGATCGCCGCCGCCTTCAAGCTCGGCGTCTGCCTATTCGCCATCGATTGCGAGGCCGAGGTCGAGAAGATCGCGCGTGCGGCGCCGGGGAGCCGGGTGATCTGCCGCATCCATTGCGACGGCTCCGGCGCCGAATGGCCGCTGTCGCGCAAGTTCGGCTGCGAGCCCGCCTACGCCGCCGACATCCTCGAGTTCGCCCACAGGCAGGGGCTCGTTCCGCACGGCGTCTCCTTCCACGTCGGCTCGCAGCAGCACAACATCGAGGCCTGGGACCGCGCGCTCGCCTCGACGGCGGCGGTGTTCCGCGCCTGCGCCGAGCGCGGGATCGCGCTTTCGATTGTGAATCTTGGCGGCGGTTTCCCGGCCAGATATGTACGCAAGACGCCGAAGCTCGAATCCTACGGCAAGGCGATCTTCCGCTCGCTGCGCAAGCATTTCGGCAATGCCGTGCCCGAGACGATCGTCGAGCCGGGCCGCGGCCTCGTCGGCAATGCCGGCGTGATCGAGGCCGAGGTGGTGCTGATCGCCAAGCGCTCGCCCGAGGACGAGGTGCGCTGGGTCTATCTCGATATCGGCAAATTCCACGGGCTCGCGGAAACCATCGACGAGTCGATCCGCTATCCGATCCGCACCGCCAAGGACCGCGACGACACCGCGCCCTGCATCATCGCCGGACCGACCTGCGACTCGGTCGACGTGCTCTACGAAAAGACGCCGTACCCGCTCCCGGTGTCGCTCGCCATCGGCGACAAGGTGCTGATCGAGGCCGCCGGCGCCTATACCGCGACCTACTCCTCAGTCGGCTTCAACGGCTTTCCGCCGCTGCGGCAATACGTGATCTGAGCAAGCTCAGGCGAGGTCGATCATTCCGGCCTCGCCGCTTTCCGTTCCCCAGGCGAGCAGCAGGCCGTCCGCGCTCCAGCCGAGCCCGGTGACCGGCGCGTCGCCCGGCTTCTTCGCCAAAATCTCGGCGCCGTCGCCGATGCGCACGATGAGCACCATGCCGTCGCCATAGCCGGCGGCGACGATCTCCTGTTTGGGATGGCAGGCGACGACGCCGACGCGGTGCTCGGAAGGCGCAAGGAGGCGCGGCTCCTTGCCCATCGGTCCGTCCTTGCCTTGGAACGGCCAGAGGATGAGTTGCGGCGCGCCGGAGGTCGCCAGCCACTCGCCGCCCGCCGTCCAGCCGAACGAGGTCACGCGCGCAGCGTAGCCAGACATGCGCATGTGCTTGCGATCGGCGAGCCGCCAGCCATGCAGCATCGGCTCCTGCATCGTGGTGACCAGGAAACGGCCGTCGGGGCTGACCGTGACGCCGAGATGCGATCCCTTCCACTCGAGCTTTTCCGGCGCGGCCTGCGGTGCATTCGGGAACCAGAGCGAAGCGCCGTTGTAGTGCGCGACGGCGAGGCGAAAGCCCTTGCGCAGGAAGCCGAGGCCGCCGACCGTCGACGGCGCCTCGAATTCGCGCAGCTCCTTGCCTTGCACGAACGCCGACTTGCCCGCCGACCAGGCGACCGCGCCGTCCGGAGCGAGCGCCACGTGGTCGATCCAGCGATGTTTCGAATCGCCGCCGAGCGTGCGGGTCTCGCCTGCGGCCGTCGTCTCGACGATCTTGCCGTCATCGCCGCCGCTGACGATGCGCGCGCCGTCGCCGGCCGTCGCCAGGATGGCGCCGCCATGCACATCGAGGCGGCGCGCCTCGCCTTTCGATTCGGCGAGCACCATGGCCTCCTCGCCGAGGACGAATGCGGCGGTGGCGCCGAGGAAGTGCGCGGCGACGATCGGGCCCCCGGCCGCCACCGGGTGCGTGCGTTCGACGACGGAAACAATGTCGCTGCGGGTGTCGGTCATGAAGTCGGATGCAACTCGCTGTCTTCACCCTCCCCTGGAGGGGGAGGGTCGGCGGCCGGCGGCCGCCGGGGTGGGGTGTGCGGCACTGCCGCTATACCGAACGCGCTTCGGCGCTGTCACCCCACCCGCCGCGCTTCGCGCGACGACCTCCCCCTCCAACCCTCCAGGGGAGGTAGGGCGTGCGCTTTCCTGCATCAATCAAGCGGCGCAGCTTTCGAAGCCTTCGGTGATTTTCTCCTGCGGCAGATTGCGGCCGATGAAGACGAGGCGGCTCGAGCGCTTCTCCTCCTTGTGCCACGGCCGCTGATGCCCGCCGTCGAGGATCATGTGCACCCCCTGGAAGACGAAGCGCTCGTCGTCGTTCTTGAAGGAGAGGATACCCTTGCAGCGCAGGATATTCGGGCCTTCCTTCTGCACTAGCTCCTGCACCCAAGGGAAGAATTTATCGGCGTCGAGCGGCTTGTCGCTCTTGAGCGCAATCGATTGCATCTCCTCGTCGTGATAATGCTTGAGGCCGCCGCGAGGCGCGTGATCATGGTGATGGTCGTGGCCATGATCATGGTCGTGATCGTGATGATGATCGTGCCCGTCGCTCTCGAGGAATTCGGGCTCGATGTCGAGGATGCGGTCGAGATCGAAAGCGTTGCGGCCGAGGACCGCGTCGAGCGGTATCATTGCACGCTCGGTCTTGTGCACCTTGGCGTAGCGGTTGATGCCGCGGATGCGCGCCTCGACTTCGCGCAATTCCTCCGGCGAAACGAGATCGGTCTTGTTGATCAGGATCACGTCGGCGAAGGCGATCTGATTCTTCGCTTCCGGCGCGTCCTTGAGCCGCTCGGTGAGCCATTTGGCGTCGGCGACGGTGACCACCGCATCGAGCCTCGTCTTGCGCCCGACATTCTCGTCGATGAAGAAAGTCTGCGCCACCGGCGCCGGATCGGCGAGCCCCGTGGTTTCGACGATGATGGCGTCGAACTTGCCCTTCCGCCGCATCAGCCCGTCGAGGATGCGCACCAGATCGCCGCGCACGGTGCAGCAGATGCACCCATTGTTCATCTCGAAGACTTCTTCGTCGGCGCCGACGACGAGGTCGTTGTCGATCCCGATCTCGCCGAATTCATTGACGATGACCGCGTATTTCTTGCCGTGCGGCTCGGAGAGGATGCGGTTGAGCAACGTGGTCTTGCCGGCGCCAAGGTAGCCGGTCAGCACCGTGACCGGGACCTTGTCGGACGAAAGCGGTTCAGACATGCGCGAGCCTCCTGCGGCTATATAGGCGATCCGGCGGCTGGCCAAAACCCTATGCCGTCATTCCGGGGCGCGCCAACGGCGCGAGCCCGGAATACATAAGTCACGATCGTTTCCAGAACGCACTCCGAACCGCGGCCGATCTTCACGGACGGTGATTATGGATTTCGGGCCCGCCGCTTCGCGGCGTCCCGGAATGACAAGCTCACCCCGCAAGCGCCCGGGTGAGCTCGCGCAGATTATGCCGCATCATCTCGATGTAGGTGGCCGCCGGGCCGCCCGGCCCAGACAAGGCGTCGGAATAGAGCGTGCCGCCGATCCTCGCACCGGTTTCCCGCGCGATTTCCTGCATCAGCCGCGGGTCGGTGATGTTTTCCAAAAAGACCGCCGGAATTTTCTCGCGCTTGATCTGCGCGATGATCGCGGCGATGTCCTTCGCCGACGGCTCGGCCTCGGTGGCGACCCCCTGCGGCGCGATGAAATTCATGCCGTAGGCGTCGCCGAAATAGCCGAAGGCGTCGTGGGTGGTGATGATCTTGCGCCGGTCGGCGGGAATGCGCTCGATCGCCGTCCCGACTTCGCGTTCGAGCGCGTCGAGCTTGCCGAGATAGGCCGCGGCATTGGCGTCGTAGACCGCCTTGCCCGCGGGGTCGACGGCGCTCAAGCCGTCGCGGATATTGGCGACGTAGATTTTCGCATTGCTGACCGATTGCCAGGCGTGCGGATCGATCGCCGTACGCCCGGGCCGGCCTTCGTCCTTCATCTTGCGCGGCACGATCCCGGTGCTGACCGCGACGGTCGGCGCCTTCGTGCCGGACGCCTGGGCGAGGCGCGTCATCCAGCCTTCGAGGCCGAGCCCGTTGACGAAGACGATAGCGGCGGCAGCAACGGTCCTCGCGTCGCCCGGCGTCGGCGAAAAGACATGAGCGTCGCCGTCCGGCCCGACCAGCGTCGCCACCGCGACGCGGTCGCCGCCGACATTGCGCACCAGGTCGCCGATGATCGAGATGCTGGCGACCGCCTTCAGCTTGTCTTGCCCGGGGTCTTGCCCGGCGTCTTGCGCGTGCGCCGGCGTGACCAAGAGCAACCCGGCGATCAGCAGAACGCGGCGCCACGCGATCATGCCGCTCACGCTTCGAGATGGCGTTGCGGCCAGGCAAGCCAGAGAAGCCCGCCCACCGGCCCGAGCAGCACCGACACTCCGTAGAGCACTCCCGCCGCCAGGATGATGGTCGGCCCCGACGGCAGATTGGCGTGATAGGAAATGACCAGGCCGGCATAGCCGGAGATCGCGGCGCTGGCGACCGCCGCGCCGATCATCGCGCTGATGTCGCGCGCCCAGAAGCGCGCGATCACGGCGGGAAGAATCATGATGCCGACGGCGAGGAGCGTGCCGAGCGCCTGGAAGCCGCCGACGAGGTTCATCACCACGAGCGCCAGAAAGGCGATGTGCGCCGGTCCCCCGGCGCGGCTCACCGAGCGCAGGAATCCGGGATCGACGCATTCGAGCACCAGCGGTCGCCAGATCAGCGCCAGGATCACCAGCGACACCGACGTGATGCCGACGATGAGCAGGAGCGCCGGATCATCGACCGCGAGCACCGAGCCGAACAAAAAATGCATCAGATCGACATTGCTGCCCTTCACCGAGACGATGGTGACGCCGAGCGCCAGCGCGACGAGAAAGAACGCCGCCAGCGAAGCGTCCTCCTTCAAGGGCGTCGCCCGCGCGATGAGGCCGGCGCCGACCGCGATCAGAAATCCGGCAATCATGCCGCCACCGGCCATCGCCAACAGGCTCAAGCCGGCGATGAGAAAGCCGATCGCCGCGCCCGGCAGGATGGCGTGCGCCATGGCGTCGCCGATCAGGCTCATGCGGCGGAGCATCAGGAATACGCCGACCGGCGGCGCGCCGAGCGCAAGCGCGAAGGTTCCGACCAGCGCGCGGCGCATGAACTCGAATTCGGCGAACGGGGCGATGAAGGTGGCGTAGAACATGCGAGGGGCGCGGGCGCTATTCCGCCGCGACCGCGCAGGCCTCGGCGTATTCGTCGAACGCCTCGCACATATGCCGCGCCTTGGCCAGATTCTCGGCCGTCAGCACCTCGGCCGTTGCGCCCCAGGCGACCGGCTCGCGGGCGAGCAACAGGGTTTGCGGAAAATTCGCCCGCACCAGGTCGATGTCATGCAACGCTGCAAGAACGGTGCGGCGTTCGCGGTGCCACCGCTGCACCAGGTCCAACAGGTCGGCCGAGGTCTTGGCGTCGATGGCGGTGAACGGCTCGTCGAGCACGATCACGCGCGCATCCTGGAGCAGGAGGCGCGCGAACAGCATGCGCTGCAGCTGTCCGCCGGAGAGCGTGCCGATCGGGCGCGGCTCGAATCCGGTGAGACCGACCGCGGCGATCGCCGCTTCGATCGCCTGATGATCCTTGCCGCCGATGCCGCCGAACGCGCCCCTGGCCCGCCACAGCCCCATCGCCACGATGTCGTAGACGTTGATCGGAAACGAGCGATCGATCTCGGCCACCTGCGGCAGATAGGCGATGTCGCGGGCGTCGAGGCCGTCGCGCTCGATCGAGCCCGCGAGCGGCTTGAGCGCACCGACGATGCCCTTGAACAGCGTCGACTTGCCGGCGCCGTTTGGGCCCATGACCGCAACCAGCGCGCCCGTTTCCACCGCGCCGTCGAGATGATGCACGGCCGGATGCCGTTCATAGCCGAGAGTAAGATTGCGGAAGCGCAGCTGTGCCATTGGCGATGAGACTCAGTGCATGGCCCACAGAGCCGCGGCCCACACCACAGCCACGAGCACGAGCGCGACCGCCATCCGCGCCGGGACCGAAAGCCGCAGCAGGGACGGGAAGATCGTCGGCGAAGGATGCGCCTCGCCGCCATGGTGATGATGGTGGGTCATGATGTTACAATATATAACATTCCCTCCGGCCGACGCCAAATCCGGCGGATTTGCTTTCCTCGCTCTCGCTTGTGGCAAATGACGTATCGTGCCGCCGGCGAGACCCGTTTGCTCCCGTGAAAGAGGCAAGGTGCGATCGATGAGCGAGCAAAAAACCCGCGCGGTTTGCGTCGGCGAAGCCCTGATCGAAATGGCGCGCGGCGGCGACGGCAGGTTCGCGCTCTCCGGCGGCGGCGACACCTTCAATACTGCCGTCTATCTCGCCCGCGCCGGAATCGACACCGCCTTCGCGACCGCGCTCGGCGATGATCCTTATTCCGACAGCATCATGGCTCTCGCCGCCGCCGAAGGTGTTTCCGCGAATCTCATTTTACGTGCTGCCGGCCGGTTGCCGGCGCTGTGTCTTATTGAGAACGGCCGCACCGGCGAACGCGGCTTGCGCTATTGGCGCGACGGCGCGCCGGCATGCGAGCTGTTCGAGCTTCCCGACTGGATGCGCGTGGTCGAAGGCCTGCTTGCGTCGCGGCTCGTCTATTTCTCCGGCATCACGCTGTCGCTTTATTCCAACACCGGCCTCGGGCGCTTTCTTGCGGTGCTTGAAGCGGCGCGGCAGCAGGGCGTGAAGGTGGCCTTCGACGGCAATTTCCGTCCGCACGGCTGGAAGGGCGACCTCGCGCGCACGCGCACGGTCTTCATCGAGGCGCTCAAGCGTGTCGACATCGCGCTGCCGGCCTTCGACGACGAGGCCGTGCTCTGGGGCGACCCTTCGCCGGAGGCGACGGTCGCGCGACTGCAGGCCTTCGGCATCGGCGAGATCGTGGTCAAGAACGGACCTAACAGCGCGCTCGTCGCCACCGCCGGCGCGCAGGAATTCGTCCCGGTGCCGGAAGTGGTGGTGCCGGTCGATGCGACCGCGGCCGGCGACGGCTTCAATGCCGGCTATCTCGCCGCGCGGCTCGAGGGCCGCGAGCCGGCGCCGGCGGCGGCCGATGCGCACCGGCTCGCCGGCGACGTGATCCGCCATCCGGGCGCGCTGGTGCCGCGCGCCAGCGCCGCGATGCACTGATCAGTAATCAGTAATCAGGAATCGGACATCGCGTCGGGCGTAGCTCGCCTATGATTTGCCGAGTTTTCGTCCCAGTACTGCACGCGCTCCGCGGGCGAGCGCGTGGCCGGCGAGGAAGCTGAGCGCCACGAGCGCGGCGACGTTGGCGTTGTCCCACCATTCGAACCGCGTCTGCGGCATGATCGGATCGCCGGAGCTCAGGCTCTGCGACACGGTCATGCCGGCGACGGCGACGACGCCGAGCGCGATCGCGAAGGCAAATGCCGGCCCGGCGCCGCGCCCGTCGAGCCAGAACAAGCCGCCGCCGAACGCCAACGGAATGATCGCGGATGCGATCCACAGATAGGCGGTATTGAGGTCGAGCGCATTGATGATGACGTGATGGGCGACAAGCAGGAGCACGAGCGGAACCAGGAAGTATCGCACCGCCTGGGTCGGCCGGAGCTTGCCCGCTGGTTTCTGCTCCGCGCCGCCGGCCGTGGATTGCATGCGCCCCGTTGTCGAGGGCGAGGCGGGGTGCGATCCGGCGATGCCCGCGGCGCGATCGATGGCGCCGATCAATCGCTCCATGTGGGCGCGGAAATCGCGGCCGGTCGCCACCTCCGCGGCGTTGAGAAAAGCGAAATTGCCAAACTCTTCCGGCAGGTCGGCGCTTTGCGGCATCCTGGCGCCATCGACCAGCACGGGAATGATCGGCGTCTTGCGTTCAAGAGCGGTCTCGATCTCCACTCTGACCGGGTCGGTCTTCTCGTGCACGCGCGCGGCGCTGTCGGCGCTCTTGCCGAGCCAGTTCCGGCCGATCACGGCGATCAACACGTCGGTCCGCTGCAACGTCTCCTGGATGTGGGTGCGAAAATCGATGCCGAACGGGATGTGGTCGACGTCCATGAACACCGACTCCTCGCCGTAATGCGCGGCGAGGCGATCGAAGATGCGCCCGGCAATCGCCGAGCTGTCGGCGCGGCGGTAGGAGATCAGGATCGCCGGCATCGATCTGAAGGCCTACTTCGCGACCTGGAAGTCGAATTCGGCGCCGCCGATGCGTCCGCTCTTGTCCTTCAGCTCCACCCAGAATTGATGCTTGCCGGCCGGGACCTCGGCCTGGGAAATATTCACTCCATCCGCGGTGATGAACGGCATGATGCGCTGGGTGACGTCGATCGCCGGCTGCTTGAGGTAAGTGACCACGACGGAGCCGGGATCGATCTGCGCGCCGCCGAAAGCGCGAAACTCAAGCTTCAGGTCCAAGGGCGAATGCACGAGACCGGCGCTCGGCGGCGGCGAGATGACGACGATTCTCGGCCGCCGGGTCGGACTGCCGCGCATCTGCAGAACGGGAGGCGGGCCCGCCGGCAACGCGGCCTCCTCCTTGGTGACAAGCTCCAACGCAGCGGCCGGAGCAGGCGCCGTGAGGCCGGCGAGGCCAACGGCCACGGACAAGGCCGCCATTGCGCGGGCGCGTCTAGCTGCCGCCACCATCGCCAATCACCGAGTAGGGGGCCCAGAACAGCGGATGCGCATAGGTGAAGACCGTGCGGCCCGCCTCATCGACCGAGCCCGGTCCGTCGAGCAGCGCCATCATCGCTTGCCGCAGCGCCTCGCTGCGCGAGAGCGTTGGATCGGCGCCCTGCCGCCGGAACAAATCCGTGATCAGCTCGCGCGCCGAAGTCGACTGCACCGACCAGTTGGTGAGGAGGAGAGCGCGCGTGCCGGCGTAGAAGAACGCGCTGCCCAGACCGGATGCGGCTTCCGCGCCGGCGCCGGCTCCCGCCGCGGTGTTGCACGCCGACAGCACCACCCAGTCGGCGTCGAGCTTGAGTGTGAGGATCTTCTCCATGGTGAGGAGGCCGTCGCCCTTCACTCCCGCCACATCGGGCGCGGTCAGCGCCAGCGCCGGCTGGGTCAATCCGTCGATGTCGCCGGGAACGAGCCCGTGCGTGGCGAAGGCGACGATGCGGTAGTGCGACAGATCGAGAGTTTCGACTTTCTCCTCGTTCGCCTCCTTGCCGAGATAAATGGCCTTGGCAGGATCGACATCCAGCGCCTTGGCCATCGCCAGCAATTCCAGGCGCGTGTCCGGCAGCCGCGGCAGCATGGCCAGCTCCGCCGTGTCGGCCTCCTCGGTATGCGGCGAGGCGCGGCGCTTGAGCGGGACGCCGCGCGTTGCCGCGTCCGCGGTCGCGGTGGTCTCGGCTGCCGCGGCAGCGATCTGGGTCTGGTCCGCGGGCGCGCTTCCTTCCGCTTCAGCGGCTTCCTGCGCGTTGAAATAGGGGTCGCCGAAGCCGATAAGCTTGTCGCGGCCGGGCGAGCCCGGCGGCAGGCGACGCAAGGTGACGAGTGCCGAGGCTGACGGGATCACGGTCACGGCGTGGGTGCGGGCGAGCCACGGTACTGCGCGATAGCCGGCGAACAAAGGTGCGGCTTGCGCATCGATCTGCGCCGGCGCGGTCGGCAGCAGGCCCAACGGAAGCTCGCCCAGCGCGCCATTGGTCGCGACGATCAGGCTCTTTGCCGGCTTCCAGCCCGCCTCGACCGGCTTGAGCAGCGATGTATAGAGCTCGTAGGCGAGCGAGAGATCGAAGGGCGGAATTTCGCTCACCATGGTGATCTGCGGCTCGAGCGCCTGGCGCAGCGTCTGGATTTTGGTTTCAAGTTCGGCGGCCGTCATCGGTATGGCCGCAAAGGCGACGGCGCCGTCCTTCGGCACCGTCCACACAAAGCTCGCCGTCTGGCCGAAGTAGAATGACAGCAGCGCCTCGCCGGGGCGCAGCGCCGCCTTGATCTCATCGACCGTGGGCGGCTTCGGATCGACGAGGTCGGCATAGGCCGGGAAGCGCCGTTTGATCTCCTGCCGGGCCGCCTTGCGATCGGCGCGCAGTTTCTCGATCGCTGCATTGATCGCATGCACGCGCTGCTCGTCGCGTTCACCCGAGGGCAGGGCGAGCAGATTGTTGAGGGTGCCGAGCTGGGCGTTGATCTCCTTGGCGCGATCCTGCTCGGTGCGCACCAGCGCGGCGAGCGCCGGGTCTTTCGCAACCGCGCGCGCGCTCGAATCGGCCAGCGCTTGCTGCACCGCGTGGCCGCGAACGGCGTCGGCGAGCGCAAAGGTTTCGATCGCGACGTCGTTCGATTCGCGTTGGTGCGCGCCAGCACGCCGATATAGAACTCGACGCTTCGCTGCAGCCGGACATTGCGCGCGGCAACGACGGTCGGGTCATCCTCCTCGGAATTCTCGTGTGCCGCCGTCATCATGATCGGCATGGCGGTCTTAAACTCGCGGATGGCATCGGCGTCGCGGCCGGCGCGCGCGTAGCCGACCGCAAGCGTGCCCCGCGCCGCCGCCGTGTCGAAACTCTTCTCGCCGGTGCGGGCAATCTGGCGTTTGACGAATGCTTCGGCCGCGGCGATCCCGGCCTCGATCTGGCCGGAAGCATAGAGCGCGACGATGCGCGAGCCGTTGAGCTCGAAAGCCTCGCGTCGTTCCGGGGTCCATTGCGCGATGGCCTTGCCCAGTTGCGCATAGACGGCGGCGGCCTCCTCGGTCTTGCGCTGCAAGATGAGGATATTGCCGAGTTGCGAAAGAATGCCGGCGGTCTGAGTTCGTATCGTCGCCGATGCCGATCGTGCGCTGGACGTCGAGGGCCGTACGCGCAAGCTTTTCCGCTTCCTGGTAGCGGCCCTGCTCGACCAGGATGCCGGCGAGGCCGACGATGAAAGTCGGCGTCGCGGGAGCGTACTTGCCCTGCGCCTTAAGTATCCCGAGCAGCGCGCGACGCGCATCGGCCTCGGCTTCGCTCAGCCGCTCCTGCCTGGCCTCGCTGCGCGCGACTGCGAGCAGCGTCGTATCCGCAGCCTGCATAATCTGTTCCGGCGGAGGAGGAAAATCATATTTGGCAATGTAGCTGCAGCGAGGCGCGGCGGAACGCTTCGGCGCGCCGATATGCTGCCTCGGCTTCGGCATACTGGCCGTGCGCCTCGAACATCAACGCGCGCCCGACCTCAACATCGGCTTCCCATGTAGGGCCGTAGATGGCGTAAGCCGCGCGCCATCTCGGGTTCGGGCTGCCCCGTGCCTCCTGGACCAGCGCTTGGACGCGGCCCGCGTAAGTGCTGCCCTGGCTGACGTCGCCCATTAAGATCAACGTTCGAGCTATGATCGCCAATGCGTTGATCTCACTGCCGCGCCGTCCGGCTCGCTCGCCCTCCCGCACCATTGTATCGAGTACCGCAATCGTTTGTTTCGGATCGCCAAGGGCTTGATACTGCAGCGCGACGAACTGCTGGATCCGCGCAGCGCTGCGCGAAATCGCTCGCGTTCTTTCCGACCTCGAGCGCTTGCTGCCCGTCGGCGACCGCTTCCTTGTTGCGGGCGAGCAGCGCGCGGGCGGCGCCGCGGTCGTAATAGAATTGCGCGAGTTTGGCGCCGGACAAATCGCTTGGCGGCGTCGCGTCGGCATTGGCCTTGCGCGCGGCGATTTTCGCCTCGTCGGGCTTCTCGCTGTCGAGGATCGCGGTGATGTCGGCGATCGTGCGCGGCGGGGCGACGAAAACCGGCTGCACTGAGGGCGCGTCCTTCGGCGCGATCGCCGCTTCATCCTTCGGTGCCGCGGGCGGCGGCGTCTTGGCCGCTTGCTTCTGCTCTTCGCGCAACACGCAGGCCCGCACGATCGGCTTGCCGACCGACTCGCGGCAGGCGGCGAGATTGCTTTCGCGGTCGCCGGTTCCGCGCTTGCCCATCATGCAGGCGTGGACCTGCGGACGCGCGCTTTCCCGGCAGCGCTCGACGATCTGCTCGTGGGTGGCGGCGAAGGCGGAATGCAGCAGGGCGAGCGACGCGATCGCGCCAATGCACGATGATTCCGCGAACCGAAACGTGCAGCGATCGATCATGCGTATCCCCGGCGGGGCTTGGCACTCGCCTTGCGACGGACAATTTTAGGAGCGACGAATCCCGGCGGCAAGGACCGGCGCCGAGCCGCATCGATTAAATTGCGGCAATCCGAACACCTTGGCAGGCGCTGACCCGGACGCGCTTTCGCCGCCGCCGAAGCCGACATTTACAAATGACGATGGTGCGAAGGGCCGATTCCCCATTGTGCGCCTGGGAGCCCCGCCTATCTTGCAAACGACCATGAACAGAAAGCAATGATCATGAGTTCGTTCCTGCAGCGGCTTGGCATCGAGCATCCGATCCTGCTCGCGCCCATGGCCGGCGCTGGCGGCACGCCCGAACTCGCCGCTGCGGTGTCGAATGCGGGCGGCCTCGGCGCGTGGGGCGGCGCCTATGTGAAGCCGGAGGAGATTGCCGCGACCGTCCGCCGCATGCGCGCGCTCACGCGGCATCCGTTCAACATCAATCTGTTCGCCGGCGGCTACGAGACCGAGCGCAAGGTCGACCCTGGGCCGATGCTCGAGATTGTTGCCGAAGCGCATGCGAAGCTTGGATTGCCGCCGCCGGTATTGCCGGGCATGCCGGCGAGCCCCTTCGACGCGCAGCTCGAAGCCGTGCTGGAGGAGCGGCCGCCGGTGTTCAGCTTCACCTTTGGCGTCGCTTCGCCCGCGCAGATCGCGGCGCTCAGGCAGCGCGGCATCGCCGTTATCGGCACGGCGACGACCGCCGAGGAGGCGCGCCGGCTGGCGCACGCCGGCGTCGACGCGATCGTCGCGCAGGGCGCCGAAGCAGGCGCGCATCGCGGCACCTTTGCCGCGCCGTTCGAGGATTCGATGGTCCCGATGGCCAAGCTCGTGCGCGAGATTTGCGCCGGCGTCGCGCTGCCGGTGATAGCGTCCGGCGGCATCATGGACGGGCGCGACGTGGCGGCGGCGTTGCAGCTTGGCGCCGCCGCCGTGCAGCTTGGCACCGCCTTCCTGCCGTGCCCGGAATCGGGCGCGCCGGCGGCTTACAAGCGCGCGCTCCTCGATGCTAAGAAGGACGCCACCGTCATCACCCGCGCTTTCTCCGGCCGGCCGGCGCGCGGACTGACCAACGGATTCATCGCCATGGTGGCGGGCAAGGAGAGCGCGATCCTGCCGTTCCGGCAACAGAACGATCTCACCCGCCCGATGCGCAACGCCGCGGGAAAGCAAGGCGTCGCCGACTTCATATCGCTCTGGGCCGGGCAGGGGGTCGCGCGCTCGCGGGCGATGCCGGCGGCCGATCTGGTCGCGACCTTGATCGCAGAAGCCCGCCGCAGCGAAGCTGCGCGGTCATAGCCGCCATGATCGACGCCGGCTCCCCTGCCGATATTGTCGCCGCGCTTTGGCAAGCGGCCGGCGGCGACGCGGCCGCGCTCGCTCATCTGCAACTCTCCGGCGACGAGCCTGTGCTCCCGTCATCCTTCCGCCTCGGGGCGGCGGCGCAGGCGAGCATTGCTGTCTCGGCGCTGGCTGCGGCCGAGCTGCGCCACCTCGCGGGCGCGCCGCGTCAGCGGGTGGCGGTCGACATGCGCCACGCCGCCGCCGACTTTCGCAGCGAGCACTTTCTGCGCATCGACGGCAAAGCGCCGACCGCTTACGGCGATCCGCTCTTCGGCATTTATCGCACCGGCGACGGCCGCTACGTGCGGCTGCACATGAACTTCCAGCATCACCGCGACAGCGTCACCACGCTCCTTGGCTGTGCGCCGACGCGCGAGAGCATTCTGGCGGCGCTGGCAAAATGGGACGCGCTCACCTTCGAGACGGCGGCTTACGAGCGAGGCTGCGTCGTCGCCGCGATGCGCTCGCCGGAAGAGTGGGCGATGCATCCACATGCGGCGGCGGTCGCGCGCATGCCGCCGGTGCGGATCGAGAAATTCAGCGAAGCGCCGGCGCGGCCGCTGCCGCGCGGCCCGCGGCCGCTCGGCGGTCTTCGCGTCCTCGACCTCACCCGCATCATTGCCGGGCCGGTCGCCGGGCGAACGCTGGCCGCGCACGGCGCGGACGTGATGCTGATTTCCGCGCCCGGTCTGCCGTTCATCGATTGGCTGGTGAAGGACACCGGGCGAGGGAAGCTCTCCGCCTACGCGGATATCACGACGCCGGACGGCAAGGCCGCGCTGCAACGCCTGGTCAAGGATGCCGATGTTTTTCTGCAAGGCTTTCGGCCGGGCGCGCTTGCCGCGCACGGCTTCGCGCCCGCCGACGTCGCGGCGTTGCGTCCGGGGGTCGTCTACGCGTCGTTGTCCGCCTATGGCGATGCCGGACCTTGGGCGTCGCGCCGCGGCTTCGATTCGCTGGTGCAGACCGCGACCGGCTTCAACCAGGCCGAAGCGCGCGCGGCCGGCGTCGAGGGTCCGAAGGAACTGCCCTGCCAGGCGATCGACCACGCTTCGGGCTACCTCCTCGCCTTCGGCATCATCATGGCGCGCATCCGTCAGGCGAGCGAGGGCGGCAATTGGCTGGTGCGCGTCTCGCTCGCGGCGACTGCGCGGTGGCTTTGGAATCTGGGCCGCTTGCAAAACGGATTTTCCTGCCCGCTGCCCTCGCTCAAGGACGTGGAAGATTTGCGCGAGGATAGTCGGTCGCCATTCGGTTCGTTCCGCGCGATACGGCACGCGGCGCAGCTTGCAGAAACGCCGGCGGCATGGACGAGGCCCGCCGTGCCGCTCGGCACCGACCCGCCGATCTGGCCGAGCGGCGCGCCGTAGCCGCCTGGTTCCTCATCCCCCTCTGGGGGTCATGGACACGTCTGCTGAAGCCGGGCACATTATCCGCAAGGCGCGGGCGGCTCGCGCGAGACGCGCCGCCCGCAATCAACTTCGCCAGATGGGAGGAGCAATCATGAATTGGCGTGGATCCACGATTCGCCTATTAGCGGCTGCGGCAGTCGTCGGCGCATGCACGGCCGGCGCCGCGGCGCAGGACGAGAAGGTCTTCAAGCTCGGCGTGGTCGCCTTTCTCTCCGGGCCGGCGGCGGAATCCTTCGGCAAGCCGGCTTGGGACGGCGCCAGGACGGTGATCGAAGCGCTCAACGCCGGCGGCGTGATCAAGCCCTACGACCAGGTCGGCTTCGGCGGCCTGAAGATCGAGGTCGTTCTGATCGACGAGGCCGGCGGCGCCACCAAGCAGGTCGAGGAGCTGCGCAACGCTTTCGAGCGCGACCATGTCGACGCGGTGCTCGGCTATATCAGCTCTGGCGATTGCCTCGCCGTCGCCCCCGCGGCGGAAGCGCTGAAGAAGATGCTGGTGCTCATGGATTGCGGCACGCCGCGGATCTTCGAGGAGAACAAATTCAAATACGTCTTCCGCTCGGCCGCGCATGGCGGCATGGATAACGTCGCCATGGCCCGCTACCTGGTCAAGGAAGGACTGAAGGTCAGCGACATCGGCGCCATCAACCAGGATTACGCTTGGGGCCAGGATTCCTGGCGCGACTTCAAGGGCAGCCTGGCGCAACTCGAGCCGGCAGCGAAGGCGAAGGTCGAGCTGTGGCCGAAATTGGGCGCCGGCCAATACGGCACCGAGATTTCGACCTTGCTGCAGGAAAAGCCAAGTCTCGTCTATTCGAGCCTCTGGGGCGGCGACCTCGAAGCGTTCGTGCTGCAAGCCGCTCCGCGCGGCCTGCTGAGCGATCGCGTCGTGGTTCTGAGCGCCTCGGATCACGTGCTGCAGCCGCTCGGCAACCGCATGCCGGACGGAGTGATCATCGGCGCGCGCGGTTCCAACGGCCAGTTCGCCGAGCACAGCCCGATCAATGACTGGTTCGTGGCGGCGATGGCGAAGTCGCGTCCGGGCGTGCTAACCGTGCAGCCGCACTATCGCGGCGCGCAGGGCGTGCTTGCCTTGAAGACCGCCGTCGAGAAAGCCATGGCGGCGAACGGCGGCAAGAAGCCGACCACCGAGGAAATGGCCGCAGCGATGGTCGGCCAGGAATGGGATGCGCCGTCGGGCCACATCAAGATGGCGCTGGGCGATGGCCATCAGGCCATTCAATCGAACGCCGCCGGACGCACCAAGTGGGATGCCGATGCCAAGATGGTGAAGCTCGTCGACATCGTGCACTTTCCGGCCGATTGTGTGAATCCGCCTCCTGGGATCAAAGTGGCGGACTGGATCGCCGAAGGCTTCGCCGGCGCCAAGTGCAACTGACAATGCGCAACTGACAATGCGCGACTGACAAAACGCGACTGACCGGATAGGTTTGAGGTCGGAGCCGGAGCGAGCGTGTTGCTCGCTTCGGCTGTTCCTTGCTTCAGAGACGACGCGTGAATCTCGCGGCGGCAATCTTTGTCGATGGACTGATCGATGCGTCCTGGCTGTTCATCGTGGCGGTCGGGCTGACGCTCGTCTTCGGCGTCCTCAACATCCTCAATTTCGCCCATGGCAGCCTCTACGCGATCGGCGCCTATACCGCGGCGAGCGCGGCCGGCTGGTACTATGGCGGCCATATCGGCCCGGCCTTCTTCGGATATTTTATCATGCTCGGGGCCGCGCTGCTCGTCGCGGTGGCGATCGGCCCGCTGCTCGAGCGCGGCGTGCTGCGCCTGTTCTATCGCCGCGACGAGGTGGTGCTGGTGCTGGTGACCTACGCGCTGTTCCTCATCCTCGAGGATGCGACCAAGCTCATCTGGGGCGTCGATCCTTATTACGCCTACGAGCCCTACGGCCTGCTCGGCAATGTTTCGCTCTTCGGGCTCAGCTATGTCGGCTATGATTTCGCGCTGGTCGGCTTGGCGCTGGTCACCGGCATCCTGCTTTGGCTCGGGCTGAACCGGACCATCACCGGAAAGGTGATCCTGGCGGTGATCCACGATCGCGACGTGAGCGGCGCGATGGGCGTCAATGTCAACCGCGTGTTCGTGATCGCTTTCACCTTCGGCGTATTCCTTGCGGCGCTGGGCGGCGCCTTCACCGCGCCGAAGATCTCGGTGCAGCCGGGGATCAGCATTTCCGTCATTCTCTTGAGCTTCGCCGTGGTGGTCATCGGCGGTCTCGGCAGCGTCGAGGGAGCGGCGATCGCCGCGCTCATCGTCGGGCTGGCGCGATCCGCGGCCATTCATCTGATGCCGTCGGCCGAGCTTTTCATCGTCTATCTGGTGATGGCGCTGGTGCTGGCGTTGCGGCCCGAGGGGCTGTTCCAGCGCACCACCTTGCGGAAAATCTGATGACCGGCCGTCTGCGCACGCTCGGCGCCGCGCTCGTCGCCTTCGCGGCGCTGGCGCTCCTCGGCCGCTTGTTGCCGAACTGGTTCGTGCTCGTCGCCACTTTGGCCTTCGCCAAGGGGCTCGTCGCGCTCGGCCTCGTCGTGCTCATGCGCGGAGGGCTCGTGTCCTTCGGCCAGGGCATCTTCTTCTGCGCCGGCGCCTACGCGGCGGGCATGGCGATGCGCAGTTTCGGCATCGACGACGCGGTGTTGCTGGTCGCGTTGGGCGGGATCGCTGCGCTCGTCCTCGGCATCATCATCGCGCCGTTGCTCGCCGGCTATCGCGGCATCTTTTTCGCCACCTTGACGCTGGCGCTGTCGATGATCGCTTACGGCATTCTCGACAAGACCTATTCGCTGGGCGGCTCCGACGGCATCAATCTGCATGCGCCGAGTTTCCTCGGCTATCATCCGCCGACGCCGCAGGCCGTCAGCTACGCGCTCTTTACGCTGACCAGCCTGGCCACCGTGATCGCGGCGGCGCTCTGCCGCATCCATTTCAATTCGCTGCGCGGGCTCCTGTCGCTTGCCGCGCGCGACAACGAAATCCGCGTCGAATATCTGGGGGCCTCGGTGTACCGCGTGAGCGGCGTCAATTTCGCCATCGCGGCGCTGCTCGGCGGCATCGGCGGCGCGCTTGCCGCGCTTTCGCTCGGCCACATCGATCCGGACTTCACCTTCTGGACCACGTCCGGCGAATTCGTCTTTCTCGCGATCCTGAGCGGTTACGCCAGCGTCACCGCCGTCTTCTTCGCCAGCATCATCGTCGAGCTGGTGCGCTCATTCTCCAGCCAGTATTTCCCCAACACCTGGCAGGGGGCGCTCGGCATATTCCTTCTGCTGGTCATTTTGTTCCTGCCGCAGGGGCTCGGCTCGCTGGTGCAGCGCCGCCGCCGCAGCAGCGTGCAAGCCCGCGCCGCTTCCGGCGGAGACGAGCAAATGACCGCGCTCCTTGAGACCAGCGGCCTGCATAAATCCTTCGGCGCGGTGGTCGCGGCCAGGGACATTTCGGTCGTGGCGCGCCGCGGCGAACGGCTCGGCCTGATCGGCAATAACGGCGCCGGCAAGACCACTTTCGTCAACCTGGTCACCGGTTATCTCAAGCCGGACTCCGGGCGCGTCGTGCTTGACGGCAAGGACATCGGCGGGCTCGCGCCGCGCCGGGTGCGACGGCACGGGGTCAGCCGCTCGTTCCAGATCCCGCAGCTCTTCGCCAGCCTCACGCCCGAGGAAAATTTGCTGATCGCCCTCGGCGTCGCCGGCAAGGAAGGAACATCGTCCTGGCAGCCGGCGCGTTCGGCGGCGATGACCGCCGACCTCGAGGATCTGATCGCGCGCTTTCGCCTCGACGAATATCGCCATCACGCGATCGCGGCGCTGCCCGGCGGCGTGCGCAAGCTGGTCGATATCGCCATGGCGGTGACGCATCAGCCCAAGCTCTTGCTGCTCGACGAGCCGACGAGCGGCGTTAGTGCCGAAGAGAAATTCGCGCTGATGGACGTGATCATGCGCGCGCTCGAAGACAGCGAAGCGACCGTGCTCTTCGTCGAGCACGACATGGAGGTTGTCGGCCGCTACGCCGAACGCGTGCTCGCCTTCTATGAGGGGCGGATCATCGCCGACGGCAGCCCGGACGCCGTGCTCGGCCATGCCGACGTGCAGCGTTACGTCACGGGGATGACGCCATGACCCTGCTCTCGATCGAAGCGCTGCGCGTCAAGCTGCAATCGGTCGAGGTCCTGCGTGGCGTCAGCCTGTCGCTCGCGGCCGGCGAGATGGTCGGCTTGCTCGGCCGCAACGGCGCCGGCAAGACGACGATGCTGCGCGCGGTGATGGGCCTTGTCGCCGCGAGCGCGGGGCGCATCAGCTGCAGCGGCGAAGATCTGACCGCGCTGCCGACCTATCGCCGCGCCGCGCTCGGCATCGGCTACATGCCCGAGGATCGCCGCCTGGTGCCGCAGCTTTCGGTCGAGGAAAACATCCTGCTGCCGAGCTGGGCGACGCATGCGGGCGATGCCGCGGCGCGGCTCGATTTCGTCTATGGCCTGATGCCGGAAGTGGCGGCCATGCGCCAGCGCAAGCCGCTGGTGCTGAGCGGCGGCCAGCAGAAACTGGTCGCGCTCGCCCGCGCGCTGCAGGCCGGCAGGCGCCTCCTCCTCCTCGACGAGCCCTTCGAGGGCGTGGCCCCGGCGCTGTCGCGGCGCCTCGCCGAAGTCATCGGTGCGCTCCGCGGCAAGGATGTCGGCGTGCTCATCGCGCAGTCCGATCTCAATCACTCGGTCACGCTGCTCGACCGCGAATATCTGATCGAGCGCGGCGCCAACCGGGAGCGGGCGCGGCCGCAATCGCAATAGCCGCCCGGCGCCGCCGCTTGACGAACACATATCTCGGCGGTTATATGTCGATCAATAGCCAGCAGGTTATCGATCGCAAATGCCGAACGCTCACGATGTGCTGTTCAGAACGCTCGCCGATCCGACGCGTCGGGCGATCTTCGAGCGACTGTGCCGCGAAGGAGAGCAGACGGTCGGGGTGCTGACGGCTCGGGCCGGGGTCTCGCAACCGGCGGTGTCAAAGCATCTCGCGGTCCTCAAGCAGGCCGGGCTGGTGCGCGACCGCCACGAAGGTCGCCAGACGCACTACAGCGCGCAGCTTCGCGCCTTGGCCCCGCTGATCGACTGGACCAGCCAGATGGCCGGCTTCTGGCAAAGCCGGTTCGACCAACTCGAAGATCTACTCAAAAGGATGGACCAATGAGCGAACCCGCGACCGAAACGCTCTTCGTCGTTGTCGAACGGGAGATACCTTATCCGCCGGAAAAGATCTGGCGCGCGCTCACCCAACCACACCTGATCGAGGAGTGGCTGATGAAGAACGACTTCAAGCCGGTCGTGGACCACCGTTTCAATCTTCGCGCCGACTGGGGCGCTGTCGACTGTCAGGTCCTGGCAGTCGAGCCGAACAAAACGCTGTCTTACACCTGGGCGGCCTATGGTCTCGAGAGTGTCGTCACTTGGACTCTCACCCCGACGGGCACGGGAACGCACCTGCGCATGGAGCAGTCGGGCTTCCGGCCGGATCAGCAGCAGGCCTACCAGGGCGCCAAGTACGGGTGGCAGAAGTTCCTTGCGGCCCTGGAGCAGGTCTTGGCGCGGATGGATTGAAATCTGCCGGCACAATGAAAAGCCAGGGGCTCACGTGAGTGAAAAGACGGTACTGATCTCCGGAATTGGGATCGGCGGACCGACGCTCGCCTTCTGGCTACAGGCTGCGGGGTTTGAACCGACCCTGATCGAGCACGCGCCCGCGCTGCGAACCGGCGGCTATGTCGTCGACTTCTGGGGTCTCGGCTACGACATTGCGGAGCGCATGGGCTTGGCAAGCGACATCGAGCGCGTTGGCTATCACATGCGCGAGATGCGGATTGTCGACGAGAGGGGCACGCGTGTCGCTGGCTTTGGAACAAGGGTTTTTCGCGAATTGACCGGCGGACGATTTGTGACGCTTGGACGCGGCGACCTGTCACGGCTGCTGTTCGAAAAAATCGGGCGCACGACAGAAGTCATTTTCGGCAATGAGATCGTCGGCCTGCAAGAAGATGCAGACAGCGTACAGGTTCAATTCAAAGGCGGGGGTGAGCGTCGGTTTGATCTGGTTATAGGCGCCGACGGTTTGCACTCTACGGTTCGCAGGCTTGCGTTCGGGCCACAAGATTTGTTTGAAAAACACCTCGGCTATGTAGTCGCGGCGTTCGAGGTTCGCGGATATCGTCCGCGCGATGAAGATGTATACGTAATTTACAGTCAGCCAGGTCGGATGCTTGCGCGCTTTGCGTTGCACGAAGATCGGACGCTGTTTTTGTTCGTTTTCGCCACCGACGTTAATCCGCCAAAAGCGATGAACGACCCGTCAGAGCAGAAAAAAATGCTGCGCGAACGATTTGGGACCGACAAGTGGGAAAGTCCGCGTATTCTCGACGAACTGGATCGTGCCCCTGACCTCTACTTCGATCGTGTGAGCCAGATCAAAATGAAAAACTGGTCGAAGGGCCGCGTTGCCCTCATAGGGGATGCGGCATTTTGTGCGTCCTTGATGGCTGGACAAGGCTCGGCCCTTGCGATGACGGCAGCCTACGTCTTGGCAGGCGAGCTCGCCAATGCGTCAGGACGGCACGAAGCGGCCTTTCGCAAATATGAAGGGCTTCTGCGAGCATATATTGGATCGAAACAGGCGGGTGCCGAGCGGTTCTCCGCTGCCTTTGCGCCAAAGAGCCGATGGGGGTTGTTCCTGCGCAATCAGGTAATCAGGGCGTGCGCAATCCCTGGGCTGGCAAGGCTGGCGTTTGGCAGGGACATAATCGACACCCTGCAACTCCCCGATTACGATTGGCCAGCGCCTGCACCAACCGCGGTTTAGATGGCATGCCATAGTCCCGTCTGCATGTTCGACCGAGCTCAATTTCTTGCCATCCTCGCGGGAGCAGCCGGCGGCGCGATTGCGATTGCCAGCATGGAGGCGTTCTCCGCCACCACTGCATTTCCCCTGGTAGCGATACCATTCGCGACTTCGATCGTCGTAGTATTGGGCTCGCCGAAAGCCGAGCCGGCGCAACCCCGCGCGTTAATCGGCGGCCACCTTGTCTCCACTCTGGTTGGCCTGCTGATCGTTAAGCTGTGCGGGCCGGCACCCTGGGCTGCAGCGCTGGCGGTTGGTCTGGCGATGGTTGCAATGCACCTGACCGGCACGTTTCACCCGCCGGCCGGAATTGATCCGCTGGTCGTGGTCGTCAACAACATGTCATGGAGCTTTTTGGTCGTGCCAGTCGGCATCGGCGCACTGTTGCTCACACTATTCGCTTTTGCCTGGCACAACCTCGTCGCGCGAGGCGCCAATAGGGGTGATACTTGGCCCGTAAGGTGGTGGTGACGTTGCTCATAACCGCGGATCGCAGATCGAGACGCTTGTGGCCCAAAGCGCGATTCCAGCCGACGGCCAGACCGTCTGCGGCCCCTTGCTGCTTGCGTTTCGTCTAATAATGTAGTCGCTACGATATTATTGTGGTCGCATGAAGCGGGACCAGAATTCGAGGCATAAAGATCCCATGAACCCATCGGAACGTATCGACCGGCTGATCGCAAAGCTCACCGACTGGCGTGGCAAAACATTCGCCAGCGTCCGCAAGAGCATCCTTGAGGCCGACCGGGAGATCATCGAGGAATGGAAGTGGATGGGGAGCCCGGTGTGGTCTCGTGACGGAATGATCGCGGTCGGCAACGCCCACAAAGAGAAGGTGAAGCTTACCTTTGCTCACGGGGCGAAGCTCCCCGATCCTGACAAGCTCTTCAACGCCGGCCTCGGAGGCAATGCGTGGCGAGCGATCGATTTATTCGAGGGCGATAAGATCAACGAGCGTGCCCTGAAAAATCTCGTCCGTGCCGCTGTTGATTACAATCAGACAAAAAAGAAGAAGAAAGCGCCTGCGGGTACGCGCGCGAAAGTACACAAAAGTAAGAAGACATGAAGCTATAGCTTTTGCTCGCTAATTGTCTCGCCGTTCGCTGGGCGTGAGGTGGAAGACGGCGCCTAGCGGCCTTGGCTCTGGGGAGCGGGGAAACGCGCCGACGGAATAATCTCTTCGCCGCTGGTCGGCCCGAAATTGGGCAGCACATAGTCGGGCCCCGGCGCCACGTCATAGTACCGCTCTTGCTCGCCGTAGTGCTGGCGCTGCTCGTTTTGGTGACGTGCGGCGTGCGGCTTGGCGGACGCCAGAGCGGTCGGCGCAAGCAGAATCGCCGCAGCCGTCGCCGTCGCAGTGATGATCTTGCCGGACATATCGGCCTCCGTGCTCCTGATTGCGGCGATATAGGTATCGGGAACGCGGATGTTGCGGCGAACGTCGCAATGCACCTATGCGCCGCAAACGCTTCGAACGTTACGTCCCAGGTCATCGATTGTCGGACGCGGTGCTGCGACTAGATCAATCGCCGAAATCAGCCGCAAGCAGCACGATCGGCGTGCCGTGCGGGGTGCGGGCGTAGGCCCGCCGCCACGCTTCGCGGTTGCGCGCGAGCGTGCGCGTATCGGCAAGGCCCTTGGCGGCGACCAGCCGTTCGAGAGCGGCGAGCCAGTGATGATAGTAGGTCTCGCCGGTATCCGGATCGCCGGCGGCCTGCGCTTGTTTGATTTCCGCGCCGAGCGCCGCGGCCCACTCGGTTGCGGAAAATACGCCGCGCTCCTGCAGCGACCTGGCGAGCGCGAAAGCCTGCGCTTCCCATGGCTCGTGAAACACCGGCCCATCTTCATTACGCGGGAAGCCCTGCGACGACGGCGTGGCCGGCAAAGTGGCGAGATCGACGCTCATGTCAATCGCTTCTTTGCTGATCTTTGTTTGCTCTCGGTCCGCGATCCCAATTTTATCCCTCCGCCGCGCTTGGCTCCCATTTTTGTTCCTCCGGCCGCGAAACGGGGGAGGAAAATTCGCTACGCCGCCTCCAGATACGGCTCGAATGCTTCGATCGAGACTGTGAGCGTCGGGTCGGCATTCTCGCCCCACAATTCGCGGCCCGCGAACAGCACGGTGTAGAGCCATTGCGGGTCTTCGCCCGCGCCGATCGCGACCGAGTCGGGAAATACGTGACAGCCGCGCGACGCTTCGATGACGCCGACGCTGCCGCGGGCATAGCGCGGCAGGCGCGTATGCGTCACCGGGTGGATATTCCTGGTGCGCACGCGGTCGCCGATCTTGAAGCGTGCCGGCGCTTGCGCCGGCCGGCCGAAAGAGCCGCGGGTCAGCGTGCGCGCAACCGCGCCAAGGTCGAACTTGCGCTTGAGCGGCTTGCCGGGGCGCAGCGCATGGCCGGCGGCAAGCTCATCGGCGCCGGCAAAACCCAGCTTGACGACCATGTTTTCCAGCCGCAGCGCCCATTTCCCGTAATAGGAGCGCGACAGATAAACCACCGGCGGCAGCTCCTCGATGCCGGCGCGTCCCTCATCGATGGTCCAGGCGCCGGCGGCGCCCATGGCGCGATTGAGCGCGAGGCAGCGCGCCTCCCATTCGGCATGGAAAACCGGCTCGTTCGGCTCGGGCTCGACTGTGCCGAAGCCGTGCATGCCGCCCATATCGTGCACGCCATCCATTACACGACGTCCTTCGGGCTTTTCGGCAGCCCGGTGCCGATCATGCAATCGCGCGTGACCAGCGCCGCGAGTTTTTCTTCGCTCCAGCCCTCGGTGCCGGCGGGACGCATCGGCAGCACGATGAAGCGTGTCTCCGCGGTCGAATCCCAAACCCGGATTTGCGTGTCCGCCGGCAGCGTCAGGCCGAAATCGGCAAGGACGCCGCGCGGATCGTTGACCGCGCGCGAACGATAGGGCGCGGATTTGTACCAGACCGGCGGCAGGCCGAGCACCTCCCACGGGTAGCAGGAGCACAGCGTGCACACGATGATATTGTGGAGCTTTGCCGTATTTTCGACGGCGATCAGGTGATCGCCGACGCGGTTCATCAGGCCCAGCGTCTGCGCGGCCTTGGTCGCGTCCGCGATCAGCGCCTGCTTGAATGCCGGATCGGACCAGGCCTTGGCGACGACGCGCGCGCCGATATGCGGTCCGATCCTGGTCTCATAGGCCTCGATCATCGCATCGAGCGCCGCCGGATCGATATAGCCCTTCTCCGCCAGCACGGTCTCGAGCGCGCGCACGCGTAGCTGCATCTCGGAGAGCTCCGAGCCGTGCTCGTGATCATCGTCGTGGTCGTGATCGTGCGCCATGATGCGCGCGCCTCTTTAATCCCGCGGCTCATTATAGTGCGGGCAGGCGGACTGTCACCGCGCGGGCCGCATGCAAATTGTACGATTCTTGCATGCCAACCGCGATGGCAACAAAGCAAGGAGGAGACGATCGATGAGCGGGCTCGGCGGATTGAACAAGGCGCCCGACGGCGTGGTCATCGGGCTGGTGCAACTGCAACTGCCGACGATAGCCAGCAAAAGCGATCTCGCGGCGCAGACGCAGAAGATTTGCGCCATGGTGGCGAAGGCGCGCAAAGGGATGACGACCATGGACCTCGTGGTCTTCCCCGAATATTCGCTGCACGGCCTGTCCATGGATACCAATGCCGAGCTGATGTCACGGCTCGACGGGTCGGAGGTCGCGAGCTTCCGGAAGGCGTGTTCCGAGAACCGCATCTGGGGTTGCTTCTCGATCATGGAGTACAATCCGGACGGCAATCCCTACAACAGCGGCGTCATCATCGACGAGCGCGGCGAGCTGAAGCTCTATTACCGCAAGATGCATCCCTGGGTGCCGGTCGAGCCGTGGGAGCCGGGCAATCTCGGCATCCCGGTGTGCGACGGCCCGAACGGCAGCAAAATCGCGCTGATCATCTGCCATGACGGCATGTTTCCGGAGATGGCGCGGGAATGCGCCTACAAGGGCGCCAACATCATGCTGCGCACCGCGGGCTACACCGCGCCGATCCGGCAGGCCTGGCAGGTCAGCAATCAGAGCAATGCGTTCTCGAACCTGATGTACACGGCGAATGTCTGCATGGCCGGAACCGACGGCGTGTTCAATTCCATGGGTGAGGGCATGATCGTCAATTTCGACGGCGTGCCGCTCGTCACCGGCAACGGCGCCCCCGACGAGATCATCACCGCCGAGGTGCGCCCGAAACTCGCCGACGAGGCGCGGCGGCTCTGGGGCGTGGAGAACAACATCTATCAGTTCGGCCATCGCGGCTTTGTCGCCGTCAAAGGCGGCGCGCAGGATTGCCCCTATACCTACATGCGCGATCTGGTGGCGGGCAAATACCGGCTTCCCTGGGAGGACGAGGTCGCGGTCACCGACGGCTCAAGCTGCGGTTTCCAGATACCGAGCCGATCCTATCGCGCGCGGGCGTAGACCGGCCTGCTGGTTTACGATGCCGGCCGGCGGATCCCGCGTCAGGAGGGCTGCACCATCTTCTTCGGATCGACGATCCGGTCGAAGTCGGCGGCGCTGATCAAGCCCAATTGCAGGGCGGCTTCGCGCAGCGTCAGGTCGTTGTGCATGGCATGGTGGGCGAGCTTTGCCGCCTGGTCGTAACCGATGACCGGCACCAGCGCGGTCGCCAGCATCAGCGAACGCGCAACGTCCTCGTTGATCTTCTTCAGATTGGGCTTCGCGCCCTCGACCAGATATTTGCGGAAGTTCACGCAGCCATCGCTCATGACGATGATCGATTGGATGACATTGAAGATCATCAGCGGCTTGTAGACGTTCATTTCCAGGTAGCCGCCGGCGCCGCCGAAGCCGACGGCGACGTCGTTCGCCATCACCTGCACGGCGACCATGGTCAGCGCTTCGCACTGGGTGGGATTGACCTTGCCGGGCATGATCGAGGAACCCGGCTCGTTCTCCGGGATCGACAGTTCGGCGAATCCGGCGCGCGGCCCGCATGACATCAGGCGGATGTCGTTGGCGATCTTGTAGAGCGACACCGCGAGCGTGCGCAGCGTCCCGGAAAGCTGCACCAGCGCGTCGTGAGCGCCCTGCACGGTGAATTTGTTCGGAGCGGTGACGAAGGGCAGGCCGGTCAGCCGGGCGATCTCCGCGGCCGCCGCCTCGGCGAAGCCCGGCCAGGCGTTGATGCCGGTGCCCACCGCGGTGCCGCCAAGCGCCAGCCGGTACACGCCCGGCAGGGCAGCGTCGATCCAGTCGAGATCGTCGGTCAGCATTCCCGCATAGCCGGACCATTCCTGGCCGAGCGTCAGCGGGGTGGCGTCCTGCATGTGCGTGCGCCCGATCTTGATGATGTCGTTCCAGGCTTTTGCTTTGCCGCTGATGGCGTCACGGAGCGCGGCGACCGCGGGGATGAGGCGCTGCTTCACGTTGACCGCCGCGGCGATGTACATCGCCGCCGGGAAAGTGTCGTTCGACGATTGCGACATGTTGACGTGATCGTTGGGATGGACCGGCTCCTTGCTGCCGAGCGGCTTGCCGGCAAACTGCGAGCAGCGGTTGGCGATCACTTCGTTGACGTTCATGTTGAACTGCGTGCCGCTGCCGGTCATCCAGACATGCAGCGGGAACATGTCGTCGTGCTTGCCGGCGAGGATTTCGTCGCAAGCGCGAACGATCAGCGTATGGCGCTCGCCGTCGAGCCGCTTGCCGGCGTGGTTTGCGGCCGCGGCTGCTTTCTTCAAGATGGCGTAAGCGGTGATCATTTCCGGAGGCATCAGATCCCGGCCGATACTGAAATAGGCGATGGAACGCTGAGTTTGCGCGCCCCATAGCTTGTCGGCCGGCACTTCGACTGCGCCGTGGCTATCGGTCTCCTTTCGCGTCTGCGCCATCTGACGTCCCGGGTTCGGCCGATCGGCCATCGAGGTTGTTGCCACGATAGCACAGATCGATTTTCAGCATCGGCGAACTCGCCTACGGCATGTACTATCTCGCCGCCGAAACCGACAGGGAGCATGCCATGACCGCGGCGCAGATTTTCGACCTCGCCGGCAAGGTAGCGCTGGTGACCGGCGCATCGAGCGGGCTGGGCGTGCGCTTCGCCGAGGTCCTGGCCGAGAACGGCGCAGCGGTGGCGCTGGTGGCGCGCCGGGCCGATCGGCTCGCCGGGGTCAAGGCGCGGATCGAGAAATCGGGCGGCCGCGCCGTCGCCATCGAGGCCGACGTGCGCGAGCGCGCGGCAATGCAGCGCGCCTTCGACGCCGCGGAAAAAGCGTTCGGCACGGTGACCATCCTCATCAACAATGCCGGCGTGGTGCAGGCCGGCCGCGCCGTCGAGATTACCGAGGAAGACTGGCGGCGCGTCCTTTCCACCAATCTCGACGCCGTCTTCTATTGGGCGCAGGAGGGCGCCCGCCGCATGCTCGCCGCCGGCAAGGGCGGCGCCATCGTCAACATCGCCTCGGTGCTCGGCATCGGCGCCGACAAGGGCGTGATCGGCTACGCGACCGCCAAGGCCGGCGTCATTCAGCTCACCAAGAACCTCGCGCTCGAACTCGCCTTCAAGGGCATCCGCGTCAACGCCATCGCCCCCGGCTGGATCGTCACCGAGATCAACCACGAGTATCTGACGACCGGGTCGGGCGCGGCGATGAAGCGCCAGATCCCGATGGGCCGCTTCGGCGAGACGCGCGATCTCGACGGCCCGCTCCTGCTGCTCGTCTCCGACGCCGGCCGTTACATGACCGGTGCGACCATCGTCGCCGACGGCGGCCAGGTCATCGCCTTGCATGTGTGATCCGAGCCTATGCGGGAGGTTTCATGCGAATGAATTGTTTGCCGCCGAAGGAGCATTGCCATGGCTAGCGCCAAGGGCGTCGCGATCGTGACCGGCGGCGGGCGTGGTATCGGCGCCGCAATCGCCAAAGGTCTCGCTGCGGACGGCTATGCGGTCGCCGTGAATTACGCCAGCAACGAAAGCGCGGCGGCAAAGACCGTCGCGGAGATCGTCGGCAATGGCGGGACCGCCATTGCGGTGCAAGCCGATGTCGCCAAAGAGGCCGATGTCATTCGCCTGTTCGCGACCGTCGACCGGCGCCTTGGCGCTCCGACCGTGCTGGTCAACAATGGTGGGGTGACCGGAGGTTTCAGCAGGCTCGCGGAGCTGCCGGCATCGGCGCTCGAGCGCGTCTTTTCCGTCAACGTCTTCGGCGCGTTCTTGTGCTGCCGCGAAGCCGTGCGGCGGATGTCGAGGAGCCGCGGCGGCGCCGGCGGAAGCATCGTCAACGTCTCATCGCGCGCCGCGCAGCTTGGCGGCGCGGGCGAATGGATCCATTACGCCGCCAGCAAGGGCGCGCTCGACACGCTGACTGTCGGCCTCGCGCGCGAGGTCGCCGCGGAGGGCATCCGCGTCAATGCGGTGGCGCCGGGTCTCATCGATACCGAGCTGCATGCCGCCGCCGGCATGCCGGACCGGGTCGAGCGCATGGCGCCGACCGTCCCGATGGCGCGGACCGGAACGGCGGCGGAGGTCGCCGACTGCGTGCGCTTTCTCGTCTCGCCCGCGGCCGCCTATGTTACCGGGGTGGTTCTGCCGGTTTCCGGCGGCCGTTGAGGCGCCTTGCGGAAACAGGAGCGCCGAAGCTCTTGTCGCGTCACTCCGCTGCCTGCCGCGGCGAGAAGCGCACGCTCTCGGTCCCATCCGCCGCGGTCGCGGAGATGGTGGTGCGGATCATCAGTCGCGCTTCGTGCGCGGGCCAGGGGCGGCCGCGATGCATGGTGGCGCGGTTGTCCCACATGACCACGTCGCCGCCGCGCCAAGTATGAACGTAGCTTCGCTCCGGCGCCGTCGCCGCCTCGATCAGCGCGTCGAGGAATTGCTGCGCCGCCTTCTGCTCCATGCCTTCGATCGCATAGGCGTGCGAGGCGATGTAGAGCGCGCTGCGGCCATTGATCGGGTTCTTCCACACGAGCCGCCAGCATTGCGGCGGCAGCGCCGCGCGCTCCTCGGCGTTGGCGAGGTCGGGCGCGATCTTCCCGCGCGAATGGGCGTAGTCGTGCCAGGCGAAGGCTCCCTCAAGCCGTTGGCGCAAGCCCGCGTCGAGCCGCTCCCAGGCAAGCCGCGTCGACACGTATTCGGTTTCGCCGCCGCGCGCTGGAATGATGCGCGCGGAGAGCACCGACGCGAGCGCCGGGACGCGCTTGAACGTGCTGTCGGTATGCCACAACTGGTTCGCCTTGTTGCCGAGCGCCAGCCGGTGATCCGCCGGCACGACCTTGCCGCTCTCGTCGATGGTCGAGAGGATCGCGAGGTTGGTGCCGGCGCCGAGCGCGCCGACCTTGGTCACTTCCAGCGGCCCGAAACAGCGCGAGAAGGCGAGCTGCGTATCGTCGGTCACGTCCTGGCCGCGAAAGACCAGCAGCGAATGCTCCTCGAACGCGGCGCGGACCTGCCGGTATGCGTCCTCGTCCGCCGCGACGTCGGCGATGCCGACGCCGCGCAGCTCGGCGCCGAAGCCCGGACCCAGCGGGAGGATTTCCATCGGCGTGTCCTCGGTTCGATCGTATTCGCTCAAGTCTCCACCAAAACCGGCCGCCGGGCAAGAAACCGCGGCGGCCCGGCCCGAGACTTCAAGGCGGAGACTTCAGGGGCGATGACTTCAAGGCGAAGACTTCAAGGCGGAGACTTCAAGGCGGAGACTTCAAGGCGGAGACTTCAAGGCGAAGACTTCAAGACGATCGGCCGCTAGTATTCGCGCCGGCAGAATTGTGCCGGCGCGACCCGGAGCTGCGAAATGAGACGGATCATCGCGAGCGGCTTTTCGGCGGCGAGCCTCGTCGTCGCCGGCGGCCTTGCCGTGGCCGCCGGTCAATACGGGCCGGGAGCCAGCGACACCGAGATCAAGATCGGCAACACGATGTCCTATAGCGGCCCGAATTCGAGCTACGGCGCGATCGGCAAATCGGACGCCGCCTATTTCGCCATGCTCAACGAGCAGGGCGGCATCAAGGGCCGCAAGATCAACTTCATCAGCCGCGACGACAGCTACAGCCCGCCGAAAACGGTCGAGCAGGTGCGCAAGCTGGTGGAAGAGGATCGCGTGCTCATTCTCTTCAACACGCTCGGCACGCCGCCCAATACCGCGATCCAAGGATACCTCAACGACAACAAGGTGCCGCAACTCTTCGTCGGCACCGGCGCCGACAAATGGAACGATCCGAAGCACCATCCGTGGACGATGGGCTGGCAGCCGAGCTACCGCATCGAGGCGCGCATCTATGCCCGCTACATCCTGCAGAACCTGCCGAACGCCAGGATCGCGGTGCTCTATCAGAACGACGATTTCGGCAAGGACTATCTGATCGGGTTGCGCGAAGGGCTCGGCGACGAAGCAGACAAAATGATCATC
The DNA here is from genome assembly GCA_963850855.1 of uncultured Alphaproteobacteria bacterium. Taxonomy (GTDB): domain Bacteria; phylum Pseudomonadota; class Alphaproteobacteria; order Rhizobiales; family Xanthobacteraceae; genus BOG-931. The sequence continues at coordinate 159,875 of CAWKNH010000007.1, forward strand.
GCCGTCCAGTCGTATGAGACCACCGATGCGACGCTCAACTCACAAGTCGTGTCGCTGCAGGCGAGCGGCGCCGACGTCCTGCTCACGGCGGCCATTTCCAAATTTGCCGCGCAGGCCATCCGCAAGGTCTACGACCTCGGCTGGAAACCGACGCAGTTCCTCAGCAACGTGTCGACCTCGGTCAAGGCGGCGCTGCAGCCGGCGGGACTGGACAAGTCCGTCGGGATCATCTCGGCCGGCTATTTCAAGGACCCGACCGATCCGCAGTGGCAGGACACGCCCGAGTACCGCGACTGGCTCGTCTGGATGAAGAAGTACAACACCTCGGGGAACATCGCCGACAATTTCACCGTCTACGGCTACTCGCTGTCCCAGACCATGGCGGCGGTGCTCAAGGCGTGCGGCGATAATCTCACCCGTGAGAATGTGATGAAAGAGGCCGCCAATATCCACGACCTGAAGCTGCCGATGTTGCTGCCCGGTATCGCCGTTTCGACCAGCGCCGACGATTACGCCCCGATCAAGCTGATGCAATTGATGAAGTTCGACGGCACGACCTGGCGGCTGTTTGGTCCGGTGCTTTCCGGCGCCGGCAGTTGACCTCGATCCGGGAGCTTTCATGACCGAGTATCGCGCCGGCAGCCTCGACGACTTCAAGGAGACCGGCCGCCTGTTGCTCAAATGCGGCGAGGCCGAGATCGGAATTTTCCTGGTCGATGGCGAGTGTCCGAACAGGCTAGACGCAACATTCTCGGGCTGAACGCGGCAAGGATCTTCCATCTGGACCCCACGATTCGCAAGAAACCATGACCATGAAAATCGACCTGGCTAAGGCGCGGGAGCTTCAACGCAGCCGGTAATGCCGCTAGTATCCGCAGTGGAGGAGTTTCACGTAGCAAAATCGGAGTTATGAGGATGAGACGGATTACTGCAACGGGCTTCGCTGCGGCCACTCTGGTGCTCGCCAGCGGGCTCGCTTTCGCGGCAGGCCAATACGGGCCCGGCGCCACCGATACCGAGATCAAGATCGGCAACACGATGCCGTATAGCGGCCCGGCTTCGGCCTACGGCGCCATCGGCAAGGCCGAGGCCGCCTATTTCAACATGATCAACGAGCAGGGTGGCATCAAGGGCCGCAAGATCAACTTCATCAGCCGCGACGACAGCTACAGTCCGCCGAAGACCGTCGAAGTCGTGCGCAAGCTGGTGGAAGAGGACCAGGTGCTGCTGATGTTCAATCCGCTCGGCACGCCGCCCAATACCGCGATCCGCACCTACCTAAACGACAACAAGGTGCCGCAGCTGTTCGTCGCCACCGGCGCCGACAAGTGGAACGACCCGAAGCATTTTCCCTGGACCATGGGCTACCAGCCCAGCTACCGGATCGAAGCGCGCATCTATGCCCGCTACATCCTCAAGAACCTGCCGAACGCCAAGATCGCGATGCTTTATCAGAACGACGATTTCGGCAAGGACTACCTGATCGGCTTGCGTGAAGGTCTGGGCGACAAGGCCGACAAGATGATCGTCGCCACCCAGTCCTACGAGACCTCCGACCCGACGGTCGATTCGCAAATCGCCTCGCTGCAGGGCAGCGGCGCCGATACTCTGGTGACGGCCGCCATCCCCAAATTCGGCGCGATGACCATCCGCAAGGTGTTCGACATCGGCTGGAAGCCGATGCACTTCCTCAGCAACGTATCGAGCTCGGTCGGCGCGGTGATGAAGCCCGCCGGACCGGAGAAGGGCGTCGGCATTATCTCGGCGACTTACGGCAAAGACCCGACCGACCCGCAGTGGCAGGACGCGCCCGACATGAAAGAATGGGTGGCGTGGATGAAGAAATACAATCCTGCGGGCAATCTCACCGACGCCAACAACACCTACGGCTATGGGGTGGCGTATCTGATGGTCGAAGTGCTCAAGGCGTGCGGCGACAATCTCACCCGTGAGAACGTGATGAAGCAGGCGGCCAACCTGCACATCAAGGATGGGCCGCTGTCGCTGCCCGGCCTGACGCTGTCGACCAGCCCCGACGATTTTGCTCCGATCAAGCAGATGCAATTGATGAAGTTCGACGGGGCCACCTGGAAGCTGTTTGGCGACCTCATCTCCGGCGGCGCCGGCAGCTAACGACCCGTTTGAATGTTAGTCGGCAGTCCGCCCGTTTACGCGGGCGGACTGTCGCGCTTCTAGCCGTCGGCGGCGCTTGCCGGCGCGAGCGTGCTCACGGTCGATGCCGCGGCGCGCGCTTGCCAGAAATTTTGCGCGGCCGTGCCTGCCGCCATGGCGACGACGAAGATGATCACCGGCGACGACAGCGTTGCCAGATTCTCGATCGCCGGACCCGGACACAATCCGACCAAGCCCCAGCCGATGCCGAACAGCACCGAGCCGGCAACGAGCGGCCGGTCGATCGCCGTCTGCGTCGGCCAATAGGCTTCCGTGTCGAGAATCGGCCGGCGCTGCCGGATGAGCGCATAGCCGACGCTCGCGACGGCAAGCGCCGCCGCCATCACCACGGCGAGGCTCGGATCCCAGGTACCGCCCGGGATGCCGAAGACGTCGAGGAAGCCCAAGACCTTGGCCGGCTGGATCATGGCGGAGATGAACAGGCCCCAGCCGAAGACGAAACCGCAGACGAGACTTGCCAGTGCGCGCATGGCTCAGCCTCCCACCACATGCCGCGTCAGCGCGACGACGATGATGGCCGCACCCATGAACACCGCCGTCGCCGTGATCGAACGCGTCGACAGCCGCGCCATGCCGCAGATGCCGTGGCCGGACGTGCAGCCATTGCTCATCCGCGTGCCGAAGCCGACCAGGAGGCCGGCGACGGCGATGGTGACCATGCTGGTCGGCATCTGCGGCACCGGCACGGTGTAGCCGACGAGCATGGCGGAGAGCGGCGCCGCGATCAGGCCGACGATGAAGGCCGCGCGCCAGAAGCGGTCGGTGCTGATCGGATCGATCAAACCGCCGGCAATTCCGGTGATGCCGGCGACGCGGCCGTTGAGCAGCATCAAGAGGACGGCGGAAAGCCCGATCAGCGCGCCGCCGATGGCGGCGGAGATCGGAGTGAAATTGGCCATTGTTTGCCTCGCGGCGGCTGTTGAGATGGAGCGATCGTTTTTTGGTCGTGATCGCACGACGAACCGGAAAATAGGCCCGCGCGGTCTCTACCGCAACGCGAGACCCTATACGGTTTTCATCCTCGCCGAAGTAGGGAATTTTCTATGCGTCGCCGCACCCGCAGAGAGGAGGGCTTGCTCCGGCACGGCGTCGGTCTGGAAAATTATTCGGCATGAAACTTCGGCGCGGCTTGCTTGCTGCTGTCCAGCTAGGACGCACGCTCAGGCGGAGACGACACTCCACCGGCGATCCGCATCGCGCTCGAGCACCGAAGGCCGCGAACCGAATGGCTCCGGCGAGACGCCGCGCAGGCAAAATTCGATGCGCTCGACATTCACCCTGACGAAAACCGTATTGGGGTCGTCGGGGCCGCCCGGGAAGTAGACCCGCCATTTCTCGAGCCACCGGCCGCAAATTTCGGCTCTGTCTTCGACGAGTGCGGCTCGGCCGATGAGAGCGACATAGGCGCGATCGGGATGATGCTGATATCCCAGCGTGAGCCGCCCGGCGCGTCGGATCTCCCCCGCCTTGCGCGAGCCGCCTCCCGTCGCAAACCAGATCGTCCAATCGTCCTCACCGGGCACGCCGGCAATCGGCATGACAACCCGGACGCTTACTCCACCGTCCGCGGAAGGCGTCGCCGCCCAGCAGTCGGTGACTTTCGCCATCGTGTCCCGCGCGGCGGCGAGCAACCGGTCCACGCCTTCGCTCGTCGTCATCGTCTGCCTCCACCATCCGCCGATGGTCGCAACCTGCCGACAAAACAGGAGTTGACTATACGGTCTAGACCGATTAGTCAACATCTCCATGGGGCACGCGCTGTTTGAGCATGCCGACTTCCTGGTGGCCGCCCGCGAGCTCGCAGCCGAGCGTGGTCCGGCCGGCGTCACCGTCGGCTCGGTCACCGAACGCCTCAAAGCGCCAAAGGGTTCGTTCTATTACCGGTTCGCCTCACGCGACCTGCTCTTGGGCGAGCTTTGGCTCGCGGCCGTGTTGTCGTTTCAGCAAGGATTCATCGCGGCGATCGGGGCGGGCGACGGACTCGCGGCGGCGCTGCACATGCCGGCTTGGGTGCGCCAGCATATGGACGATGCGCGGCTGCTGCTGCTCTACAGCCGGCACGATTTCGTACAGGGCGAATGGCCGGCACGGCTGAAGAAGGGCGTTGCTGACCAGGCGCGGCGCTTTGAGGCCTGCCTTGAACGGTTCGCGCTCGACGCTTTCGGTGGCGGCGGTCCCAATGAGCTGCGGCTTGCTCAATTCGTGCTGGCCGATGCACCGGGGGCCGCGGTGCGGCCGCATCTGCAGCGACGCGAGGCGCCGCCGCCCTTGGTCGATGATCTGATCCGGATCACCTATCGCGCCGTCGTCAGCATGGGCAAAAGGGAGTGAGGAGTATGGCCGCCTACATGATCGTCGATCTCGATGTCGAGGATGTGAGCGCACTGGATGAGTACCGCCGCCAGGCGGTCCCGATTTTCGCAAAATATGGCGGTCGTGCGCTGGTGCGATTGGGAAGTGCCGAGGTGCTGGAGGGCGAGTGGATACCGAAGCGCGTGATGGTTCTCGAGTTCCAGACGATGGACGCACTCAAGCGCTGGTGGACTTCTGAAGACTATCGTCCGCTCAAACCGCTTCGGCAGCGCGTGTCAAAAGCCAATGTGATTGCCGTCGAAGGCGTTTGAGCCGGCATCGTTGTCTTCGCGCAACGCACGACAACGTCTCGCCTTTCCCGCTATTGTCGCTGTGCGCGCATGCCCGAGCCGAGGTATCGGCTCCGCGCAGGAAGAACGCCTCAGGAGTAAGTCCCTTGGAAGTCGCTCAAGATCGTCTCGACGAAACCGAGCTGAAATCGTTTCTCTCGGCGCTGCCTTTCGTGCGGGAATACGCAATCAGCGTCGTTTCCTATGCTCCGGGCGAAGTCACGATCGAGCTGCCGTTTGCCGAGAGATTCTCCGGGCCGCCGACCCAATTCCCTGCCTCGATGGTCGGCGCGGCCGGCGACGTGGCTGCGGTTGCGTCTTGCCTGTCGCTCCTGCCGCGCGGTTGGGCGCTGGCGACACTCGATTTCACCATCAAGATGACCGGCCTCGCCAAGGGTGAGAAACTAAAGGCCAAAGGACGCGTGCTTCAGGCGGGCAATACCAATTCGGTCGGCGCCGCCGATGTGTACATCGTCGCTGCCGGCAAGGAGACGTTGTGCGGGACCGTGCTGGCCACGACGCGAAATTTCAAAATCGCGAAGTAGCGTCGCGAGCACATGTCAGCCGATGAATGAGTGAGGGCACGGTGAGCGCCGAGACGAAAGCGAATTTGCGCTTGCCCGCCGGCACACGCGTCGAAATCCGGCCGGGTGATGCCGCCTGGGAACGGGCCGCTCCGCTCTTTGATGCGGTGTGGCCGCCGGAGGTCTACGCCACCTTTTCCTGGGCGCATGTGGTCTGGGCGCATGCCCAGCGGCGCGTGCTGGTGTGGAATGCCGCAAACGAGCTTGTCTGCCACGTCGGCGTCTATTTGCGGCAAGCGAAGTGGGCCGACCGTGAGGTCAGGATTGGCGGCATCGGCGGCGTCATCACCCGCGAGGACGCGCGCAAACAGGGCCATGCCTCGACCGCGATCCGTTTGGCGGTCGCGGAGCTGCGCGACACCGGCGAGGCCGACTTCGCGCTGCTGGTTTGCGAACCGCACAATTTCGCCTTCTATCGCGGCCTCGGCTGGCGGCAATTCGCTGGCGACCTGTTATGCGAGCAGCCCGGAGGCCGCGTCCGCTTTGACGCGATGACCCCGTTCGTGTTCGATCTGCGGCTCGCGCCGCAAGGCGGCGCGATCGATCTTTGCGGCCTGCCTTGGTGATGCGAAGCCAACAGCGAAGCGAGCGAACCGCAATGAAGGATATCAAGACCGTCGTCGATTGGCTCGCGGGCGGCGCGACATCCGCCGCCCTTTCCGAGGATGTGCTGGGGCAGCTGTGCGAGCGGCTGCTCGAGTGCGGGTTGCCGCTGTGGCGCGTCGCCGTGTTCGTCAACACGCTGCATCCCGACATCATGGGCCGGAGCTTCGTCTGGCAGGTGCAAATGGGGGTGAAGGTCTCGGCGGCGCCGTTCGCGATGATGCAGACCGCCACCTACCTGGATAGCCCGGTGGTCGCCGTCTATGCGAGCCGCCAGCCGATCCGACGGCATATCGCTGACCCCAATTGTCCCGATGATTTTCCGATTTTGCGCGACCTGCGCGCCGAAGGCGCGACCGACTACGCCGCATTCCCGCTGGTGTTCTTCGACGGCGCTATCCACGTGGCGACGTGGTCGACGCAGCAGCCGGGCGGCTTCACGCCCAAGCAGTTCTCCGATCTCGAATCGGTGATCGCGCCTTTGGCGCGGGTTGCGGAAATTCGCGCGTTGCGGCGGACCGCGGAAAATCTGCTCGAAACCTATGTCGGTCATCAAACCGGGGAGAAGATTCTCGCCGGCAAGATCCGCCGCGGCTATGTGGAAGCGATCCGCGCCGCGATCTGGCTCTCGGATATGCGCGGCTTCACCACGCTCTCCGAGCGGTTGCCGCCGCAGGAGCTGATCGATCTCCTCAACCGCTATTTCGGCGCCCAGGTCCCCGCCATCCTCGATCACGGCGGCGAGGTGCTCAAATTCATGGGCGACGGCCTGCTGGCGATTTTTCCGATCGCCGATGACGCCGACGCCGACGCGGTCTGCCGCCGCGCGCTCGCCTGCGCGCGCGAAGTGGAGACGCGCATCGCCGAATTGCCGCGCAAGAGCGAGAGCGAGGCCACGCGGTTTCGGCTTGCGCTCCACGCCGGCGAGGTGATGTACGGCAATATCGGCGGCGGCAACCGGCTCGATTTCACCTGCATCGGGCCGGCGGTCAATCTCGCGGCGCGGCTGGAGAAGGTCGCTTCCAAGCTCGGCGAAACGATCGTCGCCTCGGCCGATTTTGCCGCGCATGTCGGCAACGAGTTCACCCGGCGCGGCGAATTCCCGGTGGCCGGTTTTGCTGCACCGCAAATCGTATTCGGCCTGAATTCGGCAACGCACTGATCGTCTCTCGGTCGCATTGTCAGCGGCGCGCGCAACCCCATATGTCGCTGTAATCCCCAGCCCTCTGGCAATGTCGGGTCGGTGAGGGCAAACTGGCCGGCAGGAGGCCCACCCGATGCCGCTGCGCGACGTCAAGCTCGACGATAAATACGATCTCGGCCAGAACCCCGTTTTCGTCACCGGATTCCAGGCGCTGGTGCGGCTCTGCCTGATGCAGAAGGAGCTCGACCGCCGCAACGGCCTCAATACGGCGGGCTACATCACCGGCTATCGCGGCTCGCCGCTCGGCGGCCTCGACGGCCAATTCCAGCGCGCCGAGCGCTTCCTCAAGAAGAACGACATCCGTTTCCAGGCCGGCATCAATGAAGACCTCGCCGCCACCGCGGTGTGGGGTACGCAACAGGCGGAGCTGCGCGGAGAGGGCAAATACGACGGCGTCTTCTCCATGTGGTACGGCAAGGGCCCCGGCGTCGATCGGACTGGCGACGTTTTCCGCCACGCCAATCTCGCCGGCACGGCGAAGAACGGCGGCGTGCTTGCCCTGATGGGCGACGACCACACCGCCGAATCCTCGACCACCGCGCACCAGTCCGAATACCACTTCATCGACGTCATGATCCCGATCCTCAACCCCGCCGGGGTGCAGGAGGTCGTCGACTACGGCCTCTATGGCTGGGCGATGTCGCGCTTCACCGGCGCCTGGGTCGCATTGAAGACGATGCACGAGACGATCGAGTCGACGGCGGCGATCGACGGCAGCCTCGACCGCGTCAACATCGTCATCCCGGATGATTTCCGCCTGCCCGAAGGCGGCCTCAATATCCGTCTTGGCGATCCGATCCTGACGCAGGAAGCGCGGCTGCACGACTTCAAGCGCGACGCCATGCTCGCCTTCGTGCGCGCCAACAAGCTCAACCGCACCATCACCTCCGGCGGGCGCGATCCGAAGATCGGCATCATCACCACCGGCAAGAGCTATCTCGACGTGCGCCAGGCGTTCGATGAGCTCGGCATCGACGAGGTCGCATGCAACGCGCTCGGCATCCGTCTTTATAAAGTCGGCTGCCCCTGGCCGCTCAGCCGGCAGGAGCTCAAGGAATTCGCCGCCGGGCTCGATCTCGTCATTGTCGTCGAGGAGAAGCGCTCGCTCATCGAGGTCCAGGTGCGCGAGGAGCTTTACGGCACCGCCAACCAGCCGGTCTGCATCGGCAAGAAGGACGAAGCGGGCAACTGGCTGTTCCCGGTCAAGGGCGCGCTCGATCCCAACGAGGTCGCGATCTGTATCGGCGACCGGCTGTTGAAATATCACCGCCATGACGAGATCGCTCAGCGCGTCGCGCGCTTGAAGGAGTATCAGCGCATCGCCGCGGAAACGCGCGACGTCGCCCAACGCATTCCCTATTTCTGCTCGGGCTGCCCGCACAATTCCTCGACCGTGGTGCCGGAGGGAATGCGCGCCTATGCCGGCATCGGCTGCCACTTCATGGCGCAGTGGATGGACCGCAAGACGCTCGGCTACACGCAGATGGGCGGCGAGGGCGCCAACTGGGTTGGCGAGGCGCCGTTCTCCACGCGCCAGCACGTCTTCCAGAACATCGGCGACGGCACCTACAATCATTCCGGCTACATGGCGATCCGCGCCGCCGTCGCCTCGAACACCAACATTACCTACAAGATCCTGTTCAACGACGCCGTAGCGATGACCGGCGGTCAGGCCAATGACGGCGGCCTCACCGTGCCGGCGGTCGCCCGCCAGGTCGCCGCCGAAGGCGCCAAGCGCGTCGTCGTGGTGACCGACGAGCCGGACAAATATCCCCCCGGCACGCTGTGGCCGGCGGGGCTCACCATCCATCATCGCGATCAGTTGATGGAGGTGCAGACCGGGCTGGCCGACATTCCCGGCGTCACTGCACTGATCTACGACCAGACCTGCGCGGCGGAAAAACGCCGCCGCCGTAAGCGCCACACATTTCCCGATCCCGACAAGCGCGTGATCATCAACGATCTGGTCTGCGAAGGCTGCGGCGATTGCGGGGTGCAATCGAACTGCGTGTCGGTGCAGCCGCTGGAAACCGAGTGGGGCCGCAAGCGCACCATCGATCAGTCGAGCTGCAACAAGGACTTTTCCTGCGTCAAGGGATTCTGCCCGTCCTTCGTCACCGTGCACGGCGCCAAGCTGAAGAAGGGCGTCGGCGTCGCCGCCGATCATGACCTGCCGCCGCTGCCGCAGCCGAAGCTGCCGGCGATCGCGCAGACCTACAACATCGTCGTCACCGGCGTCGGCGGCACCGGCATCGTCACCATCGGCGGCATCCTCGGCATGGCCGCGCATCTCGAGGGCAAGGGCGTCGGCGTGCTCGATATGGCGGGCCTCGCGCAGAAGGGCGGCGCGGTGTTCAGCTACATCCGCTTCGCCGAAAATCCGCAGGACATCCACGCGATCCGCGTCGCCGCCGGCCGCGCCGATCTCGTGCTCGGCGGCGACATCGTGGTCGCCGGCACCCGCAAGGTGCTGGCCTCGGTGAAACACGGCACCACCGCGATGGTGGTCAACACCGCGGAATTCCTGCCCGGCGAATTCACCCGCAACGCCGATTTCTCGCTCCCCGCCGAGCGGCTCAAGCGGACCATCCTGGCCGATGCCGGCCGCGACAAGGTGCATTTCATCGACGCTACGCGGATCGCGACCGCGCTGTTCGGCCAGGCGCTCGGCGCCAACATGTTCCTGGTCGGCTACGCCTATCAGCTCGGCGCGCTGCCGCTTTCCGCCGCTGCGATCGAGCAGGCGGTCGAGCTCAACGGCGAAGCCGTGGCCATGAACAAGGCCGCGTTTCACTGGGGCCGTCGCGCGGCGCTCGATCGCGCCCAGGTCGAGGCGATCGCCAAGCCCGCGGCCACGGCGACGAGCGATTCGCGGCGACTTTCCGAATCCTTCGAGGAGACGGTGGAGCGGCGCGCGAAGTTCCTCACCGCTTATCAGGATGAGCGCTATGCGGCGCGCTACCGCGCCCGGGTCGACAAGGTCAAAGAGGTCGAAGCCGCGCGGGCACCGGGCAAATCCGGTCTCGCCGACGCGGTTGCGCGTTATCTGTTCAAGCTGATGGCCTACAAGGACGAATACGAAGTCGCACGGCTTTATACCGATGGCTCGTTCCTCAAGCAGGTCGCCGGCGAGTTCGACGGTGAGAAGCTGCGCTTCGAGTTTCATCTCGCGCCGCCGCTCCTCGCCCGCCGCGACAAGACCACCGGTCTGCCGCGCAAGATGCGCTTCGGCCCGTGGCTGCTGCCGGCGTTTGCGCTGCTGGCCAAGCTCAAATTCCTGCGCGGCACGCCGTTCGATCCATTCGGCCGCTCGCTCGAGCGCCGTACCGAACGCGAGCTGATCGAGGACTACCTATCGATGCTCGACAGCGTTCTGGGCAAGCTCACGCCGGAGAACCATCACATCGCCGTCGGTCTCGCCGCGATCCCGGAAAAAATCCGCGGCTTCGGCCATGTCAAGCAGCGCCATCTCGTCGCCGCCAAGGCGGATCAGGCGGCCCTGCTCGAGCAGTACCGCGCCGGCGCGCCGGCGCTGCTCAACGCGGCGGAATGATAGCGGCGTCTTGGACGACATAGCGTGGTTACAGCGATGAACGACGTGCCGCCGCCCATCCCGGGAACGACCGGTGAGCCTCCCAACGAGGTGGCGGCTCCGGCAACGGCGCCGGTTGATCCTGTGCTCGATCACGAGCTTACGGCGGCCTTGGCCGGAAAGCTGGCCGTGGAAGCGGGCCCGAAGAGCGAAACCGAGCCGGTCGTCAACGGCATCGGCGTGCTCCTCGTTAATCTCGGCACCCCCGACGCCGCCGAGCCGGCCGCGGTGCGCCGCTATCTGCAGGAGTTCCTGACCGATCCGCGGGTGATCGAACGGAACGATCTGTTGTGGCGGATGGCGCTCAACGGCGTCATCCTGCCGCTGCGGTCGCGCCGCAAGGCGCGCGACTACCGGAAAATCTGGAATCGCGAACAGGACGAATCGCCGTTCAAGACCATCACCCGCTCGCAGGCGGAAAAACTCGCCGGCATCCTCGAGCCGCTCGGCAAACACGTCATCGTCGACTGGGCGATGCGCTATGCCAACCCCTCGATCGCCTCGCGGCTCGAAGCGCTCGTCGCCCGCGGCTGCGAACGCATTCTGGTCATGCCGCTCTATCCGCAATATTCGGCGGCGACGACGGCGACGGTGTGCGACGAGGTGTTCCGCTTCCTTATGAAGCTGCGCCGCCAGCCGGCGGTGCGGATCCTGCCCGCTTACTACGAGGATCCGTACTACATCGAGGTGCTCGCCTCCTCGCTCAAGGCCGAGCTGAAGGGGCTGACCTTCGATCCCGAAATCATCGTGGCCTCCTATCACGGCATGCCGCAGGACTACGTGGCCAAGGGCGATCCGTACGAGAGCCAATGCGCGCGCACGACGCAGCTTCTGCGCGCGCAACTCGGGCTCGACGAAACCGAGCTGATGATGACTTTCCAGTCGCGCTTCGGCCGCAGCCGCTGGCTCGAGCCCTATACGATCAAAACGGTGAAGGCGCTGGCCAAGAAAGGCGTGAAGAATCTGGCCGTGATCACGCCCGGCTTTTCCGCCGATTGCCTGGAGACGCTGGAAGAGATCGCGGTGGAGAACGCGCGCGTGTTCAAGCGCCATGGCGGGGAGAACTTTGCCGCCATCCCGTGCCTCAACGACAGCGAGGCCGGCATGCTGATGATCTGGCAGCTCGCCATGCGTGAGCTCAAGGGCTGGGTCTGATCGCCGCCATCCGGATTGGGGCGCGCGTGTACTCATTGATCGACGGCGTCGCTTGCCGCCGCACAAGTGCTGTTAAAGCCTTGCCACCCGGGCCGAAGGAGCCATATTCGTTACCATGAGCAAACTCCGAGTCACGTTCAAAATGCAGCGGATTGCCGAGGACAACTGGCAAATCCTCGCTGACTATCCCGGGACCGAGACTAGATACATCAAGGGACTCAAGAGCAAAGCCGAAGTCGATGAGTGGCTGAACGGTACGCTCCGCATCGACTGGCTGAGATCGCAGGGCTACGCGAAGTGACCAAGCTACTCAAACGCCCAACGGCGCTTGAGTAGCTTGGCGTGACATGCGGCTACTTATCCACTTGCGCGGAGTTCTCAGTTATCCAATCCACCGCTTCTGCTTTGGTAGCAAAGCCCTCAATCCGGCGCTCGTGACCCGCGTGGTATCTGATCACCACGTGCCACCCGGTCCCCTCCTTATTTGGGAACGGCTCAATGACTGGTTTCTCGTCGGAATTAGCCATCAGGCGGAGTATGACGTCTCTGGCGGGGCTGGCAAGGCTTTGGGCTCGGGCGTCGTCGTCGTAACCAGTGCGGAGATCTTCCAATGAAGTGGTTTTTTATTGTGGCCGCACTGGTCGTTATATCTATCCATTCTGCGCACGCTACAGACCTGGACTGTATTAGCACGACGTTTAACGCACTTTCTCCGAACGACAAAGTGTGCGTTAGCGTCTTTGAGGATCCGCAAGTGCCTAGCGTCGTGTGCCACATTTCGCAGGCTAGAAAAGGCGGGTGGGGTCAGCCATTAGGTTTAAACGAAGATCCATCTAATTTTTCGATCTCATGCAGACAAATTGGCCCAATCGACGTTGACCTATCCAAGCTAGATGAAAAGAAAGAGGTGTTCAGTCAGAAAACGAGCATCTTTTTCAAGACCACTCGTATTTATCGCTTGGTCGATAAGCCGCGGAACACAATCATCTACCTGGCTATCAGTACCAAGATAATCAACGGTTCGCCGGCGAATGCGATCAGCACCGTTCCGATTATGCCGTGGCAACGCTGACGTGAACCGTACCTCCCGACTGGCGGTATAATCGAGTTCGGGGCTTTTTAGAGGACCGGCTCCAGCAGACGTACCGAGCTTTGTTGATCACGTCCGCTTGGCCCTTAGCCGACACGCAAGAGCCGCGGATCAATGTCCGCTTATCGGGAGTGAAGCAGACGTGATGCGGACATCGCGGAATGTCCGTTGGTGACCCATAAGCGACATGGACCGCGCTCTGGCAAAGCGTGGTAGTGTACGGCCCTCGGCCTGTAGGAGAGATCCAATGAGACGGCGCGACTTCATGGCGCTGATTGGAGGCGCCGCGGCTGCATGGCCACTCGTCGGGCGCGCTCAGGAGCCCGGGCGGACTTATCGTCTCGGCGACTTGCATCTTAGTCCACGCAATGCGCTCTACAATGTCGCCCTGTTTGATGCGGTGAAACCGGACGGCTTCATCGACGGCAAAAACCTCGTCGTCGACGACCGCGGCTTTGGGCTTCGCGTCGATCAGCTTGCGGACCACGCGTCGGCTATCGTAAAGGCCGAAGTCGATCTCATCGTTTGTTCCGGTGATCCATGCGTCCGCGCCGCGCAACAGGCAACCAAGACCCTGCCGATTCTTGGCCTAGCGGAAGATATGGTGAGATCAGGCTTCGTGGCATCTCTTGCTAAGCCCGGCGGAAATACGACGGGTGTCAGCATTCTCACGAGCGAGCTCAACGGCAAGCGGCAGGACATTCTGCTGGAAGCGGTGCCCGGAGTTCGCCGCATGGCAGCGCTGGCCGATGTCAACAGCTCCTTGCCGCAGCAACTACAGGCGATGCAGGACGCGGCGCGCGCGCGCGGGGTTGAGCTTCTGATCTACCAGGTCACCAAGGCAGAGGAAATCCTCGGCGCAATCGATGCGGCAAAAAGCTCTGGCGCCAAGGCGCTCAACGTGCTGGCCTCCGTACTTCTCCATAACAGTCGTCAGATCATCCTGCCGCGCATTGCCGCGCTCGGCCTTCCAGCGATTTATCAATTTCCGGCGACCGCCGAGGAGGGGGGCTTCATCGCCTACGGCGCGGGTCTCGACCAGATTTACCGTGACATATGGGCCCGACAGCTGGTCAAGCTGCTGCGCGGAGTAAAGCCCGCCGACATTCCGGTTGAGCAGCCGAGCAAATTCGAGTTGGTCGTCAACCTCAAAACCGCCGCGGCGCTTGGTTTGACTATCCCGGAAACGTTTCTGGCGCGCGCGGATAAAGTGATCGAATGAACTGGCCGATGTCGGCTAGTGGCGCAAAGCGGACATCGAGATGGCGCTGAGGAATGTCCGCTTTCAGGAGCAGAGCGGGTTATCGACCAAGTGCTGCTCACCGACCTCGATTTGTGAGGACACGCCTCTGGTCTTCCGCGCGGGCGGCGCAGCAGCGGATAGGGCCCTCAACCTCGCGTTAACCATATCGGTTCTAACTCCGTTAACCATCGGGACGCCGCTTGGCGGCCCGTGCCGGTTTTTGCGCGGCTGCCGTTCGGGGGCGCCCGGGCGCCGGCGTAGCTCCTTGACGGTGGTTCGCTTTGGCAGCTCCCGAGGTGATGCGGACGGCGGGGATTGGGCGCGGCTTTGGTGCGCGGCGGTCGCTCTTGGCGCGCCGCCGATGGGCGCTCGGCAGCACTGGCCTTGCCGTCATCGCGTTCGCGCTCGCGCCGACGACCGGCATGGCGCAGACGCCGGCGCCGCCTTCCGACATTGTCGCCGAGTTGCTGCAGCCCTCGCTCGACGGCAAGCCGGTTACGCCGCCGCGCTTTCGTCGTCCGGGCGACCCGGCGCAACCGCCGGCAACCCAGTCGCCGCCGCCGGGGAAGTTCACCGCACCGACGCGCATCGGCGCGACGCCGATCTACGGCAGTCCGACCGGCTTCGGCGCCGGCAACACCGGCTTCGATTCCAGCGGCAAACCGCGGCGCAAGAAGCCGGAGAAAGCGCCTCCGGTCGAAACCTCGCTCGTACCGCAGCCGGAGACGACGTTCGCGCCGGTGCCGACATTCACGTCCCCGCTCGTGCCCGTCGCGGCGAAAAAGCCGCTGGCGAAACTGCCGCCGGCCGAAATCCATCCGCTCAAGGCCGCTACGCGGCCCGGCGCCCTGCTGCCGCCGGTGCCGGAGCCGCCGCCCTTGAGCAACCCGCCGTCCGAAGTTCATCCGCTCGTGGCGGCGAACCGGCCGGGCGCGGTCGTCACCATCCCGCCGCCGATCGAGCCTTACGAGACCGCCAGCACGCCGCCGCCGACCGCGCCGCTGCCGAACACGCTGCCGCTCGGAACGCTGCCGCAACGGCCGCTGCCGATCGCCGCGGGCGATCCTTACGCGGCGCTCGGCATCCGCGCCGGGTCGTTCCTGTTGCTTCCGTCACTCGATCTCTCGGCTGGGTTCAACACCAATCCCGAGCGCGTGACCGGGTCTTCCGGCGCGGCCTATTTCATCGGGGCGCCGGAATTGCAGGTCCGCTCCGATTGGGAGCGGCACTCGCTCACCGCCGATATCATCGGCTCCTACACCGAATACGCCGAAAAGCTGGTGCCGTCGCTCAACGTTCCCTATTTCAGTTCGAAGGTCGATGGCCGCATCGACGTCTCGCGCGACACCCAGATCATCCTCGAGAACCGCTTCCTGCTTTCGACCGACAATCCCGGCAGCCCGAACCTCACCGCCGGGCTCGCCAGGCTTCCGATCAACACCGATCTCGGCGGCACGCTCGGCGTGGTGCAGACCTTCAACCGGCTCTCGGTGACGCTCAAAGGCACCTTCGATCGCGCCGTCTACGACGATTCCGTGCTGACCAACGGCGAGAGCACGAGCAACGCCGACCGCAACTTCAATCAGACCGCCGGCATCCTGCGCGTCGGCTACGAGCTCGATCCCGGCCTCAGGCCGTTCGTCGAGGTCGAGGGCGACCAGCGCATTCACGACGAGGAGTTCGATCGCAGCGGGCTTGAGCGCAGCTCGGTCGGCTTTTGGGCAAAGGCCGGCGCCGCCGTCGATCTGTTCGGCTCGCTGAGCGGCGAGATGGCGGGCGGTTTTGTCGATCGCTCCTACAAGGATCCGACGCTGCCCGATGTCAGCGGCTTCATCGCCGACGGGTCGCTGATCTGGCAGGCGACGGCGCTGACCACGGCCAAGCTCACCGCCACCTCGCAAGTCTACGAAACGGTCATCGCGCCCGCTTCCGGCGAGCTCAGCCGCGACCTGACGCTGCAGGTCGACCACGCATTTCTGCGCTGGCTCATCGGCACGTTCAAAGCCGGCTACGGCACCGACGACTACGTCGGCTCGCCGCTGCGCGACACGCGCTATTTCGTGTCCGGCGGGCTCACTTACAAATTCACGCCTGAGGTGCAGCTCAGGGGCGAGGTACGGCAGGACTGGCAGTTTGCGACCGAGACCGCCTTCACCTACATGGCCACGTCGTTCCTGCTTGGGCTGCATTTGCAGCGCTGAGCTTCGCCAACACTGGCGGAAGAAAAAGGCGGCGGAGGCGGTTGCGCTCAATTAGGTCGCGGCAAATTAAAATCCGGACCCGCCGATCCTACCCGTCATTGATATCGCCGAGCATCCGCTTGATTTCGGCGCGGAAGCCGGGCGCGATATCGGCGCGGGCGAGCGCGTAGGAGACGTTGGCGGCGAGGAAGCCCACTTTAGAGCCGCAGTCAAAGCTGCGGCCTTCGAATTTAAGGCCATAGAACGGCTGGGTGCGCGAAAGCGCGATCATCGCGTCGGTGAGCTGAATTTCGCCGCCGGCGCCGCGGTCCTGCGTTTCCAGAAGCCCGAGGATCTCCGGCTGCAGGATATAACGCCCGGTGAGGATGAGGTTCGAGGGCGCCCGCTCGCGCGGCGGCTTCTCCACCATGCCGGTGACCGCGAACATCTTGCCCTTGGGTGCGCCGACGCCGACGACGCCGTATTGTTCGATGCGCTCGGGCGGCATTTCCTCGACGGCGACGATGTTCGCCCGCTCGCCGGCTTCGCGCGCGGCCTCGATCATCTGCGCCAGACAGCCCGGCTGGTGCTGGACGAGCACGTCCGGCAGCAGCAGCGCGAACGGCTCGCGGCCGATCAGCTCGCGCGCGCACCACACCGCGTGCCCGAGACCAAGCGGCTCCTGCTGGCGCGTGAAGCTTGTCGTCCCGGGCTGCGGCAGGTCTTTCCCGAGGAGATCGAGCGCCTCGTGCTTTTGCCGCTCCAGCAAGGTCATCTCCAGCTCGAACTGCCGGTCGAAATGGTCTTCGATGACCGCCTTGTTGCGGCCGGTGACGAAGATGAAATGCTCGATGCCGGCCTCGCGCGCTTCGTCGACGACATGCTGGATCAGCGGCCGGTCGACGACCGGCAGCATCTCTTTCGGCATGGCCTTGGTGGCCGGCAGGAACCGGGTGCCGAGCCCGGCAACGGGGAATACGGCTTTGCGGACGAGTTTCATGTGCTGTCGTGCGGGGGAGGGGTCAAATGCCGGGGGCGATACGTTTTCTTGCCCAATTCATCGTGCAAGTTTCGCTCAAGGTGAGTGAGTCACAAGATAGGAGCACAATCGGGGTCATCCTCGCTAGGGAGTTGGGCCGTGTTGCCGTCAGGTGAATGCGCGGGGCAGGCGGCCTTCACAAATGCACGTTGATCACAAATACATGTCGATCGGCGCGAGCCGCCTCCGCTTTAGCTTCGCCAACATAGCAGGTGCCCTTGCACGCGACCATCGAGCGAGAGCGCAATCGTTCGTAGTCCGAGATCCGCCATGAAAATTTCCCTGTCCATCCTTCGCTTCGCTGCGGCTGTGCTGGTCGGCATCGGCCTTGCCGCGCCCTTGCGGGCGCAGGAGAAGGCCGACAATTGGCTCACGCGGTTGTTTCAACCGTCGGCGACGGCGCCGGTTCCCTCGGCCGGCGGATCGCGGGAATGGAGCGGGGAATCGGGCGCCTCGGGCAATCCGTTGATGACCGCGGATGCGATTCGCGCGGCCGCGGCCGATTTCGGCAATTGCCTCGAAGGGCTCTGGCCGGATGCGGCGCGCCGCGGCGTCACCCGCGAGAATTTCGAGCGCCTGACCGCCGGCCTCACGCCCGACCTGCGCATCATGGATTTGCTCGACGCCCAGCCGGAATTCACCAAATCGCCCTGGGACTATCTCGACGCGCTGGTGAGCGATGAGCGCATCGCCCGCGGCCGCGAGCTGTTGGCGCAATATGCGTCGGTGTTCGATGCGGTCGAGCGCAACTACGGCGTCGACCGCCACATCGTCGCGGCGATCTGGGGCGTCGAATCCAATTACGGCACCATGGGCGGCGATCGCCCGGTCATCCGCTCGACGGCGACTTTGGCCTGCGTCGGGCGCCGTCGCGATTATTTCCGCGAGGAGTTCCTGTCCGCGCTCGAGATCCTGCAGCGCGGCGACATCGCGCCCGAGCGTCTGGTCGGCTCGTGGGCCGGCGCGTTCGGTCCGACCCAATTCATGCCGACTTCGTTCAAGCGCTACGCCATCGATTTCGACCATGACGGGCGCCGCGACGTGGTCAATTCGATCCCGGACGTGATCGCCTCCACCGCGAACAATTTCAAGATCGACGGCTGGGTGAGCGGCCAGAGCTGGGGCTATGAAGTCGTTCTGCCGCCGAACTTCGACTATCTCCTCGCCGACCGTTCGCGGCAGATGACGATGCGGCAGTGGCAGGACCTCGGCATCAGGCGGGCGGGCGTGCTCGCGTTTCCGCGCCCCGGCGAGCGCGCCTATCTGCTGCTGCCCGCAGGCGCGCGCGGGCCTTCCTTCCTGATGCTGCCGAATTTTCACGTGATCATGAAATACAACCCGGCCGAAGCCTACGCGCTCGCCATCGGCCATCTCGCCGACCGGCTGCGCGGCGGCGGTCCGCTGGTGCAGAGCTGGCCGCGCGATGAACGGGTGCTGACCATCGCGGAGCGCTACGAGCTGCAGAAGCTCCTGGCGCGCCGCGGCTTCGACGTCGGCGAGCCCGACGGCCTGCTCGGACCGCGCAGCCGCATCGCCATCCGCAATTTCCAGGCGTCGAGCGGGCAAACCCCGGACGGTTTCGCTTCCAGCGTGCTGCTCGACCGGTTGCGGCAACCGTAGGGCATGATCCGGAAAAGTGGATGCCGGTTTTCCGAACAGATCATGCCCCACTAAAAGCCGGCGCTAACGATGGAACCATCCTCAGATTGACAATATTTGGCTATTATGAGGGTTGAACGGCGCGAGCGAGCGCAGGCCGATCGGGCAAAGCGTTGATGGCGAAGAGAAACTGGCGTCGGCTGACAATTTCGTCCGCGCTTGTCGCGGCGGGCTCGGCGCTTGCCATGCCGGCCGGCGCGCAGTTCTTCGGCGATCGCACAAGTGTTCCCGAGCGCGCGCGTCCGCAGCAAGCGCAGTTGCGCGAGTTTTTTCCTTTCCAATGGTGGGGAGGTGAGCGCGGCGGCCAGAATACCCCGTTCTTCGGCCAGCCGGCCCGGCCGCCGGTCGACTATTCCAAGGCTCCGCCGCCGCACAAGCAGGAGGCGCCGCTGGCCGCGACCGTCCTGGTCATTGGCGACTCGCTCGCCGATTGGCTCGGCTATGGCCTCGAAGAGGCGCTCGCCGATACGCCCGAGGTCGGCGTCGTGCGCAAGATCAAGGGAAACGCCGGTCTCATCCGCTACGAATCGAGGAGCGATACGCCCGACTGGTCGCAGGCGGCGAAGGAATTGCTGGCGAGCGAAAAGCCGAATGCCATTGTGGTCATGCTCGGCTTGAATGACCGGCAGTCGTTGCGCGAGCGCGCGGCGCCGCGTGCCGGTGCGCAGCGCAACGGCAATGAGCCGGCGCCGCCCGCCCAGCCGGCAAATCAAACGCCGCCGGCGCCGGCGCCGGGCAACGGCGAAACGCCGCCAGCGCCGTCGGCCGCCGAATCTCCGGACTCGCCGGCCGCCGTGGCCGATGCGCAACGCCGCGTGCCCGGCGCAAGCTATGAGTTTCACACCGACAAATGGGCCGAGCTTTATGGGAAGCGCGTCGACGAGATGATCGCAGTGCTCAAGGCGAAAGGAGTGCCGGTGCTGTGGGTCGGCCTGCCCGCCCTTCGCGGTCCGCGCTCGACCACCGACGTGAGCTACCTCGATGAGATTTATCGCGCGCATGCGGAGAAGGCGGGCATCACCTACGTCGATGTTTGGGACGGCTTCGTCGATGACGGCGGCCACTTCACGATGCAGGGACCGGATTTCGAAGGGCAGATTCGCAAGCTGCGCAGCGGCGACGGCGTTCACTTCACCAAGCCCGGCGCGGTGAAGCTTGGCTACTACGTCGAGCGCGAATTACGCCGGGTGCTGTCGAGCCATACCCTGCCGGTGGCGTTGCCCGGTCCGGAGCAATCGCCGGCCAAGGGCGGGGCGCGGCCGACGGTCGGTCCGGTCGTCCCGCTCGGCGCGATCGGCGCGGGCGAGGGGACGGATCTGTTGGGCGCCAACAATCATCCGGCCCAGGCGGCTGCGTCCGACCCGATCGTGACCCGCGTCCTCAGCCACGGCGATTCGATCGCGGCGGCGCCGGGCCGGGCCGATGACTTCTCCTGGCCGCGTGGCGAAGCGGGCGCGAAGAGCGCCGGCAGCACGGCGGAGGTAGAAGCCTCGCCTGCGGCCCCGGCCCCGTCGGCCAAGGGCCCGGCCGCCGGCAAACCGGATGCAAAGAAGCCGGGCGACGCCAAGGCGAGCGATGCCAAGACGAGCGATGCCAAGACGAGCGACGCCAAGACCGGCGACCCCAAAACGAACGACGCTAAGGCGAGCGACCCCAAGACCAGCGACCCCAAGACCAGCGAGCCCAAGACGAGCGACCCAAAGACCGGCGACGCTAAGCCTCAACCTGCGCCCGCGGCCGCGCCCGCCAAGCCGCGCCATCCGCGCGTTAATCTCGACGGCGCCGCGCCGCGGCCGCCCATGCCGGTCGGCGGTACGCGCTGACGGCGCCGCGACCGAATCCCGGTTGTGCCAGCGCCTATTTCGGCGGCGCGTCGTAGAGCGGGACGCCTTTGTCCACGATGTGCACGGTCACAATCTTCAGCGGCTTGTCGCCCACGACCTTGAATCCGGCATGCGGGACATCACGGAGGTTTATGGAGCCAGCTCCGGTCGCAAGCTGGATCTGCTTGCCGTCGGGCGTTTCCACGGTGGCTCCTTCGAGCACGTAGAATGCTTCCTCGCCGTGATGGATATGTCGCGCGATGCTTTCACCCGGCTTGTATTCGGAGACGGAGAGGATGACCTCCATTTTCGTCCCGGTCAGATCAACCCGTTTCATTTCCTTCCGGTTGCTCGAATCCTGCGCGTGCGCCAGGCAGACGAAGGCGGTGGCGGCGACGGTAGCGGCGATCCATTTGGCAGCGACAACCATTTGACCCTCCCTGCGGTGTCCCCGGCATGATAGCCGAAATCGACCGCTGCGAGGGCCGAGCCGTTGTTGCTAATGGACGCAGGGACAGCAAATTCAGGGCAAAGCGGATGCGCCGGCGTCACCGCGGCAGCAGCGTCGACCCCATTAAAAATTTGTCGACCTCGTACGCCGCCTGGCGGCCCTCGCGGATCGCCCACACCACCAGCGACTGGCCGCGGCGCATGTCGCCGGCGGCAAAGACCTTGTCGACCGAGGTGCGGTAGTCGTCGGTCGACGCGCTCACATTGCCGCGCTGGTCGAGCGCGAGCCCGAGATCCTTGATCATGCCCTCGTGCGCCGGATGCACGAAGCCCATCGCCAGCAGCACCAGCTCGGCGGGAAGCTCGAACTCGCTGCCGGGAACCGGTTTCATCTTCTCGTCGATGTGCACGCAGTGCAGCGTCTTCACCGCGCCGCCCGCGCCGGAAAACCGCGTGGTCATCACCGCGAAATCGCGTTTGGCGCCTTCCTCATGGCTCGAGGAGGTGCGCAGCTTGAGCGGCCAGTTCGGCCAGGTGAGCATCTTGTTTTCGCGCAGCGGCGGCTGCGACAGGATCTCGAAATTGGTCACCGACAGCGCTCCTTGCCGGATCGAGGTGCCGATGCAGTCGGAGCCGGTGTCGCCGCCGCCGATGACGACGACATGCTTGCCGCCGGCGAGGATCGGCTCGCCCGCCGCTGCCGGCTCGCCGCTGACGCGCCGGTTCTGCTGCGGCAAGAAATCCATGGCGAAGTGGATGCCATCGAGCTCGCGGCCGGGAACGGGCAGGTCGCGCGGCTTCTCGGCGCCGCCGGTCAGGACGACCGCATCGTAGTCGGCAACGAGCTTGTCGGCGGCGAGGTTGACGCCGACATGCGCGCCGTAGTGGAACACCACGCCCTCGGCCTGCATCTGCGTGACGCGGCGGTCGACGTGATGCTTTTCCATCTTGAAGTCGGGAATGCCGTAGCGAAGCAGCCCGCCGGCCTTGGCAAATTTTTCGAAGACGTGGGTCTCATGCCCGGCGCGTGCGAGTTGCTGCGCGCAGGCAAGGCCGGCCGGTCCCGAGCCGACGATCGCGACCTTCTTTCCGCTCCGCTCCGCCGGCGGCTCCGGCTTGAGCCCCTGCGCGATGGCGCGGTCGGCGATCGCGCATTCGATCGATTTGATGGTGACCGGGTTCTCGTCGATGTTGAGCGTGCATGAGGCTTCGCACGGCGCCGGGCAGACGCGGCCGGTGACCTCGGGGAAATTGTTGGTCGAATGCAGGTTGCGCGCCGCTTCGTCCCAGTTGCCGGCGTAGACGAGGTCGTTCCAATCGGGAATCTGGTTGTTGACCGGGCAGCCCGGCGTGCCGGGCATGAGCGATCCGGTGCCCTGGCAATAGGGCACGCCGCAATTCATGCAGCGCGCCGCCTGGGTGCGGTAGTCCGCTTCCGGCAGCGGCAGGATGAACTCGCGCCAATGGCGGATGCGCTCCTCGACCGGCTCGTAGTCGCGGTCTTCGCGCTCGTATTCGAGAAAGCCGGTGATCTTGCCCACTTTCGCGCTCTAGACTCGCTCGAGCATGATCTTTTCCGAAAACCGGCAGTCACTCTTCGGGATCATGCTCACTCCGCCGCGATGGCCGCGGCCTTTAGTTCGTTGAGAGCGCGACGATACTCGACCGGCATCACCTTGCGGAATTTCGGATACCAGCTCTTCCAATCGTCGAGAATCTCGGCGGCGAGGCGCGAGCCGGTAAAGCGCGCGTGCCTGGCGATCAGATGATGCAGCCGGTGCGCATCGAAGCGGCTCATATCCGCCATGACGTCGACCAAGCCGTGCGCTTCGAGATCGCGCACGTGATGGAAGATGCGGGCATTGATGTCTTCCTCGCTCGGCATCGGTTCGAGCTCGACCATGGCGAGATTGCAGCGCGAGGCGAAGGTGCCGTCCTCGTCGAGCACATAGGCAATGCCGCCCGACATGCCGGCGGCGAAATTGCGCCCGGTGCGGCCGAGCACGACCACCACGCCGCCGGTCATATATTCGCAGCAATGATCGCCGGCCCCCTCGATCACGGCGATGGCGCCCGAATTGCGCACGGCGAAGCGTTCGCCGGCGACGCCGCGGAAGTAGCATTCGCCTTCGATCGCGCCGTAGAGCACGGTGTTGCCGATGATGATCGACTGCTCCGGCACGATGCCGGAAGCAGCCGGCGGGCGCACCACGAGCCGGCCGCCGGAAAGCCCCTTGCCGACATAGTCGTTGGCGTCGCCGTCGAGCTCGAAGGTGACGCCGCGGGCGAGGAACGCGCCGAAGCTCTGTCCGGCGGTGCCGGCGAATTTCGCCACGATGGTGTCGGGCGGCAATCCCTCATGGCCGTAACGCTTGGCGATCTCGCCGGAAAGCATGGCGCCGGTGGTGCGGTCGGTGTTGCGGATCGGCAGGCTGATCCGCACCGGCTCGCCGCGCTCGAGCGCTCCCTGCGACTGGGCGATGAGCTTGCGATCGATGATGTCGTGGATCTTGTGATCCTGCCGCTCGCAATTGTAGAGCGCGACCGAGGCCGGCACGTCCGGCTTGGTGAACAGCCTGGAGAAATCGAGGCCGCGCGCCTTCCAATGGTCGACCAGCGTGTCCGCGTCGAGCATCTGCATCTGCCCGATCATCTCGTCGAAGGTCCGGTAGCCCATCGCCGCCATCAGCTCGCGCACTTCCTCGGCGACAAAGAAGAAATAGTTGATGATGTGCTCGGGCTGGCCGCGGAAGCGCTTGCGCAGCACCGGATCCTGCGTGGCGACCCCGACCGGGCAAGTGTTGAGATGGCACTTGCGCATCATGATGCAGCCGGCGGCGATCAATGGCGCGGTGGCGAAGCCGAACTCGTCGGCGCCAAGCAGCGCGCCGACGGCCACGTCACGGCCGGTGCGCAGGCCGCCGTCGACCTGCACGGCGATGCGCCCGCGCAGCCGGTTGGCGACCAGCGTCTGGTGGGTTTCGGCAAGCCCGATCTCCCAGGGCGAGCCGGCATGCTTGATCGAGGTGAGCGGCGAAGCGCCGGTGCCGCCCTCGAAGCCGGCGATGGTGACGTGATCGGAGCGCGCCTTCGATACGCCGGCGGCGACGGTGCCGACGCCGACCTCGGAGACGAGCTTGACCGAGACGTCGCCGTCCGGGTTGACGTTCTTCAGGTCGAAGATGAGCTGCGCCAGGTCTTCGATCGAATAGATGTCGTGGTGCGGCGGCGGCGAAATCAGGCCGACGCCGGGGGTCGAGTGGCGCACTTTGGCGATGGTCTTGTCGACCTTGTATCCGGGCAATTGCCCGCCTTCGCCGGGCTTGGCGCCTTGGGCGATCTTGATCTGCATCATGTCCGAATTGACGAGATATTCGGCGGTGACGCCGAAGCGGCCTGATGCGACCTGCTTGATCGCCGAGCGCATCGAATCGCCGTTCGGCAGCGGCTTGAAGCGATCGGCCTCCTCGCCGCCCTCGCCGGTGTTCGACTTGCCGCCGATCCGGTTCATGGCGATGGCGAGCGTGGTGTGCGCCTCTCGCGAGATCGAGCCGAACGACATGGCGCCGGTGGAGAAGCGCCGCACGATGTTCTTCGCCGGCTCGACTTCCTCGGTCGCCACCGCCGGGCGGCCGTCCTCATGCGCGAATTTGAGCCGGAACAGGCCGCGGATGGTGTAGAGGTGTTCCGACTGCTCGTTGATGATCTCCGCGTATTGCCGGTACTTCTCGTACGAATTGCCGCGCACCGCGTGCTGCAAGGCGGCGACCGTCGCCGCGTTCCAGACGTGATCCTCGCCGCGCACGCGCACGGCGTAGTCGCCGCCGACGTCGAGCATCGAGCGGTAGATCGGCGCGTCCGAGAAAGCGTCGCGATGCCGGCGCACTGCCTCTTCGGCGATCTCGGCGACGCCGACGCCCTCGATGCGCGTCGCCGTGCCGGTAAAATATTTGGCGACGAATTCGGACTTGAGCCCGACCGCATCGAAGATCTGCGCGCCGCAATAGGACTGGTAGGTGGAGATGCCCATCTTCGACATCACCTTGAGCAGTCCCTTGTCGATCGACTTGATGTAGCGCTTGAGCACCTCTTTCTCGTCGAGCTTCTGCGGCAGCTCGCCGCGCATTGCCGCCAGCGTCTCGAAGGCGAGGTAGGGATTGATCGCCTCGGCGCCGTAGCCGGCGAGGCAGGCGAAATGATGCACCTCGCGCGGCTCGCCGGATTCGACGACCAGCCCGACCGAGGTGCGCAGCCCTTCACGGATCAGGTGATGATGCACGGCCGCACAGGCGAGGAGCGAGGGGATCGGAATGCGGTCGGCGCCGGCGCGACGGTCGGAGAGGATGATGATGTTGATTCCTTCGCGCACCGCGGCATCGGCCTCTCTGCAGAGCCCGGCAATCGCCTCTTCCATGCCAGCGGCGCCGGCCTCGGCCGGCCAGGTCGCGTCCAGCGTCAGCGACTTGAAGTGCGATTCGGCGACTTCGGAGATGGCGCGGATCTTCTCCAGATTGGCGTTGGTGAGGATCGGCTGATGCACTTCCAGGCGCTTGGTGTTCGACATGCCCTCGAGATCGAACAGGTTCGGCCGCGGCCCGATGATCGAGACGAGGCTCATCACCAGCTCCTCGCGGATCGGATCGATCGGCGGGTTGGTCACCTGCGCGAAGTTCTGCTTGAAGTAGGTGAACAGCAGCTTCGGCTTGTCGGACAACGCCGAGATCGGCGTGTCGTTGCCCATGGAGCCGATCGCCTCTTCCCCGGTCGTCGCCATCGGCGTCATCAGGATCTTGAGGTCCTCCTGGGTGTAGCCGAAGGCCTGCTGGCGATCGAGCAGCAACAGGTTGGAGATCGGCGCCGCTTCCGAGGAGGCCGGCAGATCCTCGAGCACGATCTGCGTGCGCTCCAGCCACTTGCCGTAGGGATGGCTTTTCGCCAGCGTCGCCTTGAGCTCCTCGTCGGGAATGAGGCGGCCTTCCTCGAGATCGACCAGCAGCATCTTGCCCGGCTGCAGCCGCCATTTGGTGACGATGTCCTTTTCCGGGATCGGCAGCACACCCACTTCCGACGCCATGATGATGCGGTGGTCGCTGGTGACGACATAGCGCGCCGGCCGCAGGCCATTGCGGTCGAGCGTGGCGCCGATCTGCCGGCCGTTGGTGAAGGCGATCGCCGCCGGGCCGTCCCACGGCTCCATCAGCGCGGCGTTGTATTCGTAGAAAGCGCGGCGCTCCTCGTCCATGAGCGGATTGCCCGCCCAGGCTTCGGGGATCATCATCATCATCGCGTGCGCGAGCGAATAACCGCCCATGGTCAGAAATTCGAGCGCGTTGTCGAAGCAGGCGGTGTCGGACTGGCCCTCGTAGGAGATCGGCCACAGCTTTTGGATGTCGGCGCCGAACTTCGGCGAAGACACCGAAGCCTGCCGCGCCGCCATCCAGTTGTTGTTGCCGCGCAGCGTGTTGATCTCGCCGTTATGCGCGATCATGCGGTAGGGATGCGCCAGCGACCAGGTCGGGAACGTGTTGGTGGAGAAACGCTGGTGAATGAGCGCGAGCGCGCTCTCGAAGTCCGGGTCGTGCAGGTCGGGATAGTAGGTCGAGAGCTGGTCGGCGAGGAACATGCCCTTGTAGATCACCGTGCGGCACGAGATCGACACCGGATAGTAGTTCGAGCTGCGCCGTTCGCGCTTGCCGTAGAGGACGCCGGAAATCGTCTTGCGCAGGATGTAGAGGCGGCGCTCGAATTCATCCTCCGAGGCGACCTGCGGGCTGCGCGCGATGAACACCTGCTTGTGCACCGGCTCGGTCGGCTTCACCGTTTCGCCGAGCGTCGAATTGTCGGTCGGCACGTCGCGCCAGCCGAGAATTTTCATTCCGTCCCGCGCGGTGAGCGCCGCGTAGACGTCCATGATCTCCGCTCGCCAGGCCGGATCGTGCGGCATGAACAGCACGCCGACGGCGTAGTGGCCCGGCGCCGGCAGCGTGAAGCCAAGCTCGGCCGCTTTCTTGGCGAAGAACTTGTGCGGCGTCTGCAGCAAAATGCCGGCGCCATCGCCGGCCCGCGGATCGGCGCCGACCGCACCGCGGTGCTCGAGATTGAGCAGGATCGTCAGGGCGTCTTCGACGAGCTTGTGCGATTTGCGCCCCTTGATGTCGGCAATGAAACCGACGCCGCAGGAATCCTTTTCCTGCGCCGGATCAAAGAGGCCGAAACCCGAGACGCTCATTGTCGTCCCCGCACTGACGCCTGGGTTTCCCATCGGGTCCCCGGCGCGCGATCCGCACGCCCCTCCAGTCTCCCCCGCCTGCGGGAGGGGAGGAAGAGGGCCGCGCCCTAGGGCGAGCCACTGATATTGGAGGCAACCTTCGTGCCGCTAGCGGCTTGGTTGCTTTTTCGCCGCCTCAGACGCGCCCTCGCCAGCGGCGGCTGGCCCTCGCGCGTCCCACCAATCCCCGACCGCGCTCTCGGCCACCAATTGGGACAGCAATGCTGTCCTATGCGGAACATGGCAAATTCCCGACCCCAACACAAGGGCGCCGCCCCCGCGGCGCATGGAAAAAGTGCGGCCTCGCCTTTTCCCTATTCAGTTTTCCGCGATGTCCTGCGCTGGCGAGTGGACCACGGCCGGCGCACGAGCGCAATGGTTGGATTGCCTGCGCGCCGCCGCCGTGCCGGATGTCGCCGGCCTGGCTCTCACAACATCGATCTCGGGTAGACTCCAGGCCCCGAAATCGATCCCGAAAAGCGGTTTAAGCCGATGAATTTTGCAAGCGACAACACTGCACCGGTCGCGCCCGACATTCTCCAGGCGATCGTACAAGCAAATGAAGGCTTTGCGCCGGGCTACGGCGACGACCAGTGGACACGCTCCGTGGAGCGGCGTCTGTCGGAGATCTTCGAGCGCGATGTGGCGACGTTCCTGGTGGCGAGCGGCACCGCGGCGAACGCGCTGGCGCTGGCGCAGGTCACGCCGCCTTGGGGCGTCGTGCTGTGTCACGCCGATGCTCACATTGTGACCGACGAGTGCGGCGCGCCGGAGTTCTTTGGCGCCGGTCTCAAGCTCGTGAGCCTTTCCGGGGATGGCGACAAGGTCGCACCGGACGCGCTTGCGGCCGCGCTCGAGGGCTATGGCGGACACGCTCCGCACCAGATGATCGCGTCAGCGCTTTCGATCACCCAGGCGAGTGAGGCGGGCACGGTCTATCGGCTCGCGGAAATCGCGGCGCTGTGCGAAGTCGCGCACGCAAATTCGCTCGCCGTGCACATGGACGGCGCGCGCTTTGCCAATGCGCTCGCCCGGCTCAAGGTCACGCCGGCGCAGATGACCTGGCGCGCGGGCGTCGACGTCTTGTCGCTCGGCATCACCAAGGTCGGCGCGATGGCGGCGGAAGCCGTGGTGTTCTTTGATCCTGCCCGGGCGGCGTTCATGGGCGAACGGCGCAAACGGGCCGGCCATCTCCTGTCGAAGCATCGCTTCATCGCCGCGCAATTCGCCGCCGCGCTGGCGCAAGACCGTTGGACTACGCTCGCGGCTCACGCCAATGCCATGGCGGACAGGCTCGCGAACAAGCTTTCCGCGCTCGGCCTGACGCCGGTATGGCCGGTCGAAGCCAATCTCGTCTTCGTGGCGTTGCCGCGGGCGCTCGATGCGCGGCTCAAGGCCGCCGGCGCCCGCTATTATCTGCGCCCAAGCGGGAGCCTCGAACTCGGCGCCGATCGGGTCCTGGCGCGACTGGTCACGTCGCATTCTACGCAGGAGCATGAGATCGACCGTTTCATCGACCTATGCGAAAAGTTTTGACTGGCGCCGACTTGCGCCCAAGCGCCGCCCCAATTTGGATTAATCTCATGGGCCATGGCCGTGTGCGGCACACTGCGCAGGGAAGGGGGATTCCCGTGAGGGTGAGAGTAGGGGCTGTAGCGTTCTCTCTGTCCTTGTTGCTTTTGGCCACCACTCCGGGTTTTGCGGAAACGGCAGCGCCGGCGGCGCCCGCGCCGCCACAAGCGCCGCTCCCCGCCTCCGGATTCATGACGCCCCACGAGATCACCCGGATCGTGCGCTCGGCGGGATTCGATCCACTGGCGCCGCCGCTGCGCGAAGGCTCGACTTACGTCCTGCGTGCCACCGATTTCCGCGGCATCCTGATGCGCGTCGTGGTCGATGCGCATAGCGGCGCGATCCGCGCCGTCAATCGCATCGTGGCCGGCCCCAGTCCCATTGGTCCGATCGGAATGATGCCGCCGCCCTATGGCGTGATGCCGCCCTACGGATCGGCGGGCTTCGAGGGTCCCGAGATGGCGCCGGGCGAACCGAGCGAGCCCGCGGTCTTGCCGCCGGCGGCGCTCGCCGTCGTTCACCCGGCGGCATTCCCGCCGCTGCCGCGGCCGCGCCCGGCGGAGCTTGTCTCCCACAAAGCCGCCATTGACGCAGCGCCCGCCACCACGCCGGCCGCCAAACCCGACCCGCAGCCCGGCGCCGCCGCCGCACCGGTCGCGCCGAATAAGCCGGCTGCTCCCGCACCGCTCAACGACTAAATCCACAAACGAAAAGCGCCCCGGAAAACCGGGGCGCTCGCTGCAAGTTTCAGCGTGGCCGATTACGCAGCCTGTTTTTGCTCGACGGCCTTGCCGTTGCCGATGGGGATCGTCCGGGGCTTTTTGGCCTCGGGGATCTCGCGCACCAAGTCGACATGCAGGAGGCCGTTCTCAAGCTTGGCGCCCTTGACCTGGACGAAATCGGCGAGCTGGAACACGCGCTCGAACGCGCGCGCCGCGATGCCCTGATAGAGCACGTCGCCGCGCTTCTCCTCCTCCTTGGCGTTCTTCTCGCCGCGGATTGTGAGGGTGTTCTCCTTCGCCACGATCGAAAGCTCGGGCTCGGCGAAGCCTGCTACTGCGACCGTCACGCGATAATCGTTATCGCCGGTCCGTTCGATATTGTAGGGCGGGTAGCCGGGCACGGCGCCCTCGAGGCCCTGGTCGAGCAACGAGAACAACCGGTCAAAGCCGACGGTCGAACGATAGAGGGGTGCTAGATCGAAAGTTCGCATGGCATATCCTCCTTGTGAAGCGACATGCGGGGGGCCTGCCTTTGTGGGCCAGGCCCGGATGATGCGCAGCCGTCTACGGCCTGCGTAGACAACACATGGGGAGCGGCCGCAATCGCTGCAAGGGGCCGGAAAACCCCGGTCCCATCGCGATTATCGCGGCGGCAATCAGGCCCGCTCGACGCGCGCGGCATAGCACCCGGGCGCGGCAAAATGAATGTGGAGGTAGGCGGCCTGAGGCAGCGCCAATAGCCGCTCGATCGCCCCCTCGAGGTCGCGTCCATCGACGAGCTCGAAGGCGAGCATCATGGCGGCGTGATCAAATGCGCGCACGGCAAGCGTGCGCAGCCGAAGCTGCTCCGGCACCTGATCGATCTCGTCGTAGGTCTCCTCGCCCTTGCGCACGAAGATCGCGAAGCGCATGCGATAGGGCGAGTCGACCGCATGGTGCTCGTAGTTGACGAGCAGCAATTCGTCGCCGGGCGCGGAATCGGTCAGGCTGACCCGGCACGGGTAGCCGGGTGCGCGCGCGTCGGCGATCCGCCGCACCGCGCCCTGAACCGTAAGCTCGGCGTCGGAGAGTGCGAAGAGGTGGGCGAAGCGCTTTGCGGGAAGGCCGGTAATGCGGAAGCTCATGACGGTCTTTCCTGTTATCGATGAATGGAATTTGGCCGCGGGCAGCCGCGGTCTCCACCCGTTTCCTGCCATGACGGCGCTCGCCATCGAACCGCCGCGCGCGTGCTATAAGCCATAACTTGCCCCTGGCCGACCTCCCGATGAAACTCGTTTCCATCCCCGCGAATCCCGTCCCGGACAACGTGGTCACGGGCACGCTCAAGACGCCGGACGGCGTGTCGCTTCGCTTTGCGCGCTGGGAGCCGCCGGCGGGCCGCCGCGGCACGGTATGCATATTGCCCGGCCGCACCGAATGGATCGAAAAATACTTCGAGACCGTGCGCGATCTGCGCGCGCGCGGCTTTGCCGTCGCCATCCTCGACTGGCGCGGCCAAGGGCTGTCGGATCGCGCCCTGGGCAACCGCCTGAAGGGCTACGTGCGCAACTTCTCCGACTACGATGTCGATCTCGAAACCTTCATGCGCGAAGTGGTGTTGCCGGATTGCCCGCCGCCGATCTTTGCCGTCGGCCATTCCATGGGCTCGACCGTGCTGATCCGCGCCGCCTACCGGGGCCACCGTTGGTTCGATCGCATCGTGCTGGTGGCGCCGATGCTGGCGATTGCCGGCGTAAACTCGATGGCGACCGCCGGTATGTTGATGCGGATCATGCGGCTTGCCGGCTTCGGCACCTCTTATGTTCCCGGGCGCAATACCGGCGTGATGGATCTGCGCCCGTTCGCCGGCAATATCCTGACCACGGACCCCGTGCGCTATGCGCGCAACGCCGCCGATCTCCAGGCCGAGCCGATGCTCGCGCTCGGCAGCCCGACGATCACGTGGTGCGACGCTGCCTTCCGCGCCATGCGCGCGATCGGCGAGCCGAGCTATCCGGCGCGCATCCGCCAGCCGATCCTCATCGTCGGAGCCGGGCGCGACGCCATCGTATCGAATAGCGCGATTGAGGATTTCGCGACCTTGCTGCGCGCCGGCTCGCATCTGGTCGTGGTCGGCGCCCAGCACGAGATCCTCATGGAGCGCGATCACATCCGCTCGCAGTTCTGGGCGGCGTTCGACGCGTTCGTCCCCGGCACGCCGCTGTACTGACGGCCTCCCGCTCGTTCCCGCTTTCGCGGGGATGAGCCGAGGACGAAACCTCAGCCGTTGAGCAATTCCATCGCCCGCGCGTGCACGCGGCGGTCGCCGGCGGCGATGATCCGTCCGCCGCCATGCGGCCGGCCATTTTCCCAGGTGGTGATGACGCCGCCGGCGCCTTCGATGATCGGAATCAAAGGCAGCACGTCATGCGGCTTGAGCTGCGTTTCGATCACCAGGTCGACATGCCCGGCGGCGAGCATGCAATAGGCGTAGCAGTCGCCGCCATAGCGCGAGAGCCGCACGGCGTGCTCGACACGGCGGAAGCAATCCCGGTCGGCCTCGCCCATCAGCAGCGGGCTGGTGGTCAGCAACACCGCGTCTGGCAAGTCGGCGCATTCGCGCGTCCGCAATGCCCGGTCGCCGGCCGGCCCGCGATAGCGGGCGGCGCGGCCGTCGCCGGCGAAATGCTCGCGGGTGAACGGCTGGTGCATCAGCCCGTAGATCGGCTCGCCGCGCCGGGTGAGCGCGATGAGCGTGCCCCATGCCGGCATGCCGCAGATGAATGACTTGGTGCCGTCGATCGGATCGAGCACCCAGACATATTCCGCGTCGGCACGTTCGGCAGCGAATTCCTCGCCGACGATGCCGTGCTCGGGAAAGGTCCTGTTGATCAGCGCGCGCATGGCGGCTTCGGCCGCGCGATCGGCGGCGGTGACCGGATCGAAGCCGCCGGAATGGCTCTTGTTCTCGACGCCGAGCGCGGTGCGGAAAAACGGCCGGATGGTCTCGCCGGAGACGAGGGCAAGCTCGTCAACGAAAGCTGCAAAGTCGATCGCGGTCATCTCTTGGCGTCGGTCCGGCTTCGGTTTTTCGGCTTCGATTTTCGACTAACGGACACTCATGAACAGGGCAATTTGTGTGTTGCAGGCTGGACACGCTTCGGCACTAAATTGCCGTCGATACATTGGGCAGTTATTGCCTTAATTTTACGCAGAACCGCGCGACCGCACGCGGATTGGGCATTAACGCATTGGTGGGACGATGTTTTTCGCTTGAGGGTCTCGCCAACGACAGAGCTCATCCCATGCTGCTGGGAAGACCAGCCCTGCACAATTTGCAGGTGATTTCGGGGGAAAATGACGGTGGAATAGGTCAACAGGACTTGCTTTTTGTGCGTCGCGGTGTATGTTGTTGCAGTGCGGTAGCCGTGATGATTCGCGCGCTACCGTCGCCCTCCTTGGGCGTTTCCTCCCTAGACTTGGGCCGCTTGCAACCGCGAGCGGCCCTTTTTCATCCTGCAATCTCCACGCGTTGTTCGACTGTCATTCGGCGGCGGCGCGATAGGGCCGCAGCTCTTCGAGCGGGATCGCGGCGAGCTGGTCCGCGAGGACCGCGAATTCCGCCGCCAGCCGTGCGAACGAGACCGTACGTTCATAGCGCCGCTCGTCCATGTAGAGCGCGCGGTTGATCTCGAGCTGGATGGCGTGCAGGCCCGCAGTCGGGTTGCCGTAGTGCTCGGTGATGAAACCGCCGGCATAGGGCTTGTTACGGCTGACGACGTAGCCGAAGCCGCGCATGGTCGTTTCGATCGTCTCAGCGATCGCCGGAACGCAGCTCGTCCCATAGCGGTCGCCGAGAACCAGGTCGGCGCGCGGCCGCTCGTCCTTGGCGCCGGTCGCCGACGGCATGGAATGACAGTCGATCAGCGTGGCGCCGCCGAAATCGCGATGCAGGCGCATGAACACGCGCCGCAAGGTCCGATGATAGGGCTTGTAGAGGCCCTCGATCCGCCGCAGCGCCTCGGCGACGGAAATGCGCTGATCGTAGATTTCCTGGGCATCGCCGACCACGCGCGCCACCGTGCCGAGGCCGCCGGCGACCCGCATCGAGCGGGTATTGGCAAAGGACGGGAGCCGGCCGTCGAACATGCGCGGGTCGAGCTCGTAGGGCTCGCGGTTGACGTCGACGAAGCAGCGCGGGAAGTGCGCCCGCACCAGCGGATAGCCGCGCCCGACGACGCCGGCGATCAGCTCGTCGACGAAGGAGTCTTCGGAACGGCGCAGGGTGGCGAGATCGAGCCGCGAGGCCAGCAAGAACTCGTGCGGGTAGACGCGGCCGCTATGCGGCGAGTTGAACAGGAGCGGCGCGCGGCATTCCGCCGGCTCGATGGCCTCGAAGGGGGGATCGAATTCGTCCTGGATTTCCAACATGAACGCCTGGCGGGGCCTTGCGACTTTGAAACCTGCGGCGTCGCTGCGTAGCGTGCGCCAACGGCCATTGTCTATAGGGCGAAGCGGCTTGCCAAGGGCAACCTTCACTCCATGTTTACCCGCTATCCGGCTTATGGAATGAAGGGGGCCGGCGGAAGCCGGGTTCGAGTTGCCCATGCCCAAAATCCTGCTTGCGGAAGACGACGTCGACATGCGCCGGTTCCTGGTCAAGGCGCTGCAGAACGCCGGCTACGAGGTCATGTCCTACGACAACGGCCTTGCCGCCTATCAGCGCCTGCGCGAGGAGCCGTTCGAGCTGTTGCTCACCGATATCGTCATGCCGGAGATGGACGGCATCGAACTCGCGCGCCGCGCCGCCGAGCTCGATCCCGACATCAAGATCATGTTCATCACCGGTTTTGCCGCGGTCGCGCTCAATTCCGACTCGAGCGCGCCGAAGCACGCCAAGGTGCTTTCCAAGCCGATCCACCTGCGCGAACTGGTCAACGAAGTGCAGAAGATGCTGGCGGCGTGAAGACGCGCGGGTCCTTCGATGGACCTCGCCGCTGAAACGGTCTTTGCTAAATAGCTGCAAGGCACGCGCGCGACCCGAAGCGTTGCACTCCCCCACTGCCGGAACTATTCGCGGCGAATGCCGAGCGCAGATGCGGCGCCGCCGTGATTTTGCAACTCGCTGGCCGGGAACCCGGTTTAGAACCATTTCAAACACTTGCGCGGCGCCGGCAGAAAGCGGATATTAGTTACGATCGCGACCAATCGCCGAAGCCGCGATTGGCGGCCGCCTTCGGAGACCTCATGAGCCAAGTCAAGCAGCGCACAAGAATCGCCGCGAAGCCGCGTCCGGCCGAAGACCAGGTTCCACAAGCGGCGACGCCGTTGCGCTACCAATCCGGCTTCGGCAATTATTTCGAATCCGAGGCGACCCCCGGGGCGTTGCCGGTCGGCCGCAATTCGCCGCAACGCCCGCCGCTCGGCCTTTATGCCGAGCAAATCTCCGGCACCTCCTTCACCACCGCCCGCGGGGAAAATCGGCGCACCTGGACCTACCGGATCCAGCCCTCGGTGGTGCATCGGCCGTACACGCGCGCCGACAACGGCATGATCCGCAGCGCGCCGTTCCAGGAAGTCGACGCGACGCCGACGCAATTGCGCTGGAGCCCGTTGCCGATCCCGAAGAAGCCCACCGATTTCGTTGAAGGTCTGGTGACCTTCGGCGGCAATGGCGACGTGGCGACGCAAATCGGCATGGCGATCCACATCTATGCCGCCAACCGCTCGATGACCAACCGCTGCTTCTACAATGCCGATGGCGAAATGCTGGTCGTCCCGCAGCAAGGCCGCGCGCGCTTCGTCACCGAGCTCGGCGTGATCGAGGCCGCGCCGGGCGAGATCGTGATCGTGCCGCGCGGCCTGCGTTTCCGGGTGGAGCTGCCGGACGGGCCGTCGCGCGGCTATATCTGCGAGAATTACGGCGCCATGCTGCGGCTGCCCGAGCTCGGGCCGCTCGGCGCCAACGGGCTTGCCAACCCGCGCGATTTCCTCGCCCCGGTCGCGGCCTACGAGGACATGCAGGCGCCGTGCGTCTTGCTGGCAAAGTTCCAGGGCAATCTGTGGGCGGCGGAGATGGACCACTCGCCGCTCAACGTCGTCGCCTGGCACGGCAACCTCGCACCCTGCAAATACGACCTCGCGCGCTTCATGGCGATCGGAACGGTGAGCTTCGATCATCCCGATCCGTCGATCTTCAGCGTGCTCACCGCGCCGTCGGACCTGCCCGGCACCGCCAATATCGATTTCGTGATTTTCCCGCCGCGCTGGCTCGTCGCCGAGGACACGTTCCGGCCGCCGTGGTTTCACCGCAACGTCATGACCGAGTTCATGGGTTTGTTGCATGGCGCCTACGACGCCAAGGCGGAAGGCTTCCTGCCCGGCGGCGCCAGCTTGCACAATTGCATGACTGCGCACGGCCCGGACGCCGAGACCTGGGAGCGGGCCACCAAGGCGCCGCTCAAGCCGCACAAGATCGAAGACACCATGGCGTTCATGTTCGAGAGCCGGTTCGCGATGCGGCTGACGCGCTATGCCGTCGAATCCTCGGAGCTTCAGCATGACTACTTCGAAGGCTGGCAAGGCCTCGAGCAGCACTTTTCCGGGCGCTAGCGGACGCGGAAGCCAAGGGGAGGAAGCGGAACTGTGAAGCTGAATTCGTCGATTTCCGCCGTCGTGACCGGCGGTGCGTCCGGGCTTGGCGCGGCCACTGCCCGGATGTTGGCGTCGCATGGGGTCAAGGTCGCGCTCTTCGATCTCAACGGCGATCTTGGCGAGCCGCTGGCCGCGGAAATCGGCGGCGTGTTCTGCAAGGTCAACGTGACCTCGACGCCCGAGGTCGACGCCGCGTTTGCAAAGTCGCGCGCCGCGATCGGCCAGGAGCGTGTCCTGGTCAATTGCGCCGGGATCGGCGGCTCGGTGAAGACCGTGTCGCGCGACAAGCAGACACGCGAGATCAGGGAGTACCCGCTCGACAATTTCGAGCGCATCATCCAGATCAACCTGATCGGCACGTTTCGCTGCGTCACCAAAAGCGCCGCCGGCATGCTCACGCTCGACGTGCTGCCCGACGGCGATCGCGGCGCGATCGTCAACACGGCGTCGGTCGCGGCGGAAGATGGTCAGATCGGGCAGGCGGCCTATACGGCGTCGAAGGCCGGCATTGTCGGCCTGACGTTGACCCTGGCGCGCGACCTCGCCAGCGAAGCCATTCGCGTCAACACCATCCTGCCCGGCATTTTCGATACTCCGCTGTTGCAGCGCGCGCCGGAAGCTTTGAAGCTGTCCCTGGCCGCACAAGTGCCGTTCCCGCGCCGCCTCGGCCAGCCGGAGGAATATGCGCAGCTCGCCTACGCCATGATAACCAACGGCTACTTCAACGGCGAGGATGTGCAACTCGACGGCGCCATCCGCATGGCGCCGCGCTGACCGGAAACCCAAGCCACGGACTCGAATCAAGGAACCTGACGATGGCCGAAGCACTGATCATCGATGCATGCCGCACGCCGCGCGGTATCGGCAAGGCCGGCAAGGGCGCCCTCTCGGACATTCACCCGCAGCAACTGGGTGCCGCCGTCCTACGCGCGCTCAAAGAGCGCACCGGCATCGATACCGCCGATGTCGACGACATCATTTGGGGCACCAGCGCCCAGGTCGGCCCGCAGAGCGGCGACATCGGACGCATGTCGGCATTGGATGCCGGTTACGACGTGCGGGCGAGCGGCGTGACGCTCGATCGCTTCTGCGGCTCAGGCATCACCAGCGTCAATATGGCGGCGGCCTCGATCATGGCGGGCGCGGAGGATCTGGTGATCGCCGGCGGCACCGAGAAAATGTCGATGACGGCACGCCGCGGAGACGGCCCGTTGATGATGGACTCGGGCAATCTGCGGCTTCGGGCGAAGCACCCGCAATCGCACCAGGGTGTCTGCGCCGACGCGGTCGCGACCCTGGAGGGCATCAGCCGGGAGGACACCGACCGCCTGGCGCTTTCGAGCCAGCAGCGAGCCGCGACCGCGATCGCCAATGGCTATTTCAGCAAAAGCGTCGTGCCGGTTTCTCACGAGGACGGAAGATTGGCGCTCGATAAGGAAGAATATCCACGCCCGCAGACGACGCTGGAGGGCCTGGCCGCGCTCAAGCCCGCCTTCCCAGCCATTGCCGATTTTCCGCTCGACGAGAGCGGCACGACCTATCGCAAGCTTATTCTCGAGAAGTATCCCGATCTCGCGATCAACCATATCCACCATGCCGGCAACTCGTCGGGCATCGTCGATGGCTCGGCGGCAATCCTGCTGGCATCGCCGAGCTACGCCAAAAAACACGGCCTCAAGCCGCGCGCCAAGGTCGTCGCCATGGCCAACATGGGCAATTCACCAACGCTGATGCTCAACGCGCCGGTGCCCGCCGCCCGCAAGGTGCTGGCAAAAGCCGGCCTCGACATCGACGACATCGACCTGTTCGAGATCAATGAGGCGTTCGCCGTGGTCGCGGAAAAATTCATCCGCGACCTCAAGCTCGACCGCGACAAGGTCAACGTCAATGGCGGCGCCATCGCGCTCGGCCATCCGATCGGCGCGACCGGCTCGATTCTGATCGGGACGCTGCTCGACGAACTCGAGCGCCGCGATCTTCGCCGCGGCCTGGTCACGATGTGCGCCGCCGGCGGCATGGCGCCGGCGATCATCATCGAGCGGGTCTAGCGAGCGCGGCGCGGGACACGCTTGAAGCGCCGCCTGTTGCGCGCGCCGCGTCAATCGCGGCTCGCGCCCAGTCCTTCCATGAAGCGGCGGCGAATGAGCGGCGGATCGCGCGCCTGCCTGCCCTTGCCTGGCTGATCGTCGATCTTTGCCGCTAGCAGCACTGGCCCGCCTGCCTCGAAACGGCGGTCGATGAGGGCATCGAAGTGCGCCTCGTCGCGGATCCATTCGCTGTGGGCGAAGCCGGCGCCCCGCGCCAGTGCGACGATGTCGGTCAGCCCGCCGGTCGCCGTCGCCTGCTTGCCGGTGATCTGATAGACGCCGTTGTCCCAGATGATGATGGTAAGATTGGCCGGTCTGGCATTGGCGATGGTGGCCAAAGAGCCGAGCATCATCAGGATCGAGCCGTCGCCCTCGAGCGCGATCACGCCGCGTTCGGGCTGCGCCAGCGCGACGCCGAGCGCGATCGGGCACGCCAGACCCATGCTGCCGAGCATGTAGAAATTCTGCGGGCGGTGACCGGCGGCAATCAGGTCGAAATTGGCGTTGCCGATGCCGGCGACCACGGCCTCCTCGTGCTTGAGCCGCTGCACCAGGCGTTGAGTGAGCGCCGTGCGGTTGAGGATCGCTACTGCAGCCTTTTCCTTGCTCACGCCGCCCGGCCTCGCCTCACATGAGTTGCGCGTGCGCGGCCGGATTGCCGCCGGTCAGGAGCGGCGACAGGATGAAGGCGACCGGCGCCTGCGTCGTGAACGCCTGCTTGATCGATGAATCGAGGATGAAGCGCAGCGTCGTTTCGTCCGTCAGCGTGTGATGGACGATGCCGAGCGCGTCGAGCGTGGGCCGCATGGTGCGGGCGACCAGCGTCTGGCCGATGTTGAATTCGCCCAGCGTGCCGCGCTCGGAAATCACCAGGATCGCCGGGATCTGGTAGGGCACGACGAGCGAGGCGAGCGCGTTGGCGATGAGCGCGAAGCCGCTCGTTTGCATCATCACGGCGCTGCGCATGCCGGCCAAATATGCGCCGGTCGCGGTGCCGACCGCCTCGTCCTCGCGCGTCGCTCCGACCGGGACGAAATAATTGTCGGCGGCGACCTCCTCGATCAGCGGCGCGAGCACGTTGTCCGGCACATAGGCGACGAGGCGCACCTCGTTGTCCTTGAGCGTCCGCAGGAAGGCATCGAACCAGGTCATCGGGCTGCGCCGGCGCGCTGTTGATGCGGGAGCATGACAACACGCCGGGCCGGCGGCAATAGGCGGGGTGGCGTCGTCGGCAAAAGCCCGATATTGGAATATGCGGAATATTCCGCCGGCACGGTCGCAGAATGCTCGGACTTCATTTCAGCCCGCGCAGAGCTCTCATCATTGCGCACGATCTGTTCATGACCGCGGCGGCCGTGGTCGCGAGCTTCTATATCCGTTTCGAAGCGGTCGGCCTGGTGGAGCGGCGCGACGCGCTATTCACGTTCCTGCCCGGTTTCATCGTCTATGCCGGTATCGTCTATTTCGTGTTCCATCTCTACGAAGCGAAGTGGCGCTTCGCCTCGCTTCCCGATCTGATGAACATCCTTCGCGCGGTGACGGTGCTGGCGGTCTCGCTGCTGGTGCTCGACTACGTGCTGGTGGCGCCGAACGTGCTCGGGCAGTTCTTCTTCGGCAAAATCACCATCGCGCTCTATTGGATCCTGCAGATGATGTTTCTCGGCGGGCCGCGGATCGCCTACCGCTATTACCGCTATACCCGCACCCGGCATGACGCGCGGTCGTCGGAGGCCAATCCGACGCTCGTGCTTGGGCGCGCCGCGGACGCCGAAGTCCTGTTGCGGGCGATCGAGAGCGGCGCGGTCAAGAAGATCTGGCCGGTCGGCATCCTGTCGCCGTCCGCGGCCGACCAGGGGCAGGCGATCCGCGGCATTCCGGTTCTCGGCGGCTTCGACGCCCTCGACCGCGTGGTGAACGACTGCGCCCGACGCGGCACGCCGATTGCCCGCGTGGTTTTCACCGCCGGCGCCTTCGCGCCCGAGGCCAAGCCGGAAGCAGCCCTGATGCACGCGCGCCGCCTCGGGCTTGCCGTCGCTCGGCTGCCCTCGCTCGAAGACGGCGGCGAGGCGCCGCGCCTGGCGCCGGTCAATGTCGAGGACCTGCTGCTGCGGCCGAGCGTGAAGATCGATTACGCGCGGCTCGAAAGCTTCCTCAAAGGCCGATCGATCGTGGTCACCGGCGGCGGCGGCTCGATCGGTTCGGAGATTTGCGACCGCGTGATCAAGTTCGGCGCGGCGCGGCTGCTGATCATCGAGAATTCCGAGCCGGCGCTGCACGCCGTCCTCGAGACTCTCGCCACCAAGCCGTCGCCGCCGCCGATCACCGGCCGGATCGCCGACGTTCGCGATCGCACCCGGCTGATGCGGCTGATGAGCGACTTCAAGCCGGACATCGTCTTTCACGCCGCGGCGCTCAAGCACGTGCCGCTGCTCGAGCAGGACTGGGAGGAGGGGATCAAGACCAACGTCTTCGGTTCGGTCAATGTCGCCGACGCAGCCGCGGCGGCCGGAGCCGCGGCGATGGTGATGATCTCGACCGACAAGGCGATCGAGCCGGTCTCGGTGCTCGGCGCGACCAAGCGCTTCGCCGAGATGTACTGCCAGGCGCTCGATGCCGATCTCGCCCGCCATGCGCAGGAGGGACGCCGCCCGATGCGGCTCATCGCCGTGCGGTTCGGCAATGTGCTCGCCTCCAACGGCTCGGTGGTGCCGAAGTTCAAGGCGCAGATCGATGCCGGCGGCCCGGTCACCGTCACTCACCCGGACATGGTCCGTTATTTCATGACCATCCGCGAGGCTTGCGATCTCGTCGTGACCGCGGCGAGCCATGCGCTTTCGTCCGGACGCTCGGACGTTTCGGTCTATGTGCTCAACATGGGGCAGCCGGTGAAGATCGTCGATCTCGCCGAACGGATGATCAGGCTCGCGGGGCTCGAGCCCGGCCGCGACGTCGACATCGTGTTTACCGGCGCGCGCCCGGGCGAGCGCATGCAGGAAGTCCTTTTCGCCCGCGGCGAGCCGATGGTGGAGATCGGGTTTCTTGGCGTCGTCGCCGCCCGTCCCGCCCAGCCCTCGCTCGAAGCGATGCGCGGGTGGCTCGCCATGCTCGACCAGGGGCTCGCGCGCGAGGAGCGCCAAGCCATTTACCGCGTCCTCCGCGACGCGGTGCCGGATTTCAAGGGCGCCGCCGCCTAAAGCGGCGGCGGTCCGCGGGGCGGCGTGACCGCCCCGGCGATCAGGTCCCGACCGCCAAGGTCGCGGGCTGCCGCCGCGTTGCCCGCACGTGCAGGCCGCCGAACGGGAGCGCCGCTCAAATCCTGCCGCGCGCGAACGTGGACAGGAGCCAGGCAACGAGCGCGCCGCCGCCGGCCAGCGCCGCAACATCGCTCGCCTTCCCCGGTGCGATCACGGTCATGACTGCCAGCGCGCCGAGGCAGACATTGACCGAAAAGACCCGCGACGCGACGCCGATGACGGTGAAACCGCGGTCGGTTGCGATTT
Organism: uncultured Alphaproteobacteria bacterium; assembly: GCA_963850855.1. Lineage (GTDB taxonomy): Bacteria > Pseudomonadota > Alphaproteobacteria > Rhizobiales > Xanthobacteraceae > BOG-931. The sequence goes on from CAWKNH010000007.1 coordinate 202,114, forward strand.
GATAGAAATGCGAACGGTGCGCTTGCCAGACCGGCTCGCCGCGGATCAGGCGCCGCAGCAAGGTGATGGTCGCATCGGCGAGATAGTAGAGCGGCATCACGATTGCCGCGGCGAGATGCCCGCCCGCCGCCACCAGGAGCAGGAGCCATCCGAGCAGGAGCCCGATCGGCAGACTGCCGACGTCGCCGAGAAAGAGTCGCGCGACCGGGCGGTTGAAATAGGCAAAGCCCGCCACCGCGCCGCCCAGTGCGAGCGCGATCACCGTGCCATAAGGCGGCAGCGCCTGCGCCGATCCGAAGACGACAAGGCTCGCAGTCAGCGGGATCACTTCGGCGACGGTCATCCAGTCGAGGCCGTCCATGAAGTTGACCAGATTGACGAACCACAAGCCGCCCAGCACCAGCAGCGCTCGTTCCAGCCAGGACGGCAGCAACGGAACGATACGCAAGCCGTGCGGCACGAAATAAATGACGCCGGCGACGAGGATCGCCTGAAGCAGCAGGCGCGGGCCGACCGGGAGCGGACGGAAGTCATCGATTGCGCCAATGCCAGCCATCAGTACCGCCGCGACGACGATCGCCAGAAGCGGTGACCCGCGCGCCGCATCAAACCAGCGAAGAGCGAACGCGATACCGACGGCGACCACCACCGCCGCAATAACGGCAATCCCGCCCCCTTGAGGTGTCGGCGTGCGATGCGAAGACCGCGCATTGGGCATAACGAGCGCGTGACGTTCAAGCCAGGGGTAGAGGAGAACGATCAGCGCCGCACAGGCTGCGGCGGCGGCGACGGCGATCATGACGGCGGCAGCCGCAGAGAGGGCTCCGACCGCGTCGCTCACAACCTGCATCCGTCGCCAATCACCCGCGAACCTTTGCTTGTGCTGGATGTGTATACACGTAGCGGGCGAAACAGTGAATGGTCGAGACGCTCCTTTTTACCCGCGATTCCGCTTGCGCTCCAGGGCCAACTATGTGGCCATACTGCAAGCCGCGCGCTCGAGGTTCACGCGGCGGACGCCTTGCGGCGCGATTAACCGGAGCAAAAGAGCCTGCTGTCTCGACTGTGCGCC